>NZ_NQKX01000005.1 GCF_002252635.1 Synechococcus sp. MW101C3
CCAGCCGACAAACACGAAGCGGTCGCGCTTGAGCCAGTCATCGAGGACGTCGAACCATCCCCGAGCCGAAGGCGCGCGCCCTACAGCAATCGTCATGATGAAGAGGCTTCATGAAGCTTTACAAGGGCACTGTACGGAAATCAGCCGGTGGCCGGGGCTTCCGCCGCCCTGGCCCGGGGGCAATGAGTACTTGCACTCACCGGCTCCGTCAGCCCCAGGCCTTGCGGCCGCCCCGCTCGTCTGAACCGCACCGGAAGCAGCCCTGAATCCAGCCCCGAGCCAAACCGGAGCCAACCGGGAGCCGGCCGGCCCTTCAGCGGAAACCGCAGCGCCGCGCCATTCGCCAGAGTGGCGGCTGCCCTCACCGAAATCGCCGTGTACGTCGTCGAGCTCTCGCTCAAGCTCAGCCCCATGCCCGTCTCGGTCCAGCGCAAGGAACTGGCCGACGCCCAGGCCCTGTATGGCCAGATCAAGGCGGTCCTGGAGAGCGGTCAACCGCGCGTGCTCGAACTCAGCTGCGAGAAAGCCGAGGAGAAACTGGTCAGCCTGCTGAGCAGTGAGCTGGTAGCCGTTCAGCTCTACGAACGTTCGGCCGCGGGTGGCACCGGCACCAAACGTCCCGGCTTCAGCGTCGACAGTTGACCAGCTCGCCACCGGCCCATGCCAGCGCCGGTTTCTCCGCCCCTGATCCTCCGCTGGTGGTGGAGAACCTGGGGTTCCGCTGGCCCAACGGCAGCCTCGCCCTTGACCACATCAACCTCGAGGTGCCCCGTCCAGGGCTGTGGATGCTCGTGGGGGGCAACGGCAGCGGCAAGAGCACCCTGCTGCGGCTGATCGCCGGGCTGCTCGATCCGCAGCGAGGGCGGATTCACCGCCAGCGCACGCCGGCTCTGGTGTTCCAGAACCCCGACCACCAACTCTTGCTGCCCAGCTGCGGCACCGACCTCCAGCTCTCGTTGGCGGAGGGCCTCAGCCGTGAGGAGCGGCGCTGGCGGGTGGCCGAAGCCCTGGCCCAGGTCGGCTTACCTGGCCTGGAAGGGCGGCCGATCCACACGCTCAGCGGCGGCCAGAAACAGCGGGTGGCCATCGCCGGTGCCCTCGCCAGCGGTGCCGACCTGCTGCTGCTCGACGAACCCACCGCCCTGCTCGATCCAATCAGCCAGACGGAGGTTCTGGAGTTGATCCATCGCCTCTGCCACCGGCAGGAGCGACCCCTCACCGCCCTCTGGATCACCCATCGGCTGGAGGAACTCGAGCGCTGCGACGGGGCCGTGCTGATGGAAAGCGGGCGCATGGGCCGCTGGCAGGACGGGCCGGAACTATGCCGGCGCCTTCGCGGCAGGGTCTCCCTCTTGCCTGGCGGCGCGACCGAGGGGTAGGTTCACCGGGTTGCCATCCTCGGTAGCTCAGCGGTAGAGCGGTCGGCTGTTAACCGATTGGTCGCAGGTTCGAATCCTGCCCGGGGAGTTCCTGTTCGCCTTGCCGCAGCGCTGCCTGCCGGTTGTTCACGTTCCGGTGGCGCGGTTGCCAGGATCGTGTCCCATACTTCTGCGAAAGCAGCTCATACGGCCTCTTCGAATCCAACGGATTGCCGCTGTCACCCGCCCTGCGCCGCCCATGAAGCCCTGCATCCTGCTGATCGAAGACGACAGGGACATGCGTGAGCTGGTGGCTGCCCATCTGATGCACGGCGGCTTCCAGGTGGAATGCGCCGAAGACGGCATCAAGGGCCAGGCCCTGGCCCTGCAGGCCCATCCCGACCTGATCCTGCTCGATCTGATGCTGCCCAAGGTGGATGGCCTCACCCTCTGCCAGCGCCTGCGCCGCGATGAGCGCACGGCCGGGATCCCGATCATGATGATCACGGCGCTCGGCGGCACCAAAGACAAGGTGAGCGGCTTCAACTCCGGCGCCGACGACTACCTGACCAAGCCCTTCGATCTCGAAGAGCTCCTGGTGCGGGTGAAAGCACTGCTGCGGCGCATCGATCGCGCCCCTCTGGCCGAAAAACACAACGAGATTCTCAATTTCGGGCCTCTCACCCTGGTGCCCGAGCGGTTCGAGGCCATCTGGTTCGATCAAGCCGTCCGGCTCACCCACCTGGAGTTCGAACTGCTCCACTGCCTGCTCCAGCGTCACGGTCAGACCGTGGCCCCCTCGCTCATCCTCAAGGAAGTGTGGGGCTACGAGCCCGACGACGACATCGAGACCATCCGGGTGCACGTGCGCCACCTGCGCACCAAGCTCGAACCCGAACCGCGCAAACCCCGGTTCATCAAAACGGTCTACGGAGCCGGCTACTGCCTGGAACTCCCCACTGGCCCCCAGCTGGAACAGCAGGAGCGGCTGGTGCGAGAGCTTCGGCAGGACACGCGCGACCAGCTGCGCTCGCTCGAATCCGCCTGATTCCACCGACCATCTGCTGCTGAAGCGGCACCGACACAGCCGGAGCGCTGCTTCAGCGACTCCCCAGGCGCCTGTCAGAGCTTCGCGCTGTTGTCCGTCAAGGGGCGCGTGGCGCAGGTGGCGGTCAGATCCCCCTGGAACTCCAGGCTCACACCAGCGATCCGCCCAGCTCCAGCAGCGCCACTTCCCAGGCCAGCCGGGGTTGCACAGCCCCCTGCAACTGGCGCCGGAGGCGCTCGATCCGCTGCTGATCGGCCTGGCAGAGATCGCGGCGCCAGCTCTGCAGTTGCCACCAGTCGAGCAGCCACAGCTGAAGATCGAGGTCCAGGGCTTCGGTGAGCTCACGGGCCAGGGCCAGCGCCTCCAGCGGTTGGCCCGGCCGCTCCAGCAGCCGCTCCGCCAGCCCCGGTGGCAGGGCCTGCCATTGCTCCCGGTGGCGCAGCAACGCCCCCGGCGAGCCGGCCGCCAGCGCGATCAGGCCGGCGGCCTCTGGCCCCTCCGCCACGGGTGAGAGATCGGCGCGGCGGTGCAGCACCGCCTGCAGGGAGGCCGGATCCAGCCGGCTGAACACGATCTGCTGGCAACGGGAGCGAATCGTGCTCAGCAGGCGCTCGGGCGCGCTGGTCAGCAGCACGAGCAGCCCGTTGCCGGGCTCTTCCAGGGTTTTGAGCAGGGCATTGGCCGCCCCCTCCGCCATCATCTCCACCGCCTCGATCACCACAAGGCAGTGGTCGCCCTCCAGCGGCCGACGGGCCAGGAAACGGCTGATCGCCCGCACCTGCTCCAGGCGCAGCTGGGGCAGCGACCGCTTCGCCACTCCCTGGGCGATCGCCTCCGAACGGGGGATCAGCTGGCCCTGGTGCTGGTAGGTGGGCTCCACCCAGAGCAGATCCGGGTGGTTGCCCTCCTCCAGCCGGCGTCGCAGCGGGGCTGAGCCAGCGACCCCGGCCAGAATGCCCTCGAGGAAGCGCAGAGCCGCCAGGCGCCGTCCCACCCCATCCGGCCCGCTGAACAGGTAGGCCGGCGCCAGCCGCTGGCGCTGCAGCGACGCGGCAAGCAGGGCCACGGCCTGGGGCTGGCCGATCAGGTCGGCGAACAGATCAGCCATCGCAGCCACCAGCAGCGGCGAAACGGCACCGCAGCAGTGCGGCAATCGCTTCCGCCACCTGTTCGGGAGCAGCGGCAGCCTCCACCCGCGCCCAGCCCCGCTGCGCCGCCAGCTGGGCGAATCCTCCAGCCACCCGCTGCAGGAAGGGCAGTCCCGCCGACTCGATCCGATCGGCGGGCCGGTGGCCGCGACGCTCCAGTGAGAGCGGCAGGGGCAGGTCCAGCCAGAGGGTGAGGTCGGCCGTCAGGCCGGCGGTGGCGATGGCCTCCAGCTGGCCGATCAACGCGAGATCCAGGCCACGGCCATAGCCCTGGTAGGCGGCCGTGGAGCCGGCAAAGCGGTCGCTGATCACCCAGTGGCCCGCCGCCAGGGCGGGCGCGATGCGGGCCTCCACGTGCTGGGCGCGGTCGGCCGCATAAAGCAGCAGTTCCGCGGTGGGGCAGGGGCTGGCCGCCTCCGGCGGATGCAGCAGCAGCTGCCGCAGCGCCTGGCCCAGCGGCGTCCCTCCCGGCTCGCGGCATACCACCAGCTCCGCCCCGGGCGCCAGCAGGCCGCTGCTGGGCAACCAGGCCTGCAGACGTTCGAGCTGGGTGGTCTTGCCACAGCCATCGATGCCCTCCAGCACGAGAAAGCGCCCCCTGGGGCGATCGGGGTCAGGCTGGACCATGCAGCAGCAGCGCGTTCACCACCACGGTGATCGAGCTCATCGCCATCAGCAGGGCCGCCAGGGGTGGGGAGAGCACCACACCGAAGCCTGGCAGCAGGGCGCCGGCCGCGATCGGCAGCACCACAAGGTTGTAGCCGAAGGCCCAGAAAAGGTTCTGGCGCACCTTGGCCAGCGTGCGCCGCGCCAGCTGCAGCGCCAGCACGAGCGAGGACAAGCGGTCGCCAAGGATCACCAGATCGGCGGTGTCCTGAGCGATCTGGGTGCCGGTGCCCACGGCGATGCCGAGATCGGCCGCCGCCAGAGCGGGCGCATCGTTGATGCCATCGCCCACCATCGCCACCGGCCCCAACTGCTGCCAGCGCACGATCCGGTCGAGCTTCTGCTCGGGGCGCAGTTCCCAGGCAAGGGCGTCGTCCGGCAAGCCGAGCCGTTCACCGAGGCGCCGCACGGCAGGCTGCCGGTCACCGCTGAGCACGCCGAGGTTCAGCCCCATGGCACCGAGCTCCTGCACGGTGGCGACCGCATCGGCGCGCGGTTGGTCGTGCACCGCCACGAGGCCCAGCAGGCGGCTGCCGACCGCCACGGCCAACACCGAGCCGCCGTCGGCCTCCAGTGCTGTGAGTCGCTGGCGGAGCGGAGCGCCCAGACCAACCCCTCGCTGCTCCAGCCAGTCGAGGCGACCCACCCGGCAAGGGCCGCTGACCCCTTCCAGTTCCCCCTCCACCCCGGCCCCGGCGAAGGTGACGCAGGTGCTCACCGGCCAGAGAGGAAGCTGGCGGCGCTCCGCCTCCTGCAGCAGGGCATGGGCGAGCGGGTGGCGGGTCTGCTGCTCCAGGCTGGCCGCCACACGGATCAGGGCATCGGCGTCGACCAGCTCGCCCGCCAGCTGGTGAGCTGGATCCGGGGGGGACAGTTCGATCGCCACCACGAGGGGGCGGCCCAGGGTGAGCGTGCCGGTCTTGTCGAACAGCACCGCCTGCAGACGCGCGGCGGTCTCGATCGCATCGCCGCCCCGGAACAGCACACCGGCCCGGGCCGCCAGCCCTGAGCCGACTGTGATCGCCGTGGGGGTGGCCAGGCCCAACGCACAGGGGCAGGCCACCACCAGCACCGAAATCGCCAGCTGCAGGGCCAGGCTGAACGGGGTCTCGGCGGCGGCCCCCGCCAGCCCGTGGCCGGAGCCTCCCATGCCCATACCACCAAGGCCGTGCCCACCGAAGCTGTGAGCAGCCCCGGCCCCATGGCCCAGCAGCGGAGCCACCATCAGCACATCCGGCCAGAGGCGGGTGCCCCACAGCCACCAGAACAGGAAGGTGGCCAGGGCGAGAACAAGCACCAGCACGGTGAAACGGCCGGCCACCCGGTCCACCAGGCGCTGTATCGGCGCCTTGCGGGCCTGGGCCTGCTCGACCAGCGCAATGATCCGGGCCAGGGCCGTCTCCGCACCGGCGCGGGTCACCTCCAGCACCAGCGGCGCCTGCAGGTTGAGCATGCCGGCGGCCAGCTCACAGCCCGGGCGGGCCTCCAGCGGCAGGGGTTCGCCGGTGAGACTCGACACATCCACCGCCGAGCAGCCCTCCAGCACCACCCCATCCACCGGCACCCGGTCGCCCGGCAGCAGTTGCAACCGATCTGCGGGCCGCAGCCCTCCCACCCGCACCTCTCGCGGGGGGCCATCGCCCACCAGCAGCAGCGCCGTTTCGGGTTGGAGCTGGGCCAGCTGCTCCAGCGCCCGGCCGGTGCGGAAGCGGGCCCGTTCCTCCAGGAAGCGGCCCAGCAGCACGAAGCCGAGCAGCATCACCGGCTCATTGAAAAAACAGGGCCAGCCCGCCGCCGGCCAGAGCAGGGCCGCCAGGCTGGCGAGGTAGGCGCTGCCCATGCCCAGGCCCACCAGGGTGTCCATGCTGGGCATGCGGTGCCAGGCGCTCAGGGCGCCGCGCACCAGGATCGAACGACCCGGCAGCGCCAGGGCCAGGGTGGCCACGAGGGCGTGGAACCAGAGCGCCGCCAGCAGGGCTCCGAGCGGGGACGCCAGCAGCGATGCCGGCAGGCTGCCCGCCTCCGCCAGATGGCCCAGCACCGACACCACCAGCAGCGTCAGCGCCGCGATCAGCTGGCGCCACTCCAGCCACCAACGATGGCGCTGGGCCAGCTCGGCCGCCGTGGGTGCCGGCAGCGACTGATCACGCAGGCGTGCCGCAAAGCCGAGCCCCTCCAGGCTGGCCAGCAGGGCCGCCACCTGGGTGTCGAGGCCTGGCTGCGCGGCCTCGACAGGAGCGGCCAGGCCCACCCAGGCGGTGTGGGTGAGCAGGTTCACGCTTGCCTGGTGCACACCGGGCACGGCCAGCAGGCGCTTCTCCACGGCACGCACGCACCCCCCGCACTTCATGCCGTCCACCTCGAGCAGCACCGGCACCAGGGGGCGGGGAGACGGTGCAGCCGGAAGCGGTGAGACGGCGGGGCCGGGGGAAACCTGAACCACTGGGATCGGCAGCTGGGTTTCAGGCTAGAGATGCCCTCCGGCAGAAGCTGGCTCGCCGCGCAGGCGTCAGGATGGGTCCACAAACCAGACCGTTCCCGTGCCCCGCAGCCAACGCAACGACAACTTCATCGACAAGAGCTTCACGGTCATGGCGGACCTGATCCTCAAGGTGATTCCCACCAACCGGCGGGCGAAGGAGGCTTTCGCGTACTACCGCGACGGCATGAGCGCCCAGGGCGACGGCGAATATGCCGAAGCGCTGGAGAACTACGAGGAAGCCCTGAAGCTGGAGGACGACCCCAACGACAAGGCCTTCATCCTCTACAACATGGCGCTGGTGTTCACCAGCAACGGCGATCACCAGAAGGCGCTGGAGTTCTACGAGCAGGCGCTGGATCTCAACCAGCACATGCCGCAGGCCCTCAACAACATCGCGGTGATTCACCACCACCTCGGCTCCCTGGCGGAAGAACGGGGCGACACCGATGAGTCGGACCGCTGCTTCTCCCGCGCCGCCGACTACTGGACCAAGGCGATCCGCATGGCGCCGAACAACTACATCGAAGCCCAGAACTGGCTCAAGACCAGCGGGCGCGGCAACGTCGACGTCTACTTCTGAGCCTCGTCGGGGCGCCTGGGCAGGGCGTTGCCCGGGGCGGGGTGTGGCCTGGCCGGGGCAGGGTGGAGCCGCCGGCCCGGCTCAGTCGGCAGCAGGGTCAAACCCCAGCCCGGCCACCAGGGCCTCCGCCACAGTGGCGGCCTCCAGCAGCTGGAGATCAAGCCCGGCGGCGATCGCCCCGAGGCCGCTGCCGCGCGGCACCACCGCCCGGCGGAACCCCAGCCGCGCCGCCTCCTGGAGGCGCAGCTCCAGCTGGCCCACCGGCCGCAGCTGCCCTCCCAGCCCCAGCTCCCCTACCAGCACCGTGCCGGCCGGCATGGTCAGATCGCGGTAGCTGGCCACCACCGCCGCGGCCACGCCGAGATCGGCCGCCGGCTCCTCCACGTCGAGGCCACCGGCCACCGCCAGGTAGCAATCGAAGCGGGAGAGGGGCAGCCCCATGTGCTTTTCAAGCACGGCCAGGATCTGGTGCAGCCGGTTGATGCCGATGCCGGTGGCCGTGCGGCGTGGGCTGGCATAGCTGGTGGTGCTCACCAGGGCCTGCAGCTCGACCACCAGCGAGCGGGTGCCTTCACAGGCCACGATCGTGGCGGTGCCGGCGGCGGGGCCGTCATGACCGAGGAACAGCTCGCTGGGATTGGTGACTTCCGCCAGCCCCCGGTCGCGCATCTCGAACAGGCCCAGTTCGTGCGTGGCACCGAAGCGGTTCTTGACCGCCCGCAGCAGCCGGTGGCTGGCGAAGCGGTCGCCCTCGAAGGTGAGCACCGCATCGACGAGGTGTTCGAGCACCTTGGGCCCGGCCAGCATCCCCTCCTTGGTGACATGCCCCACCAGCAGCAGGGCGGTGTCCTGGCGCTTGGCCAGCCGTTGCAGGGCACCGGCGCATTCGCGCACCTGGGCGACCGATCCCGGCGCGCTGCTGAGCTGGTCGTCATGCAGGGCCTGGATGCTGTCGATGATCGCCACCGCCGGCCGCAGCGCCTCAAGCTCCTGCAGCACCAGCTCCAGATCGGTTTCCGCCAGCAGCTGCAGCCCGGCACCCGCCGGCACGGTCCCATCGGCCCCAACCGGCTGCTCCGCAGCGCCGGCACCTGGCGGGGCGAGCCGGCTCCAGCGCAGGCGAACCTGCTGCGCCGACTCCTCGGCGCTCACGTAGAGCACCGAGGTGATGGCGGCCAGCGCCTGGGCGCTCTGCAGCAGCAGGGTGGATTTGCCGATGCCGGGATCGCCCCCCACCAGCACCAGCGCCCCGGGCACCAGCCCGCCGCCCAGCACCCGATCGAACTCTGCGAAGCCGCTGGGCAACCGCTGGAGCGGCCGCTCCACCGCCATCAGGATCGATTCCGAGCGCCGGGGACGCCCTGGCGCGAGGGCCACCTTCTCGCCCGCACCGGTACGGGCAGGCGCGCCCTCAGGCGCGGCGCGGCGGCGGCGGCCATCAGCGGCGGGGCCGCTCTGTTCCACCAGCGTGTTCCAGGCACCGCAGCCATGGCAGCGGCCGAAGAACTGGCGGGTCTGAGCTCCACAGGCCTGGCAGATGAACAGCGGTGCGGATCGGGCCACGGCGGTGTGTGAAGAATGGTGGCGTTGGGTGAATTTGCCGCCCCTCCGACCAGTTCAGTGGTCAGGACTTGTGTACCCAGGCCGGCGCAACCATGACGGCTTCCTCCTCCGCCAAGGAAACCATCCTGGTCGTTGACGACGAGGCGAGCATCCGCAGGATTCTCGAAACCCGCCTCACGATGATCGGCTACGACGTCGTCACCGCCTGTGACGGCGTGGAGGCGCTTGAGGCCTTCCGCCATTCCAGCCCGGATCTGGTGGTGCTCGACGTGATGATGCCCAAGCTCGACGGCTATGGCGTCTGCCAGGAGCTCCGTAAGGAATCCGATGTGCCGATCGTGATGCTCACCGCTCTGGGCGACGTGGCCGACCGCATCACCGGCCTGGAGCTCGGTGCCGACGACTACGTGGTGAAGCCCTTCAGCCCGAAGGAGCTGGAGGCCCGCATCCGCTGCGTGCTGCGCCGGGTGGAGAAGGAGCAGGTGGTGGGCATCCCCAACTCCGGCGTGATCCAGGTCAACGAGCTGCGCATCGACACCAACAAGCGCCAGGTGTACCGGGGCGAAGAGCGCATCCGCCTCACCGGCATGGAGTTCAGCCTGCTGGAGCTGCTGGTCAGCCGTTCGGGTGAGCCCTTCAGCCGCGGCGAGATTCTCAAGGAGGTCTGGGGCTATACCCCCGAGCGTCACGTGGACACCCGGGTGGTGGATGTCCACATCTCACGGCTGCGTTCCAAACTGGAAGATGATCCAGCCAACCCCGAGCTGATCCTCACCGCACGGGGTACGGGTTACCTGTTCCAGCGCATCGTGGAAGCCGTTGCCTCCGAAGGACTCTGATTCAGAACTGAGACAACGCCGCGCCAAACCCAGCCGCGCGATCCGCCGGCTGGTGGTCTGGTATCGCCGCAATGCGACGGTCACCAGCCTGGTTGACACGGCCACCTCCTCAGCCAGCACTGCCGCCTCCGCTGCTTCCGCCGCCGCCTCGGTGGCCGGCTCGATGGCCTCGGCGGCAGGTTCGGTGGCCTCCTCCGCCGGCACCATGGCGGGATCGGTTGCCGGCACAGTGCTGCAGCCGCTGATGAGCTACCCCCGCCGGCGCCTGCAGACCGGTGGCGATGGGTCCGCTCCGATCCGCGACCGTGACCGCATCTGGATGGCCGTCGACGGCATGGGGGGAGACCATGCCCCCGGCCCGATCCTCGAGGGCTGCCTGGCTGCCGTGCGCTGCCTGCCGGTGAAGATCCGCTTCGTGGCCGAAGCCGCGGCAGTGCAGCAGGCCGCGGCCGCCCTGAACCTGGAAGACGACCTGCGCGAGAGCCTGCAGGCCGGGCTGCTGCAGCTGGTCGCCAGCGGCCCTTCGGTGGGCATGGACGAGGAAGCCACGGTGGTGCGCCGCAAGCGCGACGCCAGCATCAACATGGCCATGGACCTGGTCAAGAGCGGTGAGGCGGCGGCGGTTTACTCCGCCGGCAACTCCGGTGCCGTGATGGCCTCGGCGATCTTCCGGCTCGGCCGGCTCAAGGGCATCGACCGCCCCGCCATCGGCGCCCTCTTCCCCACCAAGGACCCGGGCCGGCAGGTGCTTGTGCTCGACGTGGGCGCCAACATGGACTGCAAGCCGGTGTACCTGCAGCAGTTCGCCCTGCTGGGCAGCATCTACAGCCGCGACGTGCTCGGCATCCCCCAGCCCCGCATCGGCCTGCTGAACATCGGCGAGGAGGCCTGCAAGGGCAACGAGCTCACCATCAAGGCCTACGCCCTGCTCGCCGCCGAGCAGCGGCTGCGCTTCGCCGGCAACTGCGAAGGCCGCGACGTCCTCTCCGGCAGCTTCGATGTGGTGGTCTGCGACGGCTACACCGGCAACGTGCTGCTCAAGTTCCTGGAGTCGGTGGGCAGCGTGCTGCTCGATGTGCTGCGGGCCGAACTGCCCCGGGGCAGGCGCGGCAAGGTGGGCTCCGCCTTCCTGCGCAGCAACCTGGTGCGGATCAAGAAGCGCCTCGACCATGCCGAGCACGGCGGCGCCCTGCTGCTCGGCGTCAATGGGGTCTGCGTGATCGGCCACGGCAGCAGCAAGGCCCTTTCGGTGGTCAGCGCGCTGCGGCTGGCGCACCTGGCCGCCAGCCATGGGGTGATGGAAGATCTGCACAAGCTCAGCAGCGAGGAGAGCTCCGTTCCTGCCTGTGGTTGACTGAGCCGAACCGTGGGTGAGTCGGTGGCGCTTGGCCGGATGGGCGCAGGCATGGCGCTCGTGGGATGCGGCAGTTCGCTCCCCGCTCTGATCGTCAGCAACGACGCGCTGAGCCTTCGCGTCGACACCAACGATGAGTGGATCCGCAGCCGCACCGGCATCGCTGCGCGCCGTGTGGCCGGGCCCACGGAAACGGTGACGTCGATGGCCACCGCCGCCGCCCGCAACGCCCTTGATCACGCCGGCTGGTCGGCGGAGACGGTGGATCTGATCCTGCTGGCCACCTCCAGCCCGGACGACCTGTTCGGCACCGCGCCGCGGGTGCAGGCGGGGCTGGGGGCCACCAACGCCGTGGCCTTCGATCTCACAGCCGCCTGCAGCGGCTTTCTCTTCGCCCTGATCACCGCAGCCCAATACATCCGCGCCGGTAGCGCGCGCAAGGTGCTGGTGATCGGGGCCGACCAGCTCAGCCGCTGGGTCGACTGGGACGACCGGCGCACCTGCGTGCTGTTCGGCGACGCCGCCGCCGCCATCGCCGTGGAGGCCTGTGAAGGCGAGCGGGATGGCCTGCTGGGCTTCCGCATGCGTTCTGACGGCCGCCGCGCCGCCTGCCTGACCCTGGCGCAGCGGGAGGAGCGGCAGGCGCTGCTCGACGGCCACACGGCCCAGCGCGGCGGCTTCGCGCCGATCCACATGAACGGCCAGGAGGTGTACAAGTTCGCCGTCAAGGAAGTGCCGGCCGTGCTGCAGGAGCTGCTCGCCGCCACTGGCACCACCGCAGCCGAGCTCGACTGGCTGCTGCTGCATCAGGCCAACCAGCGCATCCTCGATGCGGTGGCCCAGCGTTTCGCCATTCCCAACCAGCGGGTGCTCAGCAACCTGGCGGCCTACGGCAACACCTCTGCCGCCACGATCCCGCTGATGCTCGATGAAGCGGTACGTGATGGCCGCATCCAGCCTGGCCACCTGATCGCCAGCAGTGGCTTCGGCGCCGGGCTGAGCTGGGGAGCGGCGCTGCTCCGCTGGCGTGGACCCGGCGGCTGAGGGGGCTAGCCAGGGCGTCGCCGTAATCTCAGATTCCGTTCAAGACGAACAGGATGGGCATTGCCTGGGTGTTTCCCGGCCAGGGATCGCAGAAGCTGGGAATGGTGGGTGATCTGCTCGATCTGCCCGGAGCGCGCGAGCGGTTTGCTTCTGCTTCGGATCTCCTGGGCAGGGATCTGCTGGCGATCTGCGCCGGTGAACCGCTCAGTGATCCCACCGCACCGGCCGACCTGAACGACACCCGCAACAGCCAGCCGGCCCTGTTCGTGCTGGAAAGCCTGCTGGTCGATGCGCTCAAGGGGATGGGGCGCTGCGCCCACCTTGTGGCCGGACACAGCCTTGGGGAGCTGGTGGCGCTCTACGCCGCTGGTGTCTTCGACCTTGAGGCAGGCCTGGCCCTGATGCGGCAGCGAAGCGAGCTGATGGCCGCCGCAGGTGGCGGGTCGATGACCGCCGTGATCGGCTTCAACCGGGAGGAGCTGGACGAACGGATCGCCGCCAGCGAAGGGGTGGTGATCGCCAACGACAACAGCGCCTCCCAAGTGGTGCTCTCCGGCAGCACCGAGGCGGTTCAGGCCCTGTGCCAGAGAATCAACTGCAAGCGGGCGATCCCCTTGGCTGTGTCGGGGGCCTTCCATTCCCCCTTCATGGCAGAAGCCGCGGCCGCCTTTCGCCAGCTCCTGGAGCAGGTCCCATTCGCCAATGCGGCCATTCCGGTGCTCAGCAACACCGATCCCACCCCGGCCACTGACGGCGCCCTGCTCAAGGAGCGCCTGAGCGAGCAGATGGTCACGGGGGTGCGCTGGCGCGAAACCATGGACCAGTTCCCGCGGCTAGCAATCGAAACCGTGGTGGAGGTCGGGCCGGGCAACGTGCTGAGCGGCCTGCTGCGCCGGGCAGTCCCCGGCCTCGCCACCGCCCAGATCGGCGCGGCGGCCGACCTGGCGCTTTGAGCGAATCCAAAGGGCTGGATTCCTCCGATCCGCTGGCGCTGTTGAATCCCCGCCCCAGCCTTACCTACCGGCTGATCAGCTATTTGCTGGTGTTCCCGCTCTACCGGATCCTGTTCCGTGGGCGCACCAGCGGCAATCGAAATGTGCCCACGGAGGGTGCACTGGTGGTGGTGGCCAACCACGGCTCCCACTTCGACCCGCCGTTGCTGGGCCACGCCTTGGGCCGACCCGTGGCCTTCATGGCAAAAGCAGAGCTGTTCAGGGTCCCCCTGCTGGGCCCGATCATTCGCGCCTGCGGGGCCTACCCGGTGCAGCGGGGGGCCAGCGACCGCGAAGCCATTCGGGTCGCCACAGCACGGCTGGCCCAGGGCTGGGCCACCGGGGTGTTCATCGATGGCACCCGGCAGCTGGACGGCCGCGTCAACCAGCCGCAGGCGGGCGCTGCTCTGCTGGCGGCACGGGCCGGCGTGCCGCTGCTACCGGTGGCGATCGTCAACAGCCACCGGGCCATGGGCGCAGGCCGTACCTGGCCACGCCTGGTGCCGATCCACATCCGTATCGGCCAGCCGATCCCGCCGCCCGCCTCGCGCCGTCGCGAAGACCTCCTGGCGACCACCCAGGCCTGCCAGGACCAGATCAATGCCTTGCTGAATGAGGGCCTGATCAGGCCCGGGTCTGAGCGTGCTGCGCTTGCGCCCAGTTCTTCAGATCCCGCCCGCTGAGCACCCACACCACGGCCCGCAGGCCGTCGCCCCAGCGCTTGGGGAGGCTCTCAGGATGGCAGTGCTCCCCGCAGGACACCGCCACGGGCGTCAGCTGGATGCCGCGGCTGCCGGCCACCACCCGGCCGACCAGCAGGGCCCGGTCCATGTGATCACTGCTGGTGACCAGCAGCACGTGACGGATGCCGCCACGGCGCAGATCATCCACCACGGTGGTGAAGTTGGAAAGCGTGTCATGGGCGCGGTAATCCAGCCGGTATTGCTGCTGCCGCAGGCCTTCCTGATCGAACAGCCAGCGGGCGTATTCCGGGTTGCTGCCGCCGCTGACCACCACCGGCAGACGGTATTGCGTCGCCAAGCGCCCGGCCACCTTCTCGCGCTTCACGTCACCGCCCAGCACGAGGATGAGCTGGGGCGGCGAAGCCGGCGGCAGCAGCAGGGAACGTCCCAGCCAGAAGCTGCCCGCCGTCAGCAACGTCAGCAGCACCAGGCGGCGCATCAACCCTCTCCCCCCACGGGGCTGGTGGGATAGATCGGCAGCACCGTGCTCCAGGGGGCCGGCCCGCCGGCCATCGCCGCCGCCTTGCTGAAGGCGAGCAACTGGGCCACATCGGCTCTGGCTTCCACCACCGCCGGCAGCCGTGGGCCAGGAGGCACGGCATCGGCATCGGCGAACAGGCGCGGCGGCTGGCGCTCCACCACCCCCCCTGGAGCCCCTGCATCGAGCCCGTAGGCACCCGCCACCACACCCCGGCGCGGCAGCTCGTGCAGCAGCCAGAACGGATCGGCGGCCGTCAGCGGCTCTCCGTCCTGCCAGAGGCGCCGCGCCACCAGCAGGAAACTGCTGACACCATCAAGGGGCAGAGCCAGCTGCTGGGCCAGCGTGCGGGCCATCACTACGGTGAGCCGGGTGCCAGTGAAGCCACCGGGCCCGGTGGCCACCGCCAGCCGTGCCAGCTGCGGCCAGCGGCAGGCTGGCAATACCTCCTCCACGCAGGCGAGCAGATCGTTGGAGAGCCGGCGCCCCAGCGGGAAGGTGTGGATCAAGGGCGGCGTCTCCGGCTCCAGCAGCGACTGGAGCGCCACTCCCAGCACCTCGCTGCTGCTGTGCAGGGCCAGGCCCCAGGCAGGAGCGTCCATCACCGCGGGACCGCCGCCAGAGGACGCAGCCGTTGCCAGCGACCCGGTTCAGCCTGGAAGCTGGCGCAGGACCGCACGTCCCACTCCACGCCCACGCGGTTCTCCGGCAGATCCATCACCTGCACATGGATGCGTGGATCCACCGGGCGAAAGTCGGGGGCAACGGCGAGATGCTCGACGCCGTGCTGGCGCTCCACCGCGTGATAGGCCTGGCAGCGGTCCACCCAGTGGCAATCCACGCAGATGCACATGCCTGAGTGGTCTCCGAATGCAGCCATTCTGGCGGGCCAGGCCAGCGTGCCTCTGGATCTGGCCGCCGCCACGGCTCTGCTGCGCCGCCGCCTGGCGACGGAACGCTGGCCGGTGCCTCCGGCGGCCTTTCCTGCGGGCACCGCCCTGGTGGGTGGCGCCGTGCGCGATGGCCTGCTCGGGCGGCTGGGGGAGCGGCCCGACCTCGATCTGGTGGTGCCGGTGGAGGCCATTGCCCTGGGCGAGCGGCTGAGCCGGGAGCACGGTGGTCGCTGCGTGGTGCTGGATCAGGAGCGCTCGATCGCCCGGCTGGTGATCCGGGGCTGGAGCGTGGATCTGGCCCGCCAGGCCGGCGCGGACCTGGCCACCGATCTGCTGCGCCGCGACTTCTGTCTCAACGCCCTGGCCCTGCCCTTGGCGGCGAGCAGCCAGCTGCTCGACCCGAGCGGCGGCCTGACCGATCTGGCGGCGGGACTGATCCGGGCCGTGAGCGAAGCGAACCTGCTGGACGACCCGCTGCGACTGCTGCGAGGTGAGCGACTGGCCGCGGAACTGGGCTTTCACCTCGACGCCACCAGCGCAGCCTGGATCCAGCACCACAGCCGCCGGATCGACCAAGTGGCCGTGGAGCGCGTGCGGGTGGAGCTGGAGAAGCTGGCGGCGTGCGCCGGCGGCGGCGAAGGGCTGGCCCGGGTGCTGACGATCGGCCTGCTGGACGCCTGGCGCCAGCCGGACGCTGTGGAAGGCGGTGCAGCCGGCAATGAAGCCGCCGGTGCCGCATTGCGACAGCTCACCCCGGCGGCGGCCGCAGCCAGGGGCCTGAGCGAAGACGAAGCCCGCGTGGCCCTGCCCCTGGCGCGCCTGGCCACGCTGCTTGATGCCGCCAGCTGGGGGCGGCTGCACGCCAGCCGGGCGCTGCAGCGACGCTGCGGTCTGCTGCGGAGCTGGCGGGCGCAGCTGGAGGGGCCCGGCGGGGTGCGGGATCCCGCCGCCCCGTTCGGCTCGGAACGGGAGCAGGTGCACTTTCACCGCGACCTGGAGGACGACCTGCCCGCCCTGCTGCTCATGCTGCCGCTGCCGTTTGCGCGGGAGTGGCTGCCCCGCTGGCGTGATCCGGGCGATCCTCTCTTTCATCCCAGGCCCCCGCTCGACGGCACGGAACTGCAGCAGCGGCTGGGGCTGGCCCCGTCACGGCGGCTGGGCGAACTGCTGGCCCACCTGACGATCGAGCGCGCCTTCGGCCGCCTGGAGAGCAGCGAGGAGGCCCTGGCGGCGGCGCGTCGCTGGCTGGCTGGACCGGCGCCGTGATTGACTGCTCTGTGTACAGGCATCTTCCATCGCTTCATCGAAGCCCGAACGGCAACGGTTGACGTCCAGTTCCTGAACGTCAGAAACACCTCCCCGATCGCTCTTTGGCGCCTCCTGCGCTGCCCTGCGTTTCGCCGGTGCGTTCACCCGATGGCGCAGGCCGCCACCTCCCTTCTCTCCCCCCTCCTCCCATGAGTGTTCGTCTCTACGTCGGCAATCTGCCGCAGACTTTCGATGCCGCCGAGCTCGATGCTCTGTTCACTTCCATCGCCGAGGGCGTGCGCTTCAAGACCGTTCAGGACAGGGAAACGGGTGCCTGCCGTGGTTTCGGTTTCGCCAATGTCGAGGATGAGAAACTGGCCGACACCGTGATCGAGCAGCTCAACGGCCACGACTTCGGCGGCAACAGCCTGCGCATCGAGCGCTCCGAGCGCCGTGACAGCCGCCCCGGCACCGGCGATCGCCGGCCCGCCGCCGGCGGTGCCGCTCCTGTGGCGGCCCGCAAGGCCGTCAACAAGGTGGTGCACAGTGACACCATCACCGAAGGCGCCCCCGATCCGCGTTGGGCCGGTGAGCTCGCCAAACTGAAATCCCTGCTGGCCAACCAGACAGCCACCACGGTCTGAGCCAGCACCCCGTTCCGCCGGTCGGCGGCGATGCTGCCTTGACCCACCCGCTGGCTTCCACCGCGCCCAGCCCTGCCTCCTCCTCCTGGACCTGGCAGGGTCACATCATTCGCTACCGCTGCCTCGCCGGCCCCGAACCGGCGGGGCTTCAACGTGTGGTGCTGATCCACGGGTTCGGCGCGAGCCTGGGCCACTGGCGCCACAACCTGCCGGTGATCGCCAGCCGCTTCTCGGTGTGCGCCATCGATCTGCTCGGATTCGGCGCCAGCGACAAGCCGCGCTCCCGCCTGGCCGATGAAGCAGAGCAGCCCGGAGCGGTGCGCTACTGCTTCGATCTGTGGGCCGAGCAGGTGGCGGATTTCGTGCAGAAGGTGGCCCTGCAGCACGCTCCCTCCGCCCGCGTGCATCTGGTGGGCAACTCGATCGGCGGCGTGGTGGCCCTAAGGGCGGCCCAGCTGCTGGTGGCCCGAGGCGTTCCGCTGGCCCAGGTGATCCTGATCGACTGCGCCCAGCGCACGTTGGATGAAAAGCGCGTGGCGGAACTGCCGCTGCTGGAGCGCTGGAGCCGTCCCCTGGTGAAGCAACTGGTGCGGCAGCGCTGGCTGGTGGCTCCCCTGTTCCGCGCCCTGGCCCGGCCCGCCTTCATCCGTCAGGTGCTGGAGCGGGCTTACCCCAGCGGCGCCAACATCGACGACGCCCTGGTGGAGCTGCTGCACCGGCCCAGTACCGATGCCGGAGCGCCCGAGAGCTTCCGCGGCTTCGTCAACCTGTTCGACGACCACCTGGCACCGGAGCTGCTTGCCGAGCTCACCGTGCCGGTGCGCATGCTGTGGGGAGCAGAGGATCCGTGGGAAGCGCCAGCCGAAGCCGAACGCTGGGCGCGCCTCTTCCCCTGCGTGCAGGAACTGAAGGTGCTGCCGGGGTTGGGACACTGCCCCCACGACGAAGCTCCCGAACGGGTGAATCCGATCCTGCTGGACTGGCTGCAGGCGGAGGCCGGGGCCACTGCAGAGGTTCAGCGGGCCTGGGAGATCACGTAGGAGAGCGGCAGGTCGAGCAGCTTGAAGGGCTTGGGAACGTAGGCCCGGTGGTTGAAAACGTCGTAGTTGAGTTGCTCGATCACTGTGAGAATGCCGCGATACAGCCGCAGCGAGGCCCACACCGGCCAGCGGGCATCGGCCGCCAGCCAGCGCACCCCCGCCTCCGAACGGCCGAACCAGTAGCGGGCGCGTTGCAACTGAAAGGCCATCAGGGCCCGCCAGTTTTCATTGAGCAGCCCCGCCATCAGGTCGGATTCCGAGTAGTTGAAGCGCTGCAGATCTTCCTGCGGCAGATAGATGCGGCCACGGCTGCGGTCTTCGCCCACATCGCGCAGGATATTGGTGAGCTGGTTGGCGATGCCAAGGGCCACCGCCGCTTCGGAAGTGTCGGGCCGTTCGCTCCAGGGGGCCGTGGTGTAGGCCGGATCAAGCCCCATCACTTCCTGGGTCATCAGGCCCACGGTGCCGGCCACCCGATAGCAATAGAGCTGCAGTTCATCGAAGCTGGCGTAGCGATGGCAGACCAAGTCCATGCGCTGCCCCTCGATCATGTCGAGGTAGGGCTGGAGCGGCTGGGGATAGCGCTGGATGGTGTCCACCATGGCCAGATCGAGCGCATCGTGCACCTCGCCGGCAAACAGCCGGCGGGTGCGGGCTTCCCAGCGATCGAGCCGCTCGGCGAGTTGGTCTGTGGGCAGCCGCTGCGCCTGGGGGCTGTCCATCAGTTCGTCGGTGCGGCGGCACCACACGTAGATCGCCCAGATGGCCCGCCGCTTGGCGGGGGGCATCAGCAGGGTGCCGAGATAGAAGGTCTTGGCCCACTGAGCGGTTTCCTGGCGGCAGGCCTCGTAGGCGTGCTCCAGGTTCAGGCCGGAGCGGAGGGAAGCGGCGGTGGGTGAAGCGGCCAGCACGCTCACACCGCCACCGGCTGCACCAGCGCGGACGCCTGCCGGCTGACCGCCTCGGCGCACAGCTTGCCGCTCAGCACTGCCCCTTCCATCGAAGCCAGATAGCGCTGCATCGTGTAGTCGCCGGCCAGGAAGAAGTTGGCGATCGGCGATTGCTGCGAGGGCCGCAGCTGCTGGCAGCCGGGCACCGTCTTGTAGACGGAGAGGGGGGTTTTGACCACCCGGGCCTTGCGCAGCTTGGCCTGGTCGTCGCCGTTGAAGTGGTCGGGGAAGAGGCGGCGCAGCTCCTCGAGGGTGGCGGCCACGATGTCGTCATCGCTGCGGCCGATCCACTCCGCCGCAGGGGCGAAAACCAGCTCGAGCATGGAGCGGTCGGGGTCGGCGTACTCGCGGCAGGTGTTGCTCATGTCGGCGTAGACGCTGAGCAGGTCCGAACGACTGAACAGAAGATGGTCGATCGCGGTGAGTTTTCGATCGAACCAGAGATGAATGTTGATCACCGGCACCCCCTTGAGCCCGTCGAGCTTCTGGAAGTAGGGCAGCTGGCGCCAGGGATCCGGCAGCAGGAGCTTGAGCGGATCCACCGGCAGGGCGCTGACGTAGGCATCCGCCTCCACCTCACGGCCGGGCTGGCCCTGGATGCCGCCGATCCGGAAGCTGCGCACGCTGCCATCGGCGGCCAGGCGGATCTCGCGCAGGGGGCTGTCGAGGTGCACCTCGCCACCGCGCTCCCGGATCGAGGCCACGATCGGCTCACAGAGACGCTCTGGGGGGTTGCCGTCGAGGAAGGCCATCTTCGAGCCGTTCTTCTCCTGCAGGAAGCGGTTGAGGGCCGTGAGGATCACCGTTGAGGAGATTTCATCGGGATTGATGAAGTTGAGCGCCTTGCTCATGGCGATGAACACTTCATCGTTCACCCGCTGAGGAATGTTGTGAAGGCGCAGCCATTCCGACCAGGAGTATTTGTCGCACTCCTCCACGTAGTCCTGGCCGCGGAGCATGGCGGGCACCAGGCCGAGCCCGAAGGCGATCTTCTCGGGCCAGGTGAGCATGTCGTTGTTGCCGAGGATGGCGGCAACACCGTTGAGAGGGGCGGGAAGGTCGGGGAAATCGAAACGGCTGTAGGTGCCTGGCGCCTCCTTCTGGTTGAAGATCATCGCGTGATCCTTCCACTGCAGGCGATCCTCGATGCCCAGCTCCGCGAACAGCTGCAGCATGTTGGGGTAGGCCCCAAAGAAGATGTGCAGGCCGGTTTCGTACCAGTCGCCGTCTTCGTCCTGCCAGGCCGCCACCTTGCCGCCGAGCACGTTGCGCCCCTCGAGCAGCACCGGCGTGTGGCCGGCATCGCAGAGGTATTTGGCACAGGACAGGCCGGCGAGTCCTGCTCCGGCAATGGCGACGCGCATGCAAAGACGAAAACCAGACGCCAACCTAAAAGGATGCCCCCTGCCAACGTCGGGCGCCTGGCTGCCGTGGCCCTGCACGCACCGGCGGTTCCTAGAGTTGCGGCGGCCCATATCCGTCCGTTCGCCTCCGTTCCATGGCCGACGACCTGCTGCTCAAGTCCACCACCCGTCATGTGCGGCTGTTCACGGCACGGCTCGAGGGGGGTGAACTGGTCCCCGACCCGCACCAGCTGACCCTCGACCTCGACCCGGACAACGAGTTCCTCTGGGACGCCGGCGTGCTGCAGAAGGTGCAGCAGCGTTTCCGTGATCTGGTGGCCGGTTTCGCCGGCGCCGAGCTCACCGAATACAACCTGCGCCGCATCGGTTCGGAGCTGGAGGGCACGATCCGCCAGCTGCTGCAGGCGGGCGAACTCCGCTACAACCCGGACGCGCGGGTTCTCAACTACTCCATGGGCCTGCCCCGCAGTGCCGCTTCCACATGACCCGCTCCCGTGATGGCAGCGCCTTCTCCAGAGGCGATGGCAGAGGCAGCCGCGGCCGCTCCAGCGCCGATTACGCCGGGTCGGACTACGCCAGCTCCGACTACGCCTACGACCGCCGCGGCTCCCGTTACGACGCCGCCGATGAGCGGGATCCCGGCGACCGCTCCCGCGCCGCCCGCCCCACCCGCAACGGGGGTGGCGGCGGTGGCGGTGGTGCCACACCGGGTGGGGGTGGTGGCAAACCCGGAGGCGGCCCCTTCGTGTTCAACGTGGCCACGATCGCGGTGCTGGCCGGGGTGCTCGTGGTGGGCATCGGCATCGGCACGGCCCTCTCCAGCAACACCGCGGGCAACCAGGGCAACATCGCCAGCAGCCAGCAACTCGACCTGGCCGTGCCCGACCCCGAGTTCTGCAAGCAGTGGGGTGCGAGCGCCTTCGTGATGGACGTGGAGCTCTACACCACCATGAACCCAAGCAGCAGCTTCGTGACCCAGCCGACGCTGCAGCCGGGCTGTGTGATCCGCCGCGAGAACTGGAGCGTGCTGCAGAAGGAGGGCGCCGTCACCTCCGAGCAGATGCGCCAGTGCAAGCAGCGCATGAACACCTTCGCCTACATCGGCTCGATCCGCGACAAGCCGATCGTCCGCTGCGTCTACCAGACCGACATCAGCGGCAACAAGTTTCAGACCCGGGGCATTGCCGGCGCTGCCGACGACGCCGTGGGCATCACCCCGGAAGGCGACCAGTTCTGAGTCTGATCCCGAGTCCCCGCCTGCAGGAGCCTCCGGGCTCGTGCAGGGGGCTCAAGGGGCGGGCTGAAGCACCGTGGTGGCGGCTTCGGCCGGAGGGCTGGTGCGGGGGGTCTGCCGCAAGGGGCTGTCGGGGCTGGCGAACACCGGCAGCACCTCGCGGCGGAAGGCTTCCGAAGCCCTGGAGCAGTAGCGGGCCGGATGGGTGATCAGCTTCAGCTGGCGGCGCACCAGCAGGTCGGTCACGTTGGGACGGTGCAGGGATCCAGTCGCCAGTTCCCGCTCGATCGACACCACCGGCAGGAAGGCGGCACCCAATCCCGACTGCACGGCGTTCTTGATCGCCTCGAAGGAATTGAGCTCCATCTCGATCTTGAGCCGCTGCACTTCCAGGCCGGAGCGGGCCAGCAGCTGGTCCACCATCTTGCGGGTGGTGGACTGGGCATCAAGGCAGACGAAGCTGAGCCGGTAGAGGTCGTCCTTGTGGAGTTCCGGCAGGCGGGCGAGGGGATGGTTCACCGGCAGCACCAGGGCCAGTTCATCGCTGGCGTAAGGAATCACCTGAAGCAGGTCGTTGAGCTCGCCGGGCAGCTCACCGCCGATGATCGCCAGATCCACCTGGCCGTTGGCCACGCTCCAACTGGTGCGCCGGGTGCTGTGCACCTGCAGCTGCACCGACACGTCGGGATACTTCTGCCGGAACAGGCCGATCATGCGCGGCATCAGGTAGGTGCCGGTGGTCTGGCTGGCGCCCACGATCAGGGAACCGCCCTTGAGGTTGTGCAGGTCGTCGAGGGCGCGGCAGGCCTCCTGGCACTGGCCCAGGATGCGGTCGCAGTAGCTGAGCAGGAGATGACCCGCCTCGGTGAGCTGGGCCTTGCGGCCGCCCCGGTCGAAGAGCGACACATCGAGCTGCTTCTCCAGGTTCTGGATCTGCAGGCTCACCGCCGGCTGGGTGACGTAAAGGCTGTCGGCAGCCTTCTTGAAGCTGCCTTCGCTGGCGATGGCCCGCAGGATGCGCAGCTGATCAAGGGTGAACGGCAGATCAGCCATGGAACGACCCCGGGGCTGGACGCCGGCATGAACAGAGAACTTTAGGAGCAAAGCCCGGGCCGCACTGCACGCCATGCCGCGGCGGACGAAGCAGAATCGCCGCTGCAGCTTCTGCCCCGTGCTTTCCCCGCTCCACCACACCAGCCTGGTGATGGTTGCCCTGCTGGTGGCCTTTGCGGTGCTGCACAGCGGCGGGGCCGCCCTGCGCGTGTGGGGGGAGCAGCGCATCGGGGCCCGGGCCTGGCGCCTGCTGTTCGCGGCTGTGAGCATTCCGGCCGCTGTGGTGGTGGTGGGGTACTTCCTCGCCCATCGCTATGACGGGGTGCGGCTCTGGACCCTGCAGGGCACCCCCGGACTCATCCCCGTGATCTGGGTGGGAACAGCGATCAGCTTCTTCTTTCTGTATCCCGCCACCTACAACCTGCTGGAGATCCCCGCGCTGCTGCAGCCCCAGGTGCGCCTCTACGAAACCGGGATCATCCGCATCAGCCGCCACCCGCAGGCCGTCGGTCAGATCCTCTGGTGCGCCACCCACCTGCTCTGGATCGGCAGCAGCTTCATGGTGGTCACCTGCGCCGGATTGATCGCCCATCACCTGTTTGCCGTCTGGCACGGCGACCGACGCCTGCGGGCGCGCTTCGGCGAGGCCTTCGAGCAGCTCAAGGCGCGCACCTCCGTGGTGCCGTTCCTGGCGGTGATCGACGGACGCCAGACGCTGCAACTCACAGAATTCCTGCGGCCTTCCCAGCTGGGGATCGCCATCGCCATCGGCCTGTTCTGGTGGAGCCACCGCTACATCGGGCCTGCGGCCAGCGCCTTTCTGAACGGACCCCTGGGACGGACGCTGGGCTGATCGCACACCCACACACAGGCCGGCCGTGCCCAGGAAGCTGCCTACACTCGCGGGGCCGCTAACTGGAGCTGGATGACATCGGCCGCTGAAATCGCCTGGTTGATTCCCGTTCTGCCCTTGGCGGGGGCGGCACTCACCGGTCTCGGGCTGATCAGCTTCAACCGCACCGTCAACCGGCTGCGCAAGCCCGTTGCCCTGCTGCTCATCACCCTGATCGGGGCGGCAGCCGTGCTGAGTTACGCCGTGCTGGCGGAGCAGCTGGCCGGAGCGCCAGCCACCGAAGTGCTCTTCAACTGGGCCAGCGCCGGCACCTTCAACCTGCAGATGGGGTTCCGGGTTGATGCCCTCGGCGCCGTGATGCTGTCGCTGGTCACCACCATCGCCTTGCTGGTGATGGTGTATTCCGATGGCTACATGGCCCACGACAAGGGCTATGTGCGCTTCTTCACCTATCTCGCCCTGTTCAGCAGCTCGATGCTGGGGCTTGTGATCAGCCCCAACCTGCTTGAGATCTACGTGTTCTGGGAGCTGGTGGGCATGTGCTCCTACCTGCTGGTGGGCTTCTGGTACGACCGCGAGGGTGCCGCCCATGCCGCCCAGAAGGCCTTCATCGTGAACCGCGTCGGCGACTTCGGCCTGCTGCTCGGCATCCTCGGCCTGTTCTGGGCCACCGGCAGTTTCGGCTTCGAGGAGATCGGCGCCGGCCTCTCCGCCGCCGTGGCTGAAGGCTCGCTCTCCAACGGCGTGGCGGTGCTGCTGTGCCTGCTGGTGTTCATGGGCCCGATGGCCAAGTCGGCTCAGTTCCCGCTGCACGTGTGGCTGCCCGATGCGATGGAGGGTCCCACCCCGATCTCCGCCCTGATCCACGCCGCCACCATGGTGGCCGCCGGCGTGTTCCTGGTGGCCAGGCTGCAGCCGGTCTACGAACCCTTCCCGCTGGTGCAGGCCGTGATCGCCGTGATCGGCACGATCACCTGCTTCCTGGGGGCCTCGATCGCCCTCACCCAGATGGATCTCAAGAAGGGCCTGGCCTACAGCACCGTGTCACAGCTGGGTTACATGATGCTGGCGATGGGTTGCGGCGCTCCCGAGGCGGGCATGTTCCACCTCGTCACCCACGCCTTCTTCAAGGCCATGCTCTTCCTCTGCTCCGGCTCGGTGATCCATGCCATGGAAGAGGTGGTGGGCCATGAGCCGGTGCTTGCCCAGGACATGCGCCTGATGGGAGGGCTGCGCCGCTTCATGCCGGTCACCTCCACCACCTTTCTGATCGGCTGCGTGGCGATCAGCGGCATTCCGCCGCTGGCGGGCTTCTGGAGCAAGGATGAAATCCTCGGCCAGGCCTTCAACGCCTTCCCGCTGCTCTGGGCGGTGGGCTTCCTGACTGCCGGCATGACCGCCTTCTACATGTTCCGGCTCTACTTCCTCACCTTCGAGGGCAGCTTCCGCGGCGGTGACCTCAGCGTCCGCAGTGCCCTGCTCCAGGCAGCCGGCAAGGCCCCGGAAAGCCATGAGGAGGGCCATGGCTCCCACGCCTCCCACCCGCACGAATCGGGCTGGCAGATGGCCGCACCACTGGCGGTCCTTGCCGTTCCCTCGGTGCTGATCGGCCTGCTCGGCACGCCCTGGAACAGCCGCTTCGCCGCCCTGCTCAACCCCGGCGAGGCCGCCGAGATGGCCGAGCACTTCAGCTGGGGCGAGTTCCTGCCGCTGGCCGGCGCTTCGGTGACGATCTCCGTGATCGGCATCACCATCGCGGTGCTGGCCTACGCCCTGCACAAGCTGGATCTGGCCACCGCCGTGGCCGCCCGCTTCCCCACCATCAATGCCTTCCTGGCCAACAAGTGGTACCTGGATGCGATCAACGACCGCCTGTTCGTGAAAGGCAGCCGCAAGCTGGCCCGTCAGGTGCTGGAGGTGGACGCCAAGGTGGTGGACGGGGTGGTGAACCTCACCGGCCTGCTGACCCTGGGCAGCGGCGAAGGACTCAAGTACTTCGAAACCGGCCGCGCCCAGTTCTATGCGCTGATCGTGTTCGGCGGCGTGATCGCCCTGGTGCTGCTCTTCAGCAGCTTCTGAGTCCGCTCCGTGCGCGCCTCGGCGCGGGCTCTGTGTGTCATCCCATATCTGGGCGGTACTGGGCAGTTGAGCATTTCTACACTCCGTCCAGAACCGAATTCCCTGGCCAGTGCCGCTTGACCCTGCCGTTGCTCCGGAGGCCCTTGCGGCCCTGGGCACAGCCTCCACCGGGGCCTTCCCCTGGCTGAGCGTTTCGATCCTGATGCCGATCGGAGCCGCGCTGCTGATCCCCTTCATCCCCGACCCAGGCGACGGCAAGACAATCCGCTGGTACGCCCTCGGCGTTGCCCTGCTCACCTTTCTGGTCACCGCCGGGGCCTACCTGAACGGCTACGACCCCTCGGTGGCGGGGCTCCAGCTGGTGGAACGGGTGGAATGGCTGCCTGATCTGGGGCTGGCCTGGTCGGTGGGCGCCGACGGGCTGTCGATGCCGCTGATCCTGCTCACCAGCTTCATCACCGCGCTGGCGGTGCTGGCCGCCTGGCCGGTCACCTTCAAGCCGCGGCTCTTCTACTTCCTGATCCTGGCCATGGATGGCGGCCAGATCGCCGTGTTTGCTGTGCAGGACATGCTCCTGTTCTTCCTGGCCTGGGAGCTGGAGCTGCTGCCGGTCTATCTGCTGCTGGCGATCTGGGGCGCCAAGAAGCGCCAGTACGCCGCCACCAAGTTCATCCTCTACACCGCTGGCGGCTCGGTGTTCATCCTGCTGGCCGCCCTGGCCATGGGCTTTTATGGCGGCGGCACGCCCAGCTTCGAATTCACCACTCTCGCGGCGAAGGAGTTCGGCACCCGCTTCCAGATGCTGGCCTACGCGGGCCTGCTGATCGCCTTCGGGGTCAAGCTGCCGATCGTGCCGCTGCACACCTGGCTGCCAGACGCCCACGGCGAGGCCACAGCACCGGTGCACATGCTGCTGGCCGGCATTCTGCTGAAGATGGGCGGCTACGCCCTGCTGCGCTTCAACGTTCAGCTGCTGCCCGAGGCCCACGCCCAGTTCGCGCCGCTGCTGGTGGTGTTGGGGGTGGTGAACATCATTTATGCGGCACTCACCTCCTTCGCGCAGCGCAACCTCAAGCGCAAGATCGCCTACAGCTCGATCAGCCACATGGGCTTCGTGCTGATCGGCATCGGCAGCTTCAGTGCCCTCGGCACCAGCGGCGCCATGCTGCAGATGGTGAGCCACGGCCTGATCGGTGCCAGCCTCTTCTTCCTGGTGGGCGCCACCTACGACCGCACCCACACGCTTCAGCTCGATGAGATGGGCGGCGTGGGCCAGAAGATGCGCAAGATGTTCGCCCTCTGGACGATCTGCTCGCTCGCGTCCCTGGCCCTGCCTGGCATGAGTGGCTTCGTGTCGGAACTGATGGTGTTCGTGGGCTTCGTGAACAGTGAGGCCTATGCGCTCAGCTTCCGCATCGTGATGGCAGCCCTGGCGGCCGTGGGGGTGATCCTCACTCCGGTGTACCTGCTCTCGATGCTGCGCGAGATCTTCTTCGGCAAGGAGAACGTGGAGCTGGCGGCCCACACCCGCCTGGTGGATGCCGAACCGCGCGAGATCTACGTGATCTCCTGCCTGCTGGTGCCGATCATCGGCATCGGTCTTTACCCTCGCCTCGTCACCGACAGCTACCGCGCCTCGATCGAAGCGCTCGTGGCCCGTGAGGACGTTGCCCTCACCAAGGTGGTGGGCCCCACGCCCAAGGGGCTGATCCGGGGGGCGGTGGGCAAGCAGCTGGCCTTGGCGCCGCCCCTGCTCCATGCGCCCGCCCTGGGCTGAGCGAATCGAGATCCTGCCGGCTGCCCAGCACCATCACCAGCACTGTGCGACGGCTTGCGCCCAATTCCGCTCAGGTGCCGCAAACTGGTCGACGGGATCGCTCCGCTGAGGCTGCCACCGGCCTGCCAGCCATGCGCCCCCGATTCAGAGCCTCGACCCACCACCCGCCATGCGACAGCTGAATTTCCTGCTGATCTTCAGTTTCGGCCTCGCCACGGTGATGTTCACGCTGGAGAACACCGATCCCACCACCGTGCGCTTCCTGCCGGGAGCCGCGGTCACCCTGCCGCTGGCGGCCTTGCTGCTGGTGGTGGGTGGCATCGGCGCCACCGCCGCCTGGGTGTTCGCCGTGTGGATCGGCGTGGTGAAGAAAGTGGAATTGATGCAGGACCGCAGCGAAATTGACGCCCAGCAGGTGCGCATCCGCGAGCTGGAAGACGACCTGCAGCGTTACCGCGCCACCGTGGACGCCCAGCTGGCCCTGTTGCCGGCCGCCGGAGAAAGTTCAGGGGGATCCGCGGCAGCGGATGCCGCTGGCTGAGTCGCCTCAGACCGGGTACGTTTCCGGCAGATCGGGGAGAACTGTGCCGAACGCAGGCGCCAGGCTGGCGATCCGCCTGCTGCAGGAGGCCGCCGAGCGCGGTGACCTCGACCCCTGGGATGTCGATGTGATCGCCGTGGTGGACGGTTTCCTCGATCAGCTGCGTCAGCGCATCGAGGTGCCACGCCTGGTGGCCCTCAGCTCCGGCCAGGGCGGCAGCTATGAGCAGGATCTCGCCGCCACCAGCGAGGCATTTCTGGCGGCATCAGTGCTGGTGGGCCTCAAGGCCGAAGTGCTGGAACGCCAGACCTTTCCGCCCATTGCCCTGGTCGCCGATCCTTGCGAGAGCGAGGATCCGGGCGAGGACAGCTGGTCGCTGGGGATCCAGCTGCCCCATCGGCCGGAGCGACAACTCTGGCGCAGGCCCGTGGCACCGCCGCCGCTGCAGCGGCCCGTGAGCCTCGGCGAGTTGATCCGCCAGCTGGAAGACATCGCCGAGCGGCTGGAGAGCGATAGCGGCCCGCGGCGCCACAAGCCGCGCAGCCGCCCCTACAGCGAACGCGACGCGATCGAGCAGGTGAGCGCCCTGGCCCACCGGGAGAAACTGCCTGAAACCACTGCCGCCCTGAGCTTCTTCCTGCAGCAGTGGCCAGAGGCCCTGGAGTGGGTGAACTTCGATGCGCTGGTGGAGGCCTGGAAAGACGCAGCGCCCCCCGATCTTGATCACGACCGGGTGGGGGTGTTCTGGGCGCTGTTGTTCCTCTGTTCACAGGGACGCATCGATCTGCGGCAGGAAGGGGGCCTGTTCGGGCCGCTGCACCTGCGCCGCGCACGCGAGGCCGAATGCACGCTTCCGCTTCCCAGTCAGAGCGCTGCCGCAACCGCCACAGGCTCCTGGCCGGCCGTGCCAGCTCCCTTGCCGGCTAGGCCGGCACTGGCAGCCTGACGCCCTTAATTAGGGTGCATGCAGAACCAACCGAGCAGTAAGGCGCCCATGAAGGCGATGATCCTCGCAGCCGGCAAGGGAACACGGGTGAGGCCCATCACCCACACGATTCCCAAGCCGATGATTCCGATCCTGCAGAAGCCGGTGATGGAGTTCCTGCTGGAGTTGCTCCGGGAGCATGGATTCAACGAGATCATGGTCAATGTGTCGCACCTGGCGGCAGAGATCGAGAACTATTTCCGTGATGGGCAACGCTTCGGCGTGGAGATCGCCTACAGCTTCGAAGGCCACATTCAGGACGACGGCGAACTGATTGGCGAAGCCATGGGTTCTGCAGGCGGCATCAAGAAGATTCAGACCTTTCAGACCTTTTTCGACGACACCTTCGTGGTGCTCTGCGGCGATGCCCTGATCGACCTCGACCTTACCGAAGCGGTGCGGCGGCACAAGAAGAAAGGAGCGGTCGCCAGCCTGATCACCAAGCGGGTGCCGAAAGATCAGGTGAGCAGCTACGGTGTCGTGGTCACTGACGACAACTCTCGAGTGCTCTCCTTTCAGGAGAAGCCCTCGGTGGAAGAGGCCGCCAGCGACATGATCAATACCGGCATTTATATCTTCGAGCCCCAGGTGCTCGACCACGTTCCCGCCGGCGTGCCCTTCGACATCGGCGCTGATCTGTTTCCCCGTCTGGTGGCGGCAGGGGCACCTTTCTACGCGCTGCCCATGGATTTCGAGTGGGTGGACATCGGCAAGGTGCCGGATTACTGGCAGGCGATCCGGAGCGTGCTGCTGGGGAAGGTTCGCAAGGTTTCGATCCCTGGCCGCGAGGTGCGGCCCGGCGTGTTCACAGGCCTGAACGTAGCGGCCGACTGGGACAAGATCAACGTGCAGGGGCCCGTTTACGTGGGCGGCATGAGCAGGATCGAACCGGGGGTCACGATCATCGGACCAGCCATGATCGGCCCCAGCTGCCACATCTGCGAAGGCGCCACGATCGACAACTCGATCATCTTCGATTACTCCCGCATCGGGGCTGGAGTCAGGCTCACCGAGAAGTTGGTGTTTGGCCGTTATTGCGTGGACAGCAATGGTGACCATTTCGACCTCCAAGAGGCCGCCCTCGACTGGCTGATCACCGATGTACGCCGCCAGGATGTGGCTCTACCCTCCCCCGAGCAAAAGGCCCTCGCCGATCTGCTGGGCAACGATCTCACCGCCAGCCAGCGCGGCGGCTGAACAACTCTGGATGCGCCTGCCCCAGTGTCAGGCGGATGGGCATGCCGTGAGCGGATCGATCGCCTCGATGCCGGCGAGGCTGAGGATGTTGGGGATCCGCTCTTCGGCCTTCACAGCCATCAGGTGCACGCCCTGGGCGATCTCACGGAAACTCGTAACCTGCTCCGCTGCGATCCTGATCCCCTCACTGGCTGGATCTGCCGCTGCCGCAAGACGCTCGATCACGTGCTGGGGAATGGAGGCGCCGGGCACCACACGGTTGATGAATTCGGCGTTGCGGGCGGATTTGAGCAGAAACACCCCCGCCAGCACCGGGAGGCCCAGCGGCGCGGCGATCTCCTCGCAGAAGCGGCGCAACACGCTCGCCTCCATGACCATCTGGGTCTGGAGGAACTTGGCGCCAGCAGCCTGCTTGCGGCTGAGGCGGCGGCGCAGGCCGCTCCAGCTGGGGGACTGGGGATCGGCGGCGGCGCCGGCGAACAAGGCGGTAGGGCCATCAGGGAGCGAGCCTCCCAGCGGATCACGGCCGGCATTGAAATCGCTCACCTGCTGCAACAGCCGCACCGCCTCCAACTCGTTCACCGGCCGGGCGTTCGGCTGATCGCCGGCCCGCACCGGGTCGCCCGTGAGGCAGAGCAGGTTGCGGATTCCCAGCGCATGAGCGCCCAGCAGCTCTGCCTGCAGGGCAATGCGGTTGCGATCCCGGCAGGCCAGCTGCAGCACCGGTTCGAGCCCTGCGTCGAGCAGCAGGCGGCAGAGGGCCAGGCTGCTCATGCGCATCACCGCACGGCTCCCGTCGGTGACATTGACCGCGTGCACCCGCCCCTTCAGCAGCCTGGCCATCGCCAGGGTGCGGCTCGGATCACCGCCCCTGGGCGGCATCACTTCCGCCGTGACCGCGAACGCTCCACGCGCGATGGCCCGCTGCAGCAGCACGACAACCGGGAAACAACCAGCGCCCATCATGCGTGAAGAGCGGCACCATCCAGGCCCCCCAGGCCGGCAGCACCCCCGGCTGGCTCGAGTGCGGCCTGACCGTGGCGGTGGGCGTCCGTGGGGAGGTGTTGGAGGGGCTGTCTAGGATGCATCCAGTCAGGCGGAGTGCGTTGATGTCCGTTCGAGACGACCTCAGCGCGCCGCGAACCGGCTTATCCGAACGGGAGCTGGAGATCATCAGCCTGGTGGCCACCGGCCTCACCAATCAGGAAATCGGCGAGCAGCTGATGATCAGCAAACGCACCGTCGACAATCACGTCAGCAACATCTTCACCAAAACCGGCGCGAAGAACCGGGTGGCGCTGCTGAACTGGGCGATGGACAACGGCAAGATCTGCCGGGACGGCTTCAACTGCTGCAATCTGCCGGCCCCGTCGCCGGGGCTCTGAGGCCCATCGCCGCCAGTACGGCCCGGCGCTCGTCCTCAGGCCACTGCGACAGCGGCGTGATCGACAGGGAGGCATTGCTGAGCTCCAGGCGGCCGGTGACCTCCAGGGCGCACCAGGGAGGCACCACCAGGGGCTGATCGGCCCGCTCCAGCTCCACTTCCGCCAGCACCAACGGCGCATTCGGGGGCTCGAACACATCGAGTACCCAGTCGCCGCCCGGCAGATCGAGGCCATAGCGGGTCTTGCCGAGGCGGTGGGCCGCCAGGCTCAGCAATGCCTCCCCATCGGTGGCGGGAATCGGATACTCGAACTCGTGGCGGGCGATGCCGGCGGCGGCCGCCTTGATCGTCAGCCGGGCCTGGTCGATGGCGGTGTCTTCCCCGAGGCGCACCCGCACGGTGACACCAGCGGCGTCGCGCGTGAGGTAACCCTGCCGCAGCGGGCGGCTCCAGCGCACCTGCGGCCGCCAGCCGTCGCCATGCACCAGGAAGCGCCGCTCGATCTCCAGGGCCAACGCCGTTCTCCGGGGCTAACCCCTCCAGCATGGGCCGCAACAGACCCGTTGGGCGACGGCCTAGTTCGGCGACGGCTCCGCAGCGGTGAGGTCACCGGCCCAGTGCAGCTTGTGGCTGAGGGTGCGGTAGTAGGAGGGGCTCTGATCGAGCACCACCATCAGTGCGTCGTGGCTGGAGCGCTGCACCACGCAGCGGTCACCCGGTTCGAGCACGGTGGCATGGGCGCCATCTTTCCAGAGCTTCACCCGGCGACTGGTTTCCCCCAGTGGCCACACCGCCAGCATCGCCCGGGGTGGCACCACGATCGGCCGACTGGAGAGGCTCATCGGGCAGATCGGGTTGACCACGATCGCGTCGATGCCGGGATGGAGGATCGGACCGCCCGCCGCCATCGAGTAGCCGGTGGAGCCGGTTGGGGTGGCGATGATCAGGCCGTCCCCGCGGAACTGGTCCACCACTTCGCCGTCGATCTCCAGCTCCAGCACACAGGTGGGCGACACCTCATCAAGGCTGGGCCGGAAGTAGAAGTCGTTGAGGGCGCGGTGGATCGGCTCGCCATCCACGCTGCCGTCACTGCGCACCACCCGGCCCTCCAGCATCATGCGCCGCTCCAGAGCGAAGCGGTCATCGCGCAGCCGCTGCCAGAGGTTGTCCTCACTGGAGCCTGAGCTGAGCACGAGCCGCTTGCGCTCGTGGGTGAGGAAGCCAAGGTGGCCGCCGATGTTGAAGCTCAGGATCGGCACCTGCAGGGGCGCCAGATGGCGGGCCGCCCCCAGCACCGTGCCGTCGCCGCCAAGCACGACGGTGAGATCGGGCAGGAGCGGTTCGCTGGCCAGGAGCCCCGGAAAGGGGTTGGAGGCGAGACCACTGACGGCCACGGCCACATGCACGCCCTGGTTGCGCAGATCCTCCGCGCAGATGCGGGCCTTGCGCTGGGCGGCCTGGCTGTGGGCACGAACAATCAGCCAGACCCGCTGGAGCTGCATGACGGAACCGTGCCGCTACCAGCGCAGCAGGTTGAAGCGCTCCATGTCGACGGTTTCGCGGTTGCGGTAGAGGGAGAGCAGGATGGCCAGACCCACCGCCGCCTCTGCGGCCGCCACGGTGATCACGAAGATGGCGAACACCTGGCCGCGGATCTCCTGGCCATCGATGTAGCTGGAGAAGGCCATCAGGTTGATGTTGACGGCATTGAGCATCAGCTCGATGCTCATCAGCACGCGTACGGCGTTGCGGCTGTTGATCAGGCCCCACACCCCCGTGCAGAAGAGAACGGCAGCCAGCACCAGGTAGGCCTGGAGCGGCACATCGATGGGTGTTTCGATCGGCATCAGAGGGTCTCCTGAAGGGCGGAGGGAGATGGGGTGGGGGGATCGAGGAGCAGGGGCGGGCGAACCTTCTCGATCAGGCCCTGATCGACGTCTTCGCCGGTGGTGAGGTCGGTGCCGAACACATCGCGGCGGGCCAGCACGATGGCGCCGATCATCGACATCAGCAACAGCACCGAAGCGAGCTCGAAGGGCAGCAGGTAGTCGCTGAAGAGATGCTCGCCGATACGGATGGTGGCGCCTTCACCGAGGGAGGCCGGACCTGGAACGGCCCAGGGAGTGGTGAGATCGACCCGGAGCAGCAGCAGGAACAGGCCGAGGCAGACGCCACCGGAGAGCAGGCGCCGCAGGGCAAGACGGGGGATCTCAGAGAGGTCTTCCTTCTTGTTCACGAGCATGATCGCGAACAGGATCAGCACGTTCACTGCGCCCACATACACGAGCACCTGGGCGGCGGCCACGAAGCTGGCGTTCAGCAGCAGGTAGAGGCCCGCCACCGAGAGGAAGACACCGCAGAGCAGGAAGGCGGAATAGACGATGTTCGGCAGCAGCACGACCCCGAGGGCTCCCAGCACCAAGGTGATGGAGAGCGCCACGAAGCAGATCAGCTGGGTGGTGGAGGCGATCGTCATCAGACCCCTTCCTCGCTGGCGGTGGTGGTGGTGGTGGAGCTGGACGCGGCCAGCACCTGTTCAGGCAGTTTGCCGGCCCGGGGGCTGGCGGGATCCACCGTGTGGGGATCGAGCTCGCCGGCGGGCAGATAGGCCAGCTCGCGCAGAGCCACCACGGCAGGGTCGCTGGTGACGCTGGTGGGCAGGCGACCGAGGGCGACGTTGTCGAAGTTGAGGCTATGGCGATCAAACGCCGCCAGTTCGTACTCCTCGGTCATCGAGAGGCAATTGGTGGGGCAATACTCCACGCAGTTGCCACAGAAGATGCACACCCCGAAATCGATCGAGTAGTTGCGCAACTCCTTCTTCTTCGTTTGCTTGTTCATCGCCCAATCCACCACCGGCAGATTGATCGGACAGACCCGCACGCACACCTCGCAGGCGATGCACTTGTCGAACTCGAAGTGGATGCGGCCGCGGTAGCGCTCCGAAGGGATCAGCTTTTCGTAGGGGTACTGCACCGTGATCGGCCGGCGGCGCAGGTGATCGAAGGTGACCGAAAGCCCCTGGGTGATGGCGCTGGCGGCACCGACGGCGTCCTTGGCGTAGTCGCCGACCTTTTGGAGAAAACCGAACATGGGCGTGGCGGAATTCGAGGAGAGGGACGGAGGAGGAAAGCGGTGGGCTCAGCGGGCCTGGGTCAAGGCCTGAGGGCCGGTGGGGTCATGATGGCTGGCCCCAGGCTCAACCGCCGAAAAAGGCGGGAAAGGCCAGTTTGAGCCCGGCGGTGACGAGCAGATTCACCAGGGCGATGGGCAGCAGGAACTTCCAGCCCAGATCCAGCAGCTGGTCGATGCGCACCCGTGGCAGGGTCCAGCGCAGCAGGATCGCGATGAACACCAGCAGGTAGGCCTTCAGCACGGTCATCACGATGCCGACAGACCCGGTGATGACCTGCACCAGCGGAGCGTCCACCGACTGACCAAGGGCGCCGGCCAGCCATTCGACCGGCAGGGGGAAGCCCCAGCCACCCAGGTAGAGCACCGCCACCAGCAGGGCGGAGAGCACCAGGTTGATGTAGCTGCCCAGGTAGAAGAGGGCGAACTTCATGCCGGCGTACTCCGTTTGGTAGCCGGCCACCAGCTCCTCCTCGGCCTCGGGCAAGTCGAAGGGCAGGCGCTCGCATTCGGCCAGGGCACAGATCCAGAAGATCAGGAAGCCCACCGGCTGACGCCAGATGTTCCAGCTGAGGATGCCGGCGCCGCTCTGCTGATTGACGATGTCGACGGTGCTGAGCGAATTGCTCATCATCACGACGGCCAGCACGGCCAGGGCGAGCGGGATCTCGTAGCTGATCGACTGAGCCGCTGCCCGCAGGCCGCCCAGCAGCGAATACTTGTTGTTGCTGGAGTAGCCGCTCATCAGCAGACCGATCGGCTGGATGCTGCTGAGGGCGATCCAGAGGAAGATGCCCACCCCCACATCGCTGATCACCAGGTGCTGGCCGAAGGGAACCACCAGCCAGGAGAGGATCACGGGGATCAGCACCAGCACGGGGCCGAGCGTGAACAGCAGGCCATCGGCCCGCTTCGGGATCACGTCTTCCTTGAAGAGCAGCTTGAGGCCATCGGCCAGGGGCTGCAGCACCCCGAGGGCACCGGCATACTCCGGGCCGATGCGCTGCTGGACGGCGGCGGAGATCTTGCGCTCCAGCCACACGTTCACCAGCACGCCCACCACGGCGGCCACCAGCACCAGCAGCATCGGCAGGGGCAGCCAGATGAGATGGGCGGCGGCGGGGCTGAGGCCGAAGCCCTCCAGGATGGTGGTGAATCCGCTCTGCAGGTCGATGCCGGGGGGCACCGCCGCCTCGAGGACCGGGGGAGGCGACAGGGTCGCGGCTGTGGTCATGATCTCCACGGCGTCCGAACTCGAAACCGAACCGACGAGGGCAAGTTAAGCGCCCGCACCGCTGGATCGGGTGTCGATGGGCAACCAGGTCTTGCCGGACGCCCCCGTGTAGATCTGCGTAGGCCGGTAAATCCGGTTGGCACCGAGCTGCTCTTTCCAGTGGGCCAGCCAGCCGGCCACCCGCGCGATCGCGAAGATCGGCGTGAAGAGGTCGCGGGGGATGCCGAGCTTGCGGTACACGAGCCCGGAATAGAAATCCACATTCGGATAGATCCCCTTGGCGCCGAGGCGGCTTTCAGCAGCCTTCTCGAGCCGTCGGGCCACGTCGTACATGTGGTCGTGGCCGAAGCGGTCGAACAGCTCCTCGGCCAGCTCCTGCAGGATCACGGCACGGGGATCCTTGACGCGGTACTCGCGGTGGCCGAAGCCCATGATCTTCTGCTTCTCGGCCACCGCCCGCTCGAGGTAGGCCTCCACCCGGTCTTCGCTGCCGATCTGGTCGAGCATGGTGAGCACGTCTTCGTTGGCGCCGCCATGCAGCGGGCCGGCCAGGGTGCCCACGGCCGAGGCCACCACCGCGTAGGGATCGGTGAGGGTGCTGGCGGTGACGCGGGCACTGAAGGTGCTGGCGTTGAGCGAGTGTTCGGCGTGGAGGATCAGGCAGGCATCGAAGATGCGGGCCGCCATCGGGTCAGGCACCCGCTCGGTGATCATGTACAGGAAATTGGCCGAGTACGACAGGTCGTCGCGGGGCTGGATCGGGTCCTGGCCTTTGCGGATCAGCTGGAAGGCCGCCACCATCGTGGGGATCTTGGCGATCAACCGCACCACCGCCTCCTCGATGTACTGGGGGTCGTCGAGGGCGCGGCGCGAATAGAACAGGCCCAGTGAGGCTGCGCTCGACTGCAGCGCGTCCATGGGGTGCCCGTCGGCCGGGAAGCACTTCATCATGTCGCGGATGCGGAAGCTCACCCGCCGGTGCATCTGCACCTCGTACTCGAAGCGACGCAGCTGCTCGCCCGTGGGCAACTCACCCCAGATCAGCAGGTAGGCGGTTTCCAGGAAGCTGCTGTGGTTGGCGAGCTGCTCCACCGGATAGCCCCGGTAGGTGAGCACGCCGTTGCGGCCGTCGATGTCACAGATGGCGGACTGGGTGGCCGGCACCCCTTCAAGGCCGGGGCGGAACGCCGGCATGGCCGGCTGGGCCGCGACAGGTTCGCTGGCCAACGGGGTGGCCGCTGGAGTTGTGGCGGAGTCACCGGCCGCTGAGAAATCCGTGACCGCCGGCGCCCCATCCGTTGCCATGCCGAGCTTCCACGCTGTTGATCGAAACCTAGATCCATTCCTGACAGCCGCGCCGTAACACCGCCGACCGGCCACCAGGGCCCCGTTTCAGCGGCGTCCGCGCCTCAGCCCTCCCCCAGCAGAGCGCGGGGGGAGAGCAGCAGGGTGAGCCGCGTGCGGCCCAGGGCAGCCTCCCAGCCGCGCGCCTGCCCGGAACCACCGGAAGGCACCGGAGCCTGCCAGGGAAGCGCCAGGACCACCACACCGGCCTTGCGCAGGCGCAGGGCGCCGGGAGGGGCGCCGCAGAGCCGGCAGGCCAGCTCGCTGAGATCGGGTTCATGCCCCACCAGCGCCAGGCGCCGCCAGGGGCTGGGCCGCTCGGCGCCTTCGCCCCCGGCGCTGAACCAGCGCTCCAGCAGCGGCGCTGGGTCACCACCCGGGGCCAGCTCCCCGCAGACCTCGAAGCGGTGGAGGGCCAGTCCGCCCTCGCGGGCCAGCTCCGCCGTCTGGTGCGCACGCAGCAATGGGCTGGTGAGCAGTGGATCCACAGCCAGTCCGAGCGTCACGAGACGGCGCACCACGGCGGCGGTGCGCCGGCGGCCGGCGGCGGTGAGCGCCCGTGCCTCGTCGTCCAGGCCGCGATCGGCCGCCAGCTGGCGATCGATCGCGACCCCATGGCGCAGTAGCAGCAGCTCCGCAGCGGCCATGGCCTCAGCCCAGCTCCAGGCGGCCATGCAGCCGCAGTGCCGGGGCCGCGGCGGCAGGATCGCTCTCCAGGCTCACCGCCAGGCCCTGCACAGTGGGAGCGAGCGGCTCGCCGGCCAGGCCGGTGAGCAGCAGCCAGGGGTCCCAGCGGGCCAGCAGCGCACGGGCCGACGGGGCGGCCATGGCCCACTGCAGGGGCGCGGCCTGATCCTCCAGGCCCTGAAGCTGGGCCAGCCTCTCGCTGGGCGGCGCGGCCCCCTCCAGCAGACCGGTGAGGGCGGTGATGCCCTCACTCCACCAGGCCACACCGCGCTGGTCGAGGCGGGCGCCGGCGATGGCGGCGTCCAGTTGGTCGGGGTGGCTGCGGGAATTGCCGGCGGTCAGCTGGGTCCAGAGCTGCAGCGTTTTGCCATTGCGGCTCAGCGGAGCAGCGATCAGGCCTTTGCGCGCCAGCACGTCGCTGATCGAGGCGATGGCGGGGCTGTCAGGAGCCGTGGCCAGCAGCCAGCCGCGGGAGCTATGGCTCAACAGCAGGGGGCCTGGATCCTGGGCAACAACCAGCGGGGGCAGCACCCCCGGCAGGCTCGCGAGGGCTTGGGCGAGGACAGGTGCCACCAGCTCCGACCAGACATCCGGAATGTCGGCGGGGACGCTGCTGGTGGCTTCAGGGCTGGGGATGGTGGTGTCTCCGTCACCATCGGCAGCGGCACTGTCCGTGGCGTCCCCATCGGAGCCGGCGGAATCCGGGCTGGAGGCGGTAGCGATGGCTGCCGCTGAGGCAGCTGTTCCTGGTGCAGCAGGAGCTGAGAGCAGGGCGGGGTTCTGGATCATCGCCAGGCTGTCCGAGGGCCCCTGCAGGCCCGCCAGCAGATCCGGCGTGGGCGTGAGCGCCAGTGCTGCGGGGGCGTGGCGCAGCTCAAGGCGGCCGTTGAGGTCGAGGGTGCGGCCTCGGGGCGCCAGAGCTGCCACCAGGCCGAGCACCTCCTGCTGTGCTGCGACGAAAGGGGAAGCAGCCAGCCAAGGGGTGAAGCTGTCGGGGCGGGCCACCACCAGGGCCACGCCCTGGCCGAGGGTGGCCACGGCGGTGGCGAGGCGGGGGTCGCCGGCCTGGTTGAGTTCATCGATCTGGGAGACATCCAGCGCCTGCTCCAGCACCCCCCGACCCGAGGCGATCAGCACCAGCCGGTCGTCGATCAAGGCGGTGGCCAGGGGCAGGGCGTTCTGGCCCAGCAGGGCGCCCCGGCCGCTGATCAGCCCCATGCCTCGATAGGTGCTCACCTGCAGCTCGTTGCCGGCCAGGCTGCGGGTCTGCCAGAAGCGCTGCAGAAAGCGCCGAGCCCCCTCCGACTCACGGCTGCGCAGGGCCAGCAACCAGCCCGCCGGCTGTGACGCACCCGCCGGGGTGAGCAGCGCGACACTGGACTCCTCCCCCACCCAGCCGGCCAGTTCCTCGGCGTAGTCGAGGCCGGCGGCGGCGAAGGCCCCGTCCCGCAGCTGCTCAAGGGCGGCGGCGGCATGGCGGCGTTGGCGGGGCGGCGCCACGGCCCGGGCGTAGGCCCCGAGCTGGTCGGGCGGGACCAGCAGGTGCAGGCTCAGCGAGGCCTGCCGGGGGATGAAGCGAGCCGCCAGTGGCAGGGTGAGGGGTTGGTGCTGCAGGGCGAGGGGGCTGCTGCGCCAGAGCACCACCCAGCCCGCCGCTCCGATCAGCAGCAGCGTGACGGCCACGGCCAGGATCGCCGCCAGGAATGGGCGGATCTTCATGCGTAGCGCGCAGGAATGGCCTCATCCTTATGCATGAAGCCGCCTCCGTGCATCGTCAACGCACACCCGGCCAGCCACCACGCCCATGCCCGCACCCATGCCCCAGGAAAGCCAAACCACCCCCACCCCGGCCCCGTTGCAGGCACGGGAGCTGCAGCAGCGGCTCAACGAGGGTGCCGATCTGCAGCTGGTGGATGTGCGGGAACCGGCAGAGCTGGCCATGGCCGCGCTGCAGCAGAGAGTGATCCATCTGCCCTTGAGCCGCTCCTCGGAATGGGTCAGCCGGATCGACGCGCTGCTCGACCGCGAGCGTGAGGTGGTGGTGCTCTGCCATGCCGGCATGCGCAGCTGGCAGTTCGGCTGCTGGTTGATGGAGCAGCAGGGTTTCGAGCGGGTCTGGAACCTGGAGGGGGGCATCGATGCCTGGAGCGTCCAGGTCGATCGGTCGGTGCCGCGTTACTGAGCAGCGCTACCAGACCGATGGCGCGGGACAGGTACTCCTCTTACCGCAGTCAGCGGAGCTGCGGCGGTAAGACGGGCTGGCCCAGATCGGCTCCAGCCTCTGACGCCGGAGCAGCTCCACAGTTTGTGGCGGTGATGGTGCTGAGCTGCGCAACAAGCAGGGACTGGCCGACCCGGCGGGTTAGGACCCCGCTCCTCTTTTGCACGTGCTGACGCTGGAGATCGTGGAGGGTGATCGCCTGCTCCAGCCGCACCGCTCCATGAGCAACAGGGGCCGCGCCTGTGAGCGGAGTGGTCTCGGCGATCCTGGGCACGCTGGTGTCCTCAAGGGTCAGGTTGGATTCACTGTCGACTGCGGCCGCTGCCAACGCTTCACTGGCTTCTGCCTGCTGCCATCCAAGCGATCAGCCATGAAACCCGAACCAACACCTAGCGGCCTTGTTGCCCAGACGAAATGGTGTTCCTGTTGGCCAGCGGCGTCGTTGGTATCGGTTACGGTTCGCGCACCATCCGTTGACTAGCCCCTCGTTGCCTCACCTCAGCCGCCGCCATCAGCAGGTGTTGCAGGCAACGGTGCAGCATTACGTGGACACGGTCGAGCCCGTGGGGAGCCGCACCCTGGTGCAACGCTTCGGCTTCCAGACCTCACCTGCCACGGTGCGTTCGGCCATGGGGGCGCTGGAGCAACAGGGCCTGCTTGTGCAGCCGCACACCTCTGCCGGGCGTATTCCAAGCCAGCGCGGCTACCGCCTCTACGTGGACAGCCTGCTGCCACCCCCCGGTGCCGGAGCGCTGCAACTGGAGCAGGAACTGCTGGGGCTGAGCCTGCGCTGGGCTGCCCTCGACGATCTGCTGCTGCATCTGGCGCGGCGGCTGGCTGATCTCACCGGCCTGCTGAGCCTGATCACACGCCCCCAGGGCGATCGCTCCGCCCTTCAGGCCGTGCGCCTGGTGCCCAGCGGCGACCGCCTGCTGGTGTTCCTGGTGGAGAACGCCGTGATGACCAGCTGCCTGAACCTGCATCTGCCACCGGCGGCGGCCCCCGAGCTGCTGCCGCTCGAGCGCTGGGTGATGGATCAGCTCAGCCTGCATCCGGGCCAGCCAATCCCCTGGAACGCCCTGCCGCCTCAACTGCAGCGCAGCGGCTGGCTGCTGCGCGAGGCGCTCCGCAGCCACCGCATGGCCCGACCGGGCGATGCCGACGGCGCCCTCGCGCTCGGGCTGGGGGGATTGCTGGGGCAGCCGGAATTCAGCCGCACCGCCACGCTGCGGCCGCTGGTGCAGCTGGTGGAGGAAGACCCCCATCTGCTGCTGCAACCTGACGGCAGACCCAGCGAAGGCGTCTGGATCGGTGCCGAAAATCCCCATCCCGCCCTGCAGGACTGCGCACTCGTGCAGGCCACTTACCGCACCGGCGACGGCAGCCAGGGGCACGTGGCCCTGGTGGGGCCGATGCGGATGGCCTACGCCACCGCCCGGGCGGCGGTGCGCTCGGTGGCCGCCAGCCTGCAGCGGTTGCTCAGTTGAGCGGCCGGCGGCTTGAGAGCATGGCGCCATGACTTACTGCGTCGGTTTCCTGCTCAAGGAGGGTCTGGTGATGTGCGCCGACTCCCGCACCAATGCGGGGGTGGACTACATCTCCAGCTACCGGAAGCTGCACGTGTTCCAGCCGGCGCCTGACCGGCTGTTCGTTCTTCTGGCGGCTGGCAACCTGGCCACCACCCAGGCGATCCTCAACTGGATCCGCCGCGACCTCAGCGCCGCCGCCACTCCGGCGGCCGTGGGGGCGCCGGCCAGCGCTGCAGCTGATGACCGGACCGCCGGACCGGACCTGCTCAGCTGCCGCCATCTGTTCGAGGCGGCGGCCTACATCGGCCGCCTGAGCGTGGCGGTGCAGAACGAGAACGAGAGCGCCCTCAAGCAGGTGGGAGCGAGCGGTGAGGCCACCTTCATCCTTGGCGGCCAGATCGCCGGCAACGACCACGGCCTCTACCGGATCTACGCCCAGGGCAACGCGATCATGGCCACGCCGGAAACGCCGTTCCTGCAGATCGGCGAGAGCAAATACGGCAAGCCTCCCCTCGATGTGGTGGGTGACTACGGGATGTCGCTGGAGGATGCCACCCGCCTCTGCCTGATTTCCCAGGTGATCACCCGGCGCTCCAACCTCACGGTGGGGCCCCCGTTCGAGGTGGCGCTCTATCCGCGCAATTCGCTGGCCATCTCCCAGCACCTGCGCCTGGAGCGGGGCTCCAAGCTGCTCGGCGAGATGGCCCGGATCTGGGCAGACAGCCAGCGCGATGCGCTCAGCAACCTGCCCCGGCTGCCCTGGGAGCCTCAGCCGGCCAGCTGATCCCCCAACCGGTCAGCCACGGTGTTCACGTCCTTGTCGCCGCGGCCGGAGAGGTTCACCACCACTTCGGTGCCCGGCGCCAGGGTGGGGCAGAGCTGCTCCAGCCAGGCGAAGGCGTGAGCGGTTTCCAGCGCCGGGATGATGCCCTCGAGCTCAGACACCAGGCGCAGGGCAGTGAGCGCCTCGTCGTCGGTGACGGCGGCATACTCCGCCCGGCCCACATCCCGCAGGTAGCTGTGCTCGGGGCCGACGCCCGGGTAATCCAGGCCGGCGCTGATCGAATGGGCCTCCTGCACCTGCCCTTCGCCGTCCTGCAGCAGCAAGCTCATGGCGCCATGCAGCACGCCGATCCGCCCTTCGGTGATCGTGGCGGCATGGCGGCCCGTGGCCACGCCCTCGCCGGCGGCCTCGACGCCGATCAGCCGCACGGAGGTGTCTTCCACGAACGGGTGGAACAGGCCCATGGCGTTGGAGCCACCACCCACGCAGGCCACCAGCACATCGGGCAGACGGCCGAAGGCCTCCTGGCACTGGCGCTTGGCCTCCTGGCCGATCACGGCATGGAAATCACGCACCAGCATCGGGTAGGGGTGCGGGCCGGCCACCGAGCCGAGGATGTAGTGGGTGGTTTCCACGTTGGTCACCCAGTCGCGGATGGCTTCGCTGGTGGCGTCCTTGAGGGTGGCGGTGCCGGCGGTGACCGGCTGCACCGTGGCGCCCAGCAGGCGCATGCGGAACACGTTGAGCGCCTGGCGGCGCATGTCTTCGGCGCCCATGTACACCACACACTCGAGGCCGAAGCGGGCGCAGACGGTGGCGGTGGCGACGCCGTGCTGGCCGGCGCCGGTTTCAGCGATGACCCGCTTCTTGCCCATGCGCAGGGCCAGCAGGGCCTGGCCGAGGGCGTTGTTGATCTTGTGGGCACCGGTGTGGTTGAGGTCTTCGCGCTTCAGCCAGAGGCGCGGGCCTCCTTCCGGGCGGGCGTAGTGGGCGGTGAGCCGCTCGGCTTCGTAGAGCGGCGTGGGGCGGCCCACATAGGTGCGCAGCAGGTGGTCGAGCCGGCTGGTGAAGGCGGGATCGGCCCAGGCCTCCGCAGCCGCCTGCTCCAGCTCCGCCAGGGCGGGCATCAGCGTTTCCGGCACGTATTGCCCGCCGAAACGTCCGAAGCGCCCCTGGGGAGTGGGCCGCACGGACACCTGAAGGTCAGCGGGATTAGGGGAGAGCGGGGGGAAGGTGCTGGTCACCGGTGCCGAGCGGTATCGGGCCAGCCTAGGAAGCGGAAGTCGCTGCCACACTCCCGGGCGTCAGCGCCGCTGACCAGCTCAGGGGGGAAGCGGTGGTGGCGGCGTCAGCCGCGGCCAGGTCGACGGGGCACGCTGGCTGGGGGGACCGGCCGGCGGGACGCAGGGGGCCTGCCCGGGCACCACGAAGCGCAAGGCCCGCACCTGGCCCGGCGCCGGCGGCCCGGTGCCGCCGATGGCGGCGTCAGGCGGCGGCGAGGGAGTCAGCCCCGCGGGCGGGCAGGGCAGGGGTTGGCGCGTGTCCAGATCGAGGCGAAGCATCTCCAGACGGAGGGGTGGCAGGTCCATGCCCGGCAGGTGCGCTGTGATGGAAGCGTCGCCACCACGATCGCCATGGGCAAGGGAAGCTGGCAGGAATTCAGCCGCGCCGAGAGCACGGCACGGCCGGCGGGCCCGGTGTCCCCGGCCGCTCCCCGCAACCAGCAACGGGTGCGGGTGCAGCGCACCAAGGCAGGCAAAGGCGGCAAGACCGTCACCGCCATCACCGGCCTGGAGTTGCCGGAGGATGACGCCCGCACCCTGCTGAAGCAGCTCAAGGCCCGTGCCGGCACCGGCGGCACCCTCAAGGACGGGGTGATCGAGCTGCAGGGCGATCAGGTAGGGCCGGCGCTGGAAGCGCTCACGGCAGCGGGCTTCCGACCGAAGCAGGCGGGGGGGTGAGCGGCTGGGGCTCCGGCAGCCCCAGCCGCCGGGCCAGTTCATCGAGAAAGGTTTTCAGGCAGCTCGCCACCGGCACCGCCAGCAGCAGGCCCAGCAATTCACCGAGCCCCAGCAGGCTGCCCACCCGGGCACCCACCGGCAGGCTGAGCAGCAGCCAGGCCGGCTGCAGACCCACGATCTGGCCCATCAGCCGGGGCTGAATCACCTGATCCACCACCTGCCCCACGCTGATGGCCGCCACCAGCACCTCCACGCCTGTGCGGGGGTCTTCAAGCACCAGCAGGCCGCTCACCAGCAGGATCGTCAGCGCGCTGGCATAGGGAACCAAGGTGGTGAAGCCGATCGCCACGGCAAACAGCACGCCGTAGGGGATCTGCAGCAGGGTGAACACCACGATCTGCGCCACGCTGAGGATCAGGGCCAGCACCACCTGGCCGCCGAAGTAGCCGCGAAAGGTGGTGACCAGGGTGTTCAGGACCATCGCCCGCCAGCTGGAGGGCAGCCAGCGGGCCAGACCGCGTGGGATCGCCTCGCCGCCCACCAGCAGAAAAACAGCCAGCACCACCACGATCAAGGTGTTGATCGTGAGGTTGAGCGTGGCGCCGAGCAGCCCAAGCAGGCGCTGGCTGAGCTGGCTGGCGAACTTGGTGGAGCCGGTGAGCAGTTCGCTGCTGAAATCGCTGAAATCAGCGGGCAGGCCATGGGCGGCGGCCCAGAGCTGGGTCTGATCCAGCAGCATCTGCCCCTGCACCAGCCAGCCGGGCAGGGCATTGAGCAGATCGCCGAGCTGCTGCACCAGCCGCGGCAGCAGCCAGAGGCTCGCCAGCACCAGCAGGGCAAGCCCCAGCCCGAGCACCAGGAGCAGCGCCAACACGCGCGGCATGCCGCGCTGCGTGAGCCAGCGGCTGGGGATGTCCAGCAGGAAGGCGATCAGGGCAGCGCCCAGGAACAGGGAGGGGAAGGGCGCCAGCGGCACCAGCACCTGCCGCAGCACGAACATGTTCAGCACCAGCAGCGGCAGAGTGAGCCCGAAGCGAACCCAGAGCGGCAGCGGCATGGTGAAGCGTTCAGCCATCGATCAGCTCCCCATGCCCTGCAGGTAGGCCGCACTGCCCAGCTCCTGCAGACGCCGGTCCTTGGTGGTCACCTGGTCGTGGAGAGCACGGCGATGGGCGAGCACACGGTCAGCCAGCTCGGCATCGGCGGTGGCCAGGATCTGTGCCGCCAGCAGGCCCGCATTGGTGCCGCCACCGATCGCCACGGTGGCCACCGGGATGCCGGCCGGCATCTGCACGATCGAATGGAGTGAATCCACCCCAGACAGGGCCCGGCTCTGCACTGGAACGCCGATCACCGGCAGAGGCGTGAGCGCCGCCACCATGCCGGGCAGGTGTGCGGCACCGCCGGCACCGGCAATGATCACCTTGAGCCCCCGGCCGGCGGCGGCTTCAGCGAAGGCCACCATCTCCAGCGGCGTGCGATGGGCGGAGAGCACGCGCACCTCCACCGCCACCCCGAACTGCTCCAGCACGGCCACCGCCGGCTGCAGCGTGGGCAGGTCGGAGTCGCTGCCCATCACCACGGCCACACGGGGACAGGCGGCCTGCCCAGGGCCGGCGGCAGCAGCGGAAGCAGACACAGCAACCACAGGGGGCAGGGCAGCGAGGATGGCATTCTCCCGCCGACCGCGGCCCGCCGCTGACGTTGATGCGCTGGCTCAGCAACGTTCGCCTCCCGGAGGCCGTGCCGCCCTGCAGCTCAGGGCGCTGGCGCGTCGGCGTGGACACGGCCGGAACGATCGCCTGCCTTGAACCACTGGAGGCGGGCAGCGCCGCCGCCGGCGACGACTGGAACGGCGACTGGCTCAGCCCGGCCGGGGTGGACCTGCAGATCAACGGCGGGCTGGGACTGGCCTTTCCGGAGCTCACCGACGCGGATCTGCCCCGCCTGCTGGAGCTGCTGGAACTGCTGTGGCGCGATGGCGTGGAGGCGATCAGCCCCACCCTGGTGACCTGCGGCGTGGCGCCGCTGCGCCAGGCCCTGGCGGTGCTGCGGACGGCCCGCGGCCTTCCCGCCCCTGGCCGGGCCCGGCTGCTGGGGGCGCACCTGGAGGGTCCGTTCCTGGCGAAGGCGCGGCGGGGCGCCCACCCGGAGGCGCACCTGGCGCGGCCCAGCCTCGCGGCTCTGCAGACGCGAATCGAGGGGTTCGAATCCGAGATCGCCCTGATGACGCTGGCGCCGGAGCTGGACGGGGCCGAAGCGGTGATCGCCGCCCTGTGTGCGCAGGGGATCGTGGTGAGCCTGGGCCACAGCGAAGCCAGTGAGCGGCAGGCGCAGCACGCCTTCGAGGCGGGCGTGGGCATGCTCACCCACGCCTTCAACGCCATGCCCGGCCTGCACCACCGGGCGCCGGGGCCGGTGGCGGCGGCGGTGCTGCGCGGCGACGTGGCCATGGGCCTGATCGCCGACGGGGTGCATGTGGCGCCGTCGCAGGCGGTGCTGCTGCAGCGGCTCGCGCCCCGGCAGGTGGTGCTGGTGAGTGATGCCCTGGCGCCCTACGGGCTGCCGGAGGGGCGGCACCGTTGGGACAGCCGTAGCCTGCTGGTGGAGAACGGCAGTTGCCGGCTGGAGGACGGCACCCTGGCTGGGGTGACGCTGCCGCTGCTGGAGGGCGTGGTGCGGCTGGCGGGCTGGAGCCGGGCGCCGGGCGCTGCGATCGCCGCGGCCACCGTGCTGCCCCGGCGCGTGCTGGGTGATCACCGCCCCGTGCAGGAGCTGCTGCTGGGTCAGCCGCTGGCGGAGGCCCTGCGCTGGAGCGGCGGCGACGCGGACCCGCTGCGTTGGTGCCGTGCCGGCGAAGCCACCCACACTCCTTAGGATCCGGCCACCCACACCCCCTGAGCGCATGGCCGCCGAACCGCTGCTGGACACCGACGCGGCGCCCACCACCAGCGAGAAGGCAGCGGAGAAGCTGGAGGTGCGCGACTACTTCAACAGCACCGGCTTCGAGCGCTGGAATCGCATCTACAGCGACAGTGACGACGTCAACAAGGTGCAGCGCAACATCCGCATCGGCCACCAGAAGACGGTGGATCAGGTGCTGGCGTGGCTGCAGGAGGAAGGCGACCTGGCCGGGCGCAGCTTCTGCGACGCCGGCTGCGGGGTGGGCAGCCTCAGCCTGCCGCTGGCCGGCCTGGGGGCCGGCAGCATCTCGGCCAGCGACCTCTCGGACGCCATGGTGCAGGAGGCCGGCCGACGCGCCGCCGCCGCCGGCATCGACCCCGCCCGGCTGACCTTCCACACCTCCGATCTGGAAAGCCTTACGGGCCGCTACGACACGGTGATCTGCCTCGACGTGTTCATTCACTACCCCCAGGCCGCCGCCGAGGAGATGGTGCGCCATCTGGCCGGCCTGGCGGAGCGGCGGCTGATCGTTAGCTTCGCCCCCTACACGCCCCTGCTGGCGTTACTCAAGGGGATCGGCCAGCTGTTCCCCGGTCCCAGCAAGACCACCCGCGCCTACACCCTGCGGGAAGACGGCATCGTGGCGGCGGCCGCCGCCGCCGGCTTCCAGCCGCTGCGCCGCAGCCTCAACCAGGCGCCCTTCTACTTCTCCCGCCTGATCGCCTTCGAGCGGGCATGAGCGCCACCGCCGGGGCTGGGGCGTCAACGCCGAAGCGTGAGCCGGTGGCCTTCATCGGCCTCGGCGCCCTGGGAGCGCCGATGGCGGCACGGCTGCTGCAGGCGGGTCACCCGCTCACCGTGCACAACCGCAGCCGTGAGCGGGAGCTGCCGCTGGCGGCTGCCGGCGCCCACCGGGCCGCCTCGGTGCCGCAGGCTGCCGCCACTGCTGCGGTGCTCTGCCTCTGCCTCAGTGACGACCGGGCCGTGCAGGCCGTGCTGCTGGAGCAAGCGCTGGCGGCCCTGACCCCCGGCGCCTTGGTGATCGACTTTTCCACGATTGCTCCCGCCACCAGCCGCGCCCTCGCCACCCGCCTGGAGGCCGATGGGATCACCTACCTCGATGCACCGGTGACCGGCGGCACCGAGGGGGCCCGCGCCGGCAGGTTGGCGGTGCTGGTGGGCGGCAGCGCGGCGGCGCTGGAGCGGGCACGGCCGCTGCTGGAGGCGGTGGGGAGTTCGATCAGCCACTTCGGCCCCGTGGGCGCCGGCCAGCAGGCCAAGGCGGTGAACCAGGTGCTGGTGGCCGGCAGCTATGCCGCCGTGGCCGAAGCGATTGCGCTGGGCCGACGGCTTGGACTGCCAATGGCACAGGTGTGCGCCGCGCTCGAAGGGGGTGCGGCCGGCTCCTGGGCCCTGCGCCACCGGGCGGGCAACATGCTCAGCGATCACTACCCGCTGGGCTTCCGGCTCGCCCTGCACCGCAAAGACCTGGCGATCGCCCTGGCGGAAGCGGCCGCCGCCGGGCTGGATCTGCCGCTCACCACCCAGGTGGCCGCCATGGAAGACACGCTCATCGCCGCCGGCCACGCCGAAGAGGATGTATCGGTGCTGGCCCGCTGGTTCGAGGCCAGGGGCTGAGGATCAGCCGCCAGCTGCCGGGGCGAGCTCCAGAGCTGGCGGCAGCGGCGCCTCCAGCTCCAGCCAGGTGCCTTCGGGCCGGGGCAGCACGAGTCGGTGGGCGTGCAGCTGGTAGCCCCCCAGGCCCGGCAGGGCCTGGGGGCGGGCCTGGCCGCCGGGCAGGTAGAGGGGATCGCCCAGCAGCGGCGTGCCGACGCTGGCGGCATGGATACGGATCTGATGGGGGCGACCGCTGCGGATCGCCACCTCCACCAGATGGGCCTGCGGGCGCACCTGCAGCAGGTGCAGCTCGCTCCAGGCCGGCAGGGGCGCCGCCGCAGAGTCCGCAGCGGAGGCGGCCGCCCACACCTGGCCCAGCAGCGGATGGGGCCAGCGGCCGATCGGCGTGTGGATCTCCAGCCGCTCGCCCACCGCGATCGGCAGGGGGCCTGCCTGCGTGAGTGCGCGGTAGAGCTTGCGACAGCCGCTCTCGGGGGCAGCGGTGCTCTCGCGCAGCAGGGCGCTGAGCCAGGCGCGGGTGGCCGGCTGGCGGGCCAGCACCAGCAACCCGGAGGTGAAGCGGCCGAGCCGATGAACGGGCCGGGGCACGCCGGTGGTGGCAGTGGCGGCCGAGTGCCGCTGTCTCCGCTCGATCAGACGCAGCACGGTGTGCTCCAGGAAGCCGCCGGCCGGCAGCACCGGCAGGCCGCTGGGCTTGTCGATCACCAGGATGTCGCCGTCGTCATGGACGACCTGCCACTGATCCGGCACCGGCGGCTCGTGCCAGGGGGGCCGATGCCACGCCAGCCGATCCCCCGGCGCGAGGCTGCCATCGGCCCGGAGCTGCTGGCCGTTCCTGTGGATCTCGCCGGCCTCCAGCCGCGCCTGCCACACCTGTTGATCGGAATGGCGGTAGCGGGCGGCGTAGAAGGCGGAGATCTTCTGGCCCGCCGCGGCGCTGCCGGCCCGGTCGGTGTAGATCCAGCCCTGGTTGAGCGACCCTGCAGGCACGGGCTTCAGGGGGATTGAGGAGAAGGACACCCTGCCCGGGCCACGACCGGTGCTGGAGCTGCCGGTGGCTATCTCACTCCACCAGGCTGTTTTCGAGCGCGTAGCGGACCAGTTCGGTGCGGCTGGTGGTGCCGGTCTTGGTGAACAGGCGGCTCACGTACTTCTCGACGTTGCGGATCGAGGTTTCCAGGCGGCGGGCGATCTCCTTGTTCATCAGGCCTTCGGCCACCAGCTGCAGCACACTCGCCTCGCGGGGCGTGAAGTCGAGCTTGACGCCGGTCGGCGCCTTCTTGCCGCCACCCCCCTGCAGCAGCGAGCGGATCTCGGTGATCTGGCGCGCCATCTGGCCGATGTCGGCATCGGCATAGCGGGCGGCCTCGGCCAGCAGCCGCTCCTGGCGCCGCACCATGTTGCGCACCCGGGCCACCAGCTCGTCAGGGTCGAATGGCTTGGGGATGTAATCGTCGACGCCCGCCTGGAAGCCCTCGATGCGGTCGGCGGTCATGCCCTTGGCGGTGAGGAAGATCACCGGCGTACCCCCCAGCCGCTCATCGCCCCGCAGGCGCCTGAGCAGGCCGTAGCCATCGAGGCGGGGCATCATCACGTCGGTGAGCACCACATCCGGCACGATCTCCTGGGCCACCTTCCAGCCTTCTTCGCCGTCGTTGGCGGTGACCACCTCAAAGCCCTCGTCCTGCAAGTAGGCCTGCACCGCGGTGCGCAGCCCCGGCTCGTCGTCGACGAGCAGCAGGCGCGGCGGCTGGGCGGCCACAGGGGTGGCGGCGCTGGCCTCGCCGGAATGGGCCGCGGCAGTGGGCTCCAGACCCTGTGCAAAGGGGTGGTCCGGGGCGGCGTCGCCGTCGGGTGCGGCTGCTGGGATGGCTTGGCTCATGGACCCACCGGTGGTGCCGGAAATCTATCCAGGGCCGCCAACCCGGCTGCGGGCCGGCTTCAGAGCGATCCTGCGGGCAGCAGTTGCTCCCGTTCCTGCAGGTTGCCGCTGTAGCCCAGCTGCAGCGCCACGGCACGCAGCCCTTCCGGGTCCTGGCCCGCATGCTGTGGGTGGCACGAGGCCCACCAGACGAGATGGTCCCGGCGGTTGACGCTGGTGATCATCACCCCGCCGGGGTTGAGCTGGCGCAGGATCAGCTGGCGGCCGTCATTGGTGACCCGCATCGGCGCCGTGGCGGAGCAGCCGATCGTTTCGCTGCGCACCTTGACATCGTTCGGCAGCTCCTCCCACACCTTGATGCGCAGCAGACCGGGGCGAGCCGGATCAGCAGTGACGGCATAGACCCCCAGCGCCTGCACGCCCCCGGGCACCACACGCTCCACCAGCAGCGCCATGCCCGGCGGGCGGTTCTGGGAAGGGATCAGCACCGGCACGCCCTGGCCATGGGCCGCGGCCACCACCAGGACCATGGAGCTGAGGGCCAGTGCGCAGCGAGGCATCAGCAGGAGAGCGCAGGGGCAGGACAGCAAGCCAAGGATCTGGCGCCTGCCGCCATTCTCCACGCTTCTTCCCGGCCAGCGCGCCCACATCGAAGCCACAACGCCGCTGTGATCGTGCGGCGACACTGCTACAAGGGAAGCGGGGTCGCCGCAGCGTCCCGACCCTTCTTCCCAGCCCCAGGCGATCCCGTGACCCATCCCTACCTGGACTACCAGGCCACCACCCCCTGCGAGCCGGCGGTGGTGGAAGCGATGGCGCCCTACTGGAGCGAGCTGTTCGCCAATCCGTCCAGCCGCCTGCACCGGCCGGGGCTGGAGGCGGCCACGGCGGTGGAGCGGGCGCGGGAGCAGCTGGCGGCGCAGCTGGGGGTGTCGATCGAGCGCGTCGTGTTCACCAGCGGCGCCACCGAAGCCAACAACCTGGCGCTCAAGGGGCTGGCGGAAGCGCGGCAGCACCTGGGCCGTCACCTGATCACGGTGGCCACGGAGCACAAGGCGGTGCTCGACACCATGCGCGAGCTGGAGCGGCGCGGCTTTGCTCTCACCGTGCTGCCGGTGGGCGCCGATGGCCTGCTGGATCTGGGCGATCTGGTGGCGGCGCTGCGCCACGACACGATCCTGGTGAGCGTGATGGCCGCCAACAACGAAATCGGCGTGCTGCAGCCGCTGGCGGCGATCGGTTCGCTCTGCCGCGCCAGCGGTGTGGCGTTTCATTGCGATGCCGCCCAGGCCTTCGGCCACCTGGCGCTGCAACCCGACGCCCTCGGCATCGATCTGCTCAGCATGAGCGCCCACAAGTTCTACGGGCCGAAGGGCATCGGCGCGCTGGTGGTGGGCGAAGGACTCACGCTCAACCCCCAGCAGCACGGCGGCGGCCAGGAAGGGGGCCTGCGGGCCGGCACCCTGCCGGTGCCGCTGATCGTGGGCATGGCCAAGGCCGCCACGCTCGCCCTGGCTGACCGGGAGGAGCGCGAGGAGCGGCTCGGCGCCCTGCGGCAGCGGCTGCTGCACGGCCTGCTGGCGATCGAGGGCGTGGCGGTGAACGGCAGCCTTGAGCAGCGCCTGGCTCACAACCTCAACGTGCGCATCGCCGGTGTCGATGGCAACCGGCTGCACAGCCTGTTGCGGCGCCAGCTCACGGTGAGCGGCGGCTCGGCCTGCAGTGCCGGCAGCCCCTCCCATGTGCTCGCCGCCCTGGGGCTCGACCGCGCCGCGGCGGCGGCCTCGGTGCGCTTCGGGCTGGGCCGCGGCACCACCACGGGCGACATCGATCAGGCGATCGCCGCTGTGGCCGCCGCGGTGGCGGAGCTACGCCAGGCGCCCGCCGCGGTGACCGCGCTGGACACGGAGGCGCTCAGGGCGCCAGCACCGTGCTGAGCAGCACAAAGCCCGCCACCCCCAGCAGCGCCAGCAGGAACTGAGCCACCCGGCTCACCAACATGCCGGCCACCACCGCCAGCCCCACGAGCAACGCACGGCGCAGCCGCTCCAGCCCCAGCGGCCCCAGCGCCGACGACGCCGACACCAGCTCCCCGAGGGTGGCCCCCAGCAGCGGCCCCACCAGGGCACCGAGCAGCGGTCCGCCCACCGGCAGGGCGGGCAGCAGCCCCAGCAAGCCCACCACCAGCCCGAGGCCGGCGCCGATGTAGGCCCAGCGGGTGGCCTGCAGACGGGCCGCCCCCAGCACCACCCCGAGCGCGTCGGCCCCCCAGCCCAGCAGCAGGATCAGGCAGGCCAGCAGCAGGGTGGGCCAGGCGGTGCTCCAGCCCGCCGCCCACACCCACAGGCCGGCCCCGAGCGGCAGGAAGATCAGCCCCGGCAGCACGGGCAACAGGGTGCCGGGAATGGCCACCAGCTGCAGCGTGAGCGCTACCCACCACAACGCATCGAGCGAAGCCATCAGCGCCTTGCCGCCAGCCGCAGCTTGGCGGAGCGGCTGCGGGGATTGGCCTCCTGCTCTGCCTCCGTGGCGATCAGCGGCTTGCGCGTGCGCCGCTCCAGGCGTTCATCGCTCAGAAACGCCGTCTTGACGCGGCGATCTTCGAGCGAATGGAAGCTGATCACCGCCAGGACACCGCCCGGCAGCAACCACTGCGGAGCCTGCTGCAGGAAGCGGTCGAGGGCGCCGAGCTCATCGTTGACGGCGATGCGCAGGGCCTGGAAGGTGCGGGTGGCGGGGTGAATGCGGCCGCGCCGGGCCGCTGGCGGGTAGCAGCCGGCCACCAGGTAGGCAAGGGCGCTGGTGCCGCCGCCCGTTCGGTCCGCCGGGCTCCAGGGGCGCTGCTCGACGATGCGGCGGGCGATCCGCCGCGAGAGCCGTTCCTCGCCGTAGGCATAGATCAGATCCGCAAGGTTTTTCTCGTCGAGGCGGTCGAGCAGCTCGGCGGCACTCTCGCCGGCGCTGGTGTTCATGCGCATGTCGAGGGGGCCATCGGCGCGGAAGCTGAAGCCGCGCTCCGCCACATCCAGCTGGGGACTGCTCACGCCCAGATCGGCCAGCACCCCGTGCACAGGAGCGGCGGGGGCGTAGGCGGCGAAATTGGTGGCGATCAGGCGCACCCGCTCGCCGAACGGGGCCAGCCGCGTGGCGGCGGCGGCCAGGGCGGTGGCGTCCTGATCCAGACCGATCAGCTGCAGGTCGGGGTGCGCCTCCAGCAGCAGGGCGCTGTGGCCGCCACCGCCCACGGTGGCATCGATCACGGTGGCGCCAGGAGGCAGGTCGCTGAAGGCCGCCAGCACGGCATCGGCGAGCACCGGCAGATGGTGGAACCCGGAGGGGGCGTCTGGCGGCAAAGGCCCTGGTTGCGGCGATCCCTTCCTAAGATCCGGCGGATCGCTCGCCCGCCCCGGCGCCATGACGCAGCTCGAAACACGCACCGAGCCGATGGTGGTGAACTTCGGGCCTCACCACCCCTCGATGCACGGGGTGTTGCGGCTGGTGGTGACCCTCGACGGCGAGGACGTGGTGGACTGCGAGCCGGTGATCGGCTACCTCCATCGCGGCATGGAGAAGATCGCCGAGAACCGCACGAACGTGATGTTCGTGCCCTACGTGAGCCGCTGGGACTATGCCGCCGGCATGTTCAACGAGGCGATCACGGTGAATGCACCGGAACGGCTGGCCGACATCCCGGTGCCGAAGCGGGCCAGCTACATCCGGGTGCTGATGCTGGAGCTCAACCGCATCGCCAACCACCTGCTCTGGCTGGGCCCGTTCCTGGCGGATGTGGGCGCCCAGACCCCTTTCTTCTACATCTTCCGCGAACGGGAGATGATCTACGACCTCTGGGAAGCGGCCACCGGCCAGCGGCTGATCAACAACAACTACTTCCGCATCGGAGGGGTGGCTGCCGATCTTCCCTACGGCTGGCTGGAGAAGTGCCTCGATTTCCTCGATTATTTCGGTCCAAAGATCGATGAATACGAAAAGCTGATCACCAACAACCCGATCTTCAAGCGCCGGATCCAGGGCCTCGGCGTGATCAGCCGTGAGATGGCCATCAACTGGAGCCTGTCGGGCCCGATGCTGCGCGCCTCCGGCGTGCCCTGGGATCTGCGCAAGGTGGATCACTACGAGTGCTACGACGACTTCGACTGGGACGTGGCCTGGCGCACGGAAGGCGATTGCTACGCGCGCTATCAGGTGCGCATCGAGGAGATGCGTCAATCCCTGAAGATCCTGCGGCAGGCCTGCAAGGGAATCCCAGGCGGCCCCACCGAAAACCTGGAGGCCAGGCGCATGAGCGAGGGCAAGGGGGGTGAATCCTTCGGCTTCGACTATCAGTACATCGCCAAGAAAGTGGCCCCCACCTTCAAGATCCCCGGTGGTGAGCTCTACGCGCGGCTGGAATCCGGCAAAGGGGAGCTGGGCGTGTTCATCATGGGCAACGACGACGTCACCCCCTGGCGCTGGAAGATCCGCGCCGCCGATTTCAACAACCTCCAGATCCTGCCCCACATCCTCACCGGGGCCAAGGTGGCCGACATCATGGCGATCCTCGGCTCCATCGACGTGATCATGGGCTCGGTGGATCGCTGAGCGCCTCACGCCGCCGTGATCCGCAGCGGAGCCGGCGCCAGCGCTGGCTCGATCAGCTGCGGCGCTGCGGGGTAGCCCTCCCGGCCTTGCTCACCGGCTATCTCTGGCTGAAGGGCTGGCACGCCGGCCTGCCGGGGCTGTCCTGTCCGCTGCGGGCGCTCACGGGAATTCCCTGCCCCACCTGCTTCCTCACCCGTGCCACGGCAGCCGCTCTCAACGGCCAGCTGGCCACCTCAGTGCAGCTGCACGGCTTTGGGCCGCTCGCCGCAGCCGCCCTGGTGGTGTGGTCGGTGGCAGCGTTGCGCAGTGGTCGACTGGTGCCCCGGGCTCTGAACGGACGTCATCTGGTGCTGGCCGCCGCGGCATTGCTGCTCTACTGGGCCGCACGGATGGTGTTCAGTTACGGGCTCGGTCTGCCTGCGTTTCCAAGCGGGTAGCCCACTCCACCTCAGCGGATATGGGCGTGATGCTTCCGGGGAGCTAGCTGATGGCTCCCTGGTGATACGCCGAGTTCTGGATGTAGAAGGTTCCCACCGGCACGGCCACGAGAGCTCCGAGGCCACAGGTACAGACGGAAACGATCAGTACGACCAGCCAGGTGAGCAGCTGGATGCCGGCAAACGTGCGACCGCGCGGTGAGCGATACACCGCCTGGAACGAAGACACGAAGGCCTCCACGATCGGCTGATCACTGAGGAAGATCCTGTTCACGAACACCGGCGTCACCAAGGCCACGGCAATACCGGGCAGGATGCAGAGCAGGAAGCCCACGGTGGTCACCACCGAAAACAACGCACCGGCGAGCAGGTAACGCAAGGGCCGCTGCAGCAGGGCGCGGAAGGCCACCTGAGAGGAAATGTTCTCGCCGCTGTCGTAATGCATGGCGGGCACGGCCACGAACAGCACCCCCACCAGATTGGAGAGGATCGCGAACGGCACCTGGGAGAGATTGCCCAGCCAAACGGCCAACGACCCCACGGCTTCAGCATCGGTATTGCCGCCGGCCAGACCGATCCCGATCAACGAAAAGATCACCGATACGACAAAGCCGATCACAGCGATGACGATGGTGGCCACCCAGATCAGCAGGATGGTGGGGATGTGGGCCACAAACGCCGCCCAGGCCTTGTTGATGCTGGGCGGCTCGTAAGCGATCTCGGCGGCCAAAAGAAAAAACAACGCACTGAGGGGAACGTAGTCGTGGTGACCACAGCCGACAACAGACCTGTCATGAACGGCGGAAATCTCCCGCCCACAAGCAAGCACGACACGGCGCTGCAGGCCTCGTCCGCCACTCCGGCGGCGTGCGTGGCTTGACCACCACGCCGGCTTTGTGGGGCGGCCCACCAGGATGGTCAGACGGCGGGAAGGATGGAGGAAGGTGATGCAACCAGGGGAGGGTGCGATCAACCCGGAGGTAGGGGAACCCGGCACCCGCCAGGATCCCGCCGACTGGCTGGAGCTGCGGCGAATGGTGCGCTTCGGCGACACCGATGCCGCCGGCGTGATGCAGTTCCACCAGTTGCTGCGCTGGTGCCACGAAGCCTGGGAGGAAAGCCTGGAGCGCTTCGGCATTGCGGCCGCAGAGATCTTTCCGACCCCCGCCGCCACGCCCGCCCGCGCGCTGCCGGTGGTGCACTGCGACGCCGACTACCGGCGGCCCCTCGTCTGCGGCGCGCCCCTGCGGATCAGGCTGGAGCCGCAGCGCCTGGAGGCATCGAGCTTCGAGGTGGCCTATCGCTTCACTTCTGAAGGGCGTGAAGTGGCGCGGGCCCGACTGCGCCATGTGGCGATCGATCCAACGGTCCGGCAACGGCAGGCGCTGCCGGATGCGGTCGAACGGTGGCTTGCGGCCTCAGCACCGGCTGCGTCATCAGCTTCTGCAGCGCCACTGGAGCCGGCAACACCACCAGCGGAGTCCGCTCCGGGCTAGCGGCCGAAGACCCACAGCAGCCCCGCCAGCTGGAGCGGCAGCAGGGAAGCGATCAGGGTGAGGGGATGGAGCGGTTCCAGCGCGAGCCCGGGAGCCAGGCTGACGCTGGCCACGCCTCCCACACCAAGCACCACGAGCAGCAGGGCTCGACGTGCTGTGCCGGCGCGTTGCTTCGCCATCAGAACCACTCCTTCTGGGCATCGATATAGGTGGCCTTGAAGTCCTGCGGGGTGGCGGCGAGATAAATGATGCCTTCGATCAGGCCGATCACACCCATCACGAAGCCGCCGAACCCGCAGGTGAGCACAGTGACGAGCAGCATGATGATGCCGGCCTTGGTGTAACCGAGCATGAACTTGTGAATGCCAAGCGCACCAAGAAAGAGCCCCAGTAGCCCTGCCACCAGTTTCTTGTTGGCGATTTCGGAATCAGTCAGGTCAGCCATCGGTGGCAGTCAACGCGCACCCTCTTTAGCGGGGTTCGGGGTTGATTTCATGCTGTTGCCGCAACCATTCATGCCAGCGCGGCCGCTGCCACTTGCCCGTGGCGGTGCGCGCCAGGGATGTGCAGGTCCACCAGTGCAGCGGCCGCTCGGCCGGCGGCAGGCGGCGGGCGAGCTCCATCAGGCCTTCGCGCAACGGCGCAGCAGCTCCGACTGGCAGCGGGCGGACCAGGGCCACCAACCGCTCTCCCCAGAGAGGATCCCGCACCGGCAGCAACAGCAGATCCGCCAGTGGCAGGCCGGCGGCGGCGGCCAGCCGCTTCAGCCGCTGCTCCACCTGCTCGGGAAACACGGTTTCGCCGCCGCTGTGGATGGCGCCGTCGAGCCGGCCCAGCACCTGCAGACCGGCCGGTGTGAGCTGCCCGGCATCGCCGCTGGCCCACCAGCCCTCGGCGCCGGCTTCAACGAACGGGCGCAGGCCGCTGCCGTCGGGGGCCAGCCAGCCCGGGCTGAGCCGCCCGCAACGCAGTTCGATCGCGCCATCGGCAGGGTTCAGGCGCAGGGTCACATCGTCGAGGGGGTGGCCGCAGCCCCCATCGCCGGCCAGGAAGCGCTGCGGCGGCAGCGCCGTGACCATGGCGGCGGTTTCGGTGGCCCCATAGCAAGGGGCGAGGCGGATCTCCTCGCGCCGGGCCCAGGCGGCCAGATCCGGAGCCAGGGGAGCCCCACCCGTCCAGATCACTGCCAGGCCCCGCAACCAGCGCCGCCCTGCCGGATCCGCCAACAGGCGCTGCAGCTGGGTGGGCACCAGCGACAGCAGCACCGGACGATCCGTCGGCAGCGGCACCGCCTCCGGCAGCTCAGCCGGGGCGCGCAGCAGCTGCGGCGGCAACCAACGCCACTGGCCGCCCCACTGCCGGGCACGCAGCACCGGCATCAGGCCGCTCGTGTGCTGCAGCGGCAGCGGATTGAGCTGCAGGCAGGCGGCGGGATCGAGGCCCAAGGCCTGCAGCCAGGCGGCCGTGGCGCGGGCCGAAGCCTGCAGATGGGCCAGTGGCTGCACGCACCAGCGGCGCCCGCCACGGCTGCCGCCGCTGCCGATCACCACTCCCGGCGCCGCCAGCGGCGGGTAGCCGGCCATGGCTGCCACCAACTCTTCCCCTTCCCCTGCCGCACACAACCCCACCAGCTGGCCCCGCTCCCAGGCGGCCAGCAACCGGGCCACCTGCGGCTCAGGCGCCACCTCGGCGTGCACTTCGATGCTGAGGGCCATCGTCTGCCCGATCAGGCGTCACAAGCTATGGCCTCCCTCGGCCTGCTGGCCGGCGCCAGCCGCCTGCCACACGGTTTCCGGATCGGCGGCGCACAACGCTGAGGCCTGCGCCCAGCCGGGCGCCAGGCCGGGAGCGGCGGGGGTGGCGCTCCGGCTCTGCAGCGCCGCCAGATGCCCCACCAACCGCTGCGCGATGCCCGTTTCGAAGGCCGTGCTCAGCACCACTGCACTGACGCCGCCGTCGCCCTGCTGCAACGCCGCCAGCAGCTGCCGGGGATCCCCTTCCACGGCAGGCCGCCGCACCTGCCAGCCCGGCCAGTGGCGGCGCAGGGCGGGATCGAGCTGCAGCGACTCATCCAGCGCCACCGGCGCCTGTCGGGCCAGCTCCTGCAGGCCGGGAAGGTCAGCGGGAGCCAGGGGCTGCTCCAGCCATTCCAGGCGCGGATCCTCTGCCAGCCGCTCGGCCCACTGCCAGGCCGTGGCGCGGTCCCAGCCGCCGTTGGCATCCAGGCGCAGGCGGCTGCCGGCAGGCAGGCGCGCCAACAACTGCTCCAGCAGCTCACGCTCGACCTCATCGCCAGCGGCGGCCACCTTCCACTTGCAGGTGAACGGCGGCTCCGCTCGCCGATCGAGCGGCACAGGCCGCCGATCGAGCGCCGCGGCCAGCGCCGCCACCGCCGCTTCCCCTGCCGGCAGGAGCACGGCGGAAGGGGGCGCCGCCAGCCAGCCGCCGGCGGCCGCGCCCAGCAGCCCATCGGCTTCCGCCAGGGCCAGGCCGAGCGCGAAAGCCAGCTCGGGCGGCAGGGAAGGCAGGGACGCCTCCAGCTCCTGCCGGGTCAGAGCGCTGCCGAGGGCCTTGATCGCCGCGGCCAGCGAGCGCTGGCGCGCCTGGGCTGTGGCTGGGGTGAAACACAGCGGCGCCGCTTCTCCCCAGCCAAGGCCGACTGGGGCGGCCAGGCCGGAGCTGGAGGTGCCATGGCTGGGGGCGCCGATGCGGGAGTTGCCCGGTCCTTCGGCCTGGAGCCGCAGCAACCAGCCGTGCTTTTCGGCCATGGCGCCCTGGGCCGTGACCAGCGGACGCGCCAACGGCAGCCGGAAGGGCCGCCAGGTCAGCGTCACCAGCGGCTCAGCCATGGCCCCACCGCCAGTCCACAGGCCAGGCCGAGTCCGTTGAGGGCTTGAAACTGAAGCGCCAGGAACTTGCTGCTGGTGATCCGCTCAGGGGCGGCGTGGTGCTCCCGCAGCAGCTGGATCAAGGCGCGGGCCGGCGGCAGGCCCACCACACCGAGCAGGGCCGTGAGCGGCCAGCGACCCAGCAGCACCGGCGCCCACTGCAGCGCCAGGGTGAGGGCCACGAACCAGGGCACCAGCGCCGCCGCCGGTGCCGTGCCGAGCCGCACCACCGGCGAGTGCTTGCCATTGGCGGCGTCTTCCGCCACCTGGTGGAAATGGGAGCAGAACAGCACCAGGGTGGTGGCAATGGCAGGCCCGCCGCCAAGCAGCAAGGCGGTGCGCCAAGGGATCGCTGTGGCCGTCGCGGCGGGGGCGAGTGCCAGCAGGGCCGCGGCTGTGGCCAGCGGCCCGAAGGCCAGCCAGCACAGCGGTTCCCCCAGCCCCCTGTAACCCAGCCGCAGCGGCGGCCCCTGGTAGGCGTAGCCGAGCCCGCAGCAGGCCAGCACCAGCGCCAGCACCGCCGGAGTGCTGCGGGCCGCCACCACGGCGATCAGGACCAGACCCAGCCCCAGGCAGCCATTGGCCAGCACAGCCACCTGGTCACGGCGGCCGGTGAGGTTCACCACTGAATGGGGCTTGCCGAGCCGGTCCACGCCGGTATCGGCATCAAAGACATCGTTGGCCAGGTTCTCCCAGCCGAGCAGGAGCACAGCCGCCACAAGGAACCCCAGCAGCTGGTCCCAGCGCGGAACCTGTCCCTGGCCGGCCAGCCAGCCAGCGGCCAGCAGCACGGGCATCACCGCCACCGAATACATCGGCCACTTGATGGCTGCCTTCCACAACCGGCGACGGGCGGGATCCGCGCAGGCGTAACGGCTTGCGACGACCTTGGGGTCGGACATGGGCAGCGGAGACGTCGGACCGAAGAGGACCCATACATTTGAGCAGCTTCCGCCCGCCGCTCCCGGCCCTCCCCCTGGTGCAGGTCGCCCCTTCCTTCACCGATCTGCTGGCAGCCGCCGCCCTTGGGGCACGGCAGCTCGAGGAAGAGGGCGTGCTCAGCCTGGCCCTGCCGATTCCCGCTCGGGACCCGCTGGCGCTACTCCCCCACCTGGGAGATGGCCATCGTTTCCGCTTCCTCTGGGATGGCGCCCCCGGGCTCTGCCTGGCGGCAACGGGCCACACAAACAGCCTTGTTCTGAGCGGTCCACGCCGCTTCGAGATGGCCCAGCGGTTCAGCGCCGTGAGCCTGAGCCGGCTGGTTACGGTGCCCCAGTTCTGCCCCGCCGCGGCGCGGCCCCGGGTGCTGCTGGCCTTCTCCTTCTTCGACAGCCCGCTGCAGGAAGGCAATGGTGTAGCCGGTGTGGAGGCGGTCCTGCCCCGTTGGCAACTCAGCCGCCAGGGCCGCCATTGCTGGCTGAGGTTGCAGCGCAATCTGGGCGGGGATGTCACCACCCGAGCGATGGCCGAAGAGCTCTGGGAGCAGGCCCGCCGTCTGGAACAGCTGCCGACGGATCACGAGGCGGAGCTCCCCCTGGGCAGGGGCCCGGGCATCGCCAGCCGTTCTCCCTGGGAAGCGGGCTACCGCGAAGCGGTGACGCGTGCCCTGGAACTGGTGGAGAGCGGTGCGCTGCGCAAGCTGGTGGTGGCGGTGCGGCAGCAGTTGCAGCTCGACCGCCCGCTGGATCCACTCCAGTTGCTGGCCCATCTGCGACGCCATCAGCCCGGCAGCTGTCGCTTCCTGTGGCAGCAACGGGAAGGTGCGGCCCTGATCGGCGCCTCGCCGGAGCGGCTGCTGACCGTGCGCCAGGGCCAGCTGCGCAGCGACGCCCTGGCCGGCACTGCCCCCTGCGGGCCACTGGCCGACCAGCTCAGCCGGTCTGTCAAAGACCGTCACGAGCACGAGCTGGTGGTGGAGGCGATCACTGAGGTGCTGGCCGGCGCCGGACTGTCGCCGCGGCGGCCGCGCCATCCGCGGCTGGCTCGGCACGGCCAGCTGGTGCATCTGCACACCCCCATCACCGCAGCTCTCGGGGACCAGCAGTTGCTGGCCCTAGCGGCGGCGCTGCACCCCACACCGGCGGTGGCGGGGCTCCCCCGGCGGGAAGCGATGGCCTGGCTGCGCAGCCTGGAACCGTTCGAACGAGGCCACTACGCCGCCCCGATCGGCTGGATCGACAGCGCTGGCGACGCCGAGCTGCGGGTGGCCATCCGCAGCGGGCGCCTGCACGGTGACCAGCTGGAACTCACGGCGGGTGCGGGCCTGGTGCGGGGTTCGGAACCGGAGCGGGAGCTGCAGGAAGTGGCCCTGAAACTGGGTGTCCTGCAACAACAACTCAATCTGCCGCTGGATCCAGCGATCCCGCACATACGCAGGCCCGCCAGTAGCAGCCTGCAGGGGTAGAGGGATAATCACACGCAGTTCAACAGTGCCGCACAGACGGGATGACGACGAGGGAGCGGCTGCAGAAGGTCTTCAAACACTCCCGGATGTTCAGAAGCATTCCGTCCAGCTGCATCGAGGCTCTGAACCCGCAGACAGGCACGATCAAAGAAGGCGATCTTCTCTTCCAAGAAGGGGAGTCAGCCGACTTCGCCTATGTGATTGAAGCAGGAATTCTCGGCCTGTTCAGCGGCGGACTGGAGCACACCACCTGCTGCTTCCGCAAAGTGGTGCAGGGGGATCTGGTGGGTGAATACGGGTTGTTCTGTGATCAGCCACGATCCGCTTCTGCGATCGCGCTGACCGATCTGAAGTACTTCCAGTTCGGCAAGGAAGATCTCCAGCAGATGCTGCATCAATCGGCTGATTTTCAGACTCAGCTGTTGGCATCGCTGGCCGAAGCCGCCTCCATCGGCAGAGATCCAAGGCAATCTCCTCTCAATACCATTCTGATTCACAATGTCCACCCGGAGTCCTTGCTCACACGCCAGGTCCTTGTGGAGCTGGCCAGCCATCTACGTAGCCAGGCGGGCAAAACCATCGCCTTAGAAAGTCCTGTCATCACACGTCATTGCAGCAGCGAGGCTGAACTTCACCACCAGCTGACGGAAGCCACCAAAGCGCGCGATCTTCAGGTGTTGATCACGGACGATCCGCTGGCAGTGAGCTGGAGGAATCAGAAGTTGATCGACCGGCTGGTGATTCTCAGTGATGGCACCGTTGACCATGCCGATCTGCCCAGCCGTATGGATTCGGAGGCGATTCTGGTGCGGCTCTGGCCCATGGAGCAGGATTGCCCCAGCACGCAGGGCTGGTTCAGCGACAAGAGTTTTGCCTTCGTGCTCAACATCAAAGCGGCCAAGCAAAGCCATTTGGAACGGCTGGCCCGCACGGTGCTGCGCCTCCAGAACATTCTGGTGCTGGGCGGTGGTGGTGCCAGGGGATTTGCTCATGTTGGAGCGATCGCGGCCCTACAGGAACTTCCGGTGGACGACATCGACATGGTCATGGGCGTGAGCATTGGAGCGCTCGTTTCCTCCTTGGCAGCCTTTGAGCTGACCGCGCAGCAAATCCTCGGACACCTTGAGCGAGTGATCATCGACGCCAAGCCCTACACCATCACCATTCCCCGCGACTCCCTGTTTTCGTTGTCCAATTCCCAGCGTGAGCTCGCCGCCTTCTTCGGTTGCTCGATGATTCAAGACAGCTGGTTGGTGCTACAGTGTTTCTCCACCAATCTCTCCACCAATCAACTTCAAGCCTGGACGGCTGGCGACATTCCCACGGCCGTGATCGCCAGCATGTCAGTGCCGGGAATCTTTCCACCCGTTGAAGACACCACTGGCGAACTGCATGTGGATGGCGGAATCCTGAATAATCTTCCCATCGCTCCAGCCCGGCACCTGACCGATGGCAGGATCATCGCCATCTCACTGGATGTAGAGCCAGATTCCGCCAATCAATGTGGTGTGAACCGGCAGCGGCGCAGACCCTCCCTCGGCAAAACGATCATCAACGCCATGATGTGTGCCTCCCACGCTGCTTCCCAGTCACAGGAACATCTTGCCGATGTGGTGCTGAGGCCTGAGATCGGGCACTACCCCTTCATGGAATGGAAGAGTTACAGCCAGATCTTTGAAGCTGGCTACAACCATGCGCGCAGCAAACTCCCCAGTTCACTCGCTTCGGGAAACACCCCCCAGACGCCGAGCAAGCCAAGCAGCCTCTGAGCGAGTCGGTCGAGCGCTGCGCGCTTAGCCATCAGCCACCCACCAAGTGAGCTTGGCCATTGGATCGGCATCCAGCGCTTCGGGATTCCACTGGTGCTGGTCTTCCTGCCCCGCTTGCTGCCAGGGTTGTGAAGCACGGCATCACATCAGCAAGGCCAGCCCCTCGATGTAGTTGTCCACCTTGGGCAGCGGTGGCTTGCCATGGCTGAGCAGTGTCTTCTCTGCGATGGCCGTGGCCTCGGGTAGCCGGTCGTAGGGGATCGACGGGTAGGCGTGATGCAGCGAGTGATGCGGCAGGCCTCCCATCAGCACATTCACCAGCGGACCGGCGGCAATGTTGCGCGAGGTGTACAGCTGAGTGAGCTCATAGGTGGTGTTGGCGTGCCAGAGCCTGTGGTGCTCGATCATGCCGCGCACCTGCATCAGTGCGCCCACGAGGCGCTCCACCACCACCAGCATCAGGATCAGCTTGATCACCTCGCCCTGGCTGATTGCCCAGGCGAACATGCAGGTTTGCACCACCAGGATGCCGATCAGGTCGTTGACCATGCCGGCGACAAGGCGTGAATGGCTGTCACGCAGTTTCCAGCCGAACCAGAACATCGACACAATCAATTGCAGGCCGCCGAACACGAGCACGCTGATCCAGAACGGGTGCTGAAAGTGGAGACGCCGCAGCGCACCGGCCCTGGCCTCCTCCTCCTCGGACGGTTCCCGCCGCTCCGGGTCGCGCAGGTCCATCCCATTCATGCGGTGATGGAGCTGATGCAGATTGCGGTAAGTGCGATAGGGCCAGCCGATCGGCCAGCTCAGCGCGCAGCCCACGGCCTGTTCAATGTCACCGAGGTCAAGCAGGGTGGAGTGGCTGATGTCGTGGGTGCTGATCATGACAAAGGCGTAGAGCAGCGTGCTCGCCACCAGCCAGGGCAGAGCCAGAAGCAACCTGGGTTCCTGCCAGTACATCCACAGACAGGCGAGCGAAGGCACCAGCAGGGCGAACAGACGCAGCCAGCCGAGGCCTTGATTCACCTTGAACAAGGGCTGAACCAGGTCCTCGATGCCTTCGGTCATCAGCCGGTCAGCGCGACGCTGCTCCTTACTGAATCCGGTGTCCTGATTGGAATCGCTACCCGGGACCAGGCTGGCGTCGGACGTCATGGTTCCGGTCGCGAAGATGGACCCAGAGACTAAACCCGATCCACGAATCAGCAGCAACGGCTCCTCTGGTGGACGGGCCCTGGCGGATGGCCAGGCCTCAGGCCTTCAGAAGCAGCTCCATGGTGAGATCGGCCACGGGCACACCGCCCAGCCGTTCGATCTCGCGGATGCCCGTGGGGCTGGTCACGTTGATCTCGCTCAGACGGCCGTCGATCACATCGATGCCCACGAAGAACAGGCCTTCCGCCTTTAGCACCGGCGCCAGTTCGGAGCAGATGGTGGTTTCGGCGGCGGTGAGGGCCGTGGGTTCAGGGGCGCCGCCCACCGCCAGATTGCTGCGGAACTCGCCGGGCAGGGGCCGGCGGTTGATCGCCCCCAGCGGCTCGCCGTTCACCAGCAGGATGCGTTTGTCGCCGGCGGTGACGGCCGGCAGGAAGGCCTGCACCATCACCGGCAGCGTCTGCTGGTGGGTGACCAGCTCCAGCAGGGCACGCAGGCCCGGTGCGGCGGCGGCGGTGCGCACCACACCCTGGCCGGCGCGGCCCCCCAGCGGCTTGAGCACCACCTCGTGGTGCAGGGCGGCGAAGGCGGCCAGCTGCTCGGCATCGGCACTCACCAGCGAGGGCGCCATCAGGTGGCTGAAGCGCAGCGCGCCGAGCTTCTCATTCCAGGCCAGCAGGGCTGCGGGCCGGTTGAGCACGCGCACGCCCTGGTGCTCGGCCCGTTCCAGCAGCAGGGTGGCGTAGAGGAAGGCTTCATCGACGGGGGGATCCTTGCGCATCCACACCACCGGGAAGTCGCAGAGCGGCAACCAGAGCGGTTCCCCGGCGCTGAACCAGGGATCGGGCACGTGCCAGCCGTCACCGTCGGGGTGCATGGGGGCGAAGGTGATGGGGCGGGCGCGCACCAGCGGCGTGCAACCGGGGCCAGCGGCGCCGGCCCGCTCGCCTTCCACGGCCAGCTCGGCGATGGTGCAGACCCACACCTCCTGGCCGGCCCGCTGGGCGGCCTGCATCAGGGCGACGCTGGAATCCTTAGCCGGCCGCAGCCGCTCGATGGGGTCGACGACGAAGAGCTGGGAAGCGGGCGCCGGGGTGCGTGCTGTGGCCCCCACCCCTCAGGCTCCCTGCAGCAGGGGATCGAGGCGACCGGTGCGTTCGAGGGCATGGAGCTCGTCGCAGCCGCCGATGCCCCGATCGGCGATGAAGATCTGGGGCAGGCTGGTGCGGCCATCGGCGCGGTCGGCCATGGCGGCGCGGGCAGCGTCATCGCCATCGATGCCGTATTCGGTGTAGGCGACCCCTTTGCGATCCAGCAGCGCCTTGGCGCGCATGCAGAACGGGCAGAACCGCCAGGTGTAGATCTCCACGCTGGGGCTGGCGGAGGAGGGAGCGGGGGATGCCGCCATCAGGCTGGACCGGTGCTTTGGCTGGATCCTAGGAGCGGCCCCGGTCGGGGAGCGCCGACGCGGGCGTGGCAAGCAGGCGCGGCTGATACGGTCGAATCCACCACGCCCCAGGCCCGCCGGTGCTCGATCTCACCGATTTCAAGCGCGATCTCTCCGAACTCACCGACCGCCTGGGCCATGCCCAGGACTGTCTTTGACGTACCGGCCCTGAACGCGCGCCAGCAGGACCTCGAGCAGCTGGCTTCCCAGCCCGGCTTCTGGGACGACCAGCAGCAGGCCCAGAAACAGATGCGCCAGCTCGATGAGGTGAAGGCGCAGCTGGAGCAGCTGCAGCAGTGGCAGGCGGCCATCGACGACGCCCGCGCCACGCTGGAGCTCTACGACCTCGAACCCGACGAGGAACTGCTGGGCGAGGCCAACGGCGGCCTGCAGAGCCTCAAGGGCGCCCTCGACCGCTGGGAACTGGAGCGGCTGCTGAGCGGCCCCTACGACAAGGAAGGCGCCGTGATCTCGATCAACGCCGGCGCCGGCGGCACCGACGCCCAGGACTGGGCGCTGATGCTGATGCGCATGTACACCCGCTGGGCCGAGGACCACGGCATGAAGGTGTCGGTGGACGAACTCTCGGAAGGGGAGGAGGCGGGCATCAAGAGCTGCACGATCGAGATCGACGGCCGCTACGCCTACGGCTACCTGCGCAACGAGAAGGGCACCCACCGGCTGGTGCGGATCTCGCCCTTCAACGCCAACGACAAGCGCCAGACCAGCTTCGCGGGGGTGGAGGTGATGCCGAAGCTGGACGAAGACGTGAAGCTCGACATCCCCGACAAGGATCTGGAGGTGACCACCTCCCGCTCGGGCGGCGCCGGCGGCCAGAACGTGAACAAGGTGGAGACGGCCGTGCGGATCCTGCACATCCCCACCGGCCTGGCGGTGCGCTGCACCCAGGAGCGCTCCCAGCTCCAGAACAAGGAGAAGGCGATGGCGCTGCTGATGGCCAAGCTGCTGGTGATCGCCCAGGAGCAGCGGGCGTCGGAGATCGCCGACATCCGCGGCGACATCGTGGAAGCGGCCTGGGGCAACCAGATCCGCAACTACGTGTTCCACCCGTACCAGATGGTGAAGGATCTGCGCACCGCCGTGGAAACCACCGATGTGCAGGGGGTGATGGATGGCGATCTCGATCCCTTCATCCAGGCGCTGCTGCGCCAGGGTGTGGAGATCGCCGCCGATGAGGCCGCCTGAGCCCCGTTGATCCCCTGATGGCCAATCCCCAGATGCCTGAGAGCAGCCCCCCGGACGCCTCCGGCGCGACCACTGCCGCTCCCGCAGTGCCACCGCCGAGCTTCGTGAAGCTGGCGATGCGCAACATGGTGCGCAAGGGGCGTCAGAGCCTGCTGCACTTCGGGCTCACCGCCGTGGGGCTCAGCTCCCTGCTGCTGCTGCTGGCCTGGTTCGGCCGCCCCACCCTGCCGCAATGACGCTGCCAGCCGCCCACGGCAACCTGCCGCTCCCGCCCGACCTCGACCTGGCCTTCTCCAGCGACGACGACCTGCCGGACGAGCTGCTGGCCGCCGCCGGGGATCTGGCCGATCCGCTGGCGGGGGCCGATCTGTGGCACGGGGCTCTGAGCGTGTGGCTGGCGCAGCTGCAGGGCGAACTGCCGCCCGAGCTGGCAGCGTCCTCCTACAGCCTCGGGCTCACCCTGGTGAACGATGCGGCGATGGCGGAGCTGAACGCCGACTGGCGCCAGAAGGAGGGCCCCACCGACGTGCTGGCCTTCGCGGCCCAGGAGGAGGCGCCACCGCTGCCGACCGGCGACGACGACGAGGACAGCGAGCCGCTCGAGCTCGGCGACATCGTGATCTCCGTGGAGACGGCCGCGCGGCAGGCCGAGGCGGCGGGCCAGAGCCTGGCGCGGGAGCTCACCTGGCTGGCCAGCCACGGCCTGCTGCACCTGCTGGGCTGGGACCACCCCGACGACGCCCGCCTGGAGGCCATGCTCGCCCGTCAGGACCAGCTGCTGGAGGGCATCGCTGCGGCGGCGCCAGCAGAAAGCGGCGACGCCGGCCCGGTGTGCGAGCCGTGACCGGCAGGGGGAGCGTGCCAGTGAAACCAGCGGTAAGGTTCGACGCAGGCCCGAGTTGCGGCGCCCATGACCACGCTGCTGCCACGCTCCACCGAACCGATGGCGAGTGAAGCTCCTCGCCGGGGGCGCGGCCGCCGGGGCGGAGCCTGGAGGGTGGCCGGCGATCTGCCGCTGAGCCTGCGCTACGCGATGCAGGGGCTGGGCTACGGCTTCGTCAGCCAGCGCAACTTCCGCATCCATGTGATCACCGGCGCGGTGGTGTTCGGCCTGGGGCTATGGCTGCAGCTGAGCCTGGATCGCCTGGCAGTGCTGGTGCTCACGGTGGCGGCGGTGCTGGTGCTGGAACTGCTGAATACGGCGATCGAATCGGTGGTGGATCTGGCGATCGGGCGCCGCTTCCACCCGCTGGCCAAGATTGCCAAGGATTGCGCAGCCGCCGCCGTGCTGGTGGCCGCCCTGGCTGCCGTGCTGATCGCGGCGCTGCTGCTGGTGCCGGCCCTGCTCCTGCGGCTGGGGCTTTGAGCTGTCCAAACCGCCACTCCCTGGCGCGGGTGGGTTGAATGGCGGCTGGTCCGGCAGCCGGGATGCTTCTCGTTCTCGACAACTACGACAGCTTCACCTTCAACCTGGTGCAGTACCTGGGCGAGCTGGCGGCGCAGCACCCGCTGGCGGCCGAGCTGCGGGTGGAGCGCAACGACGCGCTCACTCTGGAGCAGATCCGCCAGCTTGAGCCGGCCGCGATCCTGATCTCGCCGGGCCCCGGTGACCCGGATCAGGCGGGCGTGTGCCTGGAGGTGCTGGCGGCGCTGGGGCCGACGGTCCCGATCCTGGGGGTGTGCCTGGGGCACCAGTGCCTGGCCCAGGTGTACGGCGGCAAGGTGGTGCGCGCCCATGAGCTGATGCACGGCAAAACCTCACCGGTGCTGCATACAGAGGTGGGGGTGTTCGAGGGGTTGCCCAACCCGCTCACGGCCACCCGCTATCACAGCCTGATCGCCGAGCGCGAGAGCCTGCCCGACTGCCTGGAGATCACCGCGTGGCTGGAGGACGGCACGATCATGGGCCTGCGGCACCGGCAGTACCGCCACGTGCAGGGGGTGCAGTTTCACCCGGAGAGCGTGCTCACCCAGAGCGGCCATCAGCTGCTGGCCAACTTCCTGCGGCAGGCCGCCAGCACGACGAGCGGAACCAGCCGGTAGGGCTCGCCCCGGCAGCGCTGCTAGGTTCCGCCAAGATCCGGCGCCATCGGGGCGCAAAGCAGCCCATGGCGTCCGACTCCCCGGCACCGGCCCCGTCCCGGCGCCGCCTGCTTGCCCAGCTGCTGGTGGGGGGCTTGGCCCTGGCGATGCCCCTGGCCCTGGCGATGCCGCCGGCCGGCCATGCCGCCGGTGGAGTGAGCATCACCAGCTACGGGCACAGCGCCCTGCTGATCCGCGGCGGTGGCGCCACGGTGCTGCTGAATCCGTTCAAGGCGGTGGGCTGCGCCGCCGGGCTGCCGGAACCGAGGGTGAGCGCCGACGTGATCCTGGCCAGCAGCCGCCTGCTGGATGAAGGGGCGCCGGTGGCCACCGGCCGCTTCCTGGTCAGCCCGGGCTCCTACCGGGTGGCGGGGCTGCGGATCGAAGGCTTCGCCGCCCCCCACGACCGCCTCGGCGGCCGCCGCTTCGGCATGGCCACGCTGTGGCGCTGGAAGCAGGGAGGACTGGAGATCGCCCACCTCGGCGGCACGGCCGCACCGCTGAAACCGGAAGACCGCGTGCTGCTCGGCAAGCCCGATGTGCTGATCATCGGTGTGGGCGGCGGCGCCAAGGTGTACACAGGCGCCGAAGCCGCTGAAGTGGTGCGCGAACTGCAACCACGCCGCGTGATCCCGGTGCAATACGTGAGCGGCACCACCCCCGCCAGTTGCGACCAGGGAAGCGTGAAGCCCTTCCTTGATGCCATGCCCGGCACCCCCGTGCAGCGCCCGGGCCGCACGGTGACCCTGGGGGCGCCCCTGAGCGACGCCACGCAGATTCTGGTGTTGCGCTGAAGACGGGCGAAGGCGACGTCATGGGTGGGCGGCTTGATCAGACAAGCGGCCTGCTGACCAGCGAGCCTTTGGCCTCAGCCATGGAGCCCATGACCACCGGGTGCTGCGGAGCTGCTGACTCCGATCAGGCGCCGAGCCCGCTCCAGCAGCTGCGGAAGTTGTTCCGCCAGCGTTGCTGTCCGCTCATGGTTGGCCAGGAAGTGGTCGAGTTCACGCTCCATCTGCAGCAGATAGCCCTGCAGCAACCCCACATGCTCCTTTTCCAGGTCAAGGGAGCGTTCAAGCTGTTCACAACGCTCCTCCAGCTGGCGGTGTCCTGCGCTCGCCTTCAACCCCTGGCCTTCCAGCGCTGACAGGATCCGGGCCAATGGCATTGGTCGGCGCCAGTCGACACCCTCGGCGTGGCCGCTGGCATCGGCCCATTGCTGGGCGTCAAGCCAAGCCTTCAGAAGGCTCGGGCGGGCCTCCAGCAGTGCACGCGTGGCCAGTTCCATGGCGCCGCTCGACACCCCGCTCGCCAGGATCCCGCGGCGTTGCCCAGTGGCCAGCTCTGGCAGTTCTGCGGCCAACAGCGCTGCCCCATCGCCACAGATGTTGATCAACTGGATCCGTTCCCGCCAGCGCCGCTTCAGTGCCGCCGATCTGGAGAGATCTGTCTGCCATTGATCAAGTGCGGCCTCCAGCTCCTGGGGAGCGTCAGAGCGCATCACCACGTCCGCCAGTCCGTCCGCCAGTTCCCCGTAGCAGATCCAGATGCGTGTGGACTCCCCCACTGCCGCAGGTTCCTGACAGGCAAGCTCCTGCAGCGAAGGAGCCCCAGCGGCCTGGCTGTACATGAGTCCGCTGCCGGGCAGGCCATACAGCCAGAGGGCGCCATGGCCGTCGTAGGAGCTGGTCTGGGACGATAAACCCATGGATTGGTGGCCATCGCCGATCCCGTGGCTCCATCCTGCCGCCCTTGCCTCACGGCTGCCCGGCCAGCTCTTCGGTGGTTGGCTGCTGGCCAAGGCCAGACAATGGGAGCACACCACCAGGGGCTCGCCTTGCGGAGGGAAACACTGCTGGAGAGTCTGCGCCGGTTCCCCGGTGATGCCGGGATGATTCAGCGGCTGGGGCAAGAGCTTGAGGCCAGCGGCGATTGGTCATTGATGGTTGAGGCGCTTCAGCCCCAGCTCCAGCACGTGAAGGCCGGCACACCGCTGGAAGCGCAGATCACTTACCTGCTGGCGAAGGCCTCCCTGGAGCTTGGCGACGAGCGGCGCGCCTTGGCGCTGATTGGTCGCTCCCTGCTCGGACGCCCGGATTTCGCCTTCAGCCACCACATCAAGGGTCGGGCGCTCGCCCGGCTGCAGCGCTGCGCCGAAGCGATTGCCGCGCAGCAGCGCTGTGTGGAGCTGGCTCCCACGTTTTGCTGGGGTTGGTTTGAGCTCGGTTGCCAGCTGCGTCACCAAGGCGATCTTGAGCACGCCATGGGCAGCCTTCGCCGCGCCCTGGCTCTGCAGCCTGCTGAGAATCAGCACCACCACCGCCTTATTCAACGGGCGCTGGGCGAGGTGGAAGCTGAGCTCGCCCAGCGGGAACGCCAGGAGGCGGCCTTGTCGCTCTGGCCGGATCGTGCGCTGGTGCCACAGGGACAACGGCTCCCATCACTGGACGAAATCGAGCTGCAACTGGAGCAGTTCCGCCTGTTTCTCCATCGCCACGAAGCCCAGCGAAGCCGCTGAACCGGCAACACGTCAGTCCCAGCCGGGGATCTGCAGTTCGCGGGGGCGGCCATCGTGGTGCAGTGCACTGCTCGCGCCCGGCCAGCACAGGCCTGGGCCGGCCATGGCTGCAGGCCAGCGTTGCCGCAGAGCGGTGAGGCCGGCATGGCGGGCCGCACGGTCGTCGCCGCGGCTGTGGCGGCTGCTCCCCTCGGCATGAACAAGCACCGCCTCCGGGGTGAGCACATGCCGCAGGCCGAAGGCTCCAAGCCGCAAGCAGAAGTCCACATCGTTGCCTTCCACCGGCAAGGCTGGATCGAATCCACCCGCCTCAAGAAACAGCGGCCGCCTCACCATCAGGCAAGCGCCGGTGAGGGCGGGCCAGGCGGTGAGAAAGGAACTGCGGGAGCGGTGCACGTGATGGTCTGGCGGCAGATCGCGGTAGGGGTGGGCACAGCCATCCCTGCCCAGCCCCGGCAGCACCCCGGCGTGCTGCAGGCGCCCTGCAGGCGTGAGCAGCAGGGCGCCTGCGCAGCCCACCACCGGGCGCAGCGCCTGGGCCGCCAGGCTTTCGAGCCAGCCGGAGTGGTGCCCACGGCGCTGCAGAGGGTGCACGTCGTTGTTGAGAAACAGCAGCAGATCTCCACGGGCGGCGCGGGCTGCCCCGTTGTTGAGCAGGCTCCAGTTGAACGGGCCATCGCCATCCAGCCAACCGGCCCGCAGACCTGGCCGCTCCTGCCATCGGCGCTGCAGCTCGGCGCTGGCCTGCTGGCGTGAACCGTTGTCGACCACCCACACCTCAAGGCGCAGCCGGGGGTTCTGCGCCCGGTCAACCCCATCGAGGCAGGCCGCCAGCAGATCGGGGCGATCGCGGCTGGGCACGATCACGCTCACCAGCTGTGGCGAGCAAGGCAGGGCCCAGGTGAAACGGAAACCGGCCGCCCCGCCAGGCTGTGCTGATCCCGGCGGCTCCACCGTGTGGGGCGTGACGGCCGTGACCGCCTCACCCAGCTCGCGCAGGTGGCGGTGCAGCAGGTTGGAGCGATCGATCGCCTCCATGGCACAGGGCTGGCCGCCTGCGGCAGCACGGCAGTGCACCAGGATCCGCGGCAGGGCAACCAGGCGCGGCTGGCAGGCGAGGGCCTGCAACTGCCAGGCAAACAGGGCGTCGGGTGCGGCAGGCGGTGGTGGCACGCCGACCTGCTGCAGCCAGTCGAGCCGCCACACGCTCAGCCCATCCAGCCAGGGGGTGCTCCAGAAGCTCTCCGGCTGCCAACCCGGCTTGAACCAGGGCCCAAAACGCTCGCCGGTTGGGCTGATCAGGTCTTCGTCGGCGTAGAGGCCATCGGGGAGCCGTTCACCAGCGTCCTGCCGGCGCTTCAGTTCGGCCGCCACCCAGCCCAGCGCCCCCGCCCGCAGCTGGGCGCCGGCACCGACGCAGACCTGCCAACCGGGCAGCGGATCAGCCGGCTCGAGGGGGGGCAAGGGCGGCTCCAGCTGCCGGCGCCAGTAGCGGTAAGCGGCGGGGCCCAGCCCATCGGCGAGGGTCTCGCCGTCGAGAGCGGCGAGACCCTCCAGCCGTTGCCGGCGGCGAGCGATCCAGGGCTGGTGTGGCAGGGCTGCAGCGGCCGCGGCCATGGCACCGGCGGCAGCCGGCCAGTCGTTCTGCTCCTCCAGCAGTTCCGCCAGAGCGAAGGCGTTCCAGCCGAGGCCTGGATCGCAACGGGTGCTCTCTCGCTGCAGGCGAATGGCCTCCGGGCGCCGCCCCTGGCGCGCTCGCAGGCGGCCCAGCAGATGCAGGGCTGCGGCATGGCGCGGTTGCAGCGCCAGGCATTCCCACAGTGCAGCTTCCGCCTCAGCCCAGTGCTCCCGCTCGAGAGCCTGCTCGCCGAGGGAATACCAGTGCTGCGGTGTGGAAGCCAAGGGGAGGCCACACTGGATGGGTTGCCACAGCTCAGTGTCGCCCCTGGTTGTGAATCTGTGGGGCCATCTCGGCGGTGGGTTCGGCCTGGGCGAGGGTGCGCTGTGCACGGCGCGAGCCCTGCGTGCCGCCGGGCTCACGGTGCAGCCGCGCCACCTGCCCCTGGCGACCCATGCCGATGGAGCTGAGGGCGCCGCCGCGGGGTCAGCCGCCGCCGCGATCGATCTGGTGCACACCAACCCCAATGTGCTGCGGCAGACCGATGGCCTGGCGGAGCGGTTGCAGCTGGAGGCACCGCTGCGGATCGGCTTCTGGGCGTGGGAGCTGGAGGCCTTCCCCGACGGCTGGGAGGTGGGCTTCTCAGGCCTCGATCAGCTGTGGTGCCCTTCGCCCTTCTGCGCTACCGCCCTTGGTCAGCGCAGCCCGGTGCCGGTCACGGCGTTGCCGCATCTGATCGATTGGCAACGCGCCGACCGGCTGGCGCAGTTGCGCGCCGGCCGCAGTGGCGGCGGGGAGCCCTTCACCGTGCTCTATGCCTTCGATTTCTGGAGCACCCGCGGCCGCAAGAATCCCGACGGCGTGATCGAGGCCTTCCTCGCCGCCTTCCCGGCAGGCGGTGCGCTGGAGGCGCGGCTGGTGCTCAAGCTCGCCAGTGCCAGCCAGTTTCCGGAGGCCACCGCCCAACTGGTCGAGCGCTGCGCCGGCGATTCCCGCCTGCAGCTGATCACCAACCACCTGTCTGCGGGCGCCTTTGATGCGCTCTACGCGCAAGCCGACGTGGTGCTGAGCCTGCATCGGGCCGAGGGGTTCGGACTGCTGTTGGCCGAAGCCATGGCCGCTGGCATCCCGACGGTGGCCAGTGGCTATGGCGGCAATCTCTGCTTCATGCCCCCGGGAAGTGCGGTGCTGGTGCCCTGCCGCCGGGTGGCGATCCAACGCAGTGAGGGCGACTACCGGGCCGGTTGGTGCTGGGGCGAACCGGATCTGGAGGTGGCGGCGGCGGCCCTGCAGCGGCTGGCCGAGCATCCGGACCAAGCGGCCCAGCTGGGCGCGGCGGGGCGGCGGGCGGTGCGGCAGGCCCTCGATCCAGCGGCCCTCGCCGCCGTGGTGGCCGAACGGATCGGCTGCCTGCTGCGCTGGGGGGGCCGGGCCGAACTGGTGAAGGCCCTGCCCCCCGATCACCCGCTGCGCCGGCTTCAGTGACCCTCGGGCTGGGGCAGGGGCGACTGCAACCGTTCGAGCCGCTGCCGCAGGGGAGCTGACCAGGGGGTATCGATGGCACCCAGAAGCTGCATAGCGCTGTCGAGGTCCAGGCAGCTGAGGCGCCGCATGCAGACCAGGGCCCGCACCGTCTGATCGGCGGCGCCATTGGCGCAGAGCCACTCCGCCAGTTCGGGGGCCAAGCCGGAGCTGGCGGCAGCGCAGGCGCCCTCCTGCCAGCCGGGTTGCTGCTGGCTCGCCAATTGCTGCAGACGCTGCAGCGCCCGCGCCGGATCGAGGGGTACCAGCACCTCCAGCAGGTTGCGCACGGTGAGGGGGCTGTCGCTGCCCCAGGTGAGAGCCTGCTCGTAGGCCGCGGCCGCGGCCGTCAGGCGCTGCCGGCCGCGATGGGCGTCGCCGAGCTTGTGGGGCGTCCAGAAACTGCGGCTGCCGGCGGCCAGGGCCCGCTCCAGGGCGGCTTCGCAGGCATCGAAGCGCCCTTGCATCAGCAGCACGTAGCCGAGCAGGTCGAGCAGATCAGGGGCCTCGGGGGTGAGCAGCAGCAGCCGCTGCAGGGCCCCTTCGGCCACGGGCCAGTCGGCCTCGGCCAGGGCGCGCCGCAGCAGCTCCGTCCATGACGCCGACGGGGTGCTCATGGTGAGGGGAGCTCCTGGCCACGGGCCACCGCATCGAGCAGCTCGATCTGGGCGCTGACGCAATGGCGGTGATCGAAGTGGGCGGCCACATGACGGCGGGCGCCGAGCCGCAGCGCGGCGGCAGCAGCGGGCTGCTCCAGCAGGGGCACGAGCAGGTCGAGCAGGGCGTGCGGATCGTCGGCAGGCAGCAGCCGGCCGTTCACCCCCTCCAGCACCAGCCCCTCCACGCCGGCATCATGGCTGGCCAGAACGGGAGCGCCGCAGGCCATCGCCTCCAGCAGGCTCCAGCTGGGCACGTAGGGGCGGCTGAGGTAAACGTGCAAGCGACTGATCTGGAACAGGCACCTGAGCTGGGAACGGGGCAGCAGGCCGGGGGTGTGCAGGCGGCTGCGGTCGATGCTGTCGCCGAGGCGAGCCAGCAGATGGGCCAACCAGCTCTCGCTGCCGGGGGGGGCGGCTCCGTAGCAACCGCGGTCGCAGGCACCGGCCAGCACCACCTGCAGGCGGGGCAGGCGGCGTTGCAGGGCCGGCAGCACGGCCAGCAAACGATCGAGGCCCCGCAGGGGTTCGAGGCTGCGGGCCGCAAAGCTGAGCACCATCGCTTCGGGGCCGAGGTTGACGCCGCCGGGGAGCTGGAGGCGGGCGAGCGGATCGGGGGCACAGGCCTGCAGGTCCACGCCTTCGTGGATCACCCGGAGGCGGGGGTGCAGCCAGGAGGGATAGCTGTCGCGCTGGAAGCGGCTGGCCGTGACCCCCACCGCCATGCGGCGGATGGCGAGGGCATCAGCCCACTGCTGCAGCTGCCGCCTGCCTGGCGAGGCCGCCCCTCCCCACACCTGGGGGGAGCTGAGGTCGAGTTCGAGCAGGGCCACCAGGGGGGCAGCGGGGAAGAGGTCGTCGAGCAGGAGCGCATCGCCCCAGAAACAATGCGCGAGCACCACATCGGGCCGCCATCCCGATGCGGCCAAGGGCGTGAGGCAGTCCACCACCCGGCGTGCCTGGTGCCAGGGAGCCAGCAGGCGCCGCTCGGGATCGCCATGGCGCAGATCGTTGTGCACGTTGCCGCCCGTGGCGAGCCAGCGCAGACGGCCAGCCAGGGCCGGATAGCTGCCCGTTCGGCGTCCCACCGCCACCACGTCGTCGCCGCGGTTCACCAGGGCGGGCGCCAGATGCTGGAACTGACCAGGAAAATTCTGGTGCAGCAGCAGCACCCGCAGCGCCAACGTCAGCGGATGGTGCGCAGGGCGCGTGCACCGCCGGCAAAGCTGGAAAACAAGAGTTCGAGGATGCTGACTTTGTCGAGTTTGAGGTGGGCGGTGAGGGCCATGCCGGCCTGAAGCGAATAGCGCTGGCCATCGGCTTCGAGGTATTGGCGGCTGAGCTGCAGCTTTGCGGGAAAGCGTGGGGTTTGCACAGGGCTGTTCTCGGCGGGCGGCAGTGCATCGGTACCGATGGAGACGACCTCGGCGGGCAACCAGCCGTAGCGGTCACGCGGGTAGGCGGAAAACTCAACTTCGGCTCTCTGGCCGGGGCGCACGAAGGCAAGGTCGGCATCGGGCAGGTCGACCTCGGCCCGGAGGTTGTCGCTGGGCACCAGCTTGAGCAGGGGTTCGGTGCCACGGGCCACCAACCCGGGCTTGGCCTGGAGATCGAGCACCGTGCCGTCGAGCGGCGCCTTGAGCACCGTCTGGCGGAGACGGTTGCGGGTGGCCACCAGACTGGAGCGCGTTGAAGCGAGCTCACCGGCCAGCAAGGCTTCCTTCTGTGCCGATTCGGCCTGGAGCCTGGTGATCTCGGCGCGGGTGGAGCGAATGCTGGATTCCAGTTGCACCCGGCTCTTTTCAGTGTCGAGCACGTTGAGCTGGCCGTATCCGCCCTCTTGGGCCAGGGGACGCAGGCGGGCGAGCTGTTCGTTGGTAATGGTGAGCTGCTCCTGGGCACCGGCCAAGCGGGCATTGGCCTCGCCGATCGCGGCCTCCAGCCGCTGCAGCTCGGCGATGGCGTTGGCCTGAAGGGATCCCTGCCTGTCGACCAACGAGGCCGATTCAGCCGTGAGGGTTTCAGGATCGAGCACCACCAGGGGCTGGCCCGCCCGCACCCGCTGGTTTTCCTTCACCAGCACTTTGCTCACCACCCCCTGTTCCGTGGAGGCCACATCCTGGGTGGAGCGCAGCGTTTTGAGGCGACCTGGCACGGTGACAACCCGGTCAACCTTGATGAACACCGCACTGGCCACCAGAGCCAGCACCAGCACGGAGAGGGCCGAGCCGATCGCCACGGGCATCCAGGAGGCCGGCCGGCTTTCGAGGCGGATGTCTTCGCTGGAAAAGCCGGTGTCTTCGATGGAGCCCAGCATCCGGTTGTGAGACCGGACGGGGGCGGTGGGCCGCAGCCTGCCAAGCAAGGAGCGGGATGGCGCGGTGGGGGGCTTGGTGGGCTGCATGGCGGGGGGCGCGGGTTGGGTTCAGGCCTGGCTGCCCTGGTTGGAATCGAAGGGAATCCCCACCTGCTGGTAATAGAGGGTGGCGTAGGAGCCAGCGAGGCGCATCAGGTCGTCGTGGCGGCCATCCTCAATGATCTGGCCCCTGTCCATGAAAAGGATGCGATCGGCCTCGCCCAGGGTAGTGAGCCTGTGAGTGATGAACAGCACGGTGGTGCCTTGGAACCGTTGCCGCAGCCTGGCGAACACCTGCCGCTCGGTCTCGGCGTCGAGGGCGGAGGTGGCCTCATCGAGGATCAGCAGCGTGGGGTTCTGCAACACCATGCGGGCCAGGCAGAGCCGCTGGCGCTGGCCACCGCTCACGCCGGCGCCACGCTCGCCCAGCCTGGTGGCATAGCCATTCGGCAGGGCGCAAATGAACTCATGGGCGGCGGCAACGTTCGCGGCGGCCACCACGGCCTCCATATCGGCATCAGGGCTGTTGAGGCAGAGGTTTTCGAGCACGGTGCCCTCGAACAGCAGGCCGTCCTGGGGCACGTAGCCCACCTGGGTGCGCAGGCTGGCGAGCTGAACCTTGCCCACATCCATGCCATCGAGAAACACCTTGCCCTGCTGGGGCAGGTAGAGGCGATCGATCAGCTGCACCAGGGTGCTCTTGCCGCTGCCGCTGAGGCCCACGATGCCCACGAACTGGCCCGCCTTCACGCTCAGATCAAGGCCATCGAGCAGATAGGGGGTGCGGGTGCCATAGCGGAACGACACCTGCTCAAAGCGGAGGTCGCCACGCAGGGGAGGCAGTGGTTGCTGCTGCTGGTCTTCAGGGCCGGCCTCCGGCATGCTTTCCATCACTTCGCTGATCGCGGCCAGGGAGATCTGCAACTCCTGAATGCCCTGCCAGAGCCCACCAAGCCGCACCAACGAGCTCACCAACCGACTGGAGAGGATGCGGATCGCGAAGAAGGCACCGATGCTGAGGGTATTGGCCAGGATCATCACGACCGCCACACCCATCAGCACAACATCGGTAAGGTTGCCGACGGTTTTTCCTGCCTGGTTGAGCAGGGTGGAGAGGCGCGTGAGCCGGTAGTGGGCATTGGTGTAGCGGCGGTAGCGATCAAGCCAGCGCCAGCGGGCCTCCACCTCGAAGTTCTGGCTCTTCACGGTGCGCATGCCCGAGAGCAGCTCCACCAGATAGGAGTTGGCCGACGCCATGTAGCGGTTGCTGATCTTGAGGTTGCGGCTGATCAGCGGGCTGCCGATCAGATTGAGGCCGATCATCACGGGCACCACCGCCAGGGTGATGTACGTGATGGTGGGGCTGATGAAAAAGAGAACTACCAGCACGATCAGGCCGAGCACCAGGTCGAGGCCAACGCCGAGCACCTGATCCACCACGAAGCGGCGGATCGAATACAGCTGGTTCACGTTGTAGAGAATGGCGCCCACCTGGCGGCTCTCGAAGTAAGGCAAAGGCAGGCGCAGCAGATGCTCCACCACCGACGATCCCAGGCGAACATCGACCCGATCGGAGAGATCAGCGGTGACCAGGGCCCGCACGCCGCCGATCACAGCGTTCACCAGCGTGGCGGTGACGAGGACAAAGAGGATGGGCGCCAGCAATGTGGGATTGTTGCGGGCGACCACCACATCGATCACCAGCATCACACTGAGCGGCAGCACCATGTCGAGCACCTGGTAAACCAGGCCCGAGAACACCACCATGGCGAGCATGCCGGGATAGCGGGAAAAGGCACTGAGGAACCAGCCCAGGCCAGCCTTTTCCACCACATCACGGCCGGCCCTGCCCTCGCGCACCACCAGCACATCGAGGCCTTCGGGGCAGCGCTTCTCCAGCTCGGCCAGGCTGAGCCGCACCGGCCCGCGGCGGGGATCACCGATCAGCACACCGCTGCCGCGGCCGGCCAGCAGCAGCAACACGAACTGGCCGTCGAAATCCAGCACCGCCGGGGGCTCCAGCCGGGCCAGCTCCCAGGCGCGTGCCCGCAGCGGCCGGGTATCGAAGCCGAGGGCTTCCAGCTGCAGCCCCACCTGCGGCAAGCGCAGGGCACCGAGGCGTGCTTCCACATCGCGCAGATTGCGCATCAGCTGCTCGTTGGACAGCACCACCTGCCGCGCCTGGCAGAGCTGCTGGATGCAGAGGAAGGCCTGCTCCACCCGATCGGCAGCGGGATTGGTGGTGCTGCGGGCGCCGCCGCCCAGCGGACGGGTGTCCACGAAGCCCAGCTCAAGGGGATCGACGGGCAGCATTGGCGCCCGGTTGGTCAGGGGGACCAGGGCGGAACTGCCCTCCTGGGGCAGCTGGGCGTTGATGGCCGCTTCCGGGATGGCCACCACCCGGGGCGGCAGTTGGTTCACCGCGCCGCGCCAGCCTTCCGAATCCGATTGGAGCCGATCTCCTGGCAGCAGCCCGGCCGGCTGTCGCGGCCCGCTGTACAGCACCAGGTGGCCAGGGGGGAGCTGGTCGTTGGGGCCCAGCAGCAAGGCCTCACCCAGCAACTGCTCCAGCCGCGCCTGTGGCCGCTCGGGCCGCAGGCCCTGGGCCTGCCACCACACCTCCATCAGGCTGGCGAGCTCTTCGAGCGACGGCCGGCCGGCCACGGCCTGGCGCAGGAGCGGCTCCTGCTGGAGCAGCCGGACAGCCAGGGCCGCCGGCAGCACCAGCAGGGCACAGGGCTGAGAGGCCACCAAGCCCAGTTCCGGCTCACCGCGCCACAGGGAGGTCCAGCCCAGCCAACTGCCAGGGCCCACCAGACCGAGGCTGGTGGGTGGCTCCCCCAGCCGCACCTGCAGCCGCCGCAGCCGCCCCTCCACGAGCAGCGCGGCGCCGGGGGGCAGCTGACCGGCCCGCTGGAAGGGCTGGCCCACCCCCAGCTGAAGCATGGAGGCCTCGGCCGCCATCCGGTTGATCAGATCGTCAGGCAGGTCGGCGAGGAGCGCCGAGTTGCGCAGAAGCTGGTCAAAACGCATCAGGGCTGGTCCTCCAGGGAAGGGGAAAACTGCATCAGCCGCTCACGCAGCTTCTTGAGTTGATCGCGCTGCCAGCGGCTGCGGCATTCCTCCAGGAGCTGGGCCCGGAGACGGTCGTCGAGCTGAGCGGGTTTGAGCGATTCCACCCGGATCAGATGCACCACCCCGCCGATATCGAGCGGCGGAATCAGTTCGCCGGGTTTGTAGCGGCGCACCACCCGCATCAACAGCGGATTGAGCCGGTTCACCGGCAAGGGACCCACCACCCCACGCCGCAGCCGATCGGCTTCGTCGGCGTGGCGCTCCACCACTTCATGAAAGGAGCATTCCCCGTCTTGCAGCTGAAAGAAGAGCTCAGTGGCCAGGTCGGGGTCGCGCACGCGCACCAAGGTGAGCACCACTTCATCAAGCTGACCGCGGCGCTTCAGGAAGAGGCCAGGGACCTCCTGGCTCCAGATCCACTGGCTGGCACGGGCCACCCGGGTGTCGAAGCTGGCCAGGGCTTCCAGCTCTTCCAGCGAAAGCCCGCGGGCCTCGCGCCAGGTCTGCAGGGCGTCGAGGTTGTCGAGGCCACAACGGCGGGCGTAGCCGAGCAGCAAGGCTTCGTCGTCGTCCTCGGCCTCGGGATCCGCCTGCAGCGGCAAGGGGGCAGCGGCCAACTCCTCAAGCAGACGCCGCTGGCACCAGGCGCTGAGCAGTTCATGCCGGGCCAGGAACCGCACGGTGGCCTGATCCGGCAGAGGGAGTGTGTTGCCGAGATCCTGCAGCTGGGGCGGCAGCAGGGTGTTCATGGGCTACCGGTGCCGGCGGCGAGCTCCCGATACACCAGGGCCGCCTGCTGATAGTCACCCCGCCGTTCGAGCAACTCGGCCAGGCGGCGGTTGAGGTCGGGCTCGCGCAGGCGGGTGCGGAGGTGCTGAAGCAGGTCGATGGCCGCCGTGTCGTCGCCCATCTCCTCGAGATGCTTGGCCGCCACCACGAGTTTGTCGGGCTGGAGGTGATCGGGCTTGATGCGAAAGATGCGCAGCACCAACTGGGCGGCATCGATCGGGCGGCCAAGCTGGGTTTGGGCCACGGCCAGGTTGGTGAGGGCCGCCAACGACTCGGGCGATCCGGGGCGCGTGTGCTGGAGTGAGCTTTCAAGCAGCGGCACAGCCTCCTCGATCCGGCCGGTTTTCAGCAGCACGCCGCCCAGATTCACCAGGCTGCGGAAATGGTTGCCGTCGTATTTGAGCGCTTCACGGAAGGCGCGCTCCGCCTCCGCCGGCTGATTTTTCAGCAGGTGGCACATGCCCAGCAGGCTGAAGGAATCAGCACCACGGCCTCCCGCCACAATCAGCTGGCGCACTTCCTGCTCCACCTCGGCGGCGTTGGCGCTGCTGAGCTTCTGGCGCAGGGCCGCGAGGGGGTTGGGCGTGGGGGGAGCAGGAGGCTGGCCTGGACGCTGCGGCAGGCCCGGCATGGGCTGGCCGGAGGTGCGATCCGGAAGGGCGAGCTGGGTGTAACCGGCAAGCTGGGCTGCCGCAGGCCCGGCCAGCACCCGCAACATCACATAGGCCTGCCGGTAGTGGGAAACGGCGAGATCAGGCCGCCCTTGGTCGTTGAGCTCTTCGGCGTAGCGAAACTGCAGCTCCGGGGAGGCGGGACCGGCGCTGGCCGGGGCATGGGGGGGTGGGGCAGGAGGCTGATCCAGGGAGAATGAACCGCTGGGGCCGGCAGAGCTTTTCTCCCCGCCGAGCATGCGGATCAAGGCCGTACGCAAACCCATCAGCCAGCCTCAGCCTGCATTTGCTTCGCCATATGTTGCCACGCGTTTCCGTGATCCTTCCGTTCCGCGATGCGGAACGGTGGCTCCCGGCCTGCCTGGAGTCGCTGCGGGGCCAGGAGCTGGCGGGCTGGGAACTGGTGGCGGTGGATGACGGCAGCACGGACCACTCGGCCGCCTTGATCGCCGCGTGGTCGCGCGGAGGTGTTCAGCCGGTGCGGCTGATCCGCCTAGCGACCGGGCGAGGGGTGGCCTCGGCCCGCAACATCGGCTGGGCCGCAGCGCGTTCGCCTCTGGTGGCCTTCCTCGATGCCGACGACATCGCCCTGCCCGCCAGGCTCAGCCACCAGGCGGCTCGTTTCGAGGCCGACCCCGGTTTGCAGCATCTGCTGTGCGGTTGGCGGCGCCTGGATGCTTCCGGCCAGCCCCTTCATGATGTCTGCCCCTGGCAAGAGGGAGCGGGCTGCGAGCTGGAGGCGGCCTTTGAGCACAAGGCCGTTCTGCCGAGCGCCTGGATGCTGCGGCGCTCGCTGCTGGCCAGCAGCGGCGGCTTTGATCCGGGGCTGCGGCACGCGGAGGATGTGGACCTGCTGTTGCGGCTGGCCGCCGATGGCCAGCGCGGCGCCTGGCTGGAGGAAGTGCTCTGCGGCTATCGGGTGCATGGCGGCGCGGCCAGCCGGCAGGCGGCCGATCAGGCCCGTGCGCTCCTGTGGGTGATGAACCGGCGCCTGGAGGCCCTGCCTGCGGCCCATCCGCTGCGGGCCCGGCGCACGGCGCTGCTGTTTGGAACCCGCGCCTGGGCGGGCTGGCACGCCTGGCAGGAACAACACCCTCAGCTGGCCCTGGAGCTGTGGCGCACCGCCTGGGGCAGCCGCCCGCACGGAGCCGCCCACACCTGGCTGCACCTGGCCGAAAACGCGGCACGCAGCTGCGCGCGCATCGGCCGCCAGATCAGCGCTGAGCAGTGGCTGAGCGATCCCACCTGGTGCGCCCTGGAAGCGCTGGTGCTGGAGGATCTCGCCCACTCCGGCCGCGACCGTACAGGCCGCCGGCTGCAGGGCCTGGCCAGCCAGCTGAGGGCTGAATTGCAGGACAGCGACCCGCTGTGGCGGCCGGAAGCACTGACCCGCTGGTGGCAGACCCTGCCCGCCGGCTCTGACCCGTTGGCCAGCCTGCGGCTCCGGGTGCTGGCCTGGTGCGAGGCGTTGCTGCAGCCGCAGTCCAGCGCGGCCGAGCTGGCGGAGGAGCTGGCGGAGCTGCTGCGCTGCTGGGCCCTGATCAGCTGGCCGGAAAATGCCGAAACGGCGCGTCAGCGGTTGCAGGAGGTGTTTGAGCTGCAACCCGGTGCCGAACTGGCCCGGGCCATCGCGCGGCTGGCAGCCCCCCGCTACCCGTGGGGTGCGGCGGCGCTGGAGCAGCTGGCGGCCCACCTGCCCCCCCAGCCCAGCGATGGCGCGGATGCCGCCCGCTTCGGGGGCCTGGCGGCGCCAGCACCGGGCGGGGCCTGCCGCGGCACCGACTGCCTCCCCTGTGCCCAGACCCTGCAGGAGCAGGGGTGGCGGGAGGAACGCTTCCAGCTGCATGAGCTCCACCAGGGCCGCGCCTGGTTGCGCCCACCCAGCAGCAACCCCTGGGGCACCACCCACGGACTTGGTGTGGCCGATGGTGCGGGCGCGCTGCTGCCGCAGCTGTGTCGCCGCTATCCCCAGCCCTGGCCCACCTGCCCCAACCCTCCAACCAGCACCGAGCCGCCCCCGGCCGGAGCGCCGCTGGTGGTGGCCGGAACGGTGCTGGCCGTGGCGGACCTCTCCGCCGAGATCCACTACCACTGGCTGCTTGACAGCCTGCCGCGCCTGGGCCTGGCGCTGGCTGGCGCGGAGGGGTGGCCGGCCGCCTGGCACCTCTGGCACAACGGCGGCAGCAGCGAGCGGGTGCGCCGCTGCCTGGTGGACGACCTCGGCATTCCGCCCGAGCGGCTGATCGATGCGCGTGAACACCCCCACCTGCAGGCAAAGCGGCTGTTGGTGCCCGCTGCGCTGCACCCATTGGGTTGGCCGTCGCGGCGGGCCCGCGCCTGGCTGCGCCACCGCTACCTACGGCCTGAGCAGCGGGGACCCCGGCGTGGGGCAGGCCGGCGGCTGTGGCTGGTGCGCGGCCCATCGGGCCGCCGACCGGTGTTCGGGGAGGCGGAGCTGCTGACGCACCTGGAGCAGGAGGGGTTGGCGCTGGAGCCCACGGTGCTGGAAGGACTGCCGCTGGCGGATCAGGCGGCCCTGATCGCCGACGCCGAACTGCTGGTGCTCGCCCATGGAGCAGCGTTGGCGGGCTTGGCCTTTGCACGACCGGGCACCCAGGTGCTGGAGCTGCATCAGCCGCGCTACGCCCCTCCCTACGGCCATGCCCTGGCGGCAGCGGGCGCCCTGAAGCTGGTGCGCTGCCTGCAGCCGGCTACGCCACCCAGGCTGTACAGCCAGCTGCTGTTCGAGGCGCCGATCACAGAGCCGATCCTGCTCGATCCCGTGCGTGTGGCGGCTGCCCTGCGACGGATCCAGCAGGACGCAGCGGCAGATGATCTGGGGCAGCCTGCCTAATCTCGCCACCATGCTGCTGGCCAAAACGAAAGGACTCCAACAGGCGGCGGCGGCACGGATGGAGGCCCGACCCGAGGCCGCGGCTGCCGCCTACCTGCAGGTGCTGGCGCTGGATCCGGCGGACGCCAGCAGCCTGCGGGGTCTGTATTACCTGCAGATCGACGCCTCCGCCCGTCAGGAGCTGTTGCCCCAGCTGCGCCAGCTGATCGAAGCGGCACCCCCCCACTCCCTTGGCTTGTCGCTGTTGGCCCATTGGCTGCGGGACGACGACCCGGAAGCGGCGATGGCCCTGAACCGCCGGGCCGCCCGCCTGGGCCTGCCGGCCTGGCGCCTGGCAGCGGGAGACGGTGGGCTGCCGGAGGTGCTGATCCTCGGCGCTCCCAAGAGCGGCACCACCTCCCTGGCGGCCTACCTGGCCGGTCATCCGCGGGTGTGGCTGCATCCGCTCAAGGAACTGCACTTCTTCGACAACCACTGGCAACGGGGCGAGGCCTGGTACCGGGCCCAGTTTCCGGCGCTGCGCAGCCCGGGGCTGCTGCGGCTGGAGGCCACACCTGACTATCTGCAGAACCCGGAAACGCCGCAACGGATGCGCGCCCTGGTGCCGGAAGCGCGGCTGATCGTGCTGCTGCGCGAACCACTGGATCGGGCACTCAGCTGGCTGCGCCATATGCACAGCCTGATCGGCCTCTCGGGTGATGCCGGAGCCCTGCTGGCGGATGAAGCCGACCGGCTGGAGGCGATGGGAAGGGCAGAACGGGCAGCGATCGGCTGGTTTCGGCCCAATGCGCTGAGCGGCAGCCTCTACGCCGAGCAGCTACGCCGCTGGCAAGCGGTATGGCCGGCGTCTCAACTGCTGGTGCTGCGTTTCGAAGACCTGGCCCTCCACCCCGAGCGGGTGCTGCACCGCTGCCTGGCCTTCCTCGATCTGGAGCGCGAGGGCCTGCCGGCGGGCCGCAGCTATCCGGCGCACAACGTGGGTGTGGCACCCAGCCAGCCGATCGATCCGGCGCTGGCGCGCCGTTGCCGGGAAGGAGTGCTGGCGGAAGCGCTTGAGCTGTGGACGGCGTTGTGAGCCGATGGACAGCGCTCTGAGCGTGCCGAAGGTAGACAGGCTGGTGCAACTGCCGCCAGCGTGCGACGACGTTGGCCGCCGTTGGCTGGCCTGGCGCCAGGGACACGACCGACGCCGCTCGGTCCGGTGCTCAGTGAAGGCCCGGAGCAAGAAAACACTGGACGTACAGTTGCGTGGCATGGGCCAGAGCGACAGGATTGATCATCAACTGACCCAATCATCCAGACCTGTGCCCCAGGAAGAATGGGCCGCTTCGAGCTCACTGGCCACCGGCGCCATGGCCCGGGCATCACTGCAGGAACTTGATGCCTGGGTTTTAGGGCGCAGCCTGAAGAGATATCAGCAATGGATCGTCGATGAGACCCCCTTCGTCGTCAGAATTGACGCGATCGACTATTCCTTTCAATGCTGCCGTACCACGGCAGGCACCAATCATCTTGAGATGCATCGCTGCAGCGATGGGGCCCCTTTTGAACTGATTTCGGATAGCTGCGGCAGCGGATTCAGCCTGGCGACCAGTCTCCCCCAGCCCCTGGATCCCGCCCGCGTAGAAGCCCCGCTCCCGCTAGCCAGCGGAGCGCCGGTGGTGCGCATCGGCGACCCCAACTTCGCTCACTTCCTCTGGAACGAGCTGGATCCCCTGCTGCACCTGCTTGAGCAAGCACGGCAGCGCGGCCAGCGGCTTCCGGTGGTGCAGGACAGCGACAGCATTCTCGATCTGGGCACTCTGCAGGGCGTGGAACGCCTGCCAGCCGAGGTTCTGCAGCAGCGCTCCAGTGTTCATGTCGGGGCGATGTGGGTGAGCACTGCGGCGCGCCGGACAGCCCTGGCCGCTCTGGGGGCGCCTGCGGCCGCCAGCGCCCGGGAAGGCAGGCCACCGTTGCTGGTGCTGGGGGTGCGAGGGCCCGGGCGCCGTGAGTTACGCGGCGAGGTGGAACTGCTGTGCGGCCTGATCCGTCGTCTGCTCAACCGCTGGCCAAGCCTGCGGATTGCCCTCGATGGCTTCACCTATCAGCACAACAATCTCGAGGATCCAGGCAGCCAGGCGCGCGCCGCAGCCATCGCCGATCGGATCGCCAGCCTCCGTGAGGCTTTTCCCGATACCAGCCTCGAATCGCTTCATGGCCTCTGCTTTGAGGACTATCTCCCCCGGGTGGCCGAGGCGACGGCCTACATCACCCATGAAGGCACGATCCAGCACAAGATCGGCTGGTTTTACCCAGAGATTCCCGGGATCTGCCTGGTCGCGGGGCCGCACGCTGAGGCGATCGGTCACTGGCATCGCCTCCAATGTGAGGGAGCCTCCCAGCTGGACGTGCTGCCCACCGGTCTGCTGGTGCGCACCACAGCGGCGGAGCAGGGCGACACAACGCACAGCCCGGCGACGGCGGACGACGACCTGCGCAACCAGCCGTTTGAAGCGACCGACCCGGCCGCCACGATTGCTGCCATTGAGCAACTGCTTGCCCCGCACCTGGATCCGCCACCCAGCCCGCACCTGGATCTGGTCGCCGCTGTGTGGGCGGCCCCGGATCCGCTGGCGGCACTCACGGACCTGGCGCAGCACCACATGGCAGGAACCGGGGACAGCCACAGCGCTGTGTTCGGTCTGTGCGAGGCCGCCTGCCTGACCCGCAACCGCGAGCATCTCGCGGTTGCGGCCAGGCAACTGGGACAGCTGCCGGCGGACGACCTGTGGGTGCGGATGCATCGCCTGCGGATCAAGATCGCCAGTGCTGAACCAGACGCTCCCCTGCAGGAAGCCGCCCAGGCGTTGCTTGCCGATGCCGGGCAGCTGGATGCCAGCAGCCGCCAGCTGCTGGCCTGCCTGCTGGAGGCCAGGCTCGATCCTGCGCAGCTCTCCCAGCTGCTGCCGGAGTTCCCTGCGGACAGCCTGGTGCTGTTGCGGGGAACGCCGATGGAGCCCGCCAAGGCCGCTGTGCTGGCGGCGCGGGTGCTGGAGGCCACGCTGGGCGCCAGCCCTGAGGTGTGCAGCCGTGCCGCGGGGGTTTACAGCCGCCTTGGCCCAAGCTTGCGGCGCCCCTTTCAGAGCTGGGACCACCCGCAGGTGGTGGATCCCGCCCGGCTGGATGGGCTGGTGGAGCGCATCACCACCGCCTTGCGCGAGGGGCGGGGCTTCGGGGTGATCCGTCTCGGTGACGGGGAGGGCATGCATCTCGCGGGTCGTGTCACGGATCTGGAGGGCGCCACCAGCAATGGCGACGTCCGCGATCCAGCCCTGGCGGCGGCCGGCGGCCATCTGGACGCAGAGCAGCACCACCAGCTGCTGGAGCGGTTCCGGCAGGCGCTGGGCATGGCCGATGTGGTGGCCATCCCTGATCTCTGGCAGTGCCTGCAGGGCCCTGAACAGACGCTGCAGGTGGCTGCCAACCTGGCGGTTGCCCCGGCAGCCACCTGGCCGGGGGGCTGGCATCTGCATCTGCAGTTGTTGTTGCATGGCGCCTTCCACCGCCCGCCGTTCGATCGGGTCGACGCGGTGATTGCAGCGGCTCTGCCACCGGCACTGAGGAACAGCCCGGTGACCTTCGTACCCCTGCCGGGCGAGGACCCGCACTGGAGGGGCACAGTGCGTCCTGACGCCCACTACCCGCAGGTGTACCACCGGGTGTTGGCGTGGATCGAGCGGTGCGTGGAACCGGGGCAACTGGTGCTGGTCAGCGGCGGGCTGCTGGGAAAGATCTACGTGGGGGCGATTCAGGCCCGCGGCGGGGTGGGCGTCGATGTGGGCAGTGTGATCGATCTGTGTTGCGGCCTTACGGGTCACCGTGGCGAACACCGGCTCAACCCCTATCTGGGCACCATGGCCGCGGCGGCCTTCCAACCCAAACGATGACGACTGGAGAAAAGCTGGCTGGAGGGGAATGGCTGGAGCAAGCCTGTGAACACCTTGGCGCCATCACGCCCGGCCTTCAAGGGGAGGTGCGCCGCCAGCAGGCGGCCCTGGCGCTGATGCAGGCGGGACGCGAGGGGGCCGCCTGCGCGCAGATGGAGGGAGCGCTGCAGGCCTGCGCGTTGCGGCAGCTCCAACAGGCGATCAAGGAGCTTGGGGGCTGAGCTGCTCCAGGTTCTGCCACACCTCAAGGGCGGCATGGCCACGGAACACCGCCAGGTGCAGCGCTTCGCGGGCCTGCTCCGGCATCTGCGGGTCGTGTCCCATGGCGGCACACGCCTGGAGGAGCTGGGCCAGGTGCTGGGGATCGGCCAGTGCTTCAGCCTGTTCAAGCTCCTGCACGCCCTGGAGCAATCGCTCGCGGATGGCCGGCACCACCCAATCACGGGACTCCGGCAGGAGCTGCAGCAACCGCTGCAGCAGCTCTACCGCACGCCAGCGGGCCGCTGCCCCGGGCTGGGCCATCCAGGCGATCGCGCCGTAGCGGCAAAGGTGCTCGGCCATCAGCAGGCGAAGGTCCGTCTCCTGATGAGGCAGCTGCTCCAGCCGGCGCATCCAGCGGTCGGCCTGCCAGAGCTGCTCGGCGCGCAGTGGATCGGCCACCAGCTCCGGGGCAGGGGAGGGCCCGGCCTGCTCCACCAGCCGGCGATGCAAGCCGGGCATCAGGCGATGGAGCAGGGCCGCCAGGGCGGTGGGATCGAGACCAGCGGCGAGGGCTTCGAGCCGGCTGAGCCCGGCCTCGATCTCCCCGGCCTCGCACAGAGCTTCAACACGGCGCAGCTCATGGGCCTGCAGGGCCTGCTCGAGGGCCTGGCGTTCGCGAACAGCAGCGGGGGGCAGGGCACGCAGCAGCTCGCGCCAGAGGCAGGCGAGGGGCTCGGCCGGCAGTGGCAGCGCGAGCAGTTGATCGAGCGGGATCCATACGCCCGCCTGTGCGCCAGGGTTCATTGGAGGTTGTAGAAGCTGAGCAGGCCTTCAGGACCGGCGCCCAGGGGGAGCGGCCAGTGTTGCTCCGGCAGGGGCCTGGGCACCGGAGCCACAGGCAGGCCCACAGCGCGCAAGGCGTCCGCCAGGTGTTCGCGCACCACGGCGGCGCCCCAGCCGGCTTCGAGGTGGGCGGTGGCTGCCTCCACCTGGCGCTCCCACAGCTCGGCGGAAGAATGCAGAGCCAGCACATCACGCGCGAAGGCTTCGGCATCCTCGGCCAGCAGGGCCGTGAGGCCATGGCGCAGCCCCAGCCCCTCGGCTGCCACACCGGTGGCCACCAGCGGCAAGCCGGCCGCCATGGCGGTGAGCATCTTGCCCTTCACGCCGGCACCAAAACGCAGGGGCGCCACGCACACCCTCAGGCGGCTGAGCAGGGGGCCCAGATCGGCCACATAGCCGTGCACCGTGACACCCTCACCGGCGAGGGCCTGAATGGCGGCGGGGGGATTGGCACCCACCACATGGAAATGGGGCACGGCGGCATCACCAGCCAGGTGACGCAACGCGGGCAGCACCTCCTGCACGTACCAGAGCACGGCATCGGCATTGGGGGGGTGGCCAAAGCCACCGAGGAACAGCACCCCCTGCCGCTCATGAAAGGAACTGGGCAGGGCTTCACGGCGCACGCGGGGCGGCAGCACGAAACCAGCGGCACGGGGGCTGAGCCGCTCCACGGCCTGACGGCGCTCCTCTTCGCTGAGGTAGAGCACGACATCGACGATGTCGAGGATGCGCTTCTCGCAGGCGCGCATGCGCTCGATCGCCTCGCGACTGATCGCCTCGGGCTGAACGGCGAGCTGCCGCTCCATGCGCAGGTGGTGCAGATCGTGGGTGTAGTAGAGGAGGCGCGCGAGCGGGGCGTGGGTCTTGATGGCTTCGAGCCAGCTGTCGGCCACTTCGGGCCGGGCGATCAGGATCGCCTCATAGTGATCGCCGCGCTCTTCGAGCAGCTGGTTCACGGAGGGCACCCAGGGGTGCACCAGCACTTCCACACCAAGCCGCTGGAGTGGGGTGCCGTAGTCGGGCTGCCAGAGCAGGTTGTCGGTGGGGAGAAAGCTCACATCCCAGCCGAGGGCGAGCAGATCGGTGAGCAGGTGAAGGATGTAGAGGGAGCCGGCGTCGCGGTCGGGCGTGGGCAGGCTGGCCTCCATCACCAGGATGCGGCCCACACGGCCGCGGTTGCGTTCGTGCCACACGGCCGTGCCGTTTTCGGCATGGCTCTGCAGGCGCCGCTCCCACTTGCTGCGGAACAGGCGGGCGTTGCGTTCCTGAAAGCGCTTGGGGCCACTGTCGTGGTCGCGGCCGCTGGAAAGGCCTTCGTAGTGGATCACGCGGGCAAGGGGCTGCATGAGCACCCGGTAGCCGAGATCCCGCACCGCCATGGCCAGGTCGGTGTCCTCGTAGTAGGCGGGGGCATAGCGGCTGTCGAAGCCGCCGATGCGGCGAAACAGCTCGGTGCGCATCAGCAGGCAGGCACCGGACACGTAGTCGACGTCGCGGCAGAAGCCATAGGAGGGGTCGGTGGGATCGCCATCGCGGCCGTAGTTCCAGGCGCTGCCATCGCGCCAGACGATGCCACCGGCTTCCTGCAAGCGGCCATCGGGGTAGAGCAACATGGGGCCCACCAGGCCAGCATCGGGAAAGCCTTCCAGGCTGCCGATCAGTTCGGTGAGCCAGCCGGTGGTCACAACGGTGTCGTTGTTGAGAAAGCAGAGCAGTTCGCCGGTGGCGTTGGCGGCGCCGCTGTTGCAGGTGCGCAGGTAGCCGAGGTTGTCAGGCTGGCGCAGCAGGCGCAGGTGCTTGCTGTCGAGTTCGGCCACCAGGGCGACCAGCCGATCGATGGAGCCGGTAGGGGAGGCGTCGTCGAGGAGGAGGATCTCGAGGTTGGCCGGTGGATCGGGCCGGCGCAGCTGCTCCTGCACCAGGCTTTCGAGGCAGCGCAGGGTGACGGCCTCCTGGCCGAAGAGCGGCAGCACCACACTCACGGTGGGAGCAGGCTTGAGCCGTTGCAACAGCAGCGGCCAGAGGGTGCGAAGGCGGGCCACGGTGGCTTCAGCGGCAGGCGGCTGGAAGCGACCATCGGCGAAGGGCCGGCCTTCCAGGGGATGCGTCGCCAACAAGGGGCGGGGCCGCTCGACGAGCCAGCAGGCGTAGCGCTGCCAGAGGCGGGTGAGCGCCTGGCTGGGAGGCAGGGGCTCCAGCTGGCGATGGAGTTCGAGGCCATCGTGAAAGAGCGTGGCCGGATCCTCGGCACAGAGCTGGCGGGCCATGGCGAGGCCCGCCAGCCGCGGAGTGATGGGGCGCCAGGACACCTGAAGCGGTGAGCCGGGCCGATCCGGCAAGAGGGCCTGTACCGCGAGCGGCTGATCCGCCAACGGAAGCACCACCATCCCCGAACAAGAAGACTCAGCAAGACGCAAGTGATGCTGCGCCTTGCTGCCGTCGTTCAGGTTGAAGCTGAGCTGCAGCGGCAAGCCAAACGTGGGTGCAGCTGCGCGGATCTCAAGCAAAAACCAGCGGGCTGAGGGAGGGCTAACCAAAGGGCCGCAAACCGGCTGATTCGGCTATCAAACCACGAAGAGAATGTCGTCCTGATCCCAGACATAGCCGTTGCCAGCCACCACCTGAGTGGTGTTGCCGTCGACGCTGACCGCAAGGGTGGAGGTGCCGAAGCCAGAGAATGCGCTGAAGTTGTTGGGGCCACCAACAGCTGCGGCGTCGAAGGCCAGCCTGTCGTCGCTAAAGGTGAAGTCGCTAATGGTGTCGACGTCGCCGCCGCCGAGCTGATCGGAGGTGTAGTAGAGGGTGTCGTTGCCATCGACACCCAGGCTGACGAAGTCAGACCCGGAACCACCGCGGATGAGATCGTTGCCGCCGAAGCCGTAGAGCTGGTCATCACCGGAGCCGCCGCGGATGAAGTCGGAGCCGCTGCCGCCGTAGATGGTGTCGTTGCCGGTGCCGCCGTGGGCATAGTTCTGGAAGTCGGTGCCCAGCTGGCCACCACCAGCCGCGTCAAGGACGGAGGTTGTCGAACCGATTTCGTTGCCGGCAGTGGTGCTGGTCAGATCGACCGTGACACTGGGGTCGTTGGAGTCGTTGCCGCCACCAAAATCACCAAGGCTGATCACCTTGGGGCTGTCAATCACACCAACTTCCTGCCGAGCTTCAACAATGTTGCCGCTGCCAAGAACCTGAACATTGGTGGAGCCAGCACCCAGGATGAGGGTATTGCTCGCGCCCGTCAGAAGAATTTCGTTCGTTTCACCGGCGGGAGCCGGCGTGGTTGCCCAAAAGGCGCCTTCACCACCAACTTCGACAGGGCCGCTGGTTCCATCAACCTGGGTGCGCTCCCCGTCAAAATCATCAATCGTGCCTGGATCCACTGGTACGAGGACTGAATCCCCCCCTTCTTCATCAAGTGGCCTTGTGCCAAAGATATCTGAGGCAGGGGGCGCAATGAAGGACATGGCTAGTAACGGACCAACTGTATAGGTATATCCTACGCCATGCGCTCATGCCGATAGCTGTATAGCATACAACTTTCTTGATCAGGAAATGGTATTAAGGATTGCACCTGAGAATCAAAAGCATGTGCTGGGCAGGCTCCATGCTCGTATAGATTCAGTCATAACTGGCTTGAAGCGAGCAGCTGCCAGCCGCCCAGGGAGGCCACAGCGCTGAAGCCCGGCGGCTCCACCAGCCCCACGGGCGCAAGCAGATGGGCCACCTTGGGCCACAGGAGGCCCAGCGCTGTGGGGAACCTGCTGCCGCTGGGCCGCTGGATCACCAGCAGCGACACGGATTGGTTTGCGTCGGCAGCCAGCTGGCGCAGCAGAGGGGAGGATTGTTCGCTGCGGCAACGCAGCCCCGCCGTTGCCAGGGCCTCCGCCATCAGCAGGGGCTCACGGCTCGCCACCGGCTGCACCTCAAGGCCCTCGGGCAGCAGTTCCTGGGCCAGGCACCAGTGCAGGGCGCCGGTGGGATGGCCGTGCAACACCACCACCAAGCCATCGCGCGAGAACAGGTGCCGCAACCGCAGCCGCTCACCCAGGGGCAGGTCAGTCGTCGGTGCGTCCGCCGCCGTGCGGTGGCTCAAGCGGTGGCGCTGGGCGTTGTCTTGCAGATCCTGCCGAAGCGCTGGATCGCTCGGCAGCCCCTGGGGGTCGGCTGTGAGAAGGTCGTAGCTGCGCCAGCTGCCTCCGGCCAGCAGGATGCGGGCGCGCAGGTTACGGCCCCAATCGCTGGTGGGATCACGGGCAAGGCCCTGCTGCACGGCCTCAAAGGCCTCATCGAGCACGCCCTGCTGCAGCAACAGACGGGCCAGCAGGAACCAGGGCCGCGGCTGGTTGCGCTGCTGGCTGAGGCTGGTGCAGAGCCAGCGCTCGGCTTCCCACCACTGCTCCAACTGCAGCAAGGCGGAGGCCATGGCGTTGCAGTGATCCGGATTGAGGCCGCTGGCCACGGCCTGCCGCTGCAACAACTCCACGGCGGCGGCACCATCGCCCGCCGCCAGCAGGGCACGAGCCCAGGCCGCCACCTGGGCGGCCGCGGGTAAATCAAGCTGCAGCGCCAGCGCCTGGCGGGCCGCCGCCACGGGATCGACCGGCAGCTGCCCATGGGGATCAGGCCCAAAGCGGGTCAATTCCTGGCGGGCCTCGGCGATGGCCGCAGCAAGCTGGGGTGGAGGCGGTGGCAGCAGGGCCCAGGTGCGCCAGCGGGCGGCGGCGGCGGTGAGGCCCTGCCCGAGCAGAACATCCGCCAACTGTTCACAGACCTCACTGAGCGGATCGGTGGCCTGATCAGCTGGCAGCTCGCTTGGCTGTGCGTTGCCCTGGCCAGCCTGGGCGGCCGCAACCGCCTGGTCGAGGCGGTGGAGCAATGGCTCGAGCTCAAGCATGCTGAAAACCCTAGGGGCCAGCAGCCGGGCTGGCATTGGCGCACCCTCGGCGCAGCTGACACCGCCGATCGGGCGCTAGGCGCGCCATCAACGGGAGGAGCGAGCCGAACATGGCAGCAAAACCAAGCGACAGCTGATAGCACGGAACATCAACAGAGTCAAACTAGATTTTTTTCAAACAATTCTTGCGAGCACTTGGGAGACGGGCAACTTTGCGAAATCTAACGCTGAAATCATGGCCCAAGAAAGTTATAGCTATTTCTATCAGATCAAGTTTCCCGATAAGGGCGGAGATTCGTTCACGGTGGAATCGACACTGAGCAAAGAAATCCTGCTTGATGAGCCAGAAAAATTTGATGACGGCAAACTCACCATTGGAGAGACGGTGACGGTGACCCCCAGCGACGGGAAGGAAAGCTATACTTATACAGGATATTCCTATGAAGGCTATCCTATTTTTGTGCTCGATGCGCCTGGCTCCGAAGGCGGCAAACCCTCTGAAGGCGCACCTGAAGGCCTGGATCCTGATCGCACCTATGTTCTTGCCACGAACGACGAACTCGTACAATCGAAAGTTGAATACAAGACATCTTCATCGGCAGACCCTCTGGTTCTGTGCCTCGTTGAGGGCACAAGCGTGCGGCTTGCGGATGGCAGCAGCAAGGATGTGGCGGCGTTGGAGGTGGGCGATGAGGTGCTCACGCCATCGGGCACTCATGCCGTGCGCTTTGTAGGGCAAACCACCCGCACGCTGTGGCAATTGCGCTCCACTGGCCGCATGCCGATCTGCATCGAAGCCGGAGCGTTGGGGGGCAAGGGGCCGGAGCAAGCGATTCATTGCACCTCCAGCCACGCCTTCTTGATTGAAGGCTGCCTGGGGAAAGCGCAAGCGCTCATCAATGGCCGCACGATCCGCCAACTTGAGGAGTGGCACGCCGGCACGGTGACGTACTACTCGATTGAGCTGGAGCGCCACGCACTGGTGTGGGCCAACGGCCTGCTGTGCGAAACCTATTTCGCCACCGCGCGCGGCAATCAGTTCAGCCGTGAGAGCTGGGACTACTTCTCCGCTTATCAGGCGCTGTATGGCAACGGCGCGGCGATGGTGGAGCTGGCGCTTTCGCGGATTCCGTTCGCACGCCAGCTGCCTGTGGAGATCCGCCAGCGGGTGGTCGCTGGTGCTCCCAGCCGTTCAGAGAAGGCACTGGCCCTGCGCTAAGCCCTGATCGATCGCCAACCATGGCGCTGTGGTGAACCTGTGGTAGTTGATCAAGCCGCGCTGCTGAACGATCTGCAGCAGGCGTCGGCGAAGCTGCTGCCGGAGGCAGACGCCCTGCTGGCGCGCTACTGCGCCCTACCGGCGGCCGAGGGTGCCGATCGGCTCGGCAAGCTCTGGCAGGCGGCGGAGCTGGCCCAACGGCGGGGCCGTCTCACAGTGGCGATGGGGCTACTGCGCACGATCGATGCGTTGAGCCCTGGTGAGCAATTCACGCCACTGCGCCGCCGGCCACTGGAGCGGGCAGAGCGGCTCGCCTATCTGCAGGCCGATCTGGAAGCAGCGGGGCAGTTACGGGAACGGCTGCGGCAACTGCTGGCCGCCAGCAGCCACCCCGACGACCACGCCCTGGTGAAGACCGAACCGCTGCGCCAGTGGCGGCTGGAGCTGGCATGGCTGGATCACACCGCTATGGAGGAAACGGCGCAGGTTGAGGTGCCGCCGTTGGTTCGGGCGGCCTGCCACGGCGTGAACGACCCGGCGGTACGGGGCGATCTGCTGTGCCTGGCGATGCTGTGGCTGCGCTGGCAGACGGCGCGCCAGGGGGTGAAAGCGGTGATCCTGCAGCCGAATGCGGCCGCCAAGTCCAAGGAACTGGCGTTCCCGCCGGCGAGCCCGGAGCCGCTGGCCCAGGAGCAGACGCTTTGGCATGCCTACAACGGGCCGTCAGGCGGGAATGACGTTGCTGTGGCGGAAGTGCAGGCCTACTGGAAGGCGCGCGGCTCTGACCTGGCGGCGCTACTGGGGGAGGGAACGGAGCGGGAGGCGGATTTCTATTGAGCGTTAATGCGCGGCCCAACGGTGTCTGGCACATAGGCTTTTCCCGCACGGGTTCTGTGTTGGCGGCGCTCGTAGGTTGGGCATTGGCCGCGGGGCAGCGCAATGAGCCGGGAGGCCTACGAGCAGGGCAACTGGCAGGCCGTGATCGAGGCCCACCCGCCGGGAAGCCATGACCCGGCGGAATGGCTGCGTTACGCAGTGGCACTGCTGCAAACGCTCAAGCCTGGCCCGGAAGGAAGCCGGCTGCAACGACAGGCGGCGCTGGCCTTTCGGCAGGCGCAGACAGAAGGGGCAGAGCCCGCCGAGGTGATGGCAGCACAGCGGCAGGCCATCCGGCTGCTGCTGGCAGAAGGGCTGCTTCTGAGTGGAATGCAGCAGGAAGCGCTGGAGCTGCTGGCCAGCAGCTTGCCGGGGCAGATGGACTCTGAGGAGCGTGCCAGCCGGGCACGACTACTGGCAAACCAACAGCTGGTGAATGCGGGGTATTGGTGGGAGGCCCAGGCTCTGCATTCCGAAGCGCTGAAAGCAATCCAGCCCGAATCACTCAGTCTCGACAGGCTTAACGCCGAATTGCAGATCCTCAGGGTGGAAGGAGAGCTGCTATCTCATGAGTTGAGCCTGGCGCTCGGCCAGGGCGCCCTGGCGAGCCCACCGGCCAAGCCCAGCCCGTCGGAAGGCAGCTCTGAGCGCGACCGCTGGCTGAGCAAGAGCCGCTCCCAACTGGGCCAAGACCTCTGGGTGCTGGAACAGCTGGGCTGGAAGCGAGGTGGCTATTTCGTGGAATTCGGAGCCACCGATGGGGTGCTGTTGAGCAACAGCTGGCTACTGGAGAAGCACTTCGGATGGGAAGGAATCTGCGCCGAACCCAACCCGAAGCTGTTTGAGCGGCTGCAGCAGAACCGCTCCTGCACACTCAGCCCGGCCTGCGTGTACCGCAGCAGTGGGGAGCGCATGCGCTTTGTGCTGGCCGATGCCTATGGCGGCCTAGCCGAGCTCGGCACAGAGGATCAACATGGTGCAAAACGTGAGGCTTACGCGGCGGCGGGTGAGGTGATGGAGGTCACCACCACGTCGCTGATGGATCTGCTGGCACAGCACGGGGCACCGCCGCTGATCGACTACCTGAGCATCGACACCGAAGGCAGTGAGCTGGCGATCCTCGAAGGGCTGGATTGGGAGCGCTATCGGTTCAGATGCATCACGGTGGAGCACAACTTCACAGCGCAGCGCCAGGGCCTGCAAACCCTTTTGGAAGCGCGGGGGTATCAGCGCCAGGAAGCCCAGTGGGACGATTGGTATGTGCTTATGGATGAATGACGAGACCTCAAGAGGAGCTGCTCTCAGCGCCCTGAGCTGTCGGTGAATCCAGAGATTCGTTGGTGGTCTGCTCCGGAGGTTGGATGCGAAACACCTTTCGTTCTGATTGGTCAAGGGGTTCCGCCCAATCGCCGCCAACCGCACCCGCCACGCCCACCGCGAGTGCGCGCCCCCATGGATCCGCCATGGGCGCGAACAGACCGCACGCATCCCCCACAGGGGATTAACCACATTTAGGCCCCACAGGGGATAGATTGAATTCATGCCTTGTGGGGGATGAGATTTGTCGCAGGTGGTACGCCTTCCGGCGCAGCTGGGCGTTGCGCTGCGCAGTCGCCGGAAGGAGCTGGGGCTTTCCCAGGCAGAGGCGGCCGCGCGAGGGGGCCTGCAGCAGAAAACGGTGTCCTCCCTGGAGAACGACCCCCAGCGCTGCACGATCCACAGCCTTTACCGCCTGCTTGCGGCGTTGGGGGTCGAACTGGTGCTCCAGCCCCGTGAGTTGCCGGTGGAGACCGGTGGGGACGTCTGGTAACCATGGCGCGACCAAGGCTTGGGCATGGTCTGGATCTGTGGATGAATGGCGAGCTGGTGGGGCATTGGCGCGTGACCTCCACCGGCCAGCACCGTCTCGAGTACGCCAGCCGCTGGTTGGCCTCAGCCCGCTGCCGGCCGATTTCCCTCTCCTTGCCCTTGCTGCCAGAGGGACAGGCCCATCAAGGGGCCGTGGTGGAGAACTTTTTCGAGAACCTGCTGCCCGACAGCCGCGACATTCGGCGGCGAATGCAGCAGCGCTTCTCGGCAAGAACCAGCGACGCCATGGCCTTGCTGGAGGCGGTGGGACGTGACTGCGTTGGCGCCCTTCAGCTGCTGCCGGAAGGATCGGAACCCCAGAACGTCCGGCGGATCACGGCGCGGCCCCTCGATGAGGCCGGGGTGGCCAGGCAATGTCGGCTGGCGGTGCAGGGCAGGGTGCTGGGCCAGAAGGATGGGGAAACGTTTCGTCTGTCCCTGGCCGGAGCCCAGGAGAAGACGGCCCTCCTCTGGCATGGCGACCAGTGGTGTGTGCCGTTGGAGGCCACACCGTCCACGCACATCTTCAAGTTGCCCCTGGGTCGATTGGGGGTGGAGGGGCTTGACCTTTCCCTGTCGATCGAGAACGAGTGGCTCTGCGGCCGCATTGCTGCTGCCTATGGGCTCCCCGTGGCCAGCAGCTCGATCGCCACCTTCGAAGACCAGAAAGTGCTGGTGGTGCAACGGTTCGATCGACGCCTGGCCAGCGACAGCCGCTGGTGGCTCCGGCTTCTGCAGGAGGACGGTTGCCAGGCGCTGGGGTTGCCGCCCGGATTGAAGTATCAGAGCGATGGTGGGCCTGGAATCGCAGATCTGATGGCACTGCTGGGAGGCAGCCAGCAGCCGCAGGAGGATCGTCTCCAACTGTTCCGCTCGCTGCTGCTGTTCTGGCTGCTGGCGGCCATTGATGGCCATGCCAAGAATTTTTCGCTGGTGTTGGGTGCCGGCGGGGCCTTTCGCCTCACTCCCCTCTATGACATCCTCTCTGCCTATCCCGTGATGGGGAAAGGCGCCAACCAACTGGCGCCGCAGAAGATAAGGATGGCGATGGCCCTCAAAGGCAGCAAGCCTCGCTATCTGTGGTGGGGCCTGGAGCCAAGGCATTGGTTGGCCACCGCCAAGGACTGCGGCATCGATCCAATGGTTGCGCTCAGGGTGATGGCGGAGATGGTGGCGGCCACCCCCAGCGTGATTACAGCCGTGAGCGAGGAGATCCCCCCCGGCTTTCCAGCGGCGGTGAGGGAGCCGATCCTGACAGGCCTTGAGAAGGCTGCCCTGCGGCTCTCGACGGCCATGGCGGCATAAGGCCGTTCCTTGATCGACCGGCACTGATCAGGAGGGCCGAGTGGGATAACGACGCCCCAAAAGGGGCGAGGGTGGGCGAGGCCGCCGACATCGATCAGGCCTGGATGCGGGCGGTGGCGGGCTGGAGATCGGTGTGGCAGAAGTCGTCACCTTTGAAGAGCAACGGTTGATCGAGCCACTTGGCCAGGGCATAGGAAAAACAATCGCCGAAGTTGAGCCCAGCCCGATGACGCCCTTTGCCATAACGACTGAAGGCCTGGCGAGCGAGTTCAGCCTGTTCACGATCCAGGCTGATGATTTCGATCAGCGCCGTGCCTAGAAACAGATCAAGATCTCCCTGGCCATCAGCACCAAAGCGTGCCTCCATCACAATGGAGAGCTCTACCAGGGAAGCAGAAGAGAGAGAGCACTGTTCTGCTGCGGCGATGGCTTCGTTGAAGGCGTGACGCTCCGGTTCGTTCTGCAGGATGGCCAGCACTGCAGAGGAATCGATCACCATCAGGTGGGCAGGCCCGTGGCGTCGTAGCCGAGGATCTCCTCTGCGCTGCGGCGATCGCTGATCGGCCGCCCAGCACAACGCAGGGCGATCTGGTCGAGTCGGTTGACGAGTCCGGCTTGCTTGTTCGCTGTGGTCTGGCTCTGGCGCTGCAGGCGCCGCAGACGCTCTTTCAGGGCCAGGATTACGGCGGCGGTTTTGGTTTCGCCCGCGAGGGTTGCCACCTCAGCAGCGAGGCGGTTGGCCTCGGCGTTGCGGATGTTGAGGGCCACGACTGGAAGCGTGTAGACAGTGCTCCATCAGTGTAGCCCTGTAGGCCAGAGCCGAGCAGTTGTGCGGCCACCTGGAACGCAGTGGCTTGCTCACGGAAGTTATACGGGCCCTGGTGCAGCGCAAAAGTGCACAGCACCGCTTGATCCTCGCCACACTCCTGCAGGAGGGCGAGGTGCTGATCGGGAGTGAGCGGAATGAGCCTCAGGATTCAGATGGCCTGATCTCTTCCATCAGCACAGCCAAGGCTTCATTCAGTGGGAGCCGGTTGCGGGAGGTATCTGCGAGGAGGAATCGGCACTGAGCAAAAAAGCAACTCGTTCTGAGAAGACTTCGTCTTCGCCAAGAAGCGCCGCCACGACGGCAACAACGACCAGGACATCGCCGAAAAGCGAGGCATAGCCGGCACGCTCAAGCAGGTGAAGCGGATCGGGCGGATCCGACGAAAGCGGCGCTTCGTTCTCTGCCATGACCGTAGCGGCCCAAGCCCGCGCACTACTGGCGGCAGGTGGGCAGCCCGCTCATCAGATTGCAGAGGGGTGCATGCAGTGGTGACGACGGGGGCAACCACAGCGTGCTGGCTCCCTTGAAGACAGAGAGACCAATCAGGAGTGCCCAAAGCCAGGTGCGACGGCGGCCTCCTCGCCCAAGGATCGGCACAGGATGTTGAGCAATGCTTCGGGCACTGTGGCACCGGTGGTGGCGCTGAGCGGAGGGTGTCGGATCGGCCGTCAGGCAATACAGAACGAGGTGAGCGATTGGCCGATGATGGGCCATACGTGCAGCCCCGATGGCCCAAGGAGCGATCAAGGCCCATGCCAGGCAAGCCCCTCGAACCTGCTCGACGTCCCACGCCAGAGCGAAAGGCCGAGGCCATCACCCTTTGCCAGGTGGAGGGCCTGCCTGTGGTCGAGGTGGCCAAGCGCCTTGGCCTCTCCCGGAGCAGCCTGAACCGCTGGCTACGCGATGCTCGAAAGGAGGCGAACGAAGCGGAGCGGATCAAGGCTCAGGTAGAGCAGCTCCATGCAGCCATCGAAGCAGCTGCCGCACAACACAGCGCGCTGGAGGCCCAGCTCAGCATCCTCCGCACGGAAGCGGAGCTGCTCTCGCATGAGCTGAGCCTGGCCCTGGCTGGCGGTGCGCTGAACGCGAAGCCCATCGCCAAGAAGCGGAAAGGGGCAGCGGACAGCGGCGAACGCTGGCAGCCCCTGAGCCACTCCCAACTGGGTCAAGACCTCTGGGTGCTGGAACAGCTGGGCTGGAAGCGGAGCGGCTATTTCGTGGAATTCGGAGCCACCGATGGGGTGCTGTTGAGCAACAGCTGGCTACTGGAGAAGCACTTCGGCTGGGAAGGAATCTGCGCCGAACCCAACCCGAAGCTGTTTGAGCGGCTGCAGCAGAACCGCTCCTGCACACTCAGCCCGGCCTGCGTGTACCGCAGCAGTGGGGAGCGCATGCGCTTTGTGCTGGCCGATGCCTATGGCGGCCTGGCCGAGCTCGGCACAGAGGATCAGCACGGCCCCAAACGTGACGCTTACGCGGCGGCTGGTGAAGTGATTGAGGTCACGACCACGTCACTGATGGACCTGCTGGCACAGCACGGGGCACCGCCGCTGATCGACTACCTGAGCATCGACACCGAAGGCAGTGAGCTGGCGATCCTCGAAGGGCTGGATTGGGATCGTTATCAGTTCAGATGCATCACGGTGGAGCACAACTTCACGGCGCAGCGCCAGGGGCTGCAAACCCTTTTGGAAGCGCGGGGGTATCAGCGCCAGGAAGCCCAGTGGGACGATTGGTATGTGCTTATGGATGAATGACGACACCTCAAGAGGAGCTGCTTTCAGCGCTCTGATGTGTGTTTAGCGGCAGAGATTCGTTAGCACCTTGCCGCCAGGGAGGCATGGAGCTCTTGAATGTCCGTGAAAAGGGTGTGAGGAGAGTATCTCTGCCATAGCCGTGCCAAGCCGGCTCGCTTGGAAGCAAGAAACTCATTCTTGTCAGCTGGCTTTCACAGAAACGTCGGCAGGGAGAGCACAACTAAATCAGTGTCTGGCACAAAGGGCTATCCCCTTCGGGGTGCCTGCATTGAGATGGTCGATTAAGGATGCCCAGGGGAATCCGAAGAGGTGATCGCACTGTTGGCACGAAGCACCTGGTGCGCGCGTTGGAAGGCCTACTGTTCAGTGATCGCAGGGCCTTGCCATTCGCCATCGAAACTCACAACAGCATCGTCTTCAACCAGCTCGCCATGGAGCGGCACCAGATCTGAGCGGGTTTCCAGATCGAAGAGATAGTCAGAGGCGGCCAGACCACTGAGCAGCGATCGGTTGAAGGCCAGGAGTAACACACCGGTGGCGATCATGTGGCAAGAGTGGTGCGCCAGCGCACGGAGATACGGCTGAGTGTGGGTTCCGCCGTGCTCAATGATCACAACGGGGAACGCCCCGATCCAGTCAGACGAGAAGGCGGGGCTGAAGGGATGGGTGATAACGTCCGCTTCCGCGTCGAGGTGCAATAGCGCCGGGGCCGCAGACGGCTGGGTAAGGAGTTGAAGGATCGTTTCATGCAGCTCTGAAGCCGTGGCACAGCTCTGGATTTCAAACGCTTGATTGTGCACTTCAGAGGCCACGGCGGCTTGGACGCCACTACGGCGCAGGAGTGCCTCGACGCGGGCTTCGGGATAGCGCGTGGCCAGCCACTGGCTGGAGAGCCCAACGACGATGCCAGCATCCACAATCAATGGCTGCAGAGCAGCGTTCTGTATGCGACGCAGAGCCCGGGTGAACTGCTGGGCCTGGGGCAGGCCGTCGATGCTGAGGTAGTCGGGGTTGGAGAAGCGTTGCCGTTCTCGGCTTTGCTCGATGCGGCTGGAGGGCTCAAAACAAATGGGCTGCGGTTCTCGATGAGCATCAGCAATCAGCGCTGTGGGCGTGAGTGGCGCCGAGGCGGGCATGCCTGGGGGCTGCTTGATCGCAAGCTGCACGCGCAGGACCTGCAGCCACAGCACTGAATCCATAGGCTGATGTTCCAGAGCCTCCAGGAGAATCATCAGGTGATCCGTGAGTAAATCGACACTCAACTCCACATCAAGCCGGCCAATGAAGAGGCGAACCAGCTCCATCACCAGATCGGTGTTGAGCGGTTGCAGGCGGATGGCTTGCCCGAGGAGTTGGATGGCGTGGGCAATAAGCCCTTGTGCTTCAGCCTGCTTAGCTTGATCGATCAAGCCCTGGAGCTGCTGACTGTGCACTTTGAGCCGCTGTGCGCGAGAGGCATCAAATCATAGATGCGTAAATCAATCTCGCTCGTCGCTATTGCCAGAACCAAACCAGGTACCACAAAAAAGCAGAGGCACACAGAAAGACAGCTTGATTCGACCATTCTCGCCTTTGCTTATCGCACAACATTTCCATCCCAGGATCGGCCAGCAGAACATTCTCTTTGTCAACCATAAGATGAACTGAGGCAGAACAGTCTCTCACACTCATATCTCTCGGCCGATAGTTGTATGCGTGGTTGAGCTTCAGGATGGTGCAGGCCCTTCGGTGCAATGAAACCAAGACGCCGCAGCAGCAAGCGGGCCGTGCGCAAGCGAGTGATCATGCCTCCGCTCACGCACGTCCCAGGGGAGTAATTGCTTGCCGTGATGCATAGCACAGGCAAGGGGCCTGTGCTATGCATCACGGCAAGGAAACCCAAATATGTACCGGCAAAACGTAACCGGGAGTACGAAGGCTCTTGCGGATAGCCCTTTGAATTAGGTCTATCACCGGTGCCTTCGTGAATCCTGCCATCCCTCTGGTACCCGTGATCCTCTGCGGCGGCACGGGCAGCCGCCTGTGGCCCCTGTCGCGGGCCAGCTATCCCAAGCAGTATTGGGCCCTGGCCGGCGACGGCAAGGACACCCTGCTGCAGCAGACCCACCAGCGGCTGGAGGGGCTGCCTGGCTTGGCGCCGCCGTTGCTGATCTGCAATGAGGGTCACCGCTTCATCGTGGCCGAGCAGATGCGGCAGATCGGGGTGGAGCCGGCGGGGATCCTGCTGGAGCCGATCGGCCGCAACACCGCTCCGGCGGTGGCGGTGGCGGCCCTGCAGGCCACCGCCAAGGGCGACGACCCGCTGCTGCTGGTGCTGACGGCCGACCATGTGATCCGCGATGCCGCCGCCTTCCGCACCAGCGTGGAAGCCGGGCGGGCAGCGGCGGAAGCGGGCCTGCTGGTGACCTTCGGGATCGTGCCCACGGGGCCGGAAACGGGCTATGGCTACATCGAGGCCGCCGAACCGGTGCGCAGCGAGGCACCGATGCCGATCGACGGCTTCGTGGAGAAGCCCGATCGCGCCACAGCCGAGCAGTTCCTGGCGCCGGGCCGCTTCACCTGGTACAGCGGCATGTTCCTCTTCCGTGCCAGCGCGATCCTGTCGGAACTGGAGCGGCTGGCCCCTGAGGTGTTGAGCGGCTGCCGGGCGGCGGCGCTGGATCAGGACACGGCCGATCTCGATTTCCTGCGGCTGGAGCGGGAAGCGTTCGCCAGCTCCCGGAGCGTGTCGATCGATGTAGCCGTGATGGAGCGCATGGGCCTGGGCGGGATGCTGTCGCTGGAGGCCGGCTGGAGCGATTTGGGCAGTTGTAGCGCCCTGTGGGAAACGGCCGATCAGGACGCGCAGGGAAGCCTGCTGCTGGGGAGGGTGATCAATGAAGGCGCCAGCAACTGCCACCTGCGCCGCGAACACCGGCTGGTGGTGGGCCTGGGGGTGGAGGATCTTGTGGTGGTGGAAACCGACGACGCCGTGCTGATCGCTCATCGCGACAGTGGCCAGGAGGTGCGGATTGTGGTGCGGCAGCTGGAGGCGGTGGGGGCGCGAGAGGGCAGCGCCCATCGGCGCATCTACCGGCCCTGGTGCTCCTACGACGGCATCGTGGAGGGCGAGCGCTGGCAGGTGAAGAAGATCGTGGTGAATCCAAGCGCCAGCCTTTCGCTGAAGAAGCATCACCGCCGGGCAGAACACTGGGTGGTGATGCAGGGCACCGCAGTGGTGGAGAAAGACGGCGTGGAGGAACTGGTGGATGAAAACCAGAGCACCTACATACCGCTCTGCGCTAAGCACCGCCTTGACAACCCCGGCAAGATCGCGGTGGAGATGATTGAGGTGCAGAGCAGGCCTTGTCTGGGTGAAGACGCTCTTGTGCGCCTCGAAGATCGGTATGGGCGAACCGACACGCAGAGCCAGGATGTCTCCCACTTGCAATCTGCCCTCAACGCCGGCGCGGAATGAAGATCCAGATGGTTGCAAGTGGTGACGTAGCCTGCTGGAACAGCTTTTTTTCGGCGTCTGGGCCACTGAACAAGTGGTGGATTGCTTGTAGTGGAAGCGGTCCATGTGCCTCTCGTTCACCTGGCCGGTGCTGCATGGAAACAGCAACTTCACAGGGGAAGATGTTGTCTTCCCTTCACATAGCAGCACGCATGAAGGAGACTGTCACTTTTCCGTCCCTCCGCTCTGAGATGCGCCATCTTGCCCACCAAGGAGCGGTTTCATGAAGGCCGTGATCCTTGCCGGCGGGCTCGGAACGCGACTTGCTGAGGAAACCCACCTCAAGCCAAAGCCGATGGTGGAGGTAGGCGGCAAGCCGATCCTTTGGCACATCCTCAAAACCTACAGCCACCATGGCATCAATGAATTCATCATCTGTTGTGGCTACAAGGGTTACGTGATCAAGGAGTACTTCGCCAACTACTTTCTACACACAAGCGACGTGACATTCCACATGGATCTCAACCACATGGAAATCCATCGCCGCATGGCCGAGCCCTGGAAGATCACCCTGGTGGATACGGGCGACACCTCGATGACGGGAGGCCGACTCGCTCGGGTCAGGGATTTTCTTCATGACACGTTCTGCTTCACCTACGGCGACGGTGTGGCCGATGTGAACGTGGGTGCGCTGGTGGAGCACCATCGGCAGGAGGGGCGCCAGGCCACCCTTACGGCCGTTCAACCCCCAGGCCGTTACGGAGCTCTGGGCCTAGAGGAGAAAGCTGTCCATAGCTTCCAGGAAAAGCCCGATGGCGATGGCTCCTGGATCAATGGAGGCTATTTTGTTCTAGAGCCCTCCGTGATCGATCTCGTGGATGGAGATGCCTGCGTTTGGGAGCAGGGGCCGCTGAATCATCTAGCCAACAGCGGGCAGCTCAGCGCCTACCGCCACCACGGCTTTTGGCAGCCGATGGACACCCTGCGCGATCGCCAGAAGCTCGAGGAGCTTTGGACCAGCGGCCAGGCACCCTGGAAGGTGTGGAACTGATGGCAGAAGGGAGGATCGATCCAGGCTGGTGGCGAGGCCGTCGGGTGTGGCTCACCGGCCACACCGGCTTCAAGGGAAGTTGGTTGGGGCTCTGGCTGTGTGAGATGGGGGCAAAGGTGAGCGCGGTGGGGCTGGAGCCAGAGGGTGTTCCCCATCTCTTCCATCAGCTCGATCTCTCACGCCGGCTAGACCACCACATCGGCGACATCCGGGATGCAGATGCCATGCGTGAACTGGCGGAGCAGGCCCAGCCCGAGGTGGTGCTGCATCTGGCGGCCCAGCCATTGGTGCGCCGCAGCTACCGGGATCCGCTTGGCACCTGGGCCACCAACGTGCAGGGAAGCCTCCACGTGCTGGAGGCCCTGCGCAGCCTCCAGCATCCCTGCGCTGTGGTGATGGTCACCACAGACAAGGTGTATGCCAACCGTGAATGGGATTACGGCTATCGGGAGAACGATCGCTTGGGCGGCCACGATCCCTACAGCGCCAGCAAGGCGGGCGCTGAAATCGCAATCACCAGTTGGCGCCACAGTTTCTGTGGCCCTGCGGCCCATCAGACCCCGCACCTGGCCATCGCCACGGCCAGGGCCGGCAACGTGATCGGCGGCGGCGACTGGGCGGAGGATCGGATCGTGCCGGATGCGATGCGGGCGCTGGCGGCGGGACAGGCGATCCCTGTTCGCAACCCACAGGCCACACGCCCCTGGCAGCATGTGCTGGAACCTCTGGGGGGCTATCTGCTGCTGGCCGAACGGCTTCTGGAAGCGCACGGCACCTCCAAAGCCAATGCCTACACGGATGCCTTCAACTTTGGCCCCAGCCTCGAATCCAACCGAAGTGTGCGGGAGCTGATCGAGCAGGCGCTCCTTCATTGGCCTGGGCAATGGGCAGACCTGTCGGACGCCACCTCACCCCATGAGGCGGGCCGGCTCCATCTCCAGGTGGACAAGGCCTACCACCAGCTGCACTGGTTGCCGCGCTGGGCATTCGACACCACGGTGGAACGAACGGTGGCCTGGTACCGACAGCTGGTGGAACAGCATGATGCGGCCCAGACCACCTGCCTGAATGACCTCGCAGCCTATGTCAACGCTTCCCCCACGAACTGACTATGACTGACCTGATTGCCCTGAAACAGGAGATCCTCGAGCTCACCCGCCGCTACGCCAGGGAGGCCCATGCAGCTTTCCGGCCGGGTGTGGATCCGGATCGGTTGCCATGGCAGGAGGGGCAGGCGATTCCCTACGCCGGCCGGGTGTTCACCGAAGACGAGGTGGAGGCTGCGGTTGGAGCCACGCTGGATTTCTGGCTCACCCTGGGATCCGAAGGTGCGGCGATGGAAAATGAGCTGGCGGCATTCTTGGGGGTGCGGCACAGCCTTTTGGTGAACTCGGGATCGTCGGCAAACCTTGTGGCGATCTCGGCGCTCACGAGCCACAAGCTTCCCGCTGGCAAACGGATCCGGCCCGGCGATGAGGTGATCACGGTGGCGGCGGGGTTCCCCACCACCGTGGCACCGATCGTGCAGGTGGGTGCGGTGCCGGTGTTCATCGATGCCGACCCGATCACGGGCAATGCCCGCTGTGACCAGCTGGAGCAGGCCTTCAGTGCCGGCAAGACCAAGGCGGTGATGATGGCCCACGCCCTGGGCAATCCATTCGACCTGGCTACCACACTGGCCTTCTGCCGGAAGCATGATCTCTGGCTGGTGGAGGACAACTGCGATGCGCTGGGCTGCAGCTACTCGATGCCCAGGGACCTAGCAGAAAGCCTCGGATTCAGCGAGAACAGCCCAGGGCTGGATGAGGGGCCGGATCGGGTAATCCGCTGGACGGGAACCTGGGGTGACATCAGCACCCAGAGCTTCTATCCACCACACCACCTCACGATGGGGGAGGGGGGGGCGGTCAACATCGTGCGGGATCAGAAGCTGAAGGTGGTCGCCGAGAGCTTCCGCGATTGGGGGCGCGATTGCTGGTGCCCCAGCGGTGTGGACAACACGTGCAACAAGCGCTTCGGTTGGCAGCTGGGTGAACTACCGGCTGGGTACGACCACAAGTACACCTACAGCCACCTGGGTTTCAATCTCAAGCCCCTCGATACCCAAGCAGCGATTGGCCGGGTGCAGATGCGGCGCCTCCCGGCGTTCATCGAGGCACGCAAGCAGAACTGGCAGGTCCTGCGCGCTGGGCTTGAGCGCCATGCCGCATGGCTTGATTTCGCCTTGCCCACCCATGCCACCGGCTGGAATGCTGATGGATCGTTTGATTGGGACGAAACCGGTTGCCGTACCATCTGCTCCTGGTTTGGCTTCAAGATCGCCGTGCGGCCGAAGGCTCCCTTCTCTCGTACTCAGCTAGCTCAGGAACTCGATGCACACCGCATCGGCAACCGCATGCTGTTCGGGGGAAATCTCCTGCGCCAACCGGCCTTCGTCCAGCTGCGTGAGGACAATCCGGAAGCCCTGCGGGTTGCTACCTCTGTGGAGGGCTCCGATGAGATCATGAACACAATTCTGTTCCTTGGCACCTATCCCGGGCTTTCAGAGGCCATGCTCCAGAACGAAGTCGATGTGATCGCAAACTTCTGTTTGGCGAACGCCGGTACCGCTAGCGCTGCTTAGGCTCATGCGGATCTTCGTCACTGGCGGCACAGGCTTCATAGGTAGCCACTTTCTGAAGGTAGCCCTAGAGGCTGGACATGAGGTGCTGGCCGTTCGCCGCTATGAAACGTCGCATCCGGCTATTCCTTTGCCAAGTGAACCCACCTGGATCCAACGAGATCTAAACGATCTCCAATCGACAGACCTGAGCGGTTGTGACGTGGTAGTCCATCTTGCCTCGGCAGGGGTAAGTCCAAAACAGGCTTCCTGGCGAGAGCTCGTGCAAGTGAATGTCGTTGGATCGACTCATCTAATTGCAACCGCTCAAACTGCGGGGGTTGATCGCGTAATTGTGGCAGGAACTTGTCACGAATACGGAGCCTCGGCCTCCCGATATGAGGCGATTCCACCTGACGCGCCTCTGGAACCTCTCAGTCTCTATGGTGCGAGCAAGGCGGCTGCATTTCATTTGCTATGTGCTTATGCACGTACACATCGCGTCAAGTTCTGCTATGGACGGATTTTCACAGCCTACGGGGAGGGTCAGTACCATGGCAATTTCTGGCCCTCCCTCCGCGCAGCTGCTCTTCGTGGAGTTGACTTTCCCATGACCACAGGACTACAGATTCGGGACTTCATTCCCGTGGAGAAAGTTTCATCCGTTTTGCTTGCGCGATGTGACCGAACGGATATTCATGTAGGCCAGCCACGCGTTGAAAACATCGGATCTGGGCGACCGCAAACTCTGCTTGCCTTCGCCGAACAGGAATGGCGGCGCCTAGGCGCCAATGGAAGTTTATTGCCAGGCTCAATAACATCTCGCCATGATGAGATGGAACGAATTGTCTCCTTGGTTTCACAATAGCAAATGAATGGCCCTTACGCCTTGGCTCGCGGCAAGCGGATTACCATTATGCCCTTCTTCCTCGTATTAACATTCTGCACTGCCACGGTTACTAGATTTACTCCTTTTACATGCCCAGGGGAGCCTTTGCTCGGAGGAGCAATCATCCACGTCATCACGGATGTCCTTTTGCGTACTTTTCCAACTACGCGATTAACCATGTGAGCATTATGTTCACAATCAAAAGCGACCTCTCAAGGCTCGAAAAGCAGCAATCCCAGCCATGAACATCGATCAGATTGCGGAGATGAATCAACTCATCGAGAAGCTACAGGCGAAAGAGATTGACTTTGACTATTGCACACAAAGAGCAACAGAAGTTTTTGCAGCTGTTCACGACGCATCCGACAAGAAATCATCAGCAGATGTTAAGTATTGGTATAATATGCTGCTACAGAATGGGGCTGAGCGCGAGCCACCTCCATCTCCTCATACTGCGTTCCTCGATTTTCTCGAATACGTTAAAGCACACTCACCCGACACAGTTGTTGTTGATTGCGTAGATTTCTCGAAATCTATCAGATGGCATCTTGATCCATCTGACAAAGCAAGTGCTGGTTTCCTTTCGAAAGGTTGTTATAGGCTTTTCACAGACATGGTTTCTATTGAGGCCGGCTTTCATGAACTATTTCTAAAAGAGAGCCCAGGAAGTTCAGACTGGCGGCAGCTTCTTGCAAGTTGTCACCGTGAAGTAAGCGCAAACACTTTAGAAGAGTCGGTAGCTGAAAGTTCCGCACAAGAACATATCAGCCAGAATCTGCAGAAGCTACGCAATAATATCACGCATTGGCACGTTATTGTCGCAAAAGGAGGGCTTAGAGTTCCCTTCTCCAATGGCAACACTTTATCATTCGTCCCTCCTGCAGGAACAATAGTCATTTCGGAGAGGCTAGGAAGTTTGCTGGGCTATCCGTTCATTATTGGAAGCTTAGTGGTGTGCCCAGTCTACTCTGGCTGGATTAATACTCTAGAAAGTGTTTACTTAATTGATCTAGAGGGAATGAACTCATACTTCCTTGGCAAGGACATGGGAAGCAGGTATTTGTTTAAGGAGCATTATCGAACAAAACTTGATGCAGGCATCTCCACCTTAATGAAAGATGTAATTGCGTTAAGCCGTGATGGCACTCAGCCAGTCAAGCTAGCGTATATTGCCGGTCAGAGGATTAACTTTGGACACACTATAATCCAAGACATGAACTTCATTGAATCGGCCTCCTCCCTGGATCCCTACAATAAAGCAAGTCTTTTGATCGGTGAGCATGACTACCTTTGTACGTCCCGCCAACTTAGTGCTTCAGATAAGTGGAAACCAGAAAACGTGCTGCCTATACGGGAGTTCGCTTGTGGATACAATACATTTGCGATTCCAGCATTTGAATGCTATCCATTGCCAACATTTCGCGCTACAAGTTCTTCAATAGATAAACTCTCGAAGTATTTTCAGGCCTCTCCTGGCCTGCCTATCACTAAGAAAAGCGCGATCTATCTCTCGATTGATCAGAGGACTGGAGCCAGATCCTGCAATAACTACGATAGAATCTGCGACTGTATAGTAGAGCTAGCACTCCGCCATGGCACTGATGCTATAATTCTGGATTCTCTTACATCAGTTCCGGTCTATGGCAAGAATGGATTCAATCGCATAGTTGAGCATGGCTTAATTAAGCCATTCGAGCCAGAGATTTATAAGCAGATCAAAATGAGACTAGAGTCTTGCTCTCTTATGGCTCAAGACTGGCATGGATCTGACTTACTGTCCAAAGTAGTCTATGCTCAGAATTTTCAAGTCAAGGCAGCAGTGGCTTCTTATGGATCGTCTTTAATGATTCCGATTTATATTCTTAATTGCCCAGTATATATTTTTGGCCATGAACTTCATGACAAAGCGCTGGGAGAATGGCGGTGGCATACTGGCGTCTATTGTTTTGATCAAAGGATCGAGCCTGAGCATTGGATCACATCAACGGGTGATCATAATGGCTATTGCGTAGATATTCCATGCTTAGGAGATGCTCTTGAGGACGCCTTGAGCGCAACAACTAATGGATAGAACAGATTTATACAACCCAGTTCTTATGCGTCTGATTAGGAATGGATCCTCCCTAACTGGTGAGCACAGCGTTGATAGAGTCAAGGCCTCAATAATGTATTCCAAACTCCTTTTATCTGATAGCATCAAAAATGTTCCACTGCGTGAATCTACCATTGATTACGCAAAAGTCTTTCGGGCGGAAAACCATCCCAGACTTTCTAGTTGCTTGCATAGCATATTTACTTCAGACTATACGTTCTATCAGTTTCTTGAGGCCATGGGGTCTTCAATTATGGCTGATAAGGCTTTTAACAGCCTTGGAGATTATGCGCATCTCAGCATTGCCGATGTATTTCGAAGTGAATGGTTTTCAGCTACCCCATATGACATGCTCGTGGACGCTTCACCGCATCCTCCAGCCGATATCTTGGCATTGAACAAGTACTGGGCAGAGAACTATAAAGCGTGCCATTGGCATACAATATGGAATAGAATCCCACTGCTACCTGTAGTGCATGATTCCAATCCTGAGGCGCTTGTTCAGCCATTTATGTCTCTCTGCTTGCCTCATAATGTTGGGAGCACAATCATCTTTGGCTACTCGATTGGGGATCTGCTTGTCTGCCCAGTATATTCCAGGTTAATGGTAGAGTTCTGTGGTGTACTACTTGCCGACCTTCATACAGCCGAAAGCGCTCTGCTTGCATCTTGCTGCCTAGCTAGCAACTTAGAAGCTGATGACTTTATGATGAGATCTATAGTTGACAGCATTAATCTATCGCTACGCGCTTTGCAAAGTGTTAAGAATAGTGCAGTTTCGACTGTACCACTTGAGCGAACATTGTTGGCCGGAATGCATTATAATTATGGCCATACGATAATCAATGATACTCTGTATATTGACCCAGACTTTTCATTGCGACCAAAAGCCGATGACCCATGTACCACTGTTACGCTTGGGCTATGGGATTACGTTGATTCAGAATTAGTCTTAATGACGCAATCCGCAAACAGCCTAGAGCTTCGTTTTCGATCTTTGGAAAATGATAAGCTGGACTATTTCTTTGTTTCCTTTCAATATTATTATTGTCCTTTGCCATCCCACCGGCCTAGCTTGAGATCTCTCCGATCTCTTTCTGTTGCCTGCAGAAAGGCCTTGGGTGCCACGTATCATGGTTTTCATCAGTTCAGCAGTGCTGCTATTCAAAAGACAGAGACTCTCGTTAAAAGTATCTACATAGCCGTTGATCAACGACAAGGTTGCAGACAGATGCTTAATGCAGTCGATGTATTCAACATCATTTCAGAGTTTGCTCGTTCAAGAGGGCTCGCTCTTATTATCGACGGCTTAACCAGTTATCCGGTTTACCCTGTAGACGTGGAAGGCTCACATTCTCGAAACTACCGGTTTCAGCCTGCACTCAAAGGCTGCACAGACTTGCTTGAAATAGCTAAATCAATGCAAGTTCAGGCAGCAAACCTAGATGGCATGACACTCCAGCAGAAGATTGGCTTCATGCGGAGTCAAGATATCTGGCACGCATTTACTTCTTATGGCTCTTCATCGATAATACCGATTTATCTTCTCAATTGTAGAATATCTATTTATGGCTCCTCGTATCTCGCGAAAAGCACGAGAAGCGCATGGTCATGGCATATAAGTAGCTTATGCCATCCGCAGAGGGTAACCCAAGAATTCTACTTACCATCTTCATCCCAAGGCGATGCGGGCTATTTCGTTGATATTGAATTTATGCGCAAGTTTTTGGAAGAGCTGTAGTCAAAATAGGGATTCCTGAAAGTTACAGATTGGTTGTTCTCCACTTGGCCTTAGCGGTTGACAGACGGTAAGCCCAGCCAGGAATGCGGTAATCGTGGATTGCTGCTACTGATCACAGCCGCACATGTCCCGTCAGCACCATAGCGGTCAGCTTTCAATCGTGGATTTCCACGTGCCCTTTGGCCGCACACTCGCCCATTTCAACGGCTGTGTACGGTCGTCCCTCCAATTGGCGCACAAGTTGAGCCAAGCCTCCCCGCTTTCCGGAAAGATGTCACCCCTCTCCATCGCACACCCGGGGGCTTTATGGAGGAGATCAATGCGTCGTTACAGCGAGGCCGTCTAGGAAGCTGCTGAAAAACCAGCCCAGCCGCGAGAGATTGACGAAACGGCACTGAGCGGGTGCACAGCCAGCAGGAGAGGGCCGTGCCCCTGTTCTCCTACGTGTCCACCGAGGCCCCCCTCTGCCCGGAAAGATGACGCCTCCCCATCCTGACCACTTTTTCCACCAGGGGTCTTGATGGATCAGAGCTATGCGTCGTTACAGCGAGGCCGTCTAGACGCAGGCTTGTGCGCAGCAGTGGGCTGATGTCAGGTGGCGGATGAGACCGCCACATCGAAGAGGCGTGGCCCAGATCTCCGCAGAATTGGGCATTCACGTGGGCACCCTCTACAACTGGAGGAAGACCTGGCGGATACAGTGAGAGGTGGTACCGGCATCCGAGAAGGATGCTGAGGGCTGGGGCGCCACCAAAACAAGTTTCCGGTGGTGGTGGAGACCGCAGGATTGAACACCACCGAGCTCAGCGCATGTTGCCGCGAGCGGGGCCTGCCTGCACGCGGGGCAGGTGGAGCGCTGGCGACAGGCATCCCAGGATGCCAACGAAAAGCCAGTATTCACCTTGGAGACCTAATCCGGCGAGCTCGACGAGCTGTCGGAGCAGAGGGAGCTCGAACTGCTCCTTGCCCAGGTCCAGCGGGAGATCATACGCCTCAAACAGGAGCTGCGCCGCAAGGAGAAGGCCCTGGCCGAGGCGGCAGCGCTGCTGTAGCGGAACGCTTCTGCGAAGCAGTACGCCTCACAAAAGATTCAAGCCTTCTGGGGAGAGTACGGGGACGCCTGACGACCCCGAACGACCGCCGGAAAGCCCAACAAATTCTCGACGAGGGTGTTGCCGATGGTGCCCGAGACAGTGAGCTGGCTCTGCTCCTGGGCGTTGGCCTCACCACGCTGCAACGCTGGCGACGCCAGTTCGCCGCTGATGGCGACGGTGTAGACCGGCGCAAGGGACGCCAACGCCATGTGGCTCACCGCCTAAGTGAGGAGGAGCTACAGCGAATCCCGCTCACCTGTAACGAGCCCGAATTCGCCGCGCTGCCGCCCAGGCAGATCGTGCCGATCCTGGCCGATCGCGACCCGTATAACTCCTTTGGAGAGGCCTGCGGCTACGGCTCAGAGCGCAGCTTCTACCGGGTGCTGCATACCCAGGTAGGCCCAACGCCGCGGACGTGCCAGGCCACCCCAGGAGCCGCGCCCAGTGCCAAGGCTGCGGGCCGATGGCCCGAACCAGGTGTGGAGCTGGGACATCACCCACCTCCCGACCAAGGTGCGAGGCGTGTGGCTGTACCTCTACCAGGTGATCGAAGTCTGGAGCCACAAGGTGGTGGCCTGGGATGTCGCCGAGCGGGAAGCCCCAGCCATTGCAGCCGATGTGATGAGCCTGGCCTGCCGACGCGAACGGGTCAGCAAGGGTCGCCAGCAGCTGCTGATACTGCATGCCGATAACTGCAATGCCTAGCCGCAGGCTTCTCGCAAAGTTGTGTGCCGCTACGATGGAGAGCCGGCTGGAAGGTCTGGATGTGCTGCGGTCGTTCTCAAGGCCCAGAGTGTCGAATGACAACCCCTATTCCGAGTCGCCATTCTGCACGGCGAAATGCCGGCCTGATTAACCAAGCCGGCCGTTCGCCAGTGTGGAGGAGGCCTGCCATTGGGTAGCGACGGTCGTGGGCTGGTACAACCACCAGCATGGCCACAGCGGCATCAAGTTCGTGACGCCCCACCAGCGCCACAGCGCCCTGGCTCTCGAAATCTGCCTTCACCGGGCCAACGTCTATGAGCAGGCCCGCCAACAGCATCCCCACCCCTGGAGTCGATCGTCGCGGTGCTGGCGTCAGTCGGAGATTGTGCGGATCAATCCGCCTCCACCAGAAGGCCACGCCGAAATGGCTACGTTTGTCATAGTCGCCTGATTGGCCGCAGGCGCGTCATCATTCTTGGCAGTCACCGCTGCTGGCGCCATCCAGAGGTGGTGTGGATCAACAAGCCTCCAGAAGATACAATGTCGACTCTGGCGGTACCATTGGCTTAGGCCGCTTGAGAACAGCCCAAGAATGACAGCTTTCATGAAAGTCACCGGCAGGGCTTGACCATAGATCGGTTTCTTGGTCGACAATAGGCACCTTGATGGATAGGTCATACCGAGTGGGCTTCTTTCATGGCGCAGGGGGCTGGGTTTTCCAGAGCCTCCGGAGGCTCATGAAATACTTGTGAGATGCTGGGGATGTTATCATCAGCAGATCTATAAACCTGTCATCACGAAATGACTGGCCAATGCTTGGGCTGTCAAAGGTGAGGAAATCTTCTCTGCAGCCTGAAAGCGGCGCCGATTGCCTCATAGTAACTGCAAACGGAAGGTCTTTTTTCCATCCTGCCGATGCAGGCTCTCGAAAAATAGCCAGAGACAGCAAGTTGGCAATATCATCCAATGGAGATTGGAGAAGTTGTTCGTACTCAACTATCACCAACTTGTCTTGCCTCACCTGCTGTGCCTCAAGATAAGCAAGGAGCAGCGCCCAAGTCCTTAGGTACCAGTCCCTCCAGGCAAAGTATTCATTTACCTTGATTTCCAACACCAGCGCATCATAACTCTTATTGATCCACTTTCCTCCTTGGCGGGCTTTCAATGTGGACACATAAATGTCAAACAGATTATTTCTATAGTTGCAAAGTATGAATGTGTCTGACATAATTATGCGCTGCAGCAGCTCCTCATAGTTCTCAGTGATTAAGAAGTCGCCGAAGACATGTTCAGCGAATAGCTTCGAAACTACAAGCTTATTCTTTGCGTGCTTCTTCAAACCTATTCCTGCAGCGGCTAGTGCAAGCTCATGAGCTTGAAGAGGGCTGGCGGCCAGGGATCGGCCAACAAGGTCTCGAACTAATGCTTGTAGCGAATCACTGAGACTTTCGGCCAGCTTAGTGTCCAAGAAGTAGTTATACTCGACTGAGCCACGGGCATGTTTATATATCTCGCCAAACGGATAGATCGACTGACTAGCCGCCAAGATGCTTAGCAGCATATTAGAACCGCTTCTTCCAGTTGCGAGAATGAGAACGTCACTAGGCATCGCATTCAATGCTTCTCTAGAATAGGATTGGCGCATACGAGATAACCATATCACACATATATGACGGAGACCACCCTCGAAACAGCTCCACACCCAACCATACGGCAGAGACCCACCCGTTGCCCTGACTGGAAGTAGATTGGCAGGCTCGCCTGATGTACGGGCCGGCTTGAGGTGACCGGATGCGGCAAAAGGATCCTGCTATTAGATTCTCACATTGTTATCTCCAGCTTGGCTTAGCATTTCCAGAAACGGCGAAAGCCTTTCTGAGGCATAAACTCGCTTTCCAACAAAAGACAACCACCTCACGCGAGGCTAGTGAACTGGTGTTATCACCAACCCTTAGGAGTTCAATATCCTAAGGAACGCATTACTGATATGTTCCCACCCTATGGCTCCCACCTGATTCTGCAAAGCTTGTGAAATTGAATGACGCTCAGCAATGGTATAATCGGGAAGTTTCACAAGCAATTCAACTGCTTCATCTGGACTTGAATAATACAGAGCCTGGTTTGCAGTGTAGTAAGTGGTGCTTTCAAGGCTCTTAGTAATGATTGGCAGACCGAAAGCCATGGCCTCAATTATTGCATTGTTAGCTGTGGCAGATATCAGTGGTTGGAATAGAAAGTCCGAAGTCATATATTCGTGATGCAGCTCTCGATTGGATAAGCCTGAAGTAATAATCTTGAGATTACCTAGGCTCTGAGCCTGTGCATGTTCGTGTGATTGCAAGGCCATTCCAGTGCTCACCCATACAAACTCATAGGCGGGGCATGCCTCTGCAGCCTTGAAAATAAGTGCACGGTCTCGAAGCCAGTTACCGACAGTGAGCAACTTAAATGAGTCACCAAAACCATTCGGCGTAAGACGTTCGGTCCGACTCAGTGCCGATTGCTGGCCGATGGCAATGAGCTCTGCATGCACACCATGCGGGATAACGGATACCCGATCACTACCGACATTGAGTTCATCTTGAAAGAAACTAACCTGGCAGGGACTAATACAGATGGGATTAATTTGAGCGGCGGGAAACGCGCTTTGATCGATGATATCCGTTGAGAGGATGCTGCTGGGCTGATGAAACCATGTGAATATGCGTGTGTCAGGATGAACTTGGTGGTCACGAAGAGCCAGCCCCAGCAAGCTACCTGCGTGCTCTCCGTCGACACATATGATATCTGCAGACTTATACTTAAGAATTCCGATGAGCTCTGTTTCCAACCTTAATGCGTCATCTGTCGCGCTCTTCAGCCCTGTCAAGGTTCTGATCCAGTCATACTCCTGGCTCTTTCCAAGGCAAGTCTTGAAGTGGAGTGCCCCCTCAAGATATTGCACAAATCCTGTAGGCCCGCTCAGCCTGGTAAAATGAGGATAATCAGTGGAGATAACAACAAGCGGCCGTGATTCACAATCCGCCTGAGTAAGTTGGCTCAGCAGTTTTTCTTGATCCAAGCTGAGTGCTGCTACTATCCAATCATTCCAAGACTGGCCAGTAAACACGCTAAGGAGATCTTTGTTGGGTTGAGTACTAAGCTCCGATTTGGTTCTTACTTGATTCATGAACTGCCAAAGATGATTCATCCAATTGGTTGTGGACAGATCGATCGCCCTTGGTTCAAACCCAAGCAATTTAAATTCCCTTTCCATCCATGAGCCCTGGCTGACCACAAATTCAGGAAGCTCCTTGGTATTGTCTCTCAAACAATGCAGACTCACTGCGTCGTAAAAGATTCCGGATGTTCGAAACTTATAGTTGTCTGGATCGTATAGCCACACGATCTTATTGGCTGTGGCTAGAACTTCAAAATATTCTTCGCTTGAATAATGCCTATCGGAGAACAGGGCAAGCCTTGGTAGCTTGTCGCAAAGAAGGCGAATCTCATCAACACATGATTGCAGCCAGTCATCACAGTATGTGATATGAACTTCGATCTGAATTCGTGATGCAGCTTCAGCCAGGTCGTCAGCAGGAAGTTGCGTGATCCACTTCAGAAACTCTCTGACAGTCTCAATGCCCTTATCCGGTTTTGCGTCACCAAGGTAAAGGAGAACCTTGGAGCGACTGAACTCCTTGCCATTGCCATGGGACTTCAAGGAAGCTCTAAGGTCAGCCCCAGCATTGTGCAGCCCGACTAACCATGGGCTCCTGGTGAAACTCAAAAAAGGATAGTTCTGACGAAACTCTGCGAGCAGCTCCCAATGGTATTCGGATGTAACTCCTACGATAATCCTATGGCCATTGCTTAATGCCGCGTCGTTAAGACTCCGGAGTGCAATGGAGGTGAAACAGTAGTCGTGTTGCTCGGAGGCCTCTGATCTCAGACCCTCATAGGGACTGAACATCAACGAAATGACAACATGCTTGCTCTGCTTAAAAGCAAGATAAAGCCCTAGGCCATACAAGTGAAAGTGCAGGAGAGTGTGACCGATGAGTATGTCTGCATCGAACGACTTGAGCTTGCAATAGAAGCTCCTTGCCTGTTCGCAATAGCTGCTGACGGCAGAATACCGCTTCGGATCAATATAGCCAGACTCGCTGAAAGCAGGTATGACTATGTCTGTCAATGAATAGTCAGCAGACACCTGGTTGAGTTCCACACGTGCGTCTGCATAGACTTTGGGCCCAAGCCAACACAACTCATGTGTAAGGCTATGATTCACGCCGTGGTGATGACCTCCTTTCTTGTGATAGCAGGGATCAATAATCGCGATCCTGGGATTGTCGTTGCCATCTCGTGTCATAGTGGGCCTCAGCGCAGGGATGACTCAATCTGATGAAAACCAGCCATGGGTGGAATAACAGTATGCAATGCCTTGGCTATGCGGGCTAGTTCCTTTAAGCTGAGCAATGAAGAGATGGCAGACCGGTTTCCGTGCCCCATGTAAAGAACGGGGAATCCATGGACCTCATCAGTATCCTCAGTAAAAAGATGGCAGGAGGTTGAGGATGAAATCATGAACACAATGGTGTTCCAATAGCGCAGCTCAGGGAGATCAGATTCGGCATGCAACACTTCATGCAAGACTTCAACCTCAGCATGGCCTGAGAAGATCCTCTGGAGATAGCCAGGCTCCCAAGATGGGTACAGCCCAGAGCCAACAAGCACCTGCTCTGGTCTCAGCAACAAATCATTGAAGGTGTGTCTGCCGAGCCAAAAGACGGGCTCTTCAACATTGATACTTCCATGGTCAATCGCACTAAGGAGTATGCGTGGACGCACTATTGATCTCACCTTCATAATCGAAGTGATATCAATTGTATGCATAAGAGGGGTGGTGGAAGGGAAATGGCTCATCCCCTGCATTGGTGGAACAATGCATTCACCGCAAATTGCCTGCCACAGCAGTTCTGATATGGTATTCCATGTGATTTCCTTCTGGGTTGACACTTTCACCACAGCCTGAAGAAGAACTGGTAAGGCATTTTCTGGTTCAGCGGTGGGATGAAGCAGCTGGCTGGAACAACCAGTGCCATGCCATCGGCTGGTCCCTATCACGGCAACCATGTCCCAATATTGAAGCTCAGGCATCTGGTATGAGTTATGCTTAAAGGCTGTGAATTGGCTCCAAGACCAGTGTTCGGAGTCGAGCCTTGCTGATATGAAGTTTTCGTCCCATGAGGGCTGCAGCGTGAGCATAAAGAGCAATTGATCATCTGACACTTGCGTTGGCCAGTCATTCTTTGTTCCAAGCCAAAAGACAGGTTCGCTGCTGTTGACAAATCGGCGACTGTTCCCCTTGCAATTAGCGCGGGTTTGCTGAGAGTGCATGGGCATGGTCGGATGAGTCTTTGCAGAGCTGTTGGCGCCAGAGTGCGAATGACCGCTCAGGATTGACTGCATTGCGAGTAAATAGCTCTCTGCAATACGAGCTCGGCTGTGAGTCTGTCGGCACCGTTCGGCTTCACTCGTGCTATCTGCGGGCAATGCAACATCAATAAGCTGTTTTTTAATGGTACGAGCAAGCAAATTGGTTGCATGGCCGAGTCTGGTCTTGTCGTGAGCATTGAAGCCGTTGGCAATGTTGAGCCGATCGCCCACCACTCGCATCAGCTCTGGATAGGCTCCTGCAATCTCTGTGTTGCCACCGACTGCAAAGGCGGCAATTGCAGTTCCTTGCTCAAGTGTCTCGATGAGAAGATTTGAGTAGTTCTCTTCAATGGAAGGGAAGATAAGCAAGTCTACCAATCCAAGAATAACTGCCAAGTGATGGCTAGGAACTCGTCCATGGCTCACAACGCTGATAAGTGGTTGACATGCGCCTATGCGGCTGTACTGGTTGACTAAGTCTCCTATGATTGTCTCTGATCCTTCTGTTGCGCCAGCTAGATGCAGCTCTATTCCTTCATTCAAGTCTTTTGAACTTGCCACTGCCATTGCCAGTGCCTTGACACCAATCAAGCTGCCTTTGCGTGGGTCATTCAGATCATCAGCAACAAGGGCAACTTTTCGTTTTTTTGTGCGGAATTTAGATGCGATACTCTCAACCTCATCTGGAGTGCAAATGGCATCGTCTTCGACTGGGTTCTTCAGGGAACTCAGTACATGATCATTGGAATGGGGAAGAGCAGAACTGGCTGCTTCCTTCACAATCCATTCGGAAGGGCCTGTCCAGTAGAAGTTTGGAGCGCTCAGGATTGCATGCTTGATATGGTGCTGCCGTTCTGCCAGCAACTGTGTTCTTCTCGTAGCCAGTTGGGGACAGCCGCTGCATATCTTGGTAAACAATCTGCACCCTGCCGAATAGTGGCACGCACCTGTGAAGTGATTTTGATCATGCATGGTAATCAAAACTGGCTTCTTCGTATCGCGAAGGTGCTGGAGGCACCTGATTGAAAACAGACCCGAAACCCAATGCATATTGACAATGTCATGTTCGTCAAACAAATCAATCAAAACTGCATCGTAAGGCCCTTCGAGATCTAGCGCACTAAGATAAGTGGTGGAGAAATCACTCCTTTCCTCGTTTAAATGCATTGACAGTTTTTCGTCTGCCCATTCGCTGCCATGCTTATAAACCTTGCGCGTGGCAGTCTGCCCCGTTTTCTTATTGTATTCGCGCAGCCATAGGTCAGCATTTTCCCTGTAGACAAGAGTGGCCCTAGAAACCTTGTTCTGTTCTCTGATGGCTTCCCATATGCGTCTGCAGGCTATGCCTGCTCCCCCACTTAGTCGTGTTGATGCAAATAGAACTCGCATAGCTGATTTATCCAGAGCCTATGCTCTGTCCCTCGTGTGCGCTTGAAATGCCAACCAAGAATTCTTGATTCCTTCTTGCAGGCCAATTTGTGGCTGCCATCCCGTGGCGGTGATTCGACTCACGTCGAGTTGTCTCTTTGGCGTTGCGTCTGGTTTGGTTGAGTCCCATTGGATTGCGCCGCTGTAGCCCACCGTACTGGTTGCCAGTTCAGCCAGCTCCCTGATAGCAAGATCTACACCGTTACCCACGTTTAGGTGCTGCACCGGCTCGATCGAATCTGACGAGTAGTGCTCAAGCGCATGCACGCAGGCCTCACCCAGATCATCCGCTTGCAGGAACTCCCTCAGCGGCGCGCCCGTACCCCACCGAGGCACGCTTGGCGCAACGCTTTCCCTGTCCTCGTGGAATTGGCAGATCACGGCGGCCATCACATGGCTGTGGGTGGGATGGTATTGGTCACCCGGCACATAGAGATTGGTGGGCATCAGGCTGATCGCATCGAAGCCGTACTGGATCCGTAGCACCTGGCAGGGCTTAATGCCGGCGATCTTGGCGATCGCATCCCACTCATTGGAGGGCTCCAGGGTCTCCTGATGCTGCTCAAGAGCCTGGAGCTGCAGAAATTGCTGGGAGGCCGTTGAGACAGGCAACAGCGCGATCAGACCGTTAGTAGCTCCATGGCCGTGGCCGTCAACCCCGAAAGGTCGAGCCGCTGCCTGGCCTCCCACAGCTGGTAGCTGTCCTGCAGCGCCAGCCAGCTGTCGGGGCTGCGACCCAGCACCTTCGACAACCGCAGCGCTATGTCCGGTGTGACCCGGCTTTTGCTGGCCACCAGCCGCTGAAACGTGGAGGCAGACACCCCCAGCCGCTCCGCCACTTTCCGAATCGAGAGCTCGCAGGGCTCGAAATACACCCCCGCGATGAACTCGTCCGGATGAGGCGGCTGATGCATCGCGATCGCTTGTGCCATCAGTGGCAATCCTCATCGTGGAGATCAAAGACGTGGCCCGCGCAGAACACAAAGTTGGGCCACCACGCTTCATGCCGGGCGCGGATCCAGCGGCCAGGGCTGCTGTTGCACTTGCCATTCTCATAGCCGGATGCTCCCACGGGCGGCAAACTCGGCCACCGTGCCCGCCAGCCCCTCCGCCAACGGGATGCGGGCGCGCCAACCCAGGGCCGCCAGGCGGCTCACATCCAGCTGCTTTTTCGGGGTGCCGTCGGGCCTGGTGCTGTCCCACTCCAGGCTGCCGGCAAAGCCGGTGGCGGCGGCCACCGCTTCCGCCAGCTCGCGGATCGTGAGATCCACGCCCGTGCCCACATTCAGAAACTGCAGCTCTTGGGGCCCCGGCTGCCAGCGCTCCAGCGCGAACACGCACGCCTCGCCCAGATCATCCACATGCAGGAATTCCCGCAGCGGCGTGCCGGTGCCCCAGCAGGTCACGCTCGGTGCATTGGCCTGGGCCGCCTCATGAAACCGCCGGATCAAGGCCGGCAGCACATGGCTGTTGGTGGGGTGGTAGTTGTCGCCAGGCCCATACAGATTGGTGGGCATCAGGCTGATCGCATCGAAGCCGTGCTGGAGCCGCAGCGCCGCACACAGCTTGATGCCGGCGATCTTGGCGATCGCGTACCACTCATTGGTGGGCTCCAGGGCTCCAGTGAGCAGCTCCTCTTCCCGGATCGGCTGCTCAGCGAACTTCGGGTAGATGCAGCTGCTGCCCAGGAACAGCAGCCGCCGCACGCCGTTGCGCCAGGCGTTTTCGATCACATTGATCTGGATCTTGAGGTTGTCGAGCAGGAAATCAGCTGGATAGCTGCTGTTCGCCGCAATGCCCCCCACCTTCGCGGCCGCCAGCACCACCACCGTGGGCTGATGCACGCCAAACCAGGCCGCCACCGCCGCGCCATCGAGCAGGTCGAGGTCCTCGCGGCCGGCGGTGAGCAGGGCGCCGCCCTGGGCTTCATCCCCATAGCCGGCGCGCTGCAGTGCCCGCACGATCGCGCCACCCGCCATGCCGCGGTGGCCCGCCACGAAGAAGCGGTCGGCTGGGGTGATCAAGGGTGTGGTGGAGGTGGTGGTCATGGCGAGAACAACCTGTTCAAGAGCTGCACTCCAGGCTTGCGGCCACGAGCCTGAGCCCCCGCTTGGTCCACTAGTGGACTAAGGTGCATTGGTTGGCAGCAGCCTCTCGTCGCCATGCGCACACCCTTGCGGATCGTGAATGTGCACGAGGCCAAAACCCACTTCTCGCGGCTGATCGATGCCGCCCATGCTGGTGAAACCATCGTGGTGGCCAAAGGCGGACGTCCCTGGGCGCGGCTGGTGCCTCTGGAGCAGCCCACACCCAAGCGCAATCCCGGCGTGTTGCGCGGGATCATCACCCTGCCTCCGCCGGAGGTGCTGCTCGAACCGCTGCCGGAGGAGGAGCTCGCCGCTCTGGAAGACCCCCTCCTGTGAGCACTGCTTTGCTGCTCGACACCCACGCCCTGCTCTGGTGGCTGGCTGAACCCGATCGCCTCTCTCCAGCAGCCCATGCCGCCATTGCCGATGACACGGCACGGGTGCTGGTGAGTGCGGCTTCCGGCTGGGAGATCGCCACCAAGGTGCGCCTGGGCAAGCTTCCCGCCGCCACTCCCCTGCTCGAGCAGCTGCCCGCCATGTTGGCCGCCCAGGGGTTCGACCTGTTGCCGATCGAGCTGCGCCATGGCCTGCGGGCGGGCAGCTACGGGATGGCCCATCGCGATCCCGTTGATCGCTTGCTGGCCGCCCAGGCCGAGCTGGAGGCCCTCACCCTGGTGAGCGTTGATCCAGCTCTCAGGGCCTTTCCCTGCAACCTGCTCTGGTAAGCCCGCCATCAACCCTTGCCTCCGGCCACCGTCACCGCCGCCGGGTTGGTGGGCGGGTTCTCCATCGAGCCCACCACCTTGAAGCCCTTCAGCCGCAGGATCGCCTCCTTGCGCGCTTCCTCCTTATCGGCCGCCACCATCTCCGCCACCAGTTGCTCCAAGGTGGTGGTGGGCGTCCAGCCCAGCTTCTCGCGTGCCTTGGTGGGATCACCCAGCAGCGTTTCCACCTCCGCCGGTCGGAAATAGCGCGGGTCGATCCGCACCACCACTTCGCCGCTGCTGCGCTTGCCGATCTCCTCGGTGCCCGTGCCCTCCCACTCGAGCTCCCCCCAGCCCAGCTCCAATGCCGCCAGCTCGATGAAGTGCCGCACCGTTTCCTGCCGGCCCGTGGCGATCACGAAATCCTCCGGCGGCCCCTCCTGCTGCAGCATCCGCCATTGCATCTCCACATAATCCCTGGCGTGGCCCCAATCGCGCAGCGAATCGATGTTGCCCATGTAGAGGCAATCCTCCAGCCCTTCGTTGATCCGTGCCAGGCCGCGCGTGATCTTGCGCGTCACAAACGTTTCACCCCGCCGTGGTGACTCATGGTTGAACAGAATCCCATTGCAGGCATACATGCCATAGGCCTCGCGGTAGTTCACCGTGATCCAATAGGCAAAGAGCTTTGCCACCCCATAGGGGCTGCGCGGATAGAAGGGTGTGGTTTCCTTCTGCGGTATCTCCTGCACCAGCCCATACAGCTCACTGGTGCTGGCCTGGTAGATGCGCGTTTTCGGTGTGAGCCCCAGCATCCGCACCGCTTCCAGGATGCGCAGCGTGCCCATGGCATCGCTGTTGGCGGTGTACTCCGGCGCCTCAAAGCTCACCGCCACATGGCTCTGGGCGCCAAGGTTATAAATCTCATCCGGCTGCACCTGCTGGATGATCCGGATCAGATTTGTGCTATCCGTTAAATCGCCATAGTGCAGTGTGAGCCGCGGATTCTCTTCATGGGGATCCTGATAAAGATGATCGATGCGCGCCGTATTGAAGCTGCTGGCGCGGCGCTTGATGCCGTGCACCGCGTAGCCCTTCTCCAGCAGCAGCTCGGTGAGGTACGAGCCATCCTGGCCGGTGATGCCTGTAATCAGAGCGGTCTTGGCGGCTGGGGGCACCGGCGGACTTCGGCGTGGATTCGATGCCAACAAACTACGCCGAGAAGGCAAAAATGTCTGCGCTGGTCCGGTGGATCACGTGGCTACTCACACAGGCCCCGATCGCGCAGGCCTGCGCATCAAGGAATAGGGGACATTGCCGTTCTTGCTGTTGGGATGGCTACCGCCATGGCGTTTCGCCCAGGCGCTGCACGCACCACGCCCCGAAGCTGCCGTGGAGCGCAGCGCCGTGCGGTGCCGCCGCCGGCAGCGCTGTGGCGGCTGCCGCCAGCGCTGCCAGCCAGGCGGCTCCATCGTGGCCGTCGGGCCGCTGCCAACCCACCCCCAGCTCCACCGCCTCCGTCGCCAGCCAGCCCTCGCCGTAGCCGGCCGCCGCCGCCGGCAGGCCCAGCGCCGCTCGGCTGGCGGCCCATTGCCACACCATGCCGCTGCTGCGCTGGCCGTAGCGCCGTGGGTCGTAGGCCAGCAGCGCCACCGGGCAGCGCGCCAGCCAGTGCTGCATCGCCCCGCTCTCGATCTCTCCCTCCAGCAACACCAGGCCGATGCCGGCCGCCTCTGCCCGCTGCAGCAGCTGCCGCTCCTGCGGCTCCAGCCCCGTGTGGCTGTGGCGGTGAAACAACCAGCCCCAGCCGGCCAGCGCTGGCGGCACCCCTTGCGCCACCAGCCTCTCCAGCACCGCCAACGCTTCCGCTCGGCCCTTGCCGGCTTTCAGGTCGCCCCAATGCAGCAGCACCAGCGGCGGTGCTGCCGCCGGCAGCGGCTGCGGCGTGCACCCAGCTCCCACCACCGCCGGGTGCACGCCGCCATCGCTCAACCCGGTCGCAGCCAGCAGTGGCTGATACAACCGCTGCTGCTGCCGGCTGGGCAAGGCCAGCGTGAGCTGGTGGCCCTGCTGCGCCGCCGCCCTGGCCAACGCCGCCAGCGCCACCCGGCAGCAGGCCGTGGCCTGGGCGTCGCCAGCGGCGCCATCCAGCCGTTCCCCTGGCGCAAACATCAGGCTCACCAGCACCCTCGCCGCCGGCGCCCCTGCCAGGTAGCGCGCCAGCCCCAGCAACTGAAACGGCAGCAGGCTGTGGGCCAGCCAGGCGCTCACCGGCCCAGCTGGCGCCGCCGCCGCCAGCGCCAGCTGCTGCTCCAGCCGCCGCGCCAGCTGCAACGCCCCACCCAGTTCCAGCCATAGCCGCGGGTCCACGTAGCCGCAGCCGCTGAACACACCCCGCAGCGGCTGCGGTGCCGTGGCCTCCGCCTCCAGTGCCACATCCGCCCACAGCTCCGCGTGCCACCCCCCCTGGCGCAGAGCCGCCAGCAACGGCCGGTTCACTTCGCCGTGGTGCCCCACCGTGCTGGCGTAAGCCGGATCCACGATCACCAACCGGGCCATGGCCTTTTAACCCCGTCGCGGGCAACGTAGGCGACAGAATCCTGTTCATCCATTCCGGGGTGCCGATGGCCGATCTGCTGGAGCTGGGCCGGCGCGGCCATCACACAGAGCTGGCCCAGCACGCTGCCGCGGCACGCTCCAGCGCGGCTTGGTCGGCGGCTGCCGCGCTCGAACTCGCCTGCGCCTGGCTGCTGGCCGGTGATCTGCGCCAGGCGGATCTCGCTGTGCTGGAGGCCGATCAGTGCGACCCCTCCCTCGGCCTGGTGCCGGATGTGTGGGGCCTATGGCCCGCACCACCCGCCCAAGAGGGTGCGGAGCGCCAGCAGGCGCTGGCCTGGGCGGAGCGCTGCCGCGCCTGGCGCCGGCCTGATCCCCAGGCCCTCTGGCAGCAGCTGCTGCCCCGCCTGCAGGCCCATTGGAAGCTGGCTCTCGAACCCGATCCCGGCGATCTGCTGCTGATTCTTTCCCGCACCTCTGAGGCGGCGTCCGCGCCCCTCGATCCGCCCCTGCAGCCGGAACTGGCGCGCCTGGTGGGCGATGCCGAGATCGCCGCCGAACCCGCCGCCAGCAACCGCTACTGGCAGCTGCTGGCCAGCCTCTGGCCCCAGTGGGCCCTGGCCCGCATCCGCGCGGCCGATCTCGCCCTCGCCCGCGGTGAACTGGAAGCCAGTGGCCGCTGGCTGCAGGAGCCATCACCCGCCGCCCAGGCCAATCCCTGGTTCCACGATGTGGTGGCCCGCCACGCCGTGCAGCGCGGCGCTGTCGACGCCGCCCTTGACGCCTGGGCGGAAGCGATCCGCATGGCCCAGGCCGATGCCAGCACCACCGGCCTGGCGGAGCTGTTTGAGCAGCGCCGCCGCGAGGCCCGCCGTGGTCCGGGGGTCCTGCAGGTGCGCAGCCTCGCCAACCGCGGTGAGCCGCAAGCCGCCGGCGCCCTGCTGGAGCGGCTGCTGGCCGACGACCCCCAGTGGCAGCCGCTGCGCAGCCTGAAGGAGCAGCTGCGCGCAGGGCTGCCCTCAGGCGCTGTGGCCGGGCCCGCTGACCCGCCTGATGGGATGGCGGAAGGCAGGGACGCAGGCCCCGATTGGCTTGATCGGGCCACGGCGCGGTTAAAGGCTCTTGGTGTGGCCACACCGCCCCTGCCCCCGCAGGCGCCTGACGCCGACATCGACGCCATCACGCGCCGGCTCAGCGACTACGAAGCCCGCTTCGCGCTGGCCTGATCAGGCACTGGCCTGAGCGCCATCAGCCCTGCCGTTCCACCCGCTCCAGCAGCGCCTCAATCAGGCCTTCCGCCCGCTGCAGCTGCTCACGCTGGCGCTGCACCAGCTGCTCCTGCTGCTGGTGGGCCAGGAGGCAAACCTCCAGTTCCTCCTGCACCTGCTGCAGCATCAGCAGATTGAGCTCCGCCTCATCGCGGGCCTCCTCCAGCTGGCTGCGGAGGCTGACGATCTGGGCCTCCAGGTGCTGGGGGTCGGCGGCCGTGGCGCGGGTGGGTTCGCTCATCGGCGATACCTTAATCAAGTTCCCTGAGTAACAATCGATTGGAGCCAAAGGTCGCTGTTGCCTCATCCCCCTCCGCGGCCGCGCCCCATGTGGAGGTGCAGCGGTTCACCGATTTCGCTGGCTTTGAAGCCTTCATCCAGCGCAACCATCACCTCTGGAGCCACCAGGTGCAGCAGGCCCTGCGCCTGATCGCCCTCAACGGCATCCTCGATCCGATCAGCGGAACCGCCCTGCCGGCCAGCGCCCTGCAGCTGAAGGGCAGCAATTACCGCGAAACCCTGGAGGTGCACGGCTGCCTGGCGCGCCATCGCGCCCTGTGGTTGTTGATGCAGGAGCTGATCAGCAGCGGCGAGCTGCCCGCCGTCGCCGAGCTCGACCTCTACTGCCCTGAAGCGATCACCCCGTTCGCCCAGCTCCTGCGCCAGCGCTTCCCCCGGGTGATCGGCAGTGAATACCTCCCCGATCCCAGCGATCCGCAACGCGAGCACTTCTCCCATCAAGACCTCTGCGCCCTCACCCTGGGCGATGCCTGCGTGGATCTGGTGCTCTGCAACGAGCTGTTCGAGCACCTCTACGACCTGCCCGCCGCTCTGTCGGAGATCGCCCGCATCCTGCGGCCCGGCGGCCATCTGGTGGCCACCTTCCCCTTCGCTTACAACCGCTACGACACGATCGTGAAGGCACGCCACCGCCCCAGTGCGGCGCCAGGCGTGGCGGCTGAGGCCGAACTGCTGGAAGAAGCGGAGTATCACGGTGATCCCGTGCATCCCAAGCAGGGCAGAATTGTGTATCAGATTCCGGGTTGGGAGTTACTCGATCAGGCACTCCACGCCGGCCTCGCCACCCCCACCATCCATTGGGTCGCCGCCCCCAGCTATGGCATCCTCGGCCAGGAAATTCCCGCCGTGATGGTGCTGGTGGCGGGTCGCGCCTGAGCACTGGCCGCAAGCGCATCAACAGCGGCGCTGGTGCTCCAGATACCAGCGCACCGTGTCCGCCAGGCCCTCTTCAAAGTTGTGGCGCGGCTGCCAGCCAAGTTCGCCGCTGATGCGGCTGGGATCAATGGCGTAGCGCCGGTCATGTCCTGGCCGGTCCGTCACCGATGTGATCAAGCGGCTGTGAGGAGCTCCAGTTGGCTTCAGCTCATCCAGCAGGATGCAGATCGCCTCCACCACCTGCTGATTGGTGCGCTCTCCATGGCCTCCCACGCAATAGCTGCCGCCCAGCTCCCCCCGATTCGCCGCTAGCAGCAGCGCATCCACGTGATCCTCCACATACAGCCAATCACGCACATTGGCCCCATCGCCATACAGCGGAATCGGCTCGCCGGCCGCCGCCTTGAGGATCACCACCGGGATGAGCTTTTCCGGGAACTGCCAGGGGCCGTAGTTGTTGCTGCAGTTGGTGAGCACCACGGGTAATCCAAAGGTGTGGTGCCAGGCGTTCACCAGGTGGTCGCTGGCGGCCTTGCTGGCTGAATAGGGGCTGCGCGGGTCGTAGAGGGTGGTCTCCGAGAAGCGCCCCGTGGGCCCCAGCGAGCCGAACACCTCATCGGTGCTGATGTGGTGGAATCGGAACGTGTCGCGGCGTTCAGCCGGTAGCTGCTCCCAGTGGCTGCGCACCGCCTGCAGCAGATGGAAGGTGCCGTTCACGTTGCTGGCGATGAACGCTCCCGGGCCCTCGATCGAGCGGTCGACATGGCTCTCGGCGGCCAGATGCAGCACCAGATCCGGATCCGCCTGGCGCACCGCCGCCTCCGTGGCCGCCGCGTTAGTGAGATCCACCCGCAGCAACTGGTGGCGGCTCTGCCCAGCGGGGCTGAGGGCCCGAGGGCCGAGCTCCGCCAGTACCCCCTCGATGCTGGTGAGATCGCTGGCGTAGCCGCACTTGTCGAGGTTGAACACCAGCGCCTCGCTTTCGCGCAGCAGCCGGCGCACTACCGCACCGCCAATAAAGCCGGCGCCGCCGGTCACCAGGATGCGGTGGCGGCCGGCGAGCAGGGCGGGAACGTCAGGTGGGCTGGTTGCAGACATGGGCGAAGCGGGCAATTCGTGATGCAGTACAGGTGTAAAAACTGGCGGCGATCGGAATCGGGCCGCACTGCTTAGGGCGGATGAAGCGTCTCAGGATCTGGATCCGGCGCCGCCCTGGTGGCGGCCGGGGTTTGCTGAGCTGGTCACGATTCCAGCTCCGCTTGCCAGGGATTGAGGGTCGCCACCCCGGTTGCTGTGAAGTGCCGCAGATTGCGTGTCACCACCGTGAGGCCCCGCTCCAGCGCCGTTGCAGCGATCAGCAGGTCGGCGCCGTCGTGGTCGATCTCGGCGGAGAGCTGCCCCCAGCGACGCGCCACGCCCACGTCCACAGGCAACAGCCGATCGCCATACAGCCGCAGCAACTGGTCTAGCCATCCCGCCAACTGCAGCGCAAATCCGGCATCGGTTGTGCGCCTGCGGGCAATGCTCCGTTCGATCTCGCCGATGCTCACCACACTCAGAAAACAATCCTCCTGCCGCTGCCTGCCGATCCAGGCCACCACACCCGGATCACGCTGGCGCAGCCGCAGCTCGGAGAGCACCATCGTGTCGATCAAGAACACGGGAACTCCCTCGGCGTCAGGGGCATCCGCTCGAAGCCTTCGTCGTCTTGCGGCATCTGCAGCAACAGTTCGGACAGCGAGGGCGCGTTGGCCACGTCGAGGCGCTGCAGCCGCTGGTAGTCCTCGGCCGACAGCACCACACTCACCCACTTGCCACGGCGCGTCACCTTTTGTGGTTGGCCCAGGGCGGCCGCATCCACTACCGCGCTGAAGCGGTTCTTGGCGTCCTGGAGGGTCCAGATGGCATCCATAGCGGGGGCAGCTAGCTGATCCAGCTAGCCTAATGGCGGCGATCACGCCACGGCCTCCAGCAGCTGACGCAGCGCCTGACGCCAGTGCAGCGCGGGCATGTCCAGCACGCGGCGGCTGCTGGAGGTTTCCAGCAGCGAATAGCTGGGGCGTTGCGCCGGGGTGGGGTAATCGGCAGTGGTGAGCGGGTTCACAGCGGCCATTCGCTCCAGGAGCCCCAGCTCCACGCCCAGCTCGCCCACCGCCACGGCCACGTCGTACCAGCTGGCGGCACCGGCCTCGCTCCAGTGAAGGATCAGCGGCAAAGGCCTGGCTGGTGATGAGCCGGCCTGCTCCATCAGCCGCCAGCATGCCGCCGCCAGGGTGAGCGTGCTGGTAGGGCAGCCCACCTGATCCGCCACCACACCGATCTGCTGCTTCTCCCGGTGCAGCCGCAGCATCGTGAGCGCAAAGTTCCTGCCCACCGGCCCCATCACCCAACTGGTGCGCAGGATCACCCCCTTGCCGCCACTGCCCAACACGTCTTCCACCGCCTCCTCGCCGGCGGCCTTGCTGCAGCCGTAGACCCCCAGCGGCACACGCTGCTGCTCCGTGCGATACGGACTGCCCTGCTGGCCGTTGAACACGAAATCAGTGCTCACCTGCAACAAGCGTCCGCCGCTTTCCAGCAGCGCCTCGGCAAAGGCGCGCGGCGCGGCGCCGTTCACCGCCAGGGCCAGCTCCGGCTCGCTTTCGGCCTTGTCCACCGCCGTGTAGGCGCCGCCATTGAGCACCCAGTCGGGACGGTGTGACCGCACCGCCGCGCGGCAGGCCGGGGCATCCGCGAGATCCAACGCCATCACGCCCTCGCCGCCGCTGCGGCTGCTGGCGATCACCTCAACCCCCTCGGGCACCTGCTGGCGCAGGGCCTGGCCCAGCTGGCCGGCAGCGCCGGTGAGCAGCACTTTCACGCAAACACCTCCCCGGCGGCCAGCGCCTGCGCCAGCGTGGGAGCGGCGGCATCCTTCACGGCCAGCAGCGGCTCGCTGATCCCCAGCGGCGCCAGCGGCCAAGCGATCGCCACTTCTGGATCGTTCCAGCGCAGCGAGCGCTCGCAGGCCTTGCTCCAGAAGCCGCTCGCCTTGTACAGCACCTCGGCTGATTCGCTGAGGGTGAGGAAACCGTGGGCAAAGCCCACCGGCACCCACAGCTGCTGCTGATTGCCGGCACTCAGCTCGGCAGCCACCCACTGGCCGAACGTGGGCGAGGGGCGGCGCATGTCGACCGCCACATCAAAGATGGTGCCGCTGGTGCAACGCACCAGTTTCCCCTGGGGCTCAGGTTCCAGCTGGTAGTGCAGCCCTCGCAGCACGCCACAGCTGGAGCGGGAGTGGTTGTCCTGAACAAAGGTGGTGGGCGTACCCACCGCTGCATCAAAGCGGCGCTGGTTCCAGCTCTCGAAAAAGAAGCCCCGCTCATCGCCAAACACCTGCGGCGTGATCAGCAGCGGCCCCTGCATCACCGCGCCGCTGGCCGTGCTGAGCTGCTCAACCTGCATCGCTTCCCTCCTGCAGCAGCGACAGCAGGTAGCTGCCGTAGCCGCTCTTCTTCAGCGGCAGGGCCAGCCGCTCCAGCTGCTCGCCGCTGATCCAGCCCTGCCGCCACGCCACCTCCTCCGGACAGCCCACCTTCAAACCCTGCCGGTGCTCCAAGGTGCGGATGTAGCTGGTGGCCTCGTGCAACGAATCGCAGGTGCCCGTATCCAGCCAGGCCATACCGCGGCCCATCAGCTCCACCTTCAGGAGCCCCTCCTCCAGATACTGCCGGTTCAGATCGGTGATCTCCAGCTCACCCCGCGCCGAGGGCTGCACCCGCTCGGCCCGCTCCACCACGGTGTTGTCATAGAAATACAGCCCCGTGACCGCATAGCGCGACTTCGCACGCTTCGGCTTTTCCTCCAGGCTCAGCACCCGGCCCTGCGCATCAAACTCCACCACCCCGTAGCGCTCTGGATCACGCACGGGGTAGGCGAACACCGTGGCCCCCACACCGCTGCCACTACAGGCCTGCAACTGCACGCTCAGGTCGTGGCCGTGGAACAGGTTGTCCCCCAGCACCAGCGCCACCGGTGCCCCATCCAGAAATCTGGCACCGATCAAAAACGCCTGGGCCAACCCATCCGGGCTCGGCTGCACCGCATAGCGAATGGCCATCCCCCAGGCGCTGCCATCGCCCAGCAGCCGTACAAACGACGGCTGATCCACCGGCGTGGTGATCACCAGCACATCGCGTATTCCCGCCAGCATCAACGTGCTCAGCGGGTAATACACCATTGGCTTGTCATACACCGGCAGCAACTGTTTACTCACCGCCTGGGTGATCGGATGCAGGCGCGTGCCACTGCCACCAGCCAAGATAATTCCCTTACGCATCATCCCTTGAGGCCATGGCCAGCAAGCTCACGGGGCAACAGTTTAGGCGTGACATCAGAGGAATTCAATCCAGGATTCTGCCAATCAAAACGCCACCAAACCCGTAAAAGATGATGGGTGCAGTTTCCACATTCATAACGCGGGGGATCTGAATTCTGTTGGCTCAGAAGATCCAGCATCAGCACATCCAACCCTCCGAGCCGCAACATACTCACGCGCGCCAATGTACAGCGCTTCGGTGGTAATGCTCACAATCGCCATGGCCGCCTCAAGCAGGCTCCAGTGAAACTGCTCCACCCCAAAAAGGCACACCCTTCAGGCGCAGTCACCTGGATGGGGGCGAAAGCCTCGTGCTACCACTGCTGGCGAACTCGGCCACCGTGCCCGCCAGCCCCTCCGCCAACGGGATGCGGCCGCGCCACCCGCCATGCCGCGGTGGCCCGCCACGAAGAAGCGGTCGGCTGGGGTGATCAAGGGGATTGCTGTGGGCATGGCTGGCTCCAGAGGCAACGGCCCACCCGCTGCACATGGGCCTCCAGCTCCGCTGGTAGCTCATGGCGCAGCACCAGATCCACGCGCCAGGGCAAGAGGAGATCGTCGACTGCCGTCATCAGACGCAGGCGATCCCCGTGGCTCAGCTGAGGGGCCTCCAGGCAGAGATCAATGTCAGAACCGCGTCGATGACGACCCATCGCCCGCGAACCGAACAGCCACACGGCCTCAACCTGCGGCTGGGCCGCACACAAGGCCAGCAGCCGTTCCAGGGCCTGCTCCGGGATGCCAGCGATGGCTGCGGCCTGTCTTGCTGCTGGCATGCTGCTCATTGCCCTTCCTGCAGCTGGCGCTGCTCCAGCCTGTCGCGGAGCTCTTGAAAGCAGGGGAGGTAGCTCCCCACGATCTGAGCGGCGATCGCGTCGGCGGTGGATCGGTTGTAGGTGTGACTGGTGAGGTTGCGGTCCTGAATCATCAGCATCCAGGCGTCCCCGCTTTCGATCAGCCCTAGGCGGAAGGCTTCGCGCAGCGTATCCCGAGAGCCCAGCAGCGAAGAATCTCCCTGACTGCGAAGCAGGTCGCGCAGCGTGTTCCAGGCAAGCTCAAAGGTGTACTCAAAGGCTTTGATCAACCCCTGCTGTTCTCGTTCATTCAAGCTGGGGGGCTCAAGAAAGGTTTCCAGCTGAGCCAAAGCCTTGCGGTAGTTGCTGAAACGCTGCTGCCAGCGGATGTCTTCTGCCATCACCTCTTCCCTCCGGCCGCCGTCGTCGCCGACGGGTTGGTGGGCGGGTTCTCCATCGAGCCCACCACCTTGAAGCCCTTCAGCCGCAGGATCGCCTCCTTGCGCGCTTCCTCCTTATCGGCCGCCACCATCTCGGCCACCAGCTCCTCCAGGGTGCTGGTGGGCGTCCAGCCCAGCTTTTCGCGTGCCTTGGTGGGATCCCCCAGCAGCGTTTCCACCTCCGCCGGCCGGATATAGCGCGGGTCGATCCGCACCACCACTTCGCCGCTGCTGCGCTTGCCGATCTCCTCGGTGCCCGTGCCCTCCCACTGAATCGCCCCCCAGCCCAGCTCCAACGCCGCCAGCTCGATGAAGTGCCGCACCGTTTCCTGCCGGCCCGTGGCAATCACGAAATCCTCCGGCGGCCCCTCCTGCTGCAGCATCCGCCATTGCATCTCCACATAATCCCTGGCGTGGCCCCAATCACGCAGCGAATCGATGTTGCCCATGTAGAGGCAATCCTCCAGCCCTTCGTTGATCCGTGCCAGGCCGCGCGTGATCTTGCGCGTCACAAACGTTTCACCCCGCCGTGGTGACTCATGGTTGAACAGAATCCCATTGCAGGCATACATGCCGTAGGCCTCGCGGTAGTTCACCGTGATCCAGTAGGCATAGAGCTTCGCCACCCCATAGGGGCTGCGCGGATAGAAGGGTGTGGTTTCCTTCTGCGGTATCTCCTGCACCAGCCCATACAGCTCACTGGTGCTGGCCTGGTAGATGCGGGTTTTCGGTGTGAGCCCCAGCATCCGCACCGCTTCCAGGATGCGCAGCGTGCCCAGGGCATCGCTGTTGGCGGTGTACTCCGGCGCCTCAAAGCTCACCGCCACATGGCTCTGGGCGCCAAGGTTATAAATCTCATCCGGCTGCACCTGCTGGATGATCCGGATCAGATTTGTGCTATCGGTTAAATCGCCATAGTGCAGCGTGAGCCGCGGATCCACCTCATGGGGATCCTGATAAAGATGATCGATGCGCGCCGTATTGAAGCTGCTGGCGCGGCGCTTGATGCCGTGCACCGCGTAGCCCTTCTCCAGCAGCAGCTCGGTGAGGTACGAGCCATCCTGGCCGGTGATGCCTGTGATCAGTGCGGTTTTGGCGGCTGGGGGCACCGGAGAAGTTCTGTGAAGTGTGTGTTTCACAAACTACGCCGAGCAGCCGCAAAGGCGCCACGACACCTCTGCCCGCGCCGATCACACGATCGCCAGGGCCGTGAGCGATCCGGTGAAGCCGGTGATCTCCACGATGGCGTCGTTGGCGGATTGGAAGCCAGCCAGCCCATCATTGAGCGCCAGGAAGGTGCGGCTGCCGCCGCTGGCGCCAAGGCTGAAGGTGGCGGCACCGTTGGCGGCGAACGCTGTGGGGATCAACACCGCCGCCAGTGCCGTGGCGCTGAGGTCGGCAACACTGCCCAGCTCACGCAGATCGGCGGCCGACACCTCCCGGGGGCCATCGATGCGATCGCTGCCGATGGCCAGATCTGTGATCTGATCACTGGCGTTCAGCAACGAATCGCGCAGGCTGGTGATGCGGAACGTGTCCGCGCCAGCCAGGCCGGTGAGCGCATCAACAGCGGCGCTGGTGCTGATCACATCGGCGGCGGCACCGCCTGTCTTGAAACTGGGGTTGACACTGCTGAAGCCGAGCCGGCCACCATCACCGAACAGCGCCGTCGCCGTGAGCGCGCCACTGTTGCCCAGGGGCCTTCCCTGGCTGGCGTTGAAGCCCACGTTCACGCTGCGGCCCGGCTGAATCGTGCTGGCCCAGGCATCACCGGTCACGGTGTGGCGAAACAGGCCGCCCGCCAGCGCCGTGCTGCTGATCCGCACCCCCCAGGGTGTGCTGGTGGGACGGTGCGGGCTCTCGAAGCTGAAGTTCCAGCTGTTCAACGGCACCGTGCCGGTGTTGGTGAGCGTGAGTTGCACCGTCATGCCACCCGTCCAGATCGATCCGCCCACGGACACCGCCAGGTTCGGGTTGGAGGTGAGCGGAATGCCGTTGAGGGTCTGGGGCAAGGGAGCGCCGGGGACGGGCGTGGGTGTTGGCGTTGGAGTTGGAGTGGGTGTCGGGGTTGGAGTCGGGGTTGGAGTGGGAGTGGGCGTCGGGGTTGGGGTGGGTGTTGGTGTCGGGGTGGGTGGCACCGGCGTTCCGCCGCCGCTGGTTCGTACGGAAATGCCCGGCAGCGCATCGAGCTGGGCATCGGTGAGCGCCTGCCCGCCGCGACGCTCCACGCTGCGGGCGAAGGCACCGGCCAGGCCAGCGTTGTAGTCGATCGCCACCTCATTGGCGACGAAGTCGTCGCGGCGGTCCTGATAGGAGAAGTCGTCGGAACTGGTAGGGCCACCCACCAGGGCGCCGTAGAGGATGTGGGCGTTGGGCAGGCCGTTGCGGAACCCATCCCAGCCCACGCCTGAGGCGGCCCGGTGGTGGGGCTGCCGGGGTGCATTGGCCCCAAAGCCCACCAGATAGCTCGACCGGCGCGGATTGGCACCAAGGATGTAATCCACCGTCCCCTGAGACAGCCGGCTGAAGGCCCCACCTGGGTCGCGCACGTTGTCGGCATACACATCCGCCAGGAAGGCCGTGTTGGCGGCATAGCGCAGCGAGCCCCACTGGCTGATGTGGCGCAGGCCGCCGGCACTGATCGTCACGCCGTTGCCGCCGTTCACCCAGTTGTTCAACCAGAGCTCCACGTCCTGCTGCACGCGGGTCGAGCCCGTGTCCTCCGCCAGGATCACCGCCGTGGCATAAGACGCATCGTCCCAGTTGCCGGTCCAGCCCCTCGAAAGGCCGCCGATGTTGCTGGTGTAGATCGACAGGGCCTTGTCGCGGTAGGCCGTGCCACTGCCGCCCGCCGCCGTGACCGCCCGCGACAGCCAGGCCGCGCCATAGGCCAGCTCATCGTTGAACCCACTCCAGGAGTTGTAGTAATTGCGCACCTCCGGAATCGAATCGGAGTAGCGGCCCCGGTAACGATCGGCGAAGTCGTAAAGCGAAATGGCGCGGGTCAGCAGCACATCGGCGTAGGCGGCTTCGCCGTTCTGGCGGAACAGCACCGAGGCGGAAGCCAGCGCTGCGGCTGAGCCGGCAGCCACATCGGAGCCGGGCTTGCTCGGTGTCACCGCCATGGCCGGACGGGCAATGGTCTGGCTCTCCGGCGAGCTCCACAAGGCGTGGTCGGCCGCCACATTGCCTACCTGCGCCACGAAGAACCGCGTCGCTCCCGCCGCATCAACGGCGTGGGCCTTGAGCAGGTAATCCGTGCCCCAACGCACCGCATCGAGCAGTTCGTCGGTTTGCCCCGAGAGGGCATAGCCATCGGAGAACTCGATCCCGCCCCAGGAGAGGGTGGCCAGGGTGGAAGCGAGCGGCAGGCTGAACTTGGAGTGATCGCCGGCATCGTGATACCCGCCGGTGAGATTCAGCGTCAGCCCGGTCTGGAGGTTGGCGACGGTTTGCCCACCGAAGTACACCCCGTCAGCGCCGTCGCGCAGGCCGGAGTCACCGCGCCAGTCGATCCGCTTTCTGGCTTCGTCAAGGTCGCCGGAGCGCTGCGCCTCATAAAAAAGGAAGTTCTTCTGCAGCGCCTCGGCGTAATTGAAGCCAATACCTGTGAGTGGATCGACGCTGGACATCGCGCAAAACAAATCGCTGCAACGGTCCTACGCCGGATGTCCCCGCCGGGGCGACCCCCATCGGAGGGTGGTTGGCGGCTCCGCTGAGGGTGGGCGCCACGGCAACCGTGCGGGCTGAAGCGATCAGCGCAGCCGGATCAGCCCCTGCCGCAGCGCGATCACCAGGGCTTGCAGACGGTTGCGCGCCCCCATGTTCTGCAGCAGACGCTTGGTGTACGACTTCGCCGTGTTCGGACTGATCATCAGCCGCTCGGCGATCTCCCGGTCGGTGAGCCCATCGGCGAGGCCCTCCAGGATCTGGTAATCCCGCGGGCTGAGTTCGCTGATCGGCTCCGGCATCGGTTGGTTCCGCATCGAGGCGCTGCGGAAGTGGCAGCCGCCCAGCGCCGCCAGCACCGCCGCCTGCAACGCCCCGCTGTGGAAGGTCATGTCGCATTCCGCCACCAGCCCATCGATCCAGGCGGCCCGCACCAGTGCCTGCTCAGGACAGGGCCCCGTGCTGATCACGATCACCTTCAAGGCGGGGTAGCGCTCCTTGGCGGTGGCGGTGAGGCTGAGCACGTCACCGCGCTCCAGGCTGTCGGAGCACACCAGCAGCCCGTGCGGCTGTTGCGCCAGCCGCTGGAGGCAGCTCTCGGCATCGGTCACCGCACAACCGATCAGGCCATAGCCGAACAGACCGATCGTGTAGCGCAGCAACAGCGGCTCCTGGCCCATCGCCAGGGCCACCCGCGGCGGGATCGCCGTGGAAAGCAGGGCCCGGCGCATCACCGTTCGCCGGATCTGCACAACGGGGAGATCGGCGGTGAAATCCACAGCGGCCGCAACGGGAGCAGAGCAAGGGCAGGCTATGGGGATGGGCGGGCGATGGGCGGGCCTGCACGCCAGCGAACCAGCCCCCAGACTGCCCAGCGAAGGTTGCCCGCCGCCCCGATGGCCCTGCAGGTTCAGAACAAGCGTCCGCTGAGCGGCTGTCGGCCCTGGCTGGCTCTGCTGCTGCTGCTGGGCGGCAGCCTGCTGCTGCCCGTGCCACCCGCCCTCGCCGATGGGGAGCCGGCCGCCGTGAAGGTGCGCACCCTGGTGAAGGCCGGCGAGGCCTGGAACGGCACGCGGCTGCCCGCCTATCCCAAGGGCGAACCGGAAATCACCGTGCTGCACATCACCATTCCGCCGGGGGTGCAACTGCCGATGCACACCCACCCAGTGATCAACGCCGGCATGTTGATCCGCGGCCAGCTGCTGGTAACTAGCAAGGAGGGCGCCCGCCTGCAGCTGAAGGCGGGTGAAGGGCTGATCGAGATGGTGAATCAGCCCCACTACGGCACCAACAACGGCAACGAACCGGCCGAGATCGTGGTGGTGTACGCGGGAGAAAAGGGCAAGCCGATCACCGTGCTGGAACCGGCCGCAGGCAAGGCGCCCTGAACGCCGGGCCGGCGTGGCAGGCCCAAGCCCACAGACACACGCCGGCAGCCCTCAGGCCAGCCCTTCGATGCGCCGGTACGCCGCCCAGAACTGCTCCATCTGCTCGATGGTGCCCAGGCTCACCCGCAGCGCGCCATCGATCAGAGGCTTGCCGGCCATCGAGCGCACCAGGATGCCCGCCGCTCGCAGTTCGGACTCCACCACGGCCGCCGGCCGCAGCGGCCAGAGCAACAGATAGTTGCCACCGGCGGCGTGATGGCGCACCCCGGCGGCCACCAGCTGCTCCAGCAACCAGGCCCGCGCCCGCAGCACCTCGGCCACGTAAGCGTCGGTGTAGGCCTGATCAGCCAGGGCCGCATGGGCGGCGGTCACAGCAAAGCTGTTGACGTCGTACGGGCCGCTGACCCGGCTCACCCGGTCCACCAGGGCCGGTGCCCCCACCGCAAACCCAAAGCGCAGCCCGGCGAGCCCGGCCGTTTTCGCCAGCGAGCGCAGCACCAGCAGGTTCGGGTAGGCCGCGAAGGGGTCGGTGCCTGCTGCTGTGGACACTCCTGGGGAGGGCGCTCCATTCCCGCTCAGCAGCAGTGGCAGCACGCTGTCGCCGGTGAAGGCCTCGTAGAGCTCATCCACCACCACCAGCGTGCCGGGGGCAGCGGCCGCCAGCTCCAGGATCCGCTGTGGAGCCAGCCGGGTGCCGGTAGGGTTGTTGGGATTGCAGATCAGCAGCAGCCGCGGGGCTGTGGCGGCGAGAGCCGCCTTGATCTCCTCGAACGGGAAGGCGAAACCGGGCAGCCGGTAGGGGATCGCTTCGATCTCCATGCCCTGCATGCGGGCGCAGGGGGTGTAGTAACCGAAGGTGGGGCTGGTGGTGAGCAGCCGTTCGCCGGCGGCGCCGTAGGCGTGGAACACGGCATGCAATGCCTCATCCACCCCGTTGAACAGGCCGATATGGGCGGCAGTGAGGGTGCCGGAGCCGGGAAGGCTTTCGGTGTCGGAGTCTGAGCCGGGGCCGGTGACAGATTCGTCGACCAGCGCGGTGATCACCGCCTCCCGCAGGCCGTCGTATTCGGGGTAGATCGCGTAGTGATCGGCCGGAATGGCGCGCACCGCCGCCACCACCTTCGGGCTGGGCCCCACGGTGTTCTCGTTGAAGTCGAGCCGCAGCAGGCCGCGGCGCCCCTCCAGCGGCGCGCTGTAGGCCGTGAGCGTTTCCACCTCCGGGCGTGCCGGCGGGCAGGGGCTAACGGCCGGGCGCTCGCCGGGGCTGGGGCTGTTCACAGAAGCGGCCTCACGGCGACGGGGAGCATCCACCAGCAGCAGCCTAAAGAGGCTCCAGACGCCGCCCCTGAGGCATCGGCGGCCAGGCATGACCCTGCCGCCGATGGAACACACAGCCAGCTCAACCTGGCGTTCTGAAGCAGAATCGAATCCTGGGGAGGGAGGAGGTTCTGGTGACAACAACCGATCTGGTTCTGCGGGCCCTTGAGCGCGGCGACCTGAGATTCATTCACGACCAGGTGAACAACAGAAGCGTGATGGCTTACTGGTTCGAGGAGCCCTACGAATCCTTTGATGAGCTCGAAGAGCTCTACAGCCGGCACATCCATGACAACGCAGAGCGGCGCTTCGTGGTGGAAACCAGGGAAAAGGAATTGATCGGGCTGGTGGAGCTGATCGAGATCGACTACATCCACCGGCGCGCTGAATTTCAGATCATCATCGCGCCACACCATCAAGGCAAAGGCTTCGCCCGCTTCTGCATCCACAAAGCGCTCGACTACTCCTTCACCATCTTGAATCTGCACAAGATCTACCTCTCCGTGGCCGTCGACAACGCCAAGGCCCTGCACCTCTATCAAGACTGCGGCTTCGCGGAGGAAGGCCACCTGGTGGGTGAGTTTTTCATCGAAGGCCGCTACCGCGATGTGAAGCGCATGTACATCCTCCAGGAGGATTACCTGGCCAGAGCCCAATAGCCGTTCACATCCGCTCCAGGGTGGGAATGCCGAGCAGGCCGAGCCCCAGCTTCAAGGTGGCCGCCGTGAGGCGGCAGAGCGCCAGCCGCGAACTCCGCGCCGGTTCCTCGGCCTTGAGCACCGGCACCTGATCGTAGAAGCGGTTGAACATCTGGCTCAGTTCGAACAGATAACTGCACAGCCGGTTCGGCAGCAGTTCCTCCTCCACTTCGGCGATCACGCCGTCGAACTTGAGCAGCTCCCGCACCAGCGCCCACTCCTGCGGCTCGCTGAAACTGAGCATCTCCGGCAAGGGTGAATCTGCGACACCGGCAGCCGCATCCGCCCCGGCGCCTCCCTTGCGGGCGATGCCGGCGATCCGCACCACCGCATAGAGCAGATAGGGGGCGGTGTTGCCGCTGAGGGCCAGCATGCGATTAAAGCTGAACTGGTAGTTGGTGATCCGGTTGGTGCTCAGGTCGGCGTACTTCACCGCCGCCAGGCCCACGGTGGTGGCCACCTCGGTGATGAAGTCCTCCTCTTCCTGGCGTTCCTCCTCCGCCAGCCGACGGCGCAGGTCGGCCTCGCAGCGCTCCACCGCCTCCTCCAGCAACTCCTTGAGTCGCACCGTGTCACCGGCGCGGGTCTTGAGCTTCTTGCCGTCTTCCCCCTGCACCAACCCGAAGGGCACGTGCTCCAGCCGCCCGTCCTCGGGGATCCAGCCGGCGCGGCGGGCCACCTGGAACACCCCGGCGAAATGGCTGGCCTGGCCGGCATCGGTGACGTAGATCACCCGCCGCGCCCCATCGCCTGCTGGGGGCGCCGCAAAGCGGTAGCGGATGGCGGCCAGATCGGTGGTGGCGTAGTTGAAGCCGCCGTCGCTCTTGCGCACGATCACCGGCGGGGCCTTGCTGGCGCTGCCGTCCTCCGCTTCGAGGAACACGCACTGGGCGCCGCCATCGCTCACCAGCAGTCCGGTGGCGGCCAGATCCGCCACCACCGCCTCCAGATAGGGGTTGTAGAAGGATTCGCCGCGCTCATCGAGGCGGATGTCGAGGGCGTCGTAGAGGCGCTGGAATTCCCGGCGCGACTGATCACACAGCAACTGCCAGGCGCGGCGGCTGATCGGATCGCCGCTCTGCAGCTTCACCACCTCCTCACGCGAAGTGGTCTGGAAGGCTTCATCGCTGTCGAAGCGGGCCTTGGCCTGGCGGTAGAAGGCCACCAGATCGCCCAGATCCACCGCGTCAGCGGTGATAAGCGCCTCGGGCGCCTCCTGCTTGAGATGGGTGATCAGCATGCCGAACTGGGTGCCCCAGTCGCCCACATGGTTGAGCCGCAACACCGGATGGCCGCGAAACTCCAGCACCCGCGCCAACGCGTCGCCAATGATCGTGGAGCGCAGGTGCCCCACGTGCATCTCCTTGGCGATGTTGGGGCTGGAGAAATCCACCACCACCGGCGCCGGCGCCCCGTTCCCGCTCTGCTCGGCCACCGTGGGCACCCCCAGGCGCGGATCCCTCAGCCGCCCTGCCACCTCCGCGGCCAGCCGCTCCGGCCGCAGAGTCAGGTTGATGAAGCCGGGGCCGGCGATCTGCGGTTCCAGGCAGAGCGCGGTGAAGGCCGGATCGGCCGCCAGCTGCTCAACGATCGCCGTGGCAATGGCCCGCGGCGCCTGGCGGAGCGGCTTAGCGAGGGACAGGGCACCGTTCGCCTGAAAATCACCGAATTCGGGTTTGGTGGCCGGCGCCAGCTGCGGATCCAGCCGCAGGCCCCCTGCCCCGAACATCGTTGAGATCTCCTCGCCCATGGTTTCCACGGGGAAGGCCCGCTGCATCGCCGCGCGCAGCTGGCTGTCGAGGGCTTGGGCGAGGCGGAGCATGGGCAGCGGGGCAGAAGCAGGGCGCTCCCGGCAGGGGGGAGGCACCCTGATCATCCCCTCTGGACCGATGGCAACCCGCCGGGCAGGTTCTGGAAGCATGCACAAATGGAGCGAGCAGCGCTACTGGGCTGCCCACGCCATGGGTGGCCCGCCAGGATGGCGGAACCCGCTGGCGGAGCAGGTGAACGCCCCGTTCACCGCACAATCCCACCGCCTCAAAACCGCATGCAACTTGCCTCCGTGGTGTTCTACGGGCGTCTGGGGGAGCAGGCCCTGGCGATGTTCAACCTCGAAGGCGACCTAGAGCAGTGGCGCGACGCCCGCGTGCTCGACTGCCCCGGCGGGCCCGGTTCGCTCGCGGCCCGGCTGCGGGGCCTGGTGGGGGAGGTGGTGGCGGTGGATCCCCTCTATGCCCTGCCGGAGGAGGAGCTCGAACGGCGGGCCCTGGCCGATCTGGAGCGCACCATGGCAGGCCTGCGCAGCAGCGATGCGCTGCGGCCGGATTTCGATCTGGAGGCCTGCCACGAGCAGCACATGCAGGCGCTGCAGGCCTTTCTGGAGGATCGCCGCCGCCATCCGCAGCACTACCGCAACGCCACCCTGCCGGAGCTGCCCTTCCCGGATCAGAGCTTCGATCTGGTGCTCAGCGGCCACCTGCTCTTCGCCTATGCCCCCCTGCGCGATGGCGGCCTCTCCAGCAGTGGCGGCTTCGATCTGGCCTGGCACCGTCGCGCCCTGAGCGAGCTCTGCCGCGTCAGCCGCCACGCGGTGCGCCTCTACCCCGCCCACACAATCGAGCGGGTGGCCCAGCGCCATCCCTACGCCGTGTCGCTGCTGGCCGAGCTGCCGCCGGGCTGGCGGGGCACCTTCTGCTCCAGCCGCTACGACCAGGGCCACGACGGCTGCACCGATGCCCTGCAACTGGAGCGGATCACGGCGGCGGAGGGCGGACCGTCAGCGGCGGGCAGCGCTTGAATGGCGGGGTGCGGCCCCACCGTCGATGCTGCAACCCTTCCCTCCGCCGCTGGCGCGCACCTTGGTGGGCGGGCTGCGCGATCTGGTCGCCGTAGAAGGCGGCGCCACCAGCGAGCAGGCGCGGCTGCTCAGCAGCCTGGCGGTGCACCTGCTCGGGCTCACCCCAGACGAACTCACGGCCGCCGCCCCGCTGCCGCCCGAGGAGCTGGCGGCCCGACTGCCAGACGACGACAGCCGCCGCCGCTTCCTGCAGCTGGCGTTGATGCTGGAGCTTTGCCGCCATCCCCGCAGCGCCGCCCAGCTGCAGCGGCTGGAGGCCTTCAGCGACGCGATCGGCATCCACGGCGTGGAGCTGCGCCTCGTGCAGGACCTCTTCCACCGCACCGCCGCGGAAGCCACCGCCAGCTTCGTGCGTTGCTATGCCACCTTCATGCCCGAGCTGTCCGCCCGCCACGGCGCCCTGATGGCGGATCCCAGCAAGCAGCCTGGCAAGGATCAGGGCGGCGCTCCCGGTGACACCTTCTTCGCCCAGGTGCAGGGGCTGCGCGACTGCCCCCACGGCAGCCTCGGCTGGGCCTTCGTGCAGTTCTACGCGCGCAACGGCCTGCCCCTGCCGGCCCGGAACACCCCGAACCCCGCCTACTACGTGAGCCATGACATGAACCACGTCATCACCGGCTACGAGCCGACGGGGCCGGGCGAGATCGCTCTGGGCGCCTTCAAGCTGGCGCTCCGCAACGACGACGCCAACTGGATGGCCTCGCTCGCCAACTTCCTCATCCATGAGGTGGGTCTGTTCGTGCACGGCAACGACAGCCAGTTCGTGCCCTACGGCGGCGACGGCGAGCCCTACAACGGCCTCAACGGCAAACGGGGAGCCCTCGATCTGCCGGGCGCGCCCGAGTTGCTGGCGGAAGCCTGGCGCCGGGGCGCCGCCTGCAGCGGTGATTTCAGCCGGCTCGATCACCTCGCCCTCGCCAGCGAGCCCCTGCTGGAGATCCGTCGCCGCTTCCACGTGCTGCCGCTGGAGCGGCCCATGCTCGACGAGCCGGAGTTCTGGCCCTATGAGGGCTGAAGGCTCTGCTCCGCCGATGGGCGGTTGAAGCCTCCGCTCAGCTGGTGAGCTCCAGTTCCCGCTCCAGGCCCGCCATCACCACATCGGCGCTGAGCTTGATGCGGTAGCGGCAGGCCTGGGTCTCGCTGCAGTCGAAGGTGCCGCGCTCCCAGTACTTGTTGCTGCCGGCGCCGCCGCCGCAGAGGCCGAAGTACTCGCACTCGGCCCGGCAGCGCTCCACGCCGGAGCGGATCTCGCTGTACACCTGCTGGAACTTGGCGCTCTCCACCACGGATTCCAGGCTGTCGGTGATCACGTTGCCGAAGGCGAAATCGCCGTAGGCGGCGGTGGCCACCGACAGCAGCTCGGGGTCAAAGGTAGAGAAGTTGCCGCGCGCATCCACGTTCACGATCGCGAACGGGTGGTTCATGTCAGTGCGTGCCAGCCGCTGATCGCCGCAGGCGAGGCCGGCGATCTCATCGAACTCCCGCAGGCGCAGAGCGCCGGGCTCGGCCCGCAGCCGCTCCCAGAAACGCTCCAGAAACGCCTGGTAGCGCGCCTCCGAGCGGGGGCGGGACAGGGTGGAGCTGAGGTTCTCTCCCTCGGTTTCCTCCATGTTGAAGGCCAGGTTGTCCATGCCCTGGCCGTGGAAGAAGTCGAACAGGGTGTCGGCGTGATCGAGGGCGTCGTCGGTGAGCACGGCGATCACCTGGAAGGGGATGCCGCGGCGCTGCAGCCAGCCGATGCCCCGCAGGCTGGCGGCATGACTGGGCAGGCCGGTGCGGGTGCGGCGGTGGGCGTCGTGCAGGAAGGCAGGGCCATCCAGGCTCACACCCACGTGGATGTCATTGCGCTCGAAGCAATCGCACCAGGCGGCGTCGATCGTCATGGCGTTGGTCTGCAACGACTGCGCGATCTGCAGCGGCGGACCGTCCCGGCGGGCCAGTACGGAGCGGATCAGCGCGGTGGCCTCGTCGTAGAAGGCGATCGGCATGGTGAGCGGCTCACCGGCATGCCACAGCAGGGTGAAGTCGTCGGTGGCGAAGGGGCTCTCCAGCACCCGCTCCAGCGTGCGCTCCAGCAGCTCCAGCGGCAGCCGGCTGCGGTCGTCGCGGCTGGGCAGGTAGCAGTAGTCGCAGTCGAGGTTGCAGAACGGGGTGGGCTGCACCACCAGCAGCCGCAGGGGACCGAACGCGGGGGAGGTCAACGGCTCACCAGAAGTTGCGGAAGCCGCCGCCATTGCGGAACCCCCCATTGCCGAAGCCGCCGTTAGGCCAGCCACCTCCGTTGCGGAAGCCGCCGTTCCAGAAGCCGCCATTGCGGAAGCCACCGTTAGAGAAGCCGCCATTGCGCCAACCGACCCGCGGCCCGTTCACAAACACGTAGGCCAGCACATCGTCGGGGATGGCCTTGGTTGCTGCCGGCTCCTGGCCATCGACGGCCAGATCCTGGCCATGGACCGCGCCGGTTTCCAGCTCGCGAACCGCCCCGGCGATGCGGCGCAGACGGGCCTCCACGCTGAGGCTGTCCGGTTCAGGACCGTCGCGGCTCGGGCTGGCGGCGCCAGCGGCAGCCAGCGCTTCGGCGGCCGGGATCAGCGGCAGGATCGCCAGGAACAACAGAAAGCCGAACTGCCTGGGACGCGGAAGGAAAGCCATCGGAAGTGAAACCTGGAGAACGGAAGAAGCGGAGGGCGAGGGCGTGGGGCGGGGTGACTCAGGGCGCAGACGGGGCGGAAGACGCTGCCGCTGGACCCTGGGGACGGATCGCCTCGTAATTCAGCAACACCGTTTCGAAATAGGTGCGAATGCGCTCAGACGGCACCCCCAGCATCCCCTTCGGACCCACCCAGCGATCCACGCTGGCCACTGCCTCGGGATCGCCGTCCACATAGCCCTGCAGCATCCGAGCGATTGCCAGGTTGGTGAAGTCGCGGAAGGCGGAATCGTTTTCAGGCACCACGCAACCCACCGCGTAGCGCTCATAGGGCAGCTCCGGCGTGACCACCAGGCCGGTGGCACCGAGACTGCTGACCTTGCCGATCAGCAGGGTGGTGTCCCCCATCACGCCGTCCAGCTGGCCGGCCTGCAGCGCCGCCACCGCCTCCCCCAGCCCGGCGAAGGGAACAGCGCGTGCCTTGGGCTGGATGCCCTTCAACACCGCCTCACCGAGGGAACCCGGCACGGCACCGATGCGGCGGCCCAGCAGCGAGGCTGCTGAGCCATCGATCCGGCCCGCCGGGGCCAGCACGCGGATGCCGGAGAGCCCGATCGGCAGGGTGTAATCCACCTGGGCATCGCGGGCCCAGGAGAAGGGCACACCGCAGGCGAGGGCCAGTTCTCCCTTGCCCACCCGGCGCACCAGCTCGGCGGGATCGCTCACCGGCTCGAACCGCACAGTGATGGGCCGCCCCAGCGCTGCGGACAGCTCTGCCTGGACGCGGCGCACCACCTCCACCCCATAGCCGACGGGCTGGCCACTGCTGTCTCGGAAGCTGAGGGGGGGTAACAGGGGTTCGCTCCCCACCACCAGCTCACCGGTGACGGCCACCCGCTGCAGCACCCCCTCGGCACGAGCCGCTGCGGCCGGCATCACGGCCGCCAGCAACGCAAGGACCACCGAGGTGAGCCGAAGGCTCGGGCTCGAGAAGCGGCAGAACGGCATGGCTCACGGCATCGATAACCCGGCATCACTCTGCTGCCACTGGGCCAGGCGCGCCACAAGCCTGGAACCAACGCCATAAATCCACAACGCCAGGTCCACGACGCCAGGCCCGGGTGGTGGCCACGCTCAGCCGCCGCTCGGGAGGTAGCGCATGCTCAGATCCAGCCAGCGGCTGCGGGTGACCGGCGCGCTGGTGGAGATCAGATCGATGCCGGTGGCGGCGTAATCGCGCAGCTGTTCAGGTTGCACCCCCGACGCTTCCAGCACCACCGCCCGCCCCTGCGCTGCCGCCAGAGCCCGCAGCTGCGGCACCAACGCCTGCAGGGCCGGCGGGGCGAATTCATCGAGCAGCACCGCATCGGCGCCGGCACGCACGGCGGCTTCGGCCTCGGCGGCAGTTTCCGCCTCCACGATCACCCGCGCCGGCCAGGGCGCCGCCGCCCGCACCGCCGCGATCGCCGGCCCCACCCCGCCGCTCCAGGCCAGGTGGTTCTCCTTGAGCATGGCCGCGTCATCGAGGCCGAAGCGGTGGTTCAAACCGCCGCCGCAGCGCACGGCGTACTTCTCCAGCAGCCGCAGGCCGGGCGTGGTCTTGCGGGTGTCGGCCAGGGCCACGCCGCTGCCCGCCAGCTCAGCCACCAGCCGGGCGGTGGCGGTGGCGATGCCGCTCAGGCGCATGGCCAGGTTGAGGGCCGTGCGTTCCCCCGCCACCAGGGCCGGCGCTGCCCCCTCCAGCTCCAGCAACGCTTGCCCCGCCCGCACCGGCGTCCCCTCCGCCAGCCGATCGCGCACCACCACCCCCGGATCCAGCAGCCGGAACAGGGGCTCCACAAGCACGCCGCCGCAGAACAACCCATCGGCCTTGGCGATCCAGTGGGCTCGGCCCCGGGCACCGGTCAGGGCCGGGGCGGTGAGATCGCCGCGGCCGAGATCCTCCGCCAGCCAGCCACGCAGCTGCTGTTCAAGAGCAGGTCTGAAAGGCAGCAGGGGCGGCTGTGTCACCGGGGAAAGGCGGGGGGAGGCGGGGCAGCCAGCGTGGAAAAGCGGGGCAGACGGATCAGACGGGGCCGTTCAATCCATGATCGACGCCGGCCATTCGGGCTCCCGGCCGCGGGGCAGCACGTTGAAGCGCTGGCGCACCAGCTCCAGCGGGTCGGCGAAGTGGTCCCAGGGGTCGATGGCGGCGATCAGATCCACCGACACCTGGGCGCCGTGGGCCATGCCGGCGAACAGGCGCTCCACATCGAGCGCCTCACGCTCACCCGGGATGAACGGGGTGGCGCCGATGCCCAGCTCGAATTCCGCCAGCGCGAACATCAGCACATAGAACGGGTCCACCCGCTCAAAGCCCGCCTGGAAGCCGAGCACAGCCCCCTCTTCGGCGGCAGTAGTGCCGTAACCGCCCAGCACGTGGCAGCAGTCGTGGTGCATCACCGGCGGCGGCGGGCCGCCCAGCTCTCCGGGGAATCCGAAGCGGTTGCGGTCGATGAAGGCGGCATAGGCCAGGCCGAAGCTGCCGGCGGGGTAGTGGCGCAGGGCCCGGTAACGCTCCGCCATGGCGGTGTCCTCCTGCCGCAGCAACACCCGCGCCACCCCCAGGGCACCGCGCAGCCCCTCCTGCTCCAGGGTGGCCCGCGCCGCCGACGCGATGAAGCCGCGCCTGGCGATGTCGAGGCGCACCATGGCCAGCCGCTGCTCCATCACCTGGCCGAAGGTGCGCACCGGCGCCGGGTCCACCGCCAGGGCTGCCGCCGCCTGCTCCAGCAGCTGCTGCTGCACCGGGGAGGTGGCACCGTCGAGCAGTGCCACCAGGGTCATGCCGCGCAGGATGCGCTCGCGCCACTGGGGATCGGCAGTGACGGCCTGCACCCGTTCGGCCAGCTGGTCGGGGCTGATCGGCGCCAGCGCCTCCAGGTCGCAGTCGATCTGCAGCAGGTGATCACGCACGCCGCGGATGGCGGCGAGGGCCTTGGCCGTGGGCGCGCCATTGCAGCGGGCCACCGTGAGCAGGGCCGCCAGAGCGGCGGCGCCGATGGCCTGGCGCTGCTCCAACGGAAGCTGAGCCCTGGGATCGATCACCGCACAGCTCCACGCCGTGAGGCCATTGTGCTCAGCCCTCTTTGCTGTGCTCCGCCCCGTTTCATTTGCCGATGCAGAAGCGCGCGAACACCCGATCGAGCACGGCTTCGCTCACCTCCTCGCCGGTGATCTCACCGAGGCTGCGCACGGCGGCGCGCAGATCGATCGTCCAGAAATCCCACGGCAGCTGGGCCGCGGCGGCCTCCAGGCTGCGGCCGAGGGCAGCGGCAGCGGCGGCGGCCAGCTCGCGCTGACGGCCATTGAGCGCCACCTGCAGGCCCTGCAGCTCGGTGGCACCGCAGCGCTGCAGCAGCGTCTCCACGAGCACCTCGCAGCCCTCACCGGTGCGGGCGCTGATCGCCACCTCGAGCGGAAACCCGGGGCCGGTCGGGGCCACCGCACCGGTGGCAAGGCCGGCGGCATCGGCCTTGTTGCCCACCAGCAGCAGCACCGCACCGTCCGGCACCAGGTCGCGTAGCTCCTGGTCGTCGTCGCTCCAGCCGGTGGTGAGATCGAACAGCAGCAGCACCGCATCGGCGGCGGCCAGGGCGGCGCGGCTGCGCGCGATGCCGAGGCGTTCCACCGCATCGCTGGTGGGACGGATGCCGGCCGTGTCGAGCAGGGTGAGCGGCACACCCTCCAGCACCAGCTCGCTTTCGAGCAGGTCGCGGGTGGTGCCGGGGGTGTCGGTCACGATCGCGCGCTCCCGGCGGCTGAGCCGGTTGAGCAGGCTCGACTTGCCCACGTTGGGGCGTCCCACGATCGCCACCCGCAGCCCGTCACGCAGCAACTCCCCCTGGCGCGCCTCGGCCACCAGAGCCTCGAGCGCCTGGCGCACCTCCGTGAGCGCCGCCACCACTGCGGCGGCATCGAGCGGCGGCAGGTTCTCCTCGAAATCCACCCGTGCCTCCAGTTCGGCCAGCTGGTCGAGCAGCTGCTCCCGCAAGGCAGTGATGCGGCGCTGCAGGCCGCCATCGAGGCCCGCCATCGCCAGCTGGGCGGCCCGTTGGCTGCGGGCAGCGATCAGGTCGCCGATCGCCTCGGCGCGGGTGAGATCGAGGCGACCGTTCAGAAAGGCCCGCTGGCTGAATTCACCGGCGGAGGCACGGCGGCAGCCGTGGGCCAGCACCAGCGCCAGCACGCGCTGCACGGCGATCAGGCCGCCGTGGCAGTGCAGTTCCACCACGTCCTCGCGGGTGAAGCTGCGCGGTGCCTTCATCAGCAGCAGCAGAGCCTCATCCACCCGTTCGCCGCTGGCCGGGTCCACCACATGGCCATAGAGCACGCGGTGGCTGTCCCAGACCTGCTGCCCCGGGGCGCGGAACAGGGTGCGGCCGATCGACTCCGCCGCCGGGCCGGACATCCTGACGATCGCCACACTCCCCAGGCCCGGTGCCACGGCCGTGGCGATCGCAGCGATGGTGTCGTCCCAATCCAACCGGCCCTGGCGGCGACGGACGCTCCAGTCTCGGCTGCGGCGGAGCCCGGTGTTCAGCCGCGGCTGAAGCCGGGGCAGAGCATCAGGTCGATGTGGCCGCCACTGGGCTGGCGCCACTCACGGAATTCGGCGGCCAGCGCCCTGTGTTCGCGGCCCTGGCGATCAGCTTCGAGCGTCTGGAGCCGTTGATGCACGAGGTCGAGGGTGTCGTCGATCAGCTGGGCGGCCTGTTCGGAGGTCATGGCGAGGCATCGAGACGGAAACCGGTGACTGAATTCAGACAGAGCCCCGCTGGGGCAGCTGTAGCGCCAAACACCCGAAGACACCTGAGGTCAGGGGACGCCAGCAGAGGCCACACAGCCATCCAGCCACTGCTGGAGGGGGTCCCAGTCGTCCGCCGTGTCGATCGCCTGCCAGAGGCGCTCGATCTCGCCCCGCACCGGCGTGACCGGCAGATTCCAACGCCGCAGGGTGGCGGCGATGCCCTGCTGCTGCTCCGGAGGCAGCGCCGACGACCAGCCCCACCAGGCCTCCCGCCAGGCGGCCCAGCGATCGGGCGGTGGCGCAGGGGCCCCAGGCACGAACGGCGCCAGGGCTTCGGCTTCTTCCGGCAGGCCGCCACTGGCGATGCGGTCGGCGAGGGCGGCGAAGAAGCTGCCGTAGGCCACCGGCCAGGCAGCCAGCAGCTGCAGGGCCAGCGGCACCGGGTCCACCAGATCGCCGGCGCGATCGACTACCGCCGCCACGGCGCCGGCATCAAAACCAAGGCGGCGCATCAGGCAGTGGCGGTAGTGGTGGTCGTAGGTGGGCACGAACCGCTCCAGCCGCGCTTCCAGCTCGGCGCGCGGCAGCAGCATCACCAGAGGCTCCTGCAGCAGGCGCAGGTTCTGGTGGCAGATCAGCGGCTGCTGGCCGTAGGCGTACAGGCCGCTGTGGTCGAAGTAGGCGGCGGTGAAGCCCGGATCCCAGGTTTCCAGGAAAGCGAAGGGGCCGTAATCGAAGCTTTCGCCCACCAACGACATGTTGTCGGTGTTGAGCACGCCATGGATGAAGCCGGCCGCCATCCATTCGGCCGCCAGGCGCGCCACCCGCTCCACCAGTTCGCCGTAGAACGCCAGCAGGGCCGCCAGGGCGCTGCCATCGGCAGCGGGGGGATGGGCGGCGGCGATGTGGGGGTAGTACACGGCCACCACATGACGCAACAACCGTTCGAGCTGGCCGGGCTGGCGCAGGTGCAGCAGCCGCTCGCAGGTGCCGAAGCGCAGGTGGGTGCGGGCCACGCGCACCATCACCGCACTGCGGGTGGGGGAGGGCTCATCGCCGCGCCACAGCCCCTCGCCCGTTTCCACCAGGCTGAGTGTGCGGCTGGTGGTGACACCGAGGCGGTGCAGGGCTTCGGAGGCGATCACCTCGCGCACGCCGCCCTTGAGCGTGAGGCGGCCATCCCCGCCACGGCTCCAGGGCGTGGTGCCAGACCCCTTGGTGCCGAGGTCCTGCAGGGCACCGTGGCGATCGCGCAGCTGGCCGTAGAGGAAGCCGCGCCCATCGCCGAGAAACGGGTTGTAGGTGCCGAACTGATAGCCGTGGTAGCGCAGGGCCAGCAGCGGCGTGCGCCCTTCGAAGCGCCCGTAGGCCGCCTCCAGATCCGCGTCGCTCACCGCGGCCGGATCCACCCCGAGCTGCTGCAGCAGCGGATCGTTGCGAAAGCGCAGGCGGCTCTGGGGGAAGGCGGCCGCCTCCACCACATCCCAGTAGGCCTCACCGAGCGCCTCGATCGAGGGCTCGAAGGGCAAGGCGAGCAGGGGATTGGGGCTGGCGGACATGGGCAGCAGGCGAAACTGCGCGTAGCGCAACGATTGGTCTGCCGCCGGGACGCCCGGTACAGCTGCTGCAGAATCGCGCAGCCGGAGAGAGCCTCACCGTGTGTGGCGCACCATCCCCGAAGCCGCGGCTGCGCCGATCCCCATGAAGCCCACCCTTGAAATCCGGCCCATCCGCAGCGAAGAACTGCACCTGATCGCCCACTACATCACGGGGCTGCAGCAATCGCTCATGCCCCTCGATCCAACGCAGCGGATCATCTGCCCGGATGGCTATGGAGAGGCCTATTCGCAGGATCTGCAGAAGCGCGTTGCCGGCGGGGACGGTGTGATCCTGGTGGCCGTGAGTGGTGATCAGCCAGCGGGAATGGTGGCAGGAATCGTGAAAGCCCCGCCCTATTACGAAGCCATCGGCAACACGGTGCAGCGGGAGGGCGAAGTTCTTGAGTTGTTTGTGTCGGAAGATTTTCGTGGCCAGGGGGTGGCCACGCAGCTGATGGCCGCGGTCGAAAGCTACTTCCAGGCGAAGGGTTGTGAAGTGTCGGGGATCGCCGTGCTGGCACAGAACGAACGAGCCCACCGCCTCTACGCCCATCTTGGCTACGCCGACCGGGTGATTTATGCCGTCAAGCCGCTGCTGAAGACCTGAGAAAGAAACTGCGTCAACCGGCAGGTGGGTCAGCCGTTGCCGGTGCGGCAGAGATCCAGCACATCCGCCATCGAGCGGATCTGATCCATGGTGGTGCCCATCTGGGCGGCGCTCACGAATTCCACCTTCAGATCGATCGTGGCCGGTTTGCCCACGCTGGTGCGTACCCGCGCATCGCTCACGTTGATGCGGTGATCGGCCAGGCGGGTGAGGATGTCCTTCAGCACCCCGACCCGATCGAGCACCTCGATGCGCAGCCGCACCGGATAGCGCCGCTGCTGCGCTTCACCGATCGGGTTCCAGCGCACCGGCAGACGCCGCTCCACCGGCACCTGGGCCACATTGCCGCAATCCTGCCGGTGAATCGTGATGCCGTGGTTGCCCAGCGCCACCGCACCCACGATCGGCTCCCCAGGCAGTGGGCCGCAGCAGCCACCAAGCCGGTATTCCAGCCCTTCCACCCCCAGAATCGGGCTGCCCGAGGCGGGTGACGCCACGGGCGCTTCCGGCCGGCCAGCCGAAACGGCTGCGGCCACCTGCTCATTGGTGAGCGCCGGTGCCGCCGCTTCGGTGGCGAGGCGAATCTCCTCGCGCAGGCGGTTCACCACCTGATGCAGGGTGACGCCGCCGAAACCGAGCGCCGCCAGCAGGTCTTCAGTGCCCACCAGGTTGCAGCGGCGGGCCACCTTGGCCATCGCCTCGCCGCTCAGCAGCGCCTCGAAACCGTCGCGGCCCAGCTCCCGCTCCAGCAGATCGCGGCCGCGCAGGATGTTCTCATCGCGGTGGCTGCGCTTATACCACTGGCGGATGCGATTGCGGGCCGTGGGTGTGGCCACGAAGTTGAGCCAGTCGAGGCTCGGGTGGGCAGATTTCGCCGTGATGATCTGCACGAAGTCGCCATTTCTCAGCTGGGTGGCGAGGGGGCAGAGGCGGTCGTTGATGCGTACGCCCTGGCAGTGATTGCCCACTTCCGAGTGAATACGGAAAGCAAAATCAACCGCCGTGGCGCCCTTGCGCAGCCCCACCACATCCCCATGCGGTGTGAATACGAACACCTCCTCATCGAAGAGGTCCTCCTTGATCGAGGCGAGGTAATCGCTGCTGTCGTCACCGCCGCCGTCCTGCTGCCAATCAACAAGCTGCCGCAGCCAGTTGAAGCGTTCCGTGGTGCCGCCATCCGCAGGTGAGCCGCCCTCCTTGTATTTCCAGTGGGCGGCGATGCCGTACTCCGCCACCTGGTGCATCTCTGTGGTGCGGATCTGCACTTCAATGGGCCGGTGCCGGCCGATCACCGCCGTGTGCAACGACTGATAGCCATTGGGCTTGGGCAGGCCGATGTAGTCCTTGAAGCGGCCGGGAATCGGGCGGAAGGTGTCATGCACCACGGCCAGAGCGCGGTAACAGCTCTCCAGGTTCGGCGTGAGGATGCGCAGCGCCGCCACGTCGAAGATCTCGTGGAAGGCCTTCTGCTGGAGCTGCATCTTGCTCCAGATGCCGTAGAGATGCTTCGGCCGGCCACTCACATCGCAGTTGGTGAGCCCCACCGCCGCCAGCCGTTTGCGCAGCAGCGCCACGGTCACCGCCAGGCGATCCTCGCGGTCGCTGCGCTTGCTGGCCACCTGCTCCTTGATCTCCTGATAGGCGGCAGGTTCGAGGATCTTGAAGGCGAGATCTTCCAGTTCCCACTTGAAGCGCCCGATGCCGAGACGATTGGCGAGCGGGGCATAGATCTCGCGGGTTTCCCGGGCGATGCGTTGCTGCTTCTCGGGCCGCAGGGCGCCGATCGTGCGCATGTTGTGCAGCCGGTCGGCCAGCTTCACCAGCACCACCCGGATGTCACTGGCCATCGCCAGGAACATGCGGCGCAGGTTCTCCGCCTGGGCTTCGGTGCGGTCGGTGAAATGAATGCCGCCCAGCTTGGTGACCCCTTCCACCAGCGCCCGCACCTCAGCGCCGAACTGGGCTTCCAGCTCCTCCGGGCTCACCTCCGTGTCCTCCACCACGTCGTGCAGGAAGCCGGCGGCAATCACACCGGGGCCGGCGCCGATGTCGCGCAGCAGATCGGCCACCGCGATCGGATGAATGATGTAGGGCTCGCCGGTGGCCCGCACCTGGCCGTCGTGCAGCTGGAAGGCGAAATCGAAGGAGTTGGCGAGCAGCGTTTCGCCATGGCTGGGGGGCACGGCGGCACCGGGCTGGTCGTCGCTGGTCCGCACCCGCTCCAGGCAGGTGCGCAGCCAGTCGGGCAGGACGACGCCGTAAGCCTCGGCGTCGCGCAGGCGGCGCTGTGTGGTGCTGGCCGCAGGGGAAAGAGCGCCTCCAGCGGCCCCGGCCTCTTTCGAGCGGTCAGGAACAGCGGGGAGTCCGTTGACCTCGATCGGGGCGATTCGGGTTCCTGCCGCCGCTTCGAGCATCTACAGGTTTCCTCTGGCGTTCAGCGTAGGCAGGCGCCACGCGGAATGAGCAGATCGGGCCCGGATCCCCCATGCTGGGCCCGCTGCCCGGTCACGATCCGCTCACACCATGGCCAGCTCCCGGTCCAGCGCTCCAGTGCTTCAGATCCACCAGCTGACGGTGCGCTACCCGGGCGCCCCGGAGGGTCCTGCCACCCTCGATGGCCTGGATCTGCGCCTCGACCCTGGGGACCGTCTGGCGCTGGTGGGGCCTTCCGGATGCGGCAAGAGCACGGTGGCCCGCGCCGTGGTGCAACTGCTGCCGGCAGGAAGCCAATGCAGCGGCGAGCTGCTGCTGTGCGGCCAGGACCCGCGCCGTCTGCGCCGTGCCGCCCTGCAGCGCCTGCGGGGCGAAGCCGTGGGCCTGGTGTTCCAGGACCCGATGACCCGGCTCAACCCACTGCTGCGCATCGGCGATCACCTGGGCGACACGCTCACCGCCCACCGGCCGCTCTGGGGGCGTCGTCAGGTGCGGCGCCGGGCCCAGGAGCTGCTGGAGCGGGTGGGCATCAACCCGGAGCGCTACGGCAGCTATCCCCATGAATTCAGCGGTGGCATGCGCCAGCGGCTGGCGATCGCCCTGGCGATGGCCCTGGAGCCGGCACTGGTGATCGCCGATGAACCCACCACCAGCCTCGATGTGGCGGTGGCGGGCCAGGTGATGGCCGAACTCACGGGCCTCTGCCGCGAAACCGGCAGCGCCCTGCTGCTGATCAGCCACGACCTGGCGATTGCCGGGCGCTGGTGCGACCGGATCGCCGTGCTCGAAGCCGGGCGGCTGGTGGAGGAGGCTCCCGCCCATACCCTGCTCACCCGGCCGCAGGCCCCCCTGTCCCAGCGGCTGGTGGCAGCGGCGCGGCGCCGCGAAGGCGGCCTCACGCCCCCACCGGCCAGCGGCCCACCCCTGCTGGCGGTGGAGGAACTGCGCTCCTGGCACCCGCTGCCCTCGCTCCCCTTCCGGCAGCGCTGGCTGAAGGCGGTGGATGGGGTGAGCCTGGAGCTGCGCGAAGGCGAAACGGTGGGGGTGGTGGGGGCCTCAGGCTGCGGCAAGAGCACCTTGTGCCGCGCCCTGATGGGGCTGGCGCCCGTGCGCGGCGGCGCCGTGCGGCTGCAGGGCCGCGACCTGCTGCAACTGCGGGGGCCGGAGCTGCGCCGCCAGCGGCGGCGCCTGCAGATGGTGTTCCAGGATCCCTTGGCCTGCCTTAACCCCGTGATGACGGTGGGCGCAGCGGTGGCCGACCCGCTGCGCATCCATGGCCTGGCCAGCCGGCCGGAGGCACGCGCCCGGGCCCGCGCAGGGCTGGAAGCGGTGGGGCTGAGCCCGGCCGAGGCCTTCGAAAACCGGCTGCCGCGGCAGCTCTCCGGTGGCCAGCAGCAGCGCGTGGCGATCGCCCGGGCGCTGGTGCTGGAGCCGAGCGTGCTGCTCTGCGACGAGAGCGTGAGCATGCTGGATGCAGAAGTGCAGGCCGAGGTGCTCGCCCTGCTGCGCGCCCTGCAGCAGCGGCTGGGGCTGGGATTGATCTTCATCACCCACGACCTGGCCCTGGCCGGCGGCTTCTGCCAGCGGGTGATCGTGCTCGACGGCGGCCGGATCGTGGAGGAAGGGCCTGGCGATCAGCTGCTGGCAGCGCCCCAGGCGGCGATCACCCGGCAGCTGGTGGCGGCCAGTCCACGCCTGCCGGCCCTGAGCTGAGATGGCGCTGACAGCCCCGGAGCGCCGCCAGGCCGTCAGGCGCCTGCTGCGCCTGCTGCTGCTGGTGAACGCCATCGGCATCGGCGTGGCCGTGGCGATCCGGTTGTACAGCGGCGAAACCCAGCTGCTGAACAGCCTGCGGCTGCAGCTGGCGGCCGTTCTGCCCCGCTGGATCGTGCTGCCGCTGATGGGCGGCCTGGGCGGCGCGGTGGCCGGTGGCCTGATCAGCGCCTTCGAGCCGGAGGCGAAGGGATCGGGAATCGTGCAGGTGATGCTCTGGCTGGAGGGGGTGCCGATCCCGATGACCTGGCGGTTGGCGATCGTCAAGCTGCTGGCCAGCGGCATCGCCATCGGCAGCGGCCTGCCGGTGGGGCCGGAGGGCCCCTCGATCCAGATCGGCGCCGTGGTGGGCCGCGCCACCGCCGACGGCCTGCAGGCCCCACCGCGGGAACGCAGGCTGGCCGTGGCGATCGGCAGTGGCGCTGGCCTGGCGGCGATCTTTCACGCGCCGCTCGGCGGCCTGGCCTACACGCTCGAGGAGATGTTCAAAGGCAGCACGGTGCGCAGCAATGCCGTCGTCACCTTCGCCATCTTCGCCACGATCACCTGGACCCGGCTGTTCGATGGCCATGAAAGCGGGCCGCTGTGGTTACGGCAGCTGCTGCCGGTGATCGAGGACCCCTCGCGCCTCACCGATTTCCGCCTGGTGGACATCCCCCTGCTGATGCTGCTGGGCGCGACCGCCGGCGCGCTGGCGATGCTCTACCAACGGGTCATCGTGCGCCTGCGCCGGGGGTTCTTCCGCCTGCATCTGTCGCTGTGGCAGCAGCTGGGTCTGGTGGGCCTGGGGATCGGCCTGGCCTCCTCCCTGCTCAATCCCAGCTTCGACAATCCCGATCGGCTCGGCTTCAGCGCCCTGCTCGGGCTGAGCACGCCGCTGAATGCCCTGGTGGCATTGATCGTGCAGGCGGCCGGCACTGCCCTGGCAGTGGCGGCCGACGCCCCTGGAGGCTTCCTGGCACCGGCGCTGGTGGTGGGAGCCTCGCTGGGCACATTGGTGCAGCAGGTGTGTCAGGTGCTGTTCGATTACGCCCCGTCCACGCTGCTGTTCGCCGGCGGCGGCGCCTTCCTGGGGGCCCTCACCCGCACGCCGCTCACCGCGATCCTGCTCACCTTCGAGCTCAGCAAGGACTACGCCTTGCTGCTGCCGATCGGCTTCGCCGTGAGCACGGCGATCGCCGTGGCCGATCTGTTTGAGCACAACACCATCTACGACCTGATGCGCGACGAATCGCTGCGGGAGCGGCGGCGCCGGAGTGCCGCAGACGCGACAGCGGCAGCCAACGACCGCACAGACCCCGGCTAGGGCAACGGGTCTGCGGGGCTGGTGGAGGCGGCGGTGCCGATGGCGTCGGCGGCTGCCGGCTGGGCCTGGTGCGCGGGCTGACGGCGGCGCAGCACCGCGAGCAGCGCCGTGAAGGCGGGCGGCAGCGGCGCCTCGAAGCTCAGCCGCTCGCCGCTGATCGGGTGGTCGAGGCCCAGGGCCACCGCATGCAGGGCCTGGCCCGGCAGCTCGATCGGCAGACGCCGGCAGCGGCTGTAGGTGGCATCCCCCACGATCGGGTGGCCGATGTGGGCGCCGTGCACACGGATCTGGTGGGTGCGGCCGGTGTCGAGCTTGAAGCGCAGCAGGGAGTAATCACCCAGCCGCTCGATCAGGCGCCAGTGGGTGCGGGCCAGCCGGCCCTTGTCGTCGGCCACCACGGCGTACTTCTTGCGGTCGATCGGGTGGCGGCCGATGGCGGCCTCGATCGTGCCGGACTCCGCCTGGGGCGCCCCGTGCACCACACCCAGGTAGTCGCGGGAGGCCACGCGCTGCTGGATCTGGCGTTGAAGGTTCACCAGGGCCTGCTGACTCTTCGCCACCACGATGCAGCCGGTGGTGTCCTTGTCGAGGCGGTGCACGATGCCCGGCCGCCGCTCGCCGCCGATGCCCGGCAGGTCGGGGCAGTGGTGCAGCAGGCCGTTCACCAGGGTGCCGTCCTTGTTGCCGGGCGCCGGGTGCACCGTGAGCCCAGCAGGCTTGTTGAGCACGATCAGGTGGCTGTCCTCGTAGAGGATGTCGAGCGGGATCGGCTGCGGGATCAGGTAGGGGAGCGGCTCCGGCGGCGGCATCCACAGCTCCACGCAATCTCCAGGCCGCAGCGGTGTCTTGGCGCGGCCCGGGCTGCCGTTCACCCGCACCAGGCCGGCATCGATGAATTTCTGAATGCGGGCACGGCTCTGCTCCGGCCGCTGGGCCACCAGCCAGCGATCGAGCCGCATCGGCAGGGGCCGGGGGTAGTGGAGCGTGATCAACTCCCCTTCACCTGCCCCGAACGCGCTCATACCTCCACAGCGGCGGCGGGCTTCTGGGGCGGGCGCTCCAGGGCGATCGGGCCGAGCACGGCGCGGCGGAAATCATCGAGCAGGCGCTGGGCCATGCGCGCGGTGTCGCCGCTGGTGTGGCGGGCGGCAGCGGCCTCCAGCCAGGCCAGCCCATCCGGCAACGACTCCAAGGCCCCAGCTCCATCACGCTCGCGATCCCCGTCCGAGGCGTCGTCGTGCTCGCCATCGGCATGGCGCCGCCCCTGACGCCGCGGCAGTGCCACGCCGTAGCGCTTCTCCAGCAGCTGCGCCGGCAGCCCGGCCTCCGGCACCGAGGCCAGCGCATCGAGCAGGTGCAGGAAGGCCACCGCCACCCCCTCTCCGTCGTAGGCGGCCTGGCCGATGTCGTCGCAGAGGGCCAGCAGCAGGGCGGCGCGCTGGTCTTCCAGGCGGGGAGGAAGCACGCCGGGGGCATCGAGCAGATCCAGCGCCTGGCCCAGCCGCACCCAGCGCAGCGTGCGGGTGACCCCGGCCCGCCGGGCACTCTCCACCACCTTCTGGCGCACCAGCCGGTTGATCAGCGCCGACTTGCCCACGTTGGGGAACCCGAGCACCAGGGCCCGCACCGGCCTCGGGCGCATGCCGCGGCCGGCGCGGCGGGCATTGAGTTGCTCGCCCGCCCGGATCGCCGCCTCCTGCAGCTGCTTCACGCCCGTGCCGGTCTTGGCGTCACACCACCAGGGCACTTCGCCTTGCTCGCGCAGCCAACGGTCCCACGACAGGCGGGCCGTTTCATTCACCATGTCGCGGCGGTTGATCACCAGCAGGCGGTGCTTGCCCTCCATCCAGCGCTTCAGACGCGGGTGGCTGGTAGCGCGGGGGATGCGGGCATCACGCACCTCGATCACCAGATCCACCTTGGCGAGCTGGGCCTTCAGCTGGCGCTCCGCCTTGGCGATGTGGCCGGGATACCACTGAATGGCGGGCTGCATCAGGGCACCACCAGCACCGGACAGGGAGCCAACTGGATCACCCGGGCGGCGGTGCTGGGCTCATCGGCTGCGAGCGTGAGGCCCCGGGTGCTCATCACGATCACATCGGCGTTGATCTCATCGGCCACGTCGCCGATCACGAAGGCGGGATGGCCTTCCCGCTCGATCACTTCGCAGGCCACCCCCGCCTGCTCGAAGTGGCTGCGGGCCTGCTCCAGCAGGCTGGCAACGGCGGCCGCATCGTGCATGGCGCCCTCCGGTTCCACCACAGAGAGCACCACCAGCCGCCCGTTGTGCTGCTGGGCCAGGCGCAGCGTGAAGGCAGCCGTCTCCATGGTCTGACGGCTCTGGTCGATGGGGAACAGGATGGTGGAGAACATCGGTCACATCCCCGACGGGACAGAAGGGGCAGGCAAGTTGCTGACCTTGTCCTAGCGCCCGCTGTGCCCGAGACCACCACCCCCTTCAACACGGGCAGGGCCACGGGTTAATGTCGCGCATCTTTCCTTACATCTTGAATCCATGACGAAGCGCTCCCTGGCCAGCCTCTCCGCCGATGAACTGAGCGGCAAGCGCGTTCTGGTGAGGGTCGACTTCAACGTGCCACTCGACGGTGACGGCGCCATCACCGACGACACGCGCATCCGGGCCGCCCTGCCCACGATCAACGACCTCACCACCAAGGGAGCCCGGGTGATCCTGGCCGCCCACTTCGGCCGTCCCAAGGGCCAGGTGAACGAAACGATGCGCCTCACCCCGGTGGCGTCCCGCCTTGCCGAGCTGCTCGGCAAACCGGTGGTCAAGACCGACAGCTGCATCGGCCCTGATGCCGAAGCCAAGGTGGCCGCCATGGCCGACGGCGATGTGGTGCTGCTGGAGAACGTGCGTTTCTTCGCCGAGGAAGAGAAGAACGACGACGCCTTCGCCGCAAAGCTGGCCGCCCTGGCAGACGTCTATGTGAACGACGCCTTCGGCGCCGCCCACAGGGCCCACGCCTCCACCGAAGGCGTCACCAAGTACCTGAGCCCCAGCGTGGCCGGCCACCTGATGGAGAAGGAACTGCAGTACCTGCAGGGCGCCATCGATGAGCCTCAGCGGCCGCTGGCGGCGATCGTGGGCGGCTCCAAGGTGAGCAGCAAGATCGGCGTGCTCGAAGCCCTGATCGACAAGTGCGACAAGGTGCTGATCGGCGGCGGCATGATCTTCACCTTCTACAAGGCACGCGGCCTGGCGGTGGGCAAGAGCCTGGTGGAAGACGACAAACTTGAGCTCGCCAAGGAGCTGGAGGCCAAGGCGGCCGCCAAGGGCGTGCAGCTGCTGCTGCCCACCGATGTGGTGCTGGCCGATGCCTTCTCCCCCGACGCCAACAGCCAGACCACAGCGATCGACGCCATCCCCGACGGCTGGATGGGCCTCGACATCGGCCCCGATTCGATCAAGACCTTCCAGGAGGCCCTGGCCGACTGCAAGACCGTGATCTGGAATGGCCCCATGGGCGTGTTCGAGTTCGACAAGTTCGCTGCCGGCACCAACGGCATCGCCCACACCCTGGCCGATCTGAGCGGCAAGGGCTGCTGCACGATCATCGGCGGCGGTGATTCGGTGGCGGCTGTCGAGAAGGTGGGCGTGGCCGAGCGCATGAGCCACATCTCCACCGGTGGTGGCGCCAGCCTTGAACTGCTGGAGGGCAAGGTGCTGCCCGGCGTGGCCGCCCTCGACGAGGCCTGATCTCAGCTCACCGGGGCGACGCAGGAAAGGCTGGGGCGGCTACTGCCCCCACGCTGGCTCAGATCAGAGCGCCTGCCTGCTGCCCCGGCCGCGGCGGCCGCCTTTGTCTTCCCCGTTCAGCTCCGGCATGGGCAGGCCGAGCTTTTGGTTGAAGGCTTTCGCCTGATCGCGGTTTTTGGTCATCAGGGCGCGACGGCTTGCCATCGCCTTGCGGCGGCACGATTGCAAGGCGTCCAAGTCGGTCGCGGCGCTGACGCAACGCTCGCTGCTCTGCAGGATGGAAATCTGCTCGGCATGGGTTTTCAGGGACAGGCTGCGCTGGAAGCTGAACAGTTCCTGCTTCTGGCTAGGGGTGAGCTTCTCGACCGACTCGAGCCAGGCCCTGCGACCAGCGCCGGATCCGTCGCCAGGAACGGCCTGGGCCTGGCCGGCAGCCAGATGGACAATCACCGCCAGGGTGGCGACGACGGGGGGTAGCAACAGTCGTTGCAAACGGGTGGAGGACATCAGGAAGATCATGTGCTCAGGCGCCCTCATGCTGTCGCCGATCTCTGTCTAAACGCACACTCAGCAGCCACCGAAGATGACCGGATGTGGCTGGCGGACGCGCTCAGGGCGTGAGCGCGTCCCGGTTGCCCACCACCCGCACCCGCTTGGTGGTGCTCACGATGCCATCGGGATGCACGAGCAGCACGGCCCAGGTCTGGCTACCGGGCTGCTGGGGCGCCTGCACCACTTTGAATACCCCACCGCCACCGAGCGCCGTGAGTTCAAGGTCGGGGCTCTGGAAGGCGCGGATCTGCTCCTCGCTCACGGCGGCAATGCCACCGGCGGCCACCGCCCCGTCAAGCGGGTCATCGAACACCACGTCCACGTCATACCGCTGGCCGGTGAGCACCGCATCAGGGATCAGCACACTGACTGGCAGGTCAGTGCTGCCGCTGCGCAGGGTGGCGTTCTCGGAAATCAGCTCCTGACCATCGAGCCGTCCATCCCGGATGCTGAGGGCCAGCAGCTGCTCCGCCTGCAGGCGATAGAGGAAGGCGCCCACCTGGCTGGTGCCGCTCACACTGATGCGCACAGTGCTGCGGCCGTCCTTGAGGCTGTCCCCCGGGGTGATCTGCCAGCGGGCATCAGGGAAGCGCGTGCGGAGGCTGCGGTAACGGGCTTCCAGATCAGCGGGATCGATGCCGTCGCCGGCCTTGAGCAAGGCAGCCACGCTGCCGGCGGAGCCGCTGTTGAGGGCGGTCTCCAAGCTGCGCAGCAGATCGGTGCCGGGAGCGGCCGCCATCGCCGTCGGCGCCCAGCAGGCGGCAGCCAACATCAGGGCCGAGAGCAAGGCGTGTGACCTGTGCGGACGCGGGAGCGAACGGCGAGTGAACGACAGAGAGGGCAGCGACAGGCGGTGCAACGACATGGGCATATGGCGGTCGTCGGGGTGCTTTTAAGTTAGGCGCGCCCGGAGAGGGCACTCCCGCCCGTCCTTGAAGGCTGATGACCCACCTGTTGATCGCCGCCAGCGGCACCGGTGGACACCTCTTCCCTGCTCTGGCGGTGGCTGAGGCCCTGCCGGCCTCCTGGACCGTGAGTTGGCTCGGGGTGCCCGATCGGCTGGAGACGGATCTGGTGCCAAGCCGCTATCCGCTGCACACCGTGCACGCCGGTGGGCTGCAGGGGCAGGGGCTCTGCAAGCTTTGGCAGCTCCTGCGCTTGATCGCCTCCAGCCGTGAGGTGCGGCGGGTGATCCGCCGCGAGCGCACCCAGGTGGTGTTCAGCACTGGCGGCTACATCGCCGCCCCCGCCATCCTGGCTGCCCGTTGGTGCGGCATTCCGGTGGTGTTGCACGAATCCAATGCGATCCCCGGGCGGGTCACCCGTCTGCTCAGCCGCTGGTGCACCCGGGTGGCGATCGGCCTGCCGGCGGCGGCGGAACGCCTGCCTGGCAGCACGCCGCTGCTCACCGGCACCCCCGTGCGCCGCGCCTTTCTCGAGCCCACGCCCGTACCACCCTGGGTGCCGGCAGGGGAGGGTCCGCTGCTGCTTGTGATGGGAGGCAGCCAGGGGGCGCTGGGGCTGAATCGCATGGTGCGGCCGCTGCTGCCGTCCTTGCTCAACGCCGGTTGTCGGGTGGTGCATCTCACCGGTAGCAATGACCCAGAGGTGGGAGTGTTGCAGCACCCAGCACTGGTGGAGCGCACGTTCAGCGATGAGCTGCCGGGGCTGCTGCAGCACGCCGACCTGGCCATCAGCCGGGCTGGTGCTGGCAGCCTCAGCGAACTGGCGGTCTGCGGCACACCCGCCCTGCTGGTGCCCTACCCGCAGGCCGCCGACCAGCACCAGGAGGCCAATGCGGCAGCTGCCGCCGCCGCCGGCGCGGCCGTGATCGTGCACCAGCACGCTGCTGGGCATCCGGCCCTGGGCCGAACGCTCTGGCGGCTGATCGGACCAAGGCTGCGGGGCAGTGCTCCGGCCGCCGATCCCCTCCTGGAGCTGCGCAGCGGCATGGAGCGTCTGGCGGTGCGCGATGCCGACCGGCAACTCGCCCACCTGCTGGAGGCGCTCATTCCTGCCACTCACAACGCAGCGCCCTGAGGATGCGGCGGTTACCGCGGCGGTCCTGCAGGCCGATGCGCAGCCAGCACTCCCCCAGACCAGCAAACGAACGGCAGTCACGCAGCAGAATGCGGTGACGGCTCTCCAGACGCTCGCGCAGCTCCAGCAGGGGGCGGTCGCTTCTGATCAGCAGGAAGTTGGCCGCCGCGGCCTGTGGGCTCAGGCCCGGCAGACCGTCCAGCTGACGGTGGAACCAGGGGCCTTCCCGCGCCACCCAGCGCTGCACGCGTTGCTGCCAGCGCCGATCGGCGATCACCAGCGGGCCGACGGCAGCGGCCAGGCCGTTCACCGGCCAGGGATCCCGCCACTCCTGCCAGCGCTGTAAACGTGCTGGAGCTGCCACTGCATAGCCGAGCCGAAGCCCGGCAATCGCCATCAGCTTGGTGAGGCTGCGGATCACAACCAGCTGGGGATGGTCTGCCACCAGCGGCACCAACGAGTGCCGCTGGCCATCGGGCACCAAGGGCAGAAAGGCCTCATCCACGATCACCAGCGCGAAGCGGTCAAGCAGCAGCTCGAGCGAACGGCGGTCCCACAGCTGGCCCGAGGGGTTGTGGGGATTGGTGATCCACAGCGCCGCGCCGGGGCCGGCCGGGGCGGGGAACGGAGCCGGACAGGCCCAGGCCGGCTGTGCGCTACGGCGACCTGTCGGTCGCTGCGTTGAAGGGAATGGCGGCGGTAGCGGCAGAGGTTCGATGGCCCCGTCCCAGCAAGCCAGGGCGCGTCGGTAATCGGCGAAGCCGGGCTCGGGCAGCAGGCTGGGGCCCGCCGCCGCCGCCTCCCGGGCCGCCCAGGTGAACAGTTCAGCAGCCCCGTTGCCAGGCAGCACCGCCGCCGGGTCGATGCCGTGGTGGGCAGCGATCGCCGACCGCAGCCGGGAATAGCTGCGGTCGGGGTAGTCCCGCAGGGCCGTGCCGGCGGCACCTCCCTGCAGGCAGACCCGCAACGCCCGCCGCAGGGAGGCGGGGGGGCCAAACGGCACCAGTGAGGCGCTGGCATCGAGCACCTGATGCGGCTGGCAACCGAGGCGGCTTGCCGCCGCCTCGAGATTGCCGCCGTGCCGGAGCTCCAGCTCGTGGCTGCCCGGCGTACTGGTCATCGTCCCCTGCTCCCAGACTCAGAATCCTTTAATCTGATAGGTGGAACTGCTGGTGACGGTCCAGTCTGTGTCGCCGCAACGGGTCGTCCAGCATGTCAGCAAGGTCCTGCTCGGCAAAGACCAGCAGATCCGCTTGGCCGTGGCCTGCCTGCTGGCACGCGGCCACCTGTTGATCGAAGATCTGCCCGGCATGGGCAAAACCACCCTCGCCGAAGCTCTTGCCCGTTGTCTTGGGCTGGAATTCAAGCGGGTGCACTTCACCAGCGATCTGCTCCCTGCCGATCTCACCGGCATCGGTGTGCTCGATACGGGCAGTGGCAACTTCAGCTTCCAGCCTGGCCCCCTGTTCAGCCAGGTGCTTCTGGCCGATGAGATCAATCGGGCCAGCCCCCGCACTCAGAGTGCGCTGTTGGAGGCAATGGCCAGTGGCCGGGTCAGCGTTGATGGCACCAGCCATGAGCTGCCCTCGCCCTTCTTCGTGATCGCCACCCAGAACGGCCTCGATCAAACCGGCACCGCCCCGCTGCCGGAGTCCCAGCTGGATCGTTTCCTGATGCGGCTCACCCTTGGATTCCCCGAGCGGGAAGCGGAGTTGGCCCTGCTCAGCGGCCAGGCGATGCGGCCCGATCAGCTGCCGGCCCTGCTGACCGCCGCCGATCTGCTCGCCCTGCAACAGCAGGCGGCGGCCCAGCATGCCGAGCCTTCTCTGCTCGCTTATGTGCTCGATCTGGTGCAGCTCAGCCGCCAGGACAGCTTCGGTGCTTCGCCGCTCTCTCCGCGCGCCGCCCAGTCGCTGTTGGCGGCAGCCCGGGCGTGGTCGTTGCTGGAGGGGCGCGATTTCGTGATTCCCGCCGATGTGCAGGCCGTACTTCCCAGCGTCTGCGAACACCGCATGGACAACGGCGAGCCGATCGCCACCAACGGTGTCGGTGCCTGTGCCTCCGGCAGTTGGAGCCACCGCTTACTGGCGGGCGTCGATGGTCTCCGCTGACCACCCAGCTGTCCCCAAGGCGAAGCGCAATGGCCTGTTCCGGCCTCACGCCGGGCACCAGCTGCGCCTTGGAGCCCGAAGCATCTACATCCTGCCCACTGGATTCGGCGCCCTTTGGTTGATGGCCGTCGTGCTGCTGCAGGTGGTGGGCATCCAGCTGCAAAGCAACGGCACGCTGATGATGTCTTATCTGCTGCTGGGACTCTTCCTCCTGGCGATGCATCTCACCGCCTTCAATCTGCAAGGCCTCGAACTGAGCTGCAGCGATCCCCCGCCAGGATTCGCCGATGCCCCACTCAACTACCCGGTGGTCGTGCGCAGCCAGTGTCATCGCGATCAGCTGCGCATCGGCTTCATCCTGGGCTCTGCGCTGCGGCAGCACAGCACCACCCAGAGCCGCGATCAGGAGATCCAGCCGGGCCAGTCCGAGTTGTCAATTCCCTGGCAACCGCAGCAGCGGGGGTTGCAACGGCCCGGCCGACTGCGTATCAGCTCCAGTGCTCCCCTCGGTCTGTTCCGCTGCTGGAGCCTGTGGGAACCGCCCACCGCCCAGCTCGTTTACCCAGCCCGCCGCGAAGGGCCGGTGGCCGAAACCTTTGCTGAGGCAGAGGGGAACCGGCTGAACGTGAGCGGCCGCCCCAGCGCCCTGGGCCACGACCACTGGGTCGATCTGCGGCCACACAGGGCCGAGGAAGGGGTCAGCCGGCTGTTCTGGAAATCCATGGCGCGGGGCCGGGGCGCCCACTCCAAGGTGTTCGGCGGCTCCCCGCCGTCGGAGCCCCTCCTTAGCCCCCAACCGGACTTGCCGAAGGAGCAGGCGCTCGAACACCTCAGTGCCCGCATCTGGGCGCTCAGTGCTGCCGGTGACAGCTACGGCCTGATCCTGGGCGGCACCACGATCGCTCCGGGCAGCGGCAGCCGCCATCGCGACCAGTGCCTGGCGGCCCTGGCCCTGCTTCCGTGAGCGGGCACCGGCGGCTGCAATGGGTGGCGCTCGGCCTACTGGCCGCCTTGCTGCCAGCGATCGACACCGGCATGCCGCTGAGCTGGGGGGCGATCTGCCTGATCACGCTCACCGCACTCAAGCTGCGCGAGGCGCACTCCCGCAGCGAGTTGCGACGCGCCTCGCTGCTCATTCTGGTGATCACCGGGGTGATGGCGGCCCTGCTGCCCGGTCTGGGGCCCAGCCTGATCCAGCTGCTCACCACGCTGCTGGCGCTCAGCAGCCTGCTGTCGCTGGAACTCGGCAGTGCTGTGCAGCTGCGGACCCTTCTGGCCCGCAGCCTGCGCCTGCTCGGCGCCGCCCTGCCGCTGGTGCTGGTGCTGTTTCTGCTGGTGCCGCGGGTCGGGCCGCTCTGGACGGTGCCCATGGGACAGACCGCCCGCACAGGCCTCTCCGATCAGCTCGACACCGGCAGCATCGCCGATCTGGTGGCGGTGGACACGCCAGCGGCCCGGATCAGCTTCACGAACGAAGAGCCGCCACCACCGGAGTCCCGGTACTGGCGGGTGCTCACGCTGCACAGCTTCGATGGCCAGCGCTGGGAACGGCTGCCCAACGAAGACAACCTCAATGCCTTGCTCCCACAGACTGCCGGCGAGCCACCCACCGGCAGCCGCGAACAGTTCTGGCTAGCCGAGCCCATGTTGCTGCCGGTGCTCCCCTGGAGCGGCCAAGGCCAACCGCTGGATCCGGAGCTGCGCATCAGCCCCGATGGCGTGCTGCTCAACAACCGGCCACCGATCGAACGGCGCGCCTATGGCTTCACCAACCTGAGTGCGCCCGCTGCCTGGAAGCTTCAGCCGCCCAGGGAAGCCGCCCTGGAGCTGCCGGTCGGCATCAACCCCCGCCTACAGGCCCTCGGCCGTGAGTGGAAGGACACCCTTCCGCCTGCTGATCGGGTCGCTGTAGCCCAACGCTGGTTCCGCTCACAGCCGTTTCGCTACACCACCCAGCCAGGCTTGCTGCCGGGCCCTGATCCGGTGGACGCCTTCCTCTTCGACACCCGGACGGGCTTCTGTGAGCACTTCGCTTCCGGCTTCACGGCCCTGATGCGTGCCGCCGGCGTACCTGCCCGCATCGTGCTCGGCTACCAGGGGGGAGATTGGGTGCCCCAGGTGGGCGGCGGCGGTTACCTGGATGTGCGTCAGAGCGATGCCCATGCCTGGAGCGAAGTCTGGCTGGCAGATCAGGGCTGGGTTCTGGTGGATCCCACCGCCTGGGTATCGCCGCTCCGAATCACCGCCGGCCAGCCGATCTCTGCCGGGAAAACCCCCCGCCAGTTCAGCCCACTGGGCTGGGCCCTGCTCCAGTGGCGCGGCATCGATCTGCGCTGGACCGGGTGGGTGATGAGCTTCAATCGCCAGGATCAGATGGCGCTGATTGAGCGGCTGTTGGGCAAGCGGCATGAATGGCTGGGCGCCTTGCTGGTGGCAGCTCTGGCCCTCTGCCTCGGCCTCGTGCTGCCCTTGATGCACTGGAGCCAGCGGCGGCGCGACACCGATGGCCTGCGACGCGAGCTCGATCACTGTCTCCAGCGTCTGCGGCTGCTGGGGCTCGAACCACGCCCCGGTGAAGACCTCGGCAGCTTCTGCCGTCGAGCCGGACAGCAGCGTCCTGATCTCGCTTGCGCACTCGATGAACTGGCCTGCACCTACCTGCGGCAGCGGTTCGGGCCAGCGCTGCCGCAAGACCAGCGCCAGGCCTCCAGAAAGCGCCTGCGCCAGCTGCGGCAACAGCTCGGAGCCTTGCCCGCCGCCTCGAGCTCACAGGCATGAGCATCCGGGACAGGATCCGGCCCCGTTCCAGTCCAGTAAGTCGCGCTGCTCGATAGAACACATGGATCCATGCGAGCAGCGGATGATGGGCGGTCTCCAGCCAAGGCTGGCTGTGCTGCTGCTGGGTTCACTGACGGCCTTCGGGCTGATGCCCCCAGCCGGCGCCTCCTCATTTGATGCCGTCGTGCGTCTGCTGGACACGCGTTCCTGCAAGCGCTGCGAGCTGCAGGACGCCGATCTGGTGCGGGCAGACCTGCGCGACGCGGATCTGCGCAACGCCCTGCTGCAGCGCGCCAACCTGAGTGGTGCCCGTCTGGATGGGGCCAAGTTAGGCGGGGCGAATCTCAGCTTCACCAGCCTCCAGGGGGCCTCGCTCAGGGGGGCCGATCTGCGGGGGGCCACGCTGGAAGGCACCGACCTGCGGGAGGCCGACCTCAGTGGCGCCCAGGTCGACACGGGCAGCCTGGCCACCACCCACTGGCAGGGGGCCCGGGGCATCGATCCCGCCCTTCAGGGACACGCCGAGCTGCACAATGCCGGCGTCGCAGCGGCCAAAGCAGGGCGCCTGCCGGAGGCAGAACGCTTCTTCGACGCGGCCATTCAGCGCGACCAGGAGGCGGCGATCAGCTGGGTGGCACGCGGAATCGTGCGCGGAGAGCAAGCCAAGACCGAGCAGGCCGCCGCCGATTTCAGCTATGCCGCTCAGCTCTACGCCACCAGCGGGGATCTGGCCACGTCCGAGCAGTTGCTGGAGGCCTCCGCCAAGCTGAAAAAAGATCCCCAGCAAGGAAAAGACGGAGGCAATGGCTTCGGCAGCCAGGTTGTGGGCGGGGCAATGGGTGTGGTTCAGTTCCTGTTGCCGTTGGCCGCCAAGGCGTTCATCCCCCTGGCGTTCTGAGCCCTCACCGCTGCGGTTTCACTGCGGGTTGCTCATGAATTGGCGGGATTCCGGCGTAGAGGGCTGGAAGCCATAGCCGAAGGTGGCGCCGTCATTGTCGGAGATGATTCGCGGCGTCACCATGATCACCAACTCACGCTTTTCTCGTCGGTTGGAGGAGCCGCGGAAGAACTGGCCGACCAAGGGAAGATCACCAAGGATGGGCCATTTTGTTACCTCGGCGATATCCACATCGGAAATCACACCGGTGAGGATCAGGGTCTGGCCGTCGCGGACCCGCAGAGCGCCGGTGTCCAGCCGCCGCACGCTGAGAATGCTCACTTCGCTGGTGCAGGAGGGTGGGCCCGGCACCGAGTCAGTGACGGCGGAAATGCTGGGGGAAAGTGAGAAGGTCACGAAGCCGTTGTCATCGATTTTCTCGACGCGGGCGCCCAGCACCAGACCAGCTGTCGAGAGTTCCAACGTGCATTGGGTACCACCATTTTCCTGCTGCTCCACCTCAACATTGGTGATCACATTGGTGCCCACCCGCACGACTGATTCGTTGGCACGGCTGCGGGCAATGGGCGAATCGATCGTGTAGGAATCAAGGCCCTGATTGGAGTTGCCGCTGTCTCCCGCGCCTGCACCGCCATCGCGAAGGCGGGAGGGATTTTCTTGCAGGATCAACGTGGGACTTGCGATCAGCTTGGTGTTGCGCGAAACGATCTGGGCCTGAACAAAGTCGAAGAAACTGTCTTGCGGGAAGTTCTGGCCGGGATTCCGGCGGAAGCCATCGGTCAGGGAAGCGCCGACCGACCGACCGCCATTCAATGCTGCCGCACCGGTGGCCACCAGCCCTGGCAGATTGGTGCCGCCGGCCGTAACGGTTCCCGGTGTTGTGCCTTGGGCAGGCGTGAGTTCAACTGTCAGATCGCTGGGAACACCGCGCCGGAAATCACCAGCTGTGGGCGGGAGCCGCGACCCGAATGCACCCAGCAGCTGACCATTGTCATTGACGATGAAGTTATTGCCCCAACGGAACGCAAAGCTGTTGGCAATATCCTGGGAGTTCTCCAGGTTGATATCAAGGATGCGCACAGCAAGGGCCACTTGCCGCTGGCGCAGATCCAGCTGCTTGAGATAGGCCTCAGCGATCGCCACCAGAGAGCTTTCCCCCACCAGGGTGATGGTGCCGAGCCTGGTGTCGGTGGTACCGATCAGCCCCACCAGCGGCCCCTGGCTGGCGCCGAAGGAGTTGATCTGCGTGGTGGTGGCAGTCGTGGCGGTGGAAGCGGCCGTGTTGTTCGCCGGTGTGCCTGTGGAAGCCACCTCACTGGAGGTGGATGTGGTGGTGAACGTCTTGTTGATCGTGGCCCCGAGGCTCGCCAGGTAGTCGGCAGCGGAGTTGGCTGACGCCTGATTCAGCCGGTAGACCTTGGAGAGCTGAGATCCGAAGGTTTTGCTCAGCGCGCTGGGGCCAGCAACGATCAGATTGCCTTCCAGCTTTCCCTGCAAACCAGAGGCCAACAGGATCGCATTCACGGCTCTGGAATAGGCCTCATTACGGAAGGCGATCGACACGCGCCTGGCGTTGATGGCCGTGTCAGGTGGAGCGGGGGTCGCGCCAGGGGCAGGCGAGTCGTCAACGTAGACGAAGCCATAACCACCCATTTGGGCCACGGCCATCAGCGCGTCTTTCGCCGGGGCATTGCGCAGGGTCATGGTCACACTCGGACCCCGCAGGTTCACGAAGCTGCGGTTGCGCAGGAGCATGCTGCCGACGGCCATGTCGCCCACCGGCGGTGCCACCGCCCTGGGTTGCAGCGGCGGCGCAAAGCGCGGCTGATCCACCCGGCCCGGTGTATTGAGGTCAAGCCGGCCGGTCTGGGTGGAACTCTGGCGGGGAGCGGGGAAGGTGAGGATCAGGTTGCGGCCGTCTGCGCTCACCACCGGGCGGGGCATGGAACCCCCACGACTCGGAGACACCTGCAGGAAGAAGCGGGTGCCTTCGCCTTCAAGGCTCACCGTCTCGAAGCCCAGATCCGGCAGGCTCACCCTCTGGGGGCCACGCCGCAGGCTGTTTGGACCGGTGAGGAGGATTTGCCCCTCCCAGCCCCGGTTGTTGGTGAACTGCTGCAGCTGCGGAGCTGCACCGGTGCCTTCGATCACAAACTCCACCGAATCGGGCAGGCGGCGGATCTTCAGCTCCACTGAGCCGGACTGGCTGGCGGGAGGGTTCGTTCCGGCGGCAGGAGTCCCCGGCTGAAATGGGCCCACCTGGGCGGGCGCTGCCATGGCTTCGGCAACCGGCAAAAGGGTCAGCACTGGAAAGGCTGCCGAAAGAGCCAGACTTCCAACTCGTCGCACTGACCGGTTCTCCGCAAATTTCATCGTTGGGGGATCTTATGTGTAGAAGTGAACGTGTGCGACGCGGTGGGCATGAATGGGGAAATCAGGGCGTCGTGGGCTGAGCGGGCTTGGGCGGCTTAGGCGGCTTGGGCGCTGGATCTCCCTCTCGATAGAGAGAGAGATTGAGCTTGAGATCAGCAAGTGGAGGTGAATTAGCTCCAGCAGGGGCACTTGCCTCTCGAAGCGCCACGTTCAGATCGCTCTGCACAACCAGCAGCCCCAGACGCTCCAACCGGCGCAGGAAATCAAGCAGGTTGGGATAACGCCCGCGGGCACTGAGCAGGGTCGTCGCTTTCACCAGGCCACTGGCTTCCAATGGGTCCTGGGGCGGGGGCGGCGGAGCATTGGGGTCGGCGGCAGCCTTTCCTTGGGCCGGTTGGCCCGATGCGGGAGGGGCGCCCTCGGCAGCCGCCGGTGCGGCAGGCGGGGCAACGGGTTCAAACACATCCAGCTGGATTCCGGAAGCACTCGCTTCCCGGTTGAGCTGCGCCATGAAGGTATCGAAATCGCCGCTGCCGGCGATGAGCTGCAACAGGTTGCTCTGCTGCTTGCGGATTTTTTCGGTGTCCTCGATCTGGCGCAGCCGCTGAACTCGCAGCAGGGGAAGACGGCGCTCCATCTCGCGCAATTCATCAAGCTGGACCTGGTTTTGGCGCAGGCTGCTCCAGGGCTGCCAGACCCCGCCGAAGAACACCAGTCCTGAGAGCAGGGCACCGCCGGCGATCGGGAGACCCGCCAGCAGTCCGATCCGCAAGGCAGGGGATGGCGGTTTGATGCCTTCCTGGAGGTTCGTCACGGCAGCACTCCCTCACGGCGGAGCTTCTGCAGCCGCAAGGCGAGGCCTTCAGCGCCGAGGCTCTGCAGCAGGGCCAGGCGCTGGTTGAGTGATTCGGCCGTAGCGCGGAAGCCCGCAGAAATTTCGAAGGCCACCAGATTGGCCTCTGGGCTCGACCCTGACCCACCAGCTGAGGGCCGGCTTGCTCTGGCCAGGGTGATCTGGCTCGGATCCAGCAGGGGTGAGCCCTGGAGTTGGAGCACCAGAGCATTGATGCGCTCAAAGGCACCCGGATCAGCGCTGCGGCCTTTGATCAAGAGGGCCTGCTTCTCCACCGTGAGTTGGGTCAGCTGCAGGCCGCGAGGGGTGCGCTGGCTCACATCCGTCATCAGCGCCGAACCGGAGCGCAGTGTGACCAGTCCGCCGGCCAGGGACGCGTTGCTGGCGCGGGTTTTGTCATTGGCGGCCTTCTCGGCGGCCAGTTCCTGCTCCAGCTGGGCCACCTGCCCCCGCACCGGTGCCAGACGCTCCAATTCCTGAGAGATCATCTGCTGCTGAATCCGCAGCAGCAGCGAAACGGCCAGCATCGCCACCACCGACGGCGGCGCCGATCAGCAGCAGGCGCCGAGCGTCAAGAGGTGGTGGCCCATCCGCTGGCAGGCCCAGTTCAACCCGGCGTTCGCGCAGCAGGTCAACGGGGGGCAAGGAGGCGCTCATCGGGACAGGTCTCCGGCAGCCAGGCCGCACATCCGCACCAGGGACGCTCCACCGACCGCGTCGGCAGCAGAAGGATCAGGATCGCTCTCGGTGCCGACAATGCTCAGCCACCTTTGCTGCAGGGGGTCGACGATTTCCACGCTCCACGACGGTGTCGGCGAGAGCGTATCGGAAACCTTCGCGCAATCTTGAGCGGGGCCGTAAACCAGCACCCGCACGGACGTCATGCTCGGATCCCGGCGTTGCCAGAACGCCAGACAGGTACGCAGCTCCCTTTCGATCGACATGGCGCCTGCCGTGACCCGCCGGCTGAATTCGGGGATGCCATCACGAACCAGCAACAGATCGGCACTGTCCCCACGGAGCTCGAGCAACACGATCAGTTCGCCGGCAGGAGCCGCAGCAATCAGAGGATCCAACGCCCGCAGCGTCACAACCTGAGCGGGCTCAAGGCAGACAAGATCCAAGGCGGCAATGGAGAACACCTCCACCCAGGCCTGGATCATGGCGCGCTGGCCGATGGCCACCAGCGAGGTGGGGGGGCGGGATGGATCCCGCGAGGGGAGAGGCCCAAGAGTGATGTAGGTCTGGCTCATTGGGAATGGGAGCCCCAGATCCGGGTTCAACTCCCGCAGCGCCAGGTCGGGCTGCTCAGGCCAGTCGTCATAGGGCCACTCCACCACCCGGAGCGTGCAGGCAGCGGCGGGCAAGGCCGCCACCACCTCCGCTCCCATCAAGTTGAGCTCCACCACCAGATCACCGATCAGGTCCCCAAGGGCCGCTTTCTGCTGAGGTTGGCCACCGCTGCAGGTGCCGCGTGGCAACGGCACAGTGCGCAGCAAAGTGCCTGTGGGCGGGTAGGTGGCTCCCTTCAAATGCATCAAGGTGACTTGCTCGTCTTCCAGCACCAGCAGGAGGCGGGGAGGGAACAGACGGGCCGTCAGAGGCCGCAGCCGTTCTTGCAAGCCAGCGAGAACCAAGATCGGCGACGAAAAGATGCGCGAATCGTATCGGCAGACTTCCGCCGATGCACCGAATCGCTCGCTAGGCGCTCAGGTAAGGCAAACCGCTGCCCACCGCTTCGCCGATATGGCGGCAGCCGTGGCGGTCGAGTTGCTGCTGGAGGCCTTCAAGGATGGTTGGCACAAGTGCAGGCCCGGCGTAGATCCAACCGGTGTACAGCTGAATCAACGACGCCCCCGCCGTAATGCGCTCCCAGGCGGATTCAGGCGAGTCGATGCCACCCACCCCCACCAGTGGCAAGGCTGGTCCAGCCGTGGCCCGCAGCCGGCGCAACACCTCCAGCGCACGGCCACGCAGCGGGGCGCCACTCAGGCCACCGGCCTCCTCCTCCAGGGTGCGTCCGGTCTGCGCGAGGCGGCGCTTCTCCAGGCCCAGACGGTTCAAGCTGGTGTTCACGGCGATCACGCCAGCCAGCCCCTCCTGATACGCCAACCGCGCGATCGTGTCGATGGCGTCGTCTTCCAGATCAGGAGCGATCTTCACCAGCAGGGGCGGGCAACCTGGCAGGCGGCGCAACCGCTCCACCAGCCGTCGAAGCTGGGTGGCGTCCTGCAGGTCCCGCAGCCCCGGGGTGTTGGGAGAGCTCACGTTGATCACCGCGTAATCGGCCAGCGGGGCCAGCAGCTCCAGCGTGGAGGCGTAGTCGTCGGGGGCGCGCTCGAGCGAGGTGATCCTGGATTTGCCCAGGTTGAGGCCAAGCACGGCCGGACGTTGCCCGGCCGGCGGCAGGTGCTGCTCTTCCAGGGTGCGTTTGGCGGCCACAGCGCCGTTGTTGTTGAAACCCATCCGGTTGAGGGCGGCCCGCTCCTGCGAGAGGCGGAACAGGCGGGGCCGCGGATTGCCGGGCTGGCCGTGCCAGGTGATCGTGCCGAGCTCGGCGAAACCGAAGCCGAACAGGTGCCAGATGCCAGCCGCCACCGCGTTCTTGTCAAAGCCGGCCGCCAGGCCCAGCGGATTGGCGAAGCGGCAACCGAACAGGGTCTGCTCGAGGCGGAGATCCGGCCGCTGCAATTCCGCCCCCAGGCCCGCCAGGCTGCCCGACACCAGTGGCCAGTGCCGGCGCCGGGAGGCCAGCCCCAAGGCGGTGAGAGTGAGCTGGGTGAGCTGTTCAGCGTCGGCCCCGTCATCGCGGGCGAGCAACGGACCGACCCAGCGCCGATAGAGCGCTTCGGTGCTGGACAGGGGCGGGGCCGATGCCATGGGGGGTTCCATCAACGACGCTCCAGGCGCCAGCGACATTGGTCGAGCGAGCGGACGTGCCAATCGCGCCAGACCCAGTCGCCGGGACGCTCGGCCAAACGGGCGAGGGGAAGATCCACCAGCTGGGCCAGCTCGGCTGCCGAGAGGGTAAACCCGCCGTCCGCCAACCGGTCCGCCAGTTCCAGGCGGCTGAGCAAGGCGGTCAGTGCCGGTGGCGCAGGGTCGTCAGCAGGGGTGCCGGCAGCAAGGGGGTCGCCGGACGCGGGTGCAGAGGTGGCCGGTGGAGAAACAGAAGCAACAAGAGGAGCGGCGCCTGCGGCAGCGCTCCCGGCCAGGGCAGGTCTGCCGCCGCGGGAAAAGGCCACGGCGATCACGTCGCAGCGGTCGTTGTCGGGGTCTCCGCTGTGGCCGCGCACGTGCACGAGCGGCACATCCGACAGCCGGGCCCGATCCAGCGCTTCCCAGAGGTCTTTGTTGAGCACCGGGCTGCCCGAGGCGGTGCGCCAGCCCTTGCGCTTCCAGCCAGCCATCCAGCGCTGCAGGCCATCGATGAGGTAGCGGCTGTCGGTGCGCAGTCGCAGATCCGGGTGGCGTGGCAGCTCGCGCAGGCGCTCCAGCACCGCCAGGGCCGCCGTCAGTTCCATGCGGTTGTTCGTGGTGGCCGGATCCGCGCCCCCCAGTTCGATCATGCTGCCGTCTTCGAAGCGCAGCAGTGCCCCCCAGCCCCCTGGGCCCGGGTTGCCACTGCAGGCCCCATCACAGGCCGCTGCCACCACCCGCACCGGCTCAGCACCCACTGGGCGTCAGGCGAAAAGTTCGGTAAACATTGGATCCCCCTCGGGCCAGGACGCACACGATCATGAAGCGAACTTACCTGGCCCTGGCGGGACTCGGTCTGGCGATGGCCGCCGCCCCTGCCGTGAACAGTTCCGTGGCCCTGGCCCAGGGCGTGTTCAACAGCGTGCCTGTGGATGCCTCCCGCTTTGCGGTGCTGGCCAAGCCGGTGGGCTCGGCCGACTGGTCGCTGCTGGTGCTCGAGCAACTGGCACCCCGGCCCCTGTGCTGGGAACAGCGGCCGGATGGCCTGGTGGATCCCTCCCTCAACCGCTTCGATTTCACCGGCATCTGCAGCCGTTATCTCGACAGCAACGGCTACTCGCTGCGGGTCGCCGATCAGGATCTGGCCAGCCGCTACCGCCTGCGGCTGCGGCAGGTGGGCCAGGAGCTTCAGCTGCAGGCGATGAGCCCCACGGAAACCACCACCCTGGTCGTGGGGCGCGGCACCGTGCCGCTGCGCGATCGGGATGCCTTTGTGGCCATCACCCTGGAGCCCGACTGGCAGCTCAACCGCCGCGCCTTCGGCAACCAGACCCTCAGCCACGTGTATTTCGCCAACGGCACGCCGCTGGAGGACCTGCTGGCACGGGCCGCTCAGGCAAGGGGCTCGCTCGTGGCCGGCCGCCAACGCCCACTGCTGGGCCGCAGGGACGACAGCAGGCCCTCCTACGAAGAAACCGAGGGACCGATCGCCCTGCAGGTGGTGCCGTTCGAGGAGTGAACACCGAGGGGATGGGGGCGGCTACGAAAGGAGCAGCAACAGCCGCGGTGACAGTTGAACCAGCGACCCATTCCCCCACTCCCCCCTTTTCAGCAGCGTTAACGTTCGGGGGTGTGAGGGGTGAGGGACGACCTTCAAGGGTCGAAACAAGGACAGACTCCCTGAAACGTCCCACCTCTAAAGCCCTGCCTTCGGCGGGGCTTTTTTTTGTCTTGACGGTTCCGCGGCGGCTGGGGAGGCCAAGCTGCTTCAGGACGGCAGGCCAAGCAAGCCGCTCCAGCCGAGGGGACCAGCAGATCACGCCCACAAAAAGGCCAGCCTCGGGGGCTGGCTTCAAGAGGAAATGGGTAAGCAGACGGACCCCGGGAGGGAGCCCGAAGGCCAGCCGGGCCGTTGAGGCCGATCGGGCCAGGGAGAAAAGGCCGGAAACAAGCGGGGTGGGGCAGCCGAACGGCCACCCCCGGAGATCACTTGACGGTGACCTTGCCGCCCACTTCTTCGATGGCCTTCTTGATGGCTTCGGCTTCGTCTTTGGAGACGCCTTCCTTGATGGCCTTGGGAGCCGCTTCGACGAGAGCCTTGGCTTCGCCGAGGCCGAGGCCCGTGACTTCACGGACGGCCTTGAGCACCTTGATCTTGGAAGCAGCGTCGAAGCCGTCGAGCACGGCATCGAATTCGGTTTGCTCTTCGACGGCCTCAGCGGCAGCGGCAGGAGCCGCCATCATCACGGCGCCGGCGGAAGCGGCGGCGGACACGCCGAAGGCTTCTTCGATCTGCTTGACGAGCTCGGAAGCTTCCAGCAGGGAGAGGGTTTTGAGCGACTCGAGGATGGAGTCAGTGGTGGCGGACATGGTTGAGATTCAGCAACAGATCGGGTGAATGGGGAGCGACGACTCCAGGAATCGCCGCAGTCGGCGGTCAGCCTTCGCCGGAATCGGCGTGCTGCTTGAGCGCTCGGGCAAGACCGGACGGAACTTCGTTGATGCCCACAGCCAGCTTGGTGGCCACGGCGTTGATCGCACCTGCGATCTGCGCCAGCAGCACCTCCTTGGAGGGCAGCTCACCGATGGCCTTGACGTCGTTCTGGGACAGGAGCTTGCCTTCGAAAAGGCCTCCTTTCACTTCCGACTTCTTCGTGTCCTTCTGGAAGGACTGAACGGCCTTGACGGCAGTGCCGACGTCGCCCTTGATCAGGACGAACGCGTTGGTGCCGGTGAGCAGGGAATCAAGTTCCGACCAGGCACTGTTTCCATCGATCGCTCGGCGCATCAAGGTGTTTTTGGTCACCTTGCAGATGCCGTTGCTGGCCCGCAGGCGGGTGCGCAGGTCGGACATCTCCTTGATCGACAGGCCCTTGAAATCAAGGACCAGTGCCATTTCCGATGCACCGAGGAGCCCTTTGAGCTCTTCGACGATCTGTTGCTTGCTCTCCAGTTTGCGGCCCATAGGAGTGGAACGAATCGGTGGGAACAAGCCGGGCCCGCGGCCCCTGAAGCCCCTCACTCAAAGTGCCGCTCCTTGAAGGTGGCGGCCCGCAAAGGCCAGCACCCCTGGGGCGTTTGGAGTGACGGACCCGCTCCCGTTTCAAACGGGGGCGCGACGAGGCCGCCTGACGATTCGCACCACCGGAAACCGGAGTGCCAAACCTTCCGCGAGCACCTCGGCAGGACTTATGAACAAACAGACTCCCGGAAGGTTTCCCGGAAGCTCGATCGCTCACCTGCTGTCTTGGGTTGGGCGCGTGCCCTCTGGACAAGCCAGTGGATCACCCTACACCGGCGACCTGCCCGCTTCCGGGCCCTCGGCGCTCAGCAGTCGGAGCTCAGCTGTCGCGCTTGATGTCCTGCAGCACGGTGACATCCACCTGCACCGACGGACCCATGGTGGAGGTGAGATAGAGGCTCTTCCAGTAGCGACCCTTGGCACCGCTGGGTTTCTGGCGGTCGATCACTTCCTGCAGTGCCTTGAGGTTCTCCAGCAGCTTCTCGGTGCTGAAGCTGGCCTTGCCGAAGCGCACGTGCACGATGCCGGTGCGGTCAGCACGGAATTCCAGTTTGCCGGCCTTGAATTCATTGATGGCGGCGGCGAGGTCGGTGGCAACGGTGCCGGCCTTGGGGTTCGGCATCAAGCCGCGCGGACCGAGCACACGGCCCAGCTTGGCCACCTTGGGCATCATGTCCGGGGTGGCGATCAGCAGGTCGAAGTCGATCTGGCCGCCGGCGATCGACTCGACCAGATCCTCATCACCGGCGAGGTCGGCGCCGGCAGCCTTGGCTTCGGCGACCTTCTCACCACGGGCGATCACGGCAATGCGGATGCTCTGACCCGTGCCGTTCGGCAGGGCGACCGTGGTGCGGAGCTGCTGGTCGGTGTACTTGGGGTCGATGCCGAGGCGGGCGTGGGCCTCGATCGTTTCGTCGAATTTCGCGGTGGCGTTGGCCTTGACGAGCTCGATGGCCTCGAGAGGCTCGTAGGCCTGGTCTTTGACCGCTTCGGCCAGGGCGGTGTAACGCTTGGAAGGGTTCGGCATGGTGGGAGTTGGGGTGCGGGCGACGGAGCCGGCGGGCGCATGAGGCCCGGGCCCTGGGTCTCCCCCGGGTGGGGTGAAAAGGAAAGGAGTAGGGAACTGGATCCGGCGCAGGGGCCTCAGCCAGTGGCGACATCAGGCCGGGGACCTTCAGTCGCGGACGGCGACGCCCATGTTGCGGGCGGTGCCTTCGATGATGCGCATGGCCGCCTCGACACTGCTGGTGTTGAGGTCGGGGAGCTTGGTCTTGGCGATCTCCTCGAGCTGGGCGCGGCTGATGGCACCGGCATCTCCCTTGGCGGAAGTGGCGGCACCTTTGGGAATCCCGGCAGCCTTGGAGATCAGCACCGACGCCGGCGGGGTCTTGGTGATGAAGGTGAAGCTGCGGTCTTCAAAGACCGAGATCTCCACCGGGATCACATACCCGGCTTTGTCCTGGGTGCGGGCGTTGTACTCCTTGCAGAACGCCATGATGTTGACGCCGTGCTGACCGAGGGCGGGGCCCACGGGCGGAGCAGGGTTGGCTTTGCCGGCATTGAGGGCCAGCTTGATCACGGCTACGACTTTCTTGGCCATCGGCTGGTCTGGGGAACGGAAACTCCCTCGCGGGAGATGGGGGCGTACGCCCCGGTGGGCTGGACAGGATCTCCCCGAGGGGAGGTGTGCGGATCGCCGTTCGCGGGGAGCGGCGGTGTGGTGTGTCCGCCGCAGGCGGTGAACACACCCAGGGCCACCCTCCGCAGGGAGGCGGCCGCTGGTGATCAGCTCTGCTTGCTGATCTGGGAGAACTCGAGCTCCACCGGGGTTTCCCGGCCGAAGATCGAGAGCAGAGCCTTGAGCTTGCTGCGCTCTCCCGACACTTCGATCACCTCGCCCTGGAAATCCTTGAACGGACCAGCGGTCACGAGGATCTGATCCCCCTCGGTGATGTCGACCTTCACCAGTGGCTTCTTCTCAGCGGCGCGCTTGAAGATGCGCTCCACCTCGGGCCGGGTGAGGGGCCGGGGCTTGATGTGGCCACGGGCACGGCCGGTGGCGCGGCGCTCTTCGGCCCCCACGAAGTTGATCACGTTCGGGGTGCTCCGCACTGCCATCATCGTGTCTTCGTCGAGCACCATGCGCACCAGCACGTAACCGGGGAACACCTTCTCCTCGGTGGACTGACGGCTGCCGTCTTTCTTGAGCTTGATGGCAGGCGTCTGCGGGATCTCGATCTCGAGGATGCGGTTACTGACGCCCAGGGTGATCGCCCGCTGCTCCAGGGTGGCCTTGACCTTCTTCTCGCAGCTGGAGGCCACCTGCACTGCGTACCAGCGGGCCACCTGCGGCTTGGCCTCGGCTTCAGCGGCGGCTGCCGGATCGACAGCTACCGGGTCGACGGCTGCCAGGTCGACCGCCGCAGCGCTCAGGGCGTCAGCGTCGGTGAGATCGACGGCAGCGAGATCAGCAGGGGCGAGTTCGGCTTCTGACACGAGGTTGAGGAAAGGACGACGAGGCGGCGTGGGGAATGCGGGGCGGGAGGATCAGCGGAAGATCTGGGAGGACAGCCAGCCGAAGAGGCGATCGATCGCGGCGATCGAGGCAGCCGACAGGCCCACCATCAGGATCACCGCCACCGATTCGCTGAACAGTTGCTGGCGGCTGGGCCAGACCACCTTGCGCAGCTCTTCCAGCAGCGAGGGGAAAAAGCCCGTGGCTGCCGCCCCTGCCGGCGGCGTGGGCTCTGCCTCAGGCAAGGTTTCGGTGGTGGTGGAGCGGGTAGGGGATTCCACGGTGGCCTGCGCACCGGTGCGATCGCACGAACCGGCAAACAGACACCCTACCGGACGTCACTGCCAGCCCCGGCCAGCGGCGTGAAGCGAAAGCGGGCCGCCGGGTCGCCCTCGGCCGCATCCGCCAGGCTCACCCGTACGCCCCAGGCGCCGCTGAAGTGGTCGGCCAGCAGCTCAGTGGCCAGCGGATTCTCCACGCTGCGCCGCAACAGGCGCCGCAGTGGCCGGGCGCCGTACTCCGGCTCATAGCCCTGGAGCGCCAGGCAGGCCACCACCCCGTCCTCCACCTGCAGCTGCAAGCGCTGCTCCGCCAGCAGGGTGGCCAGATCGGCCAGCTGCAGGCGCACGATGCGCTCCAAGTCGGTGGCGGCCAGCGGGCGGAAGCGGATCACCTCATCGATGCGGTTGAGGAATTCGGGCCGGAACTGGGAGGCCAGCGCCCGCTCCACGGCCGCATCGAGGGCGGCATCCAGTGCCAGGACATCCGGCGGCGAGGCCTCAGGGGCACCAGCGGCGGCACCGGCACGGGCCCGCTCAAGGATGGCGCGGCTGGCCAGGTTGCTGGTCATCACCACCACGGTGTTGCGGAAGTCGACGGTGCGCCCCTGGGAATCGGTGAGCCGCCCGTCGTCGAGCACCTGCAGCAGCAGGTTGAACACCTCAGGGTGGGCCTTCTCCACTTCATCCAGCAACAACACGGCGTAGGGCCGGCGCCGCACCGCCTCGGTGAGCTGGCCGCCCTCCTCGTAGCCCACATAGCCGGGCGGAGCCCCCAGCAGGCGAGCCACGGCATTGCGCTCCATGAACTCACTCATATCGAGGCGCACCAGCGCCTCCTCCTCATCGAAGAGCGCTGCCGCCAGCGCCTTGGCCAGTTCCGTCTTGCCGACACCGGTGGGGCCGAGGAACAGGAAGGAGCCCACCGGCCGACGCGGATCCTGCATTCCGGCCCGGGCACGGCGGATCGCCGCCGCCACGGCTGCGACGGCCTCGGGCTGGCCGATCACCCGTTCCCCCAGCCGTGCCTCCAGCTCCAGCAGCTTCTGGCGTTCGCCGGCCAGCAGCCGCTGCATGGGGATGCCGGTCCAGCGGGCCACCACATCGGCGATGTCGCCCTCCTCCACCTGCTCCCGCAGCAGAGCCAGCCCGCCCTGCTGGGCGCTCTGCAGCTCGTCCTCGAGGGCGTTGCGCCGCTGCTGCACGCCGTGGAGCTGGTCGTACTGCAGACGGGCCGCCTCCTCCAGATCACCGTCGCGCTCGGCTTCGGCGATGGCGTGGCGCAGGTCTTCGTCCTGCTGGAGCAGCTCGCGCAGCTCGGCCAGCCGCTCCCGCTCCGCCTGCCAGCGGTGCTGCAGCTCCTGCAACCGGGCCAGGGCGAGACGACGCTCCTCCTGGCGCTGCAGTCGTTCGGCCAGCGGGGCGGCTTCGGCCGCCAGCAGGGCCAGCTCCACGCGGCGCAGCTCAGCCTCGGCCATCTCCACCACCTGGGGCTTGGAGGTGACCTCCATGCGCAGCTGAGCGGCGGCCTCGTCGATCAGGTCGATCGCCTTGTCCGGGAGGCAGCGATCGGCGATGTAACGATCGGCGAGACGGGTGGCCGCCACCAGGGCGCCGTCGGTGATGGTGACGCCGTGGTGCAGCTCGTAGCGCTCCTTCAGGCCGCGCAGGATCTGCAGGCTCACTTCCAGGTTGGGCTCCCGGATCACCACCTGCTGGAAGCGGCGGTTGAGGGCCGGATCCTTCTCCACCGTGCGGCGGTAGTCCTCGGGAGTGGTGGCGCCGATGCAGCGCAGGTCGCCGCGGGCGAGGGCTGGTTTGAGGATGCTGCCGGCGTCGGCGCTGGAGCGGTCGGTGCTCACCACGGTGTGCAGCTCGTCGATGAACAGCACCACGCCCGCATCGGGGTCGCTCACTTCCGCCAGCACGCTGCGCAGCCGTTCCTCGAACTGCCCGCGGAACTTGGCGCCGGCAATCAGGGCACCGAGATCGAGGCCGATCAGGCGGATCCCCTTGAGCGAATCGGGCACTTCGCCGGCCACGATCCGCTGGGCCAGCAGCTCGGCGATGGCGGTCTTGCCCACGCCCGGCTCACCGATCAGCACCGGGTTGTTCTTGCCGCGGCGCGAGAGCACCTGGATCAGGCGGCGGATTTCGGTGTCGCGGCCGATCACCGGATCCAGCAGGCCGGCGCGGGCGGCGGCGGTGAGGTCGCGGCCGTACTGCTCGAGAGCAGAGGGCTCGACCTCCAGCCGCAGGCCATCGGAACCGCCGTCGGCCTCGGGAGCTGCACCGGGGGCGGGGCCGGTGGCCGGGACAGCCGCAGGGATCGCCCGGACGGAGCCAGAGCCCATGGGGCGCGTGGCCGGAGGAGCGGCGGGGGCAGCGGAGCGAGCGGCCGCAGGGGGAGCCTGGGCCCCAGTGCGGCTGGTGCCCTGGTAAGGGAAGGGCACCGGGGGGGCGGCGTCGATCCAGTCGTCAGCCTCTCCCTCCCCGTCGTCTTCCCGCTCTGCCTCAGCCGCTGCGGCGCGGGCAGACGCTGCATCAGCGACCGCCACGCCTGCGGATGGGACGGCCAGGCGGCGGGCTCCACTGCCAGCCTCAGGCCGCAACAGGCGCAGCAGGCGTTCCTCGCTCAGGCCCTCAGCGGCCAGCAGGCTGCCGCCGATGCGGGGCTCATCCAGCAGGGCCAGCAGAAGATGGGGCACGTCGATCAGGCGGGAGCCCCAGCCGGCACGGCGTCGATCGGCCGCCTCCAGCAGATCCTCGAGGGCGTCGCCGACGAACAGCTCCTCCCCGGCGGCACCCGGCTGGTCGGCGCAGAAAGCCTCGATGCGATCGAGCAGGCGATCGGCATCCAGCGGCAGCGGATCGATCCAGGGGGCATAGCGCGGGGCCTGGAAGAGCACCTGCAGCAGGTGTTCCACATCCAGCTGGCCATGGCGCCAGCGGCGGGCCTGATCCTGGCCGGCCAGCAGCAGCTCCCAGGCCGCCTCGCTGAAGCGGTCGGGGTCGGCCGTGAGGCTGGCCGGCGGCGAGGCGGCGGGTGCGGCAGCGGTGTCGGGGTAACGCTCAGGCGGCTGCATCGGCCCCCGCAGCAGCGGGCCGCTGGATCAGCTCCACCTTGTAGCCGTCAGGGTCCTCCACGAAGGCGATCACGGTGCTGCCGTGCTGCATCGGCCCCGGCTCGCGCACAACGCGGCCCCCTTTGCCGGCGATGGCGGCGCAGGTGCCGTAAATGTCTTCGACACCGATGGCGATGTGGCCGTAGCCGGTGCCGATCTCGTAGCTGCTGGTGTCCCAGTTGTGGGTGAGCTCGAGCGCCGTGGTGTCGCTCTCGTCGCCGTAGCCCACGAAGGCCAGGGTGAAGCGGCCGGCGGGGTACTCACGCCGGCGCAGCAGTCGCATGCCCAGCACCTCGGTATAGAAGGCGAGGGAGCGCTCCAGATCGCCCACCCTGAGCATGGTGTGCAGCAGACGCATCAACGGGGAGCGGGATCGCCCCATTCTGGCCATGTGCCACCGCGCGGTGAACTTAGCCAGGGGCCAGTGCTGTGCCAACCAGCACGCCGCGGGGGGAGGGGGTGCCCCATAAGATCCGCACGCGTACCCGTTTGCCCCGAGGCCATCGTGATCGACACCCTCGACCTCGTGATCGACTCCATCGTTGCCCGTGAGGTGCTCGATTCCCGCGGCACCCCCACCGTGGAAGCGGAGGTGCGGCTCGAAGGCGGCGCCGAGGGCCACGCGATCGTGCCCAGCGGGGCCAGCACCGGTGCCCATGAAGCCCATGAACTGCGTGATGGCGGCAGCCGCTACTTCGGCAAGGGCGTGCTGCAGGCCGTCACCAACATCGAAGAGAAGATCGCACCGGCGCTCTGTGGGTTGAGCGCCCTGGAGCAGGTCACGGTGGATGGCGCCATGGCCGAACTCGATGGCAGTGACAACAAATCGGCCCTGGGGGCCAATGCGGTGCTGGCCGTGAGCCTGGCGGTGGCACGGGCGGCGGCCAACGGTGTGGGCCTGCCGCTTTACCGCTATCTGGGTGGCCCGATGGCCACGCTGCTGCCGGTGCCGCTGATGAACGTGATCAACGGCGGTGCCCACGCCGCCAACAACATGGATTTCCAGGAATTCATGCTGGTGCCGCACGGTGCCCCCAGCTTCCGCGAGGCGCTGCGCATGGGCGCTGAGGTGTTCCACACGCTCAAGGGCCTGCTGAGCGCCCAGGGGCTGTCCACGGCGGTGGGCGACGAAGGTGGCTTCGCGCCGGATCTGGAAAGCAACGACGCCGCCGGCGCCCTGCTGGTGCAGGCGATCGAGAAGGCCGGCTACAAGCCGGGTGAGCAGATTTCCCTGGCCCTGGATGTGGCCAGCACGGAGTTCTACAAGAACGGGCTCTATGCCTTCGGCGGCGGCAGCTACAGCGCCACCGAGATGGTGGATCAGCTCGAAAAGCTGGTGAGCCGCTATCCGATCGTGTCGATCGAGGATGGCCTCGCCGAAGACGACTGGGAGGGCTGGGCCCTGCTCACCCAACGGCTGGGCGGGCGCGTGCAGCTGGTGGGCGACGACCTGTTCGTGACCAACACCACCCGCCTGCAGCGGGGCATTGAGCAGGGCATCGCCAATTCGATCCTGATCAAGGTGAACCAGATCGGTTCGCTCACCGAAACCCTGCAGGCGATCGACCTGGCGGGTCGGGCGGGTTACACCAGCGTGATCAGCCACCGCAGCGGCGAAACCGAAGACACCACCATCGCCGACCTGGCGGTGGCCACCCGTGCCGGCCAGATCAAGACCGGTTCACTCAGCCGCAGCGAGCGCGTGGCGAAATACAACCGCCTGCTGCGCATCGAAGACGAACTGGGCAGCCAGGCGATCTACGCCGGCGCTGAAGACCGCGGCCCGCGCGGCCGGGGCTGAGCGCGAACAGAGAGGGAGCGGCGTCTGAATCGTCTGGACGATCAAGCCGGATGTTCGGCCTCGCCCTGGCTGTGTCACGACTTCCGCTTGACCGGATTCGGCAGAACGGCTGGAACAACAGGGTCCACACATCGAGATTGCAATGCCTTGCCTAAGACACAAGACGTAAACGCGATGTTCATATTGAGTGTCAACGAGCCATGCACCAGGCGCAATTGACAACATCATGACTGGAAGCAAGAGCCTGACTACACACAGCCTTCCGACTCATGGTTACTCACTTGAAACCGGCCTTCTCCAAAGATGAACCTATCCACCAAGTGCGGCAAACACCACGTGCGGCAAACAGGCTCAACCTCAATTGGAACGTAGATCAACTCTTCGAACAGAGGAGCAGCGGCTCTGTCGCTGAGCCCCAAATCCTTCCGAACGATCAAGAAAGCAGGGTGCCGATTGAAGCATCTTCACCGATACCTGCATCACCGGCTGCGCCGTTCATCTACCCGCCTGCGCCGGGAAGTTTTTCCAGGCGTCCATCGCGACGCAGGCGGCCCTGCAACTTCAGCCAGCTGAGCGTGACCGGCAACGCCGCCACCAACGGCACCGCCACAAGGGCCGGCCTGGCGCTGGCGGCCAGCAAGGCCGCAGACACCGCCAGGCCTCCGAGCAAGAACGACTGACCTGCCGCCTGCTGGGCGGTGGCGAGGCGGCGCAGGATGCGGTCGGTTTCGCCGGCACGCATCTGCACCTGGAGATCTCCCTGCTCAAGACGTGAAAGGCTGTCTTCCAGGCGGCGGGGCAGACCCAGCGCGCGGCTGCTGAGCTCGCCGGCCTGGCGGCCCAGTTCGCCGAGGAAATCGTTGGGTCCAGTGCCGCCGGAGGTCATCAGGGGGAGGAGGTAAGGGCGGGCAATGGCCACCAGGCTAAAGGTGGGGTCGAGGCTGCGGCCGACCCCCTCGAAGGTGGAGAGGGCGCGCATCACGAAGATCAGCTCCGCCGGCAGGCGGAATGGCTGGCCATACACCAGGTCGTAGAGGTCGCCGGAGAGCTTCTCCAGCACATTGGCGGAGAAAGGCGGCGTCAGCGCCTCGGTGAGCATCACCCGCACCAGGCGCCGCACCGGGCCGGCGTCGATGCCGGCGGCGATGACGCCCGCCCCCTGCATCTCTTCCACGAGGGCGCCGGCGTCGCGGGCGGCAGCGGCCCGCACCATGCGGCCCAGCCGCCCGCGCAGGCGCGAGGAGAGCTGGCCCATCATGCCGAAGTCGTAATAGATGAGGGCGCCATCGCTGGCCACCGCCAGGTTGCCGGGATGGGGATCGGCGTGGAAAAAGCCGAAACGCACCAGCTGCTGGAGATAACTGGCCGCCCCCTTTTCCGCCACCGCCGCAGGATCGATGCCCGCCTCAACCAAGGCAGGGCGGTCGTTGATCTTGATGCCGGGGAGATAATCGAGGCAGAGCACCCGGCGGGTGCTCAGTTCCCAGATCACCGCCGGAATACGGATGCCGGGATCATCCAGAAACTGCTGGCGGAAGCGGGCGGCATGTTCAGCTTCGAGGCGAAAGTCGAGTTCCCGCAGTAACACGCGCCGGCATTCCTGAGCGATCGAAACCCAGTCACGGCCCTGGCCCCAGCGGGGATGGCGCTGCAGCACCGCCGCCACCTGCTGCATCACCTCCAGATCGAGCCGGAACAGCCGCTCCAACCCCGGCCGCTGGATCTTGAACACCACCTGGCGACCGCTGCGCAGGCTGGCGCGGTGCACCTGGGCCAGGCTGGCGGAGCCGAGCGGCAGCTCCGCCAGATCGATGATCTCGTTGCAGCGCTCGCCCAGTTCCTCCTCCAGCAGCCGCTGCACGGTGGCGAAGGGGAAAGCGGGCACCCGGTCTTGCAGGTGCGCCAACTCCTCCACCCAGCCGGCGGGCAGCACATCGGGGCGAGCCGAGAGCAGCTGGCCCAACTTGATGAAGGCCGATCCCAGGCTGAGCAGCTCGTTGGTGAGCCAGCGGGCACGCTGGCGCTGACGCACAGCACGATGCTCCGTGCTCGGCGGCCCCTTACCCCGGTACGACCAGGCCCGGCCATCCAGCCACAGCCCGGCCAACAGCAACAGCACGCCGCGCCAGATGCGCAACGAACGGGACAGGCCCCGCCACCCTTGCAGCAGGCGCCCCATCAGGGCCGGTCCTCAAGGCGGCGCGACAGGCGCGCCACCTGGGCCCGCAGGGCATCGATCTGCTCCTGAGGCGTGCCCCAGGCGGCAGTGGCCACCGACTGCGCGTCCATGGCGCCGGAAGCAGCGCCTGATGCCGACGCCGACCCAGCCGCCGGATCGGTTTCCAGCCGCTCCGCCTCCGCCTCCACCTCTTCCAGGAAGAGGCTCCATTCCTGGCGCAGCCGCTCGGGCGCCTCCTGGGCAAGCACCGCCAGGGCTGCGGCGGTTTCCACCAGGCTGCTGCCAAGCCGGGCACCCAACCTGTTGATGGCGGCCTGAACGATGGATTGGGGCGCGCTCATGCGGGGGCCGTTGGTTGGCGAAACTGTGGCAGATCAGGGCGTTGTGCCGTTGGGATCAGCCGCCGCCGGCGGCTCAGTGGGCGTGATCACCGAATCGGAAGGAGGTGGCGGCTCGGCCGGCAACAGCGGCGCTTCCGGCACCGGCTCCTCGCGGGTGCTGGCCTTCGGGTCGGCGGGCGCCGGGGTGGCCCGGGCCGCAGCCTCGCGCTTCTCCTGTTCCTCGCGGCGGCGCTGCTCCTGCTCCAGCAGGCCCAGGTCTTCGACCCCCTCGCTGGGGGTACCGAAGCGCATGCGCAGGCTCTCCAGGCTGGTGCCAGGAGTGGGCCTCACCTCAAAACCCTCACCGAGGCGGGCCGTGCCATCGGGACGGAGATCGAGCAGGCGCCCGGTGAGGCCGTAGCCGAGCCCGAAGGCAACTCCCGCCACCAGCGCCAGCGTCCAGCCGGGAATTGGGGGCTGGGCCGGCGGGCGGGCGCCGGGGGTTCGTGCGCCGGAGCGGCCGGCGGAATCGGCGTCGGCGCCCCTGGCGGGACGCTTTGACCTGCGACGCGCACCGGCCTGGGTCATTGGTCACGGTTGGAAGGCCCCCATCCTGCCCGTGCCTGTGCGGAGCCGCCACGGCTGGCCGGCAGGTGACCGTTTGGGTGCCAGACCGTGGGCTGGGCGGATCGCTGAGCACAGCTGCGGAATCTTGGCGATGTCCTGTGGCTCACATCTCCCTCGACGCTAGGGTTTTGCTGCTCTTGCAGACCATTCAAGGTGACCTATTGCATCGGTTACTGGCTGGAAAAAGGGTTGGTTTTTGCTTCTGATTCCCGCACGAATGCCGGAGTTGATTATATTTCCAGCTATAGCAAGATATATGTGTTTCAGCCGGCCTCCGATCGGCTGTTCGTGCTGCTGGCCGCCGGCAATCTCGCCACCACTCAGGCGGTGGTGAACCACATCCAGCGCGACCTTGACCAGGAGATCGCTAGCCAAGCCAGCACTGGTGAGGACCTGCGTTCCTGCCACTACCTGTTCGAAGCGGCCAACTACATCGGCGCGGTGAGCGTGGCGGTGCAGGAGAAGCACCGGGCCGCTCTGCAGCAGGCAGGCACCAGTGCCGAGGCCACCTTCATCCTGGGCGGGCAGATCGGCACCGAACCCCACGGCCTGTTCATGGTGTACCCCCAGGGGAATGCGGTGATGGCCACGCCGCAGACCCCCTATCTCCAGATCGGTGAATCGAAGTACGGCAAGCCGCCGCTCGACAATGTGGGCTCCACCAATCTGTCGCTGGAGGATGCCGCCCGGCTCTGCCTGATCTCGGAAGTACTCACCCACCGCTCCAACCTCACCGTTGGGCCGCCGTTTGAGCTGGCGATCGTGCCCCGCAACAAGCACTCGGTGGCCCATCGCGTCACCTTCGAGGCGGAGGCGCCGGAACTGGCCGCCATGATCGACACCTGGAGCAGCGCCCAGCGGGAAGCCCTGCACCGGCTGCCCAGCTTCGTCTGGGAGCAGAACCAGGACGCGGCCTGACGCGCCGGTCGCCAACGCCCCACCACCAGCCGTTCACCCATGCACACCGTTTCCGAGTGGATCTCCACCGGCCACCTGCCCTCCGCCGAGGTGGTGGAGGCACTGGTGCTGGAGGCGCATCAGCGCTTTGCGCCGGTGCGAGAGGGCAAGGTGGCCGATTACATCCCCGCCCTGGCCGCCGCAGATGCCGAGCAGTTCGGCATCTGCGTGGCCGGCTGCGGCGGGCAGCTGATCGAAGCGGGCGATTCCCGCGCCTCCTTCAGCATCCAGAGCATCTCGAAGCCGTTTCAGTTCGCGCTCATCTGCCAGGCGATCGGTGAAGACGAAGCCCGCGAAAAACTGGGGGTGAACAGCACCGGCCTGCCCTTCAATTCGGTGCTGGCGGTGGAGCGGAGCAGCGAAGGGCTCTCCAATCCGATGGTGAATGCCGGCGCCATCGCCGCCACCAGCCTGGCGCCAGGCACCACGCCCGAGGAGAAGTGGGCCTTCATCGAGGCCGGCTTCTCCCGCTTCGCCGGCCGGCCCCTGGAGGTGGATGAAGAGGTGTACAGCTCCGAGCTGGCTACCAACCGACGCAATACCGGCATCGCCAGCCTGCTGAGCGCTCAGCAGCGCCTCTGGTGGGATCCGGAAGAGGCCACCGATCTCTACACCCGTCAATGCTCGCTGCGGGTCACCAGTGCCGACCTGGCCGTGATGGCGGCCACGCTGGCCAACGGCGGGCGCCAGCCGGTCACAGGGGAGCAGGTGATCGATGCCATCCATTGCCAGCACGTGCTGGCGGTGATGGTCACCGCCGGGCTGTACGAAACCTCCGGCGACTGGCTCTACGCCACCGGCCTGCCCGGCAAGAGCGGCGTGGCCGGCGGCATGATCACGGTGGCACCGGGCAAGGGTGGCCTGGCCACCTACGCGCCACCGCTCGATGAGGCGGGCAACAGCGTGCGCGGCCAGCTCACGGCCCGTTTTCTCTCGGAAGCCCTGGGCCTGAACCTGTTCGCCTCCAGGGCAGAGAGCCACCAATGATCAGCACCACGAATCTCGTGCGGTATCTCCTGCTGGTGGCCTGCGTTGGCGTCACGGTGCTGATCTTCGACTACTTCTCAGGCACGATTGCGGTGTTCACCGCTGCCGCCATCGTGGCGGCGCTGCTCAACATCCCGGTGACCTGGCTGAGCCGCTCTCTGCCACGGGGATGGGCGATTGCCATCGTTTCTCTCAGCGCCCTGCTCCTCCTGATCGGTTTCGTCACCGGCATTGGCCTGCAGGTGCTGAACCAGGGCCAGGGCCTGGTGCTGGATCTGCAGAGCAGGATGAAGCAGCAGGATCTCACGCCTCTGCAAGGCTACCTCGAAGCCTATGGATTCGACAGAATCACCTCCCTGCTGCAGGAGGGATTGCTGACGGGGCTGGGGTTGCTGCAGACCGTGTTCTCCGGTGTGTTCACCGGGATTTTCGGTGCGGTGATCAGCCTCTACATGTTGATCGATGGGGAGAAGCTCTGGAAAGGGTTTCTGCGGCTGATTCCGGAAGCCCACCGGGATCGTTTTGCCCACACCTTTCTGCAGAGCGTGCTGGGGTTCATTCGTGGTCAGCTGCTTCTGATGGTGTTTCTGACCGTCTCGACGGCTGTGGTTTTTCCCCTGCTGGGTGTGAAGTACAGCCTGATCCTGGCGGTGATCGTGGGGGTTCTGGATGTGATCCCCGGCATCGGTGCCACCCTCGGCATCGTGCTGGTCTCGGTGATGGTCTTTGCCTCCCAGGGAGGAGAGATCGGCCTGCGGGCCTTGATCGCTTCGCTGCTGCTCGGCCAGATTCAGGACAACATCGTGCGCCCCAGGGTGATGGGCAGGGCGATGGAGCTCAATCCGGTGCTGCTCTTTCTCTCGCTCTTCATCGGTCAGCGGGTTGCTGGTCTGCTGGGGGTGTTTCTGGCCATCCCGATCGCGGGCATGATTGCCCTCTGGCTCCATACGGAACGCCAGCAGCAGGAGGCCATCGCTCTCACACCCGCAGGCGATGAGTAGGGGCGGAGACGAGTAGGGGTGGAGCCTCTGCACTGAAGCTCCGCGCTGAACGTCTGCACTGAGCCTCTTCGCTGAAGAGTCTTGCCGCAGGCTCTGTCACGAGCAACGAGCACCACGATCTAGGCGCTCCCCTGTGCAGGTGGCCCTCGCTCCTGGTTCCCCTCGGTTCACGGGTTCCTCGCTTCAGGTGCCGGGATCTGAGCATCTCCAGCGGACTGCCATGCTGCTGCCTGGATGCGAGCTCTCCCATGGTTTCGATGCGCCTGATCCCACCGATCCTGCTCACCGCCTTGATGGTGGCCGCCGCCAGCACCACCAGCGCCGAGGCCCGCTGCCGCTTTCTGATGCCGCTCGGCGGCAGCGGCGAGCCGGTGGTGTCCAAGCGGATCGGCCCCGACCGGCTGCTGGGCCGCACCAACTGGAACACCGATTTCATCGTGGACCGGCCCTTCCGTAGCTATCAGTTCTTCTTCACGTCGGCCTCGACCGAACGGGCCACCTTCCCAGTGGCCGCCTTCATGCGCTTCACCGATGGCACCAGCCTGCAGGTGGTGAATGAAACCCCCACCTTTGAACCGGGTACCGGCCGGAAGTTCGGCCCGTTTCAGGCGGTGCCGGGCAAGCGCACCAACCTGATGAACTTCCGGGTGGGCTCCAGCACCAGGCCCGCAGCCGTGGGTTTCAGTTACCGGATCTCCGTGCAGGGATGCGACTGAGGCGACGGCCGGCCTGAGCCACTCCTGCCCTGATCCCCACCCGCCATGCAATTCGAGAGCTTCGCCACGTTCAACATCGCCATCGTGGTGCTGGCGGTCGGCCGCTGGTTGAACCGGAAGGTGGCCTTTCTGAGGGAATTCAACATTCCCGAGCCTGTGACCAGTGGCCTGCTGGTGTGTGTGCTGCTGGCGGTGGTTCATGCGATTTCCGGGCTGGAGATCGGTTTCAACCTGCTCACCCGTGATTTTCTGCTGCTCTATTTCTTTGCGGCGATCGGCCTCAACGCTGACATCCGCACCCTGCTCTCCGGCGGACGACCCCTGCTGATCCTGATCGCCACCACGGTGGTGTTCATGCTGCTGCAGAACCTCACCGGCATCGGCGTAGCCACAGTGCTGGGCCTGAATCCACTGGTGGGGGTGCTGGGCGGTTCGGTGTCGCTGCTGGGTGGCCACGGCACCGCCATCGCCTGGGCTCCCCGCTTCGCGGAAACGCACGGCATCAGCAATGCGTTGGAAATCGGCGTGGCCTGCGCCACCTTCGGCCTGGTGCTCGCCTCGCTGATGGGCGGGCCGATCGCCCGGCTGCTGATCCAGCGCAACAAGCTCCAGCCCACTCCCTGCGTGGTGGAAGACGCCGCCGCCGAGAGCAACGCGCTCGAACGGGTCACCTACTTCACGCTGCTGCGGACCCTCTTCTGGCTCAACATGAGCCTGGGCCTGGGTGAACTGCTCTTCGAGGGATTGCAGGCCGTGGGCAGCAATCTGCCCCTGTTCGTGTGCTGCCTGTTCGCGGCGATCTTTCTGACCAACACCGTGCCGCGGTTGGTGAAGGTGCGCGAGCTGGCGCCGGCACGATCCCTGGCCATCGTGTCCGACATCGCCCTGGGCATCTTCCTGACAATGTCGCTGATGAGCCTGCAGCTGTGGACCATCGCCTCGCTGGCGGGCCCGATCATCGCCATCCTCACCGCCCAGTTCGTGGTGTCGTTCCTGTTCGCGCTGTTCGTGGTGTTCCGTGTGATGGGCCGCGATTACGAAGCGGCCGTGATCTGCGCCGGTTTCGGCGGCATTTCACTTGGGGCCACACCCACGGCGATGGCGAACATGTCGGCGGTGGCGCAGAAGTATGGGGCGGCACGGCGGGCGTTCATCGTGGTGCCGCTGGTATCGGGCTTCTTTGTGGACATCAGCAATGCGGTGATCATCCAGCGCTTCCTGAATGTGTTCGGCTGATCCAGCGGGCACAGTGCTCGCAGGGGGGTGACGGCGCTCAGCCGGCCACCGCAGCAGGCAGGGTGCCCATGAAGCGCTGCAGCTGACGCGTTTCGAGTTCGAGCACGCGCTTGGCGAAGTCCTGATCGCGATCGAGCAGAGCATCGAAGCCATCCACCGGCACCGCCAGCAGGCGCGTGCCCTCCTGCGCCGCCGTGATCGTGTTCTCCGTGGCGCTGTGGGTGAGCACCTCGAGCTCATCGAGCATCTGGCCCGGCCGGAAGCGCTCCTGCCGGGTGCCTTGGCCATCAGCGCTGGGGTCGCCATCGCGGTAGTGCACCAGGGCTTCGCCTTCGATCAGCAACAGCAGTTCGCGGCAGGTGTCGCCGGTTTCGGTGATCAGGGCGCCGGCGCTGTAACGGCGCAGCTCAGAGACCTCCGCCAGGGCGTTGATGGTGTCGAGGTGGAGGCCGCGGAACGCCTCGCAGGTGGCGAGCACCACCCGCTTTTCGAGCTCAGGGCAGGCCTCGAGACTGGGCGGCGTATCGCCCTGGGCCAGCAGGCGCTCGGCCGTGCTTGCCAGCAGCGGGGCGGACGCGCCACCGCGCAGCGCCGCTGCCTGGGCCTGGCCCTTCTGGCCGTCCAGCCGGGCGATCAGGAACAGGGCGGACGCCTGGATCAGCGGGTTGCGGTCCTGCAGCAGGGTGTCGAGGTGGTGCAGGGTGACCGGCAGGGGAACCACCAGCGAGCAGCTGGCGCCTGTGCCCGGCTGGGTGAGTGCCGCCAGCACCTCCGCCGGCAGGCGCTCCTGCCACGGCTCCTGCTCCAGCAGCTCCAGCAGCACCAATGGCGAGAGCTTCTGCAGATCCGCCACCAGGGCGGGCACGGCAGGATCCTGCTGCAGGGTGGCCAGGGCCCACAGGATCGCCCGCAGGCTCAGCTGCTCCCGGTGGCGGATGTGCCCGCTGAGCAGGGCGCGCACCACCGGCGCCTCCGGCAGCGACGGCTGCTGCAGGGCGCGGAAGGCCTCAATCAGTTCCGGCAGGCGCTGCAGCAGCACCTCAGCCTTCTGGGCGGCGCTGGCCTGCGGCGACAGCCCGCCGAGAATCTCCTCCTCCTCCGCGGCGGTGATGCCGTAGCGGCGACGCAGCGAGCGGATCGCCTTGGTGTCGCCCTGCTCCTGCGCACGGCTCTGCAGCCGCATCAGTCGATCGAGCGACTTGCGGTAGCCGCTGAGCCGCACCTGATCCTCCAGGCTGCGGCGGTTGGCGGGATCGAGCAGGGTGGGATCCTCCACCCCCAGCTCTTCGAGCAGCTGCTCGTGCTCCTCATCGGAGATGCCGAGCTCGCGGCGCATCTGCTGCAGCACCTCCAGGCTGGTGGCCACACTCACGTAGCCCTCCTCAAGCGCCTCACGCACCACGCCCTTGTAGGCCTCGTGGCGTTTCTCGCTGCTGAAGCCCGGCAGCACCTTGGCCAGCACATACACCTCGTGGGCGTTGAGGTCGCCGAGGGTGCGGCCATCGAGGAAGCGGCCCACATCGAGCTGGAGGCGCTCCAGTTGCTTGCGGAAGCGGCTGGCCAGGTTCTCGCGGCTGTAGATCTCGGGGTTGCGGCGCCAGGCCTTGTACACCCACAGCGTGCTGAAGGCCACCAGGGCGCCGTCGAAGAGGTATTGCACCCAGGGCGGCAGCAGCCGCAGCAGCGGCCGACCCGCAAACAGAAAAAAGAAGTTGAACACCAGGAAGGTGGCCACCACAAAGATGCGGTGGCGGAGCTGCTCCGGCGGCAGCGGCATGGCACCGCTGCGGGCGGCAAGGCGCCGTTCGCGGGAGCGCGCACCGGCTTCGATCCAGCGCCCCACCACCACCCCCAGCCAGGTGAACAGCCCCAGCACCAGGGGCACCGCCACCAGGCGGGGGATGGGGATGGCCTGGCCGAACAGGAACAGCCCGGGGCTGAGCAGGGTGGCGAGCTGGTCGCTCTGGCGGACCCAGATCCCGGAGAAGTAGTACTCCCAGTTGCCGGCGTACAGGTAGTAATAGAGGAAGTAGCCCAGCACCAGCCCCACATAGCCATAACGCTCGAAGGCGAAGGCCGGTGTGGTGATCCGCGCCCAGTACATACGCTCGGCGTCGATGTCGATGCAGGGTTGCTGGCAGGCCACACAGGCGCTCTGCTCGCTGCCATCGGGCAGCGTGGTGCGGCACATCGACTGGGTGATCGGCTGCTCGCTCAGGTGCGCCTTGCTGCCCAGCAGCCCGGAGGGGGCGGAGAACACGCTCTGCACCGGCGCCATCGGGCAGAAGTACTGGCACCAGGCCTTGCCGCCGTACAGCCAACCCACCAGCATCGCCACTGCGATCGTGCCCAGCAGCCAGGCGGCCAGCACCAGGCGATCCGCATTGAAGAAAAGGATGCGGCCGCAGAGGCCCGCGAACAGCCAGCCGAACTGCACGCTCGAGTAGTGGCGGGCCAGCCAGGAATCGGCGGGCACCTTGGCCAGCTGGGGGCGCCGCTCGCCGGTGCGGGGATTGAGCTTGGCGATCTGGCGCTGCAGGCCCAGGGCGCGAGGGATCTGGGAGAGGAAGGAGAGCGGGCAGATGCGGCGCCACAGCTCATGGCCGAACACCAGCAGGATGAAGATTCCCGAGGGCACCACCGCCCCCCAGAAGAGGGTGGTGCCGAGCGGATAAGGCTGCTCGCCCAGGCAGCGGTCCTGCACAGGCACGCAGGCCTCGCTCAGGCGCAATGGACTCCAGGGGTGGCCCGGCTCGGTGAGCGCGGGACTCCAGGGGTCGAAGAACAGCGAGGCGATGATCAACAGCCAGCCGGTGGTGAGAATCCAGCGGATGACATGCATCCGGGATTCACGCAGCTGAATCGCCATCGGCCCCTGAAATCGGTGCGCTGACCCTAGCGATCAAACGCGAGCAAAGACCCACGCAAGCCGCTGGTACCAGGGGATTCAGGTGGTGTAGTCGGCGTTGATGCGCACGTATTGATCCGAAAGGTCGCAGCCCCAGGCCAGGCCGTGGCCGGGGCCGTCGCCCACCACCAGCCGGATGGCCACGGTGTCGTCATCGAGATAGGCGCCGGCGGCGCGATCGGCCATGTAGCGGGAGGCGGCCGGGCGATCGAAGGGCAGGGGCTGGCCGGCGGCCATCAGTTGGTACACCCCCAGCCAGAGCGCCACGGCCTCGGGATCGAAGGGCACGTCGGCGCGGCCCGCCGCCGCCACGATGCGGCCCCAGTTCGGATCGCGGCCGTGGATGGCGCACTTCACCAGCGAGGAGCCGCAGATGGTGCGGGCGATGGCGCGGGCGCCGGCCTCGGTGGCGGCCCCTTCCACCTGCACCTCGATCAGGCAGCTGGCGCCTTCGCCGTCGCGGGCGATCGCCCGGGCCAGGTGCTGCGACACCGCCGTGAGGCCGGCCTCCAGCGCCTCGTAGTGCTCGGGGCTCAGGGGTTCACCGGCGGCAAAGGCCAGGTACGTGTCGTTGGTGCTGGTGTCGCCGTCCACCGTGATCGCGTTGAAGGAGCGGTCGACCGCCCGCTGCACCATGCCCCGCCACAGCTCAGCCGGCACGCCGGCATCGCAGCTGAGATAGCCCAGCATGGTGGCCATGGCGGGGTGGATCATCCCCGAGCCTTTGGCCATGCCGCCGAGGCGCACGCGCCGCCCGCCCAGGTTGGCCTCCAGGGCGATCTGCTTGTCGACCAGATCGGTGGTGAGGATCGCCGTGGCGGCGGCGCCGCCGCCCTCGGGGCTGAGGGCCGCCACCAGCGGATCGAGGCCCGCGATCAATGGGTCCATCGGGATCGGCACGCCGATCACCCCGGTGGAGCAGATCAGCACCTGCTCCGGCGCCAGCTCCAGCTGGGCGGCGAGGGCGGAGGTGGCGGTGAGGCTGTCGGCCAGGCCGCGCGCGCCGGTGCAGGCGTTGGCCTGGCCTGAATTGGTGAGCACGGCGCGGGCCCGGCCGCCGCTGGCCGCCAGCCGCTGCTCACAGAGATCCACGCAGGCGGCGCGCACCCGGTTGGTGGTGAAGCTGCCGGCGCACACCGCCCCTGCCGGTGCCAGCAACAGGGAGAGATCGGGCTTGCCGGAGGCCTTCAGCCCGGCCGTGCTGCCGGCCGCCAGGAAACCGCTGGGGGCGGTGAGACCGCCGGGCACGGGCTGCCAGGGGGCGGGGATGCGGGTCATGGGGCGCCTGTTGGAGCTGTTGCCATCTTCGGGGGCGGCAGGCGGCCAGCCGGGGGCGCGGGGCCTGGGCAAACCACTTGAGCACATGATGAAAAGCATGCAGCCACATCCTGGCCGGCATGAACTGGCATGAACTTGAGTGGTCTTTGGCGCTAGCTTGTTCCGCAGCCATATTCATTTATTTCGACACAAAAGCCGGTGATCTGAGATTGTTTTCAGGTGGCGATTGAACGAAACCGAACACTGTTGACATCTGATTGTGACTGGCTTTAGAGTGATTCTGTCGAAACTGCACTCAAGCGCGATGTGCCGGGTGCTTTCCGGAGAGAAAATGCCGTCGATCAAGGATTGTCCGATCGAGCAGTTCAATACTGAGCTCATCACTGCGCACTTCACGATCGAAACAGTCAATGAATCTGATGGCACGAATGCGTAAGGATGGGCTGGCTGGTTTACAGCCTCGCTGGAACGATGGCTATCCGCCAACAGGATGCCGGTGGGTTCACCGTTCAACTCTTCAAGCACATGCTGCGCCAGCTGACTGCTCGAGTTCCCCGAAGCGAGCCGTTGAGGGCCGGCGTGAGACCAGCGCTCCACAGTCACCCTGCGACTTGAGGCGAGCCTGATGGCCACACACCAGCGCCGCATCGGCCTCACCGGCGGCATCGCCACGGGCAAGAGCACCGTGGCCCAGTTGCTGCAGGCCCGCTTCGCTGTGCCGGTGCTTGATGCTGACCTCTACGCCAGGGAGGCGCTCGCTCCCGGAACCGCCGGCAGCCAAGCCGTCGTGGCACGCTTCGGCACCCAGGTGCTGGTGCCGCGGCTGGGCGAAGACGGCGGTGCTGAAGGTGCCGAAGCGGATCCCGCTGAGACGCTCGATCGGCGGGCTCTCGGTCGGCTGGTGTTCAGCGATCCAGTGGAGCGCCGTTGGCTGGAAGGATTGGTGCACCCGCTGGTGCGCCAGCGCTTTACCCAGGAGCTGGCGGGCCTTGCAGAGGAACCGGCCGTGGTGCTGATGATCCCTCTCCTGTTCGAGGCCGGCCTGGAGTCGCTTTGCTCGGAAATCTGGTTGGTGGACTGTGAACCAGCCGAACAACGGGCACGTCTGCTGGCGCGCGATGGCACCACGGCTGCCGACGCCGACGCCAGGATCGCTGCCCAGTGGCCGCTGGAGCGCAAGCGCTCGCTTGCCGATGTGCTGATCGACAACCGCCAAGGCGCCGAAAGCCTGGCGAGCCAGCTGGGGCGGGCGCTCGGGCTGGAGGCAACGGGCGAAAGGCGCTAAGCCCTTGCTCGCCTGTGAAAACTGGCTGGAGCCGCAGCAGGCTGGAAGCGCTTAACGCCGGGTGGTGACGGAGGAGGCCGGCACGCGAGACGGCACGAGGTCATGCGAACGCGGGCGGGAAAAAACGCCCATGACGCTTCGGCACCGCCGTGCGCTCGCAGGACGGCACTGGAGCGCGCCTAGCGCGAAGGCAAAGGCAAAGGCCAGCCCGGACACGCCAATCCGGATGCCGTTCTGTACCAGCTCCATGATTCCCTTCTGATCGGGGCCACGCAATTTCTGGTCCATCACCGCCTGGGTGCGGTCAAGATTGCGCAGGGTCTGGGTGCGTAGGGCCGCGATCGGCTGATCCAGCTGCTGATCGTTGATGGCCGGGCCCCGCAGCACCCGCATCTCTCGCTGCAGCTCCTGGGGCGTGGTGGCCTCACCTACGGCGCTGCGCAGGGCCACGAACGTGGCTTCGGTGCTAGCCCTGCGTTGGGCGAGCTGATCCGCATCTGCGGTGAACAGTGTCCACAGAGCGGTGGCCTGCAGCGGGACCAGCAGGACGAAGCCCAAGGCCGCCACTAGGGCCCGCTGCCGCGCCGTGGCCAATCGCACCGTGTAGCGGGAGCGCTCCGGATCGAGATGGGCCGCCCCATGCAGCAGCAGAAAGCCCACCAGAGCCAGGGGAGCGGCCTGGATCACACCGCCGACCACTCGCAGCTGCCAGGTGGGATTGGTGGGATCGAGCGGCAGGAACAGCGTGAGGGCGCTGATCGCGAACACCACGAATAGACACGAAGCGGCGCCATCCAGAACGGCGCTGACGGCAACCGGCTGCCCCGTTGGGCGGGAAAACGGGGCGGGGAGGCCGGGGCGAGCGGTGGTCACGTGGGGTTCGCTGCGGAGATTCGTGAATGGGCCGGCGGGTGCTGCACCCCTGAGGGCGGAAGCGCCGTGGAGTCGACGGCCGGCCTTCAGGTGTGAACTGAGTGACCCACTCTCATGGATCTTTCAGGACATGGGCCGCCTGAGGAGGGCTGCAGTCGGGCAATGGCCGGAAGAGTGGGGCAATCGCCAGGAAACATACATGGTTTTCTCAGACTTTGCAAACCCTTTCATCATGCGTTGCTTCAGGCCGGACCATGGCGAGCCAGCCAGAGGGGATCCGAGCTGTGATGCAGCGTCGTGGCGGGGGAGGCCCTCCTACCGGAGGTGGGACGCCACGGCTCCTGACCGGCGACTCCATCAGCCAGCCGCGCTCAGCACGCCTGAAGGAACAGCCGACGCAACTGGCTGTGCGGCTAGAAGAGCCGTTGGACCCCAACGCCAGAGGCTCAGCAGGACAGCAGGCCCAGCGAGGCTTCAGGCTCGGACCTCAGCCGTTCAGCTTGGCGATCAGGATGATGAGCTTCGGGCCATCGTGGTTGAGTTCGTCAGCAGCATCAAGTTCTTGGGCAACCCGCAGGCGGTCGGCATCACGTTGCGCTAAGGCACGCTGAGCGATGGTCTGGAGGGCGAGGCGGGCGTTCATTACAGCAGTCCGCTCAGCGTGTAGCCGCCGAGAGATCCGTAGTCATCGAAGCCGGTGCTATTGAAGCCGGCGAAGGCGCCCTCTCCCACGCCATCCACGCGGACGAAATATGTGCCCGCAGGCAGGTTCAGATCCGTGAAGGCCGCGCCCTTGCTGTTGGTCGGCGAAGACGTGAAGGCTACGGTGCCGTTGCTCCTGAGAATGTCCATCTGCAGGTTGAGGCCGGAAATGTCGTCGGTGGCCCCGAAAGCAGTCTGCGTCCCTGCCCCCATTACGGCGCCAGCGGGGTCTACCCGAAGACTGAGCGGCCCGCCATTCCATTGGACCCTGAAAATGTCCACATCAGTCCTAGTGCTGATGGTGCCAGATACAAACCGACCGTCGCCTACGCTGCGAGTTGGCATGGTGCTGGTGATCAAGTCGGGGAAATCGTCAGGGCGCAGGCCAAGGCGAGCGGTTAGAGCGGCCACTTCATCGACGGCATTTGAGGCTGCGCGACCATTCTTGAAGTAGTCACCCTTACTCCACTGCGGGAACACATTTGTTCCAACAGGCGCCTTTCCCATGTAAGGGAACCAGCGATTGCCTGCTGTGGTTGCATGGCCGCCGTAATACTCCTCGGCACTTTCCGTGCTGGAAGCCAGAAGCCCCTTGTGCCGCAAATCAAGTGTGTGGCCGATTTCATGAACGGCAAAAAAGCCTACTTCGTTGACAGTTAGCGGCGTCCTTGTGTTCCATCTGACGGCGGCGATAGGGTTGCTGCTCGTGCCTCCAAACGAGTTTGACCTAGCAATCCCAGGAACGCTAGAAAGGGGGGCTGCATTCCTGGTCATGGTTGCCCCGATCAACAGTTTCCCTGCGTAGTATCCGGCACCGGGAAGTGGATTGGGGTCCGTAGTGAATCGCACGTTGAACGGAGCGTAAGCGCTGTCGAGAGCTTCAAGCACTTGGCGGCGCTGATCCAGCGTGTAGCCGCTGTTTGTCGTTGCATACCGGGACGAAGTTGTGACTTCGGTTGGTCCGGTTACGTGACCGTCGAAATCAACATGAACCCAAGGGATCCCTGCGGTGATGCTGTTGCCGCTTGGGCGTGCGGTGGTCAGCGTGTCGGGGTTGGTGATCCAGGTGCCAAACCGCTGGTCGTGGCTGGCGCGAATGTCGGAAGCTGCAGGCATTGCTAATCAGATGATGTTTTCGTGAAAGGGCCGGCGGGTGCTGCACCCCTGAGGGCGGAAACGCCGTGGAGTCGACGGCTGGCCTTCAGGCGTGAACTGAGAGACCCGCTCTCATGGATCTTTCAGGACGTGGGCCGCCTGAGGAGGGCTGCAGCCGGGCAATGACCGGAAGACTGTGCCAATCGACACCAAACATACATGGCCCTCTCAGGCTTTGCAAACCTTTTTCTCAGGCTTTGCTTCAGGCCGGACCACGGCGAGCCAGCCAGAGGGGAGGCGAGCTGTGATGCAGCGTCGTGGCGGGGGGCCTCCTACCGGAGGTGGGACACCACGGCACCTGACCGGCGACTCCATGAGTCACCAGCGCTCAGCACAGCTGAAGGACCAGCCGACGCGACTGGCTGTGCGGCTAGAAGAGCCGTTGGGCCCCAACTCCAGAGGCTCAGCAGGACAGCAGGACAGCAGGACAGCAGGCCCAGCGAGGGCTCAAGGCTCAGCGCCAAGCAGCCCTAGCGACCCAGCAGACTCTTCCCCTCTGGCGGTGGACCCAGGGAGTGTCCAGGCCCGAAACACTCAGCGAGGCTTCAGGCTCGGATCTCAGCCGTTCAGCTTGGCGATCAGGATCTGGTTGGCGAGCTTGGGGTCGGCCTTGCCGCCGGTGCGCTTCATCAGCTGCCCCACAAAGAAGCCCTGCAGTTTGTTCTTGCCGCCACGGAAGGCAGCCACTTCCTCGGGATGGGCCGCCAGCAGCTCCTCCACGATCGCCGTGATCGCCGCCGGGTCACTGATCATGCCGAGGCCCCGTTCGGCCACGATCGCCTTGGTGGAGCCGCCCTTCTCCAGCAGCTCCGGCAACAGTTCCTTGGCAATCTTGCCGCTGATCACCCCGGATTCGATCAGCTGAACCATCTCAGCCAGTTGCTCCGGCTTGAGCGGCAGCTCTGCCAGCGAGAGGCGATTGGCATTCACATAGGCGGCGATGTCGCCGGTGACCCAGTTGGCCACGCCTTTGGGATCGGCGCCGGCCGCCACCGCCGCTTCGAAGTATTCGGCCATCCCCCGCTCTTCGGTCAGCACGCGGGCGTCGTAGATCGACAGCCCCAGCTGCTCGGCGTAGCGGTGACGCTTGGCGGCCGGCAGCTCGGGCAGTTCGGCCCGCCAGGCCTCGCGCCGCGCCGGAGTGACCTCGATCGGGCCGAGATCGGGCTCGGGGAAGTAGCGGTAGTCGCTGCTGCCCTCCTTGCTGCGCATGCTCTTGGTGAGCTGCTTGCTCTCATCCCACAGCCGCGTTTCCTGGTGGATCGGCTCACCAGCCTCGATCGCCTTGATCTGGCGCGCGATCTCGTAATCGCAGGCTTTCTGGATGGCGGAGAAGGAGTTCATGTTCTTGATCTCCACCTTCACGCCGAACGGTTCATCGGGCCCGCGGCGCACGGAGATGTTGACGTCGCAGCGCAGCGAACCTTCCTGCATGTTGCCGTCGCTGACGCCTAGATAGCGCATGATCCGGCGGATCTCGGAGGCGTACTCCGCCGCCTCCCGGCCGGTGCGCAGATCGGGCTTGCTGACGATCTCGGCCAGCGCCACACCGGCGCGGTTGTAATCCACCAAGGAGTGGGTGCTGCCCGCCAGACGGTCGCTGCCGGCGTGCACGAGCTTGCCGGCGTCTTCCTCCATGTGGAGCCGTTCGATGCCGATCGTCTTCAGGTAGGTGTCCTTGCCCTTCTCGGCCACTTCCACCTCGATCCAGCCGTTTTCGGCGATCGGCTGATCGAACTGGGAGATCTGGTAGTTCTTCGGCAGATCGGGATAGAAATACTGCTTGCGGTCGAACTTGCTGTGCTCGGCCACCTGCAGATTGAGCGCCAGGGACGCCTTCACCGCATACTCCAGCACTTTCTCATTGAGCACCGGCAGCGTGCCCGGCAGGCCCAGCACCACCGGGTCGATGTGGGTGTTGGGGTCGTCGCCGAAGCTGGTGGAGGCGGCCGTGAAGATCTTGCTGGCGGTGCCGAGCTGCACGTGGGTTTCAAGGCCGATCACGGCCTCCCAGGGTCCGGTTGCTTCAGCGTGTGCCGTCCCATCAGCCACCATGAGCCCATCGCCTGCCAATCAGGGCCGATCCTATGGAACTGGTTGCAACGATCCACCAGTTTGTCTGGGACCTCCTGGTGGACTGGGTGTGCTTCGTGGCGGTATTCCTCTGCCTGGGGCTCAACTTCGCGCCCTGGCGGCTGATTCCCTTCGGCCTGCGCCAGCTCTGGCGGGCCCTGCGCCACCCCGGCCCCGCCCCTGGGGCTGCAGAGGGCGAGCTGGACAGCTGGAGCGCCTTTCTGGTGACCCTGGGCGGCACCGTGGGGATCGGCAACATCACCGGCGTGGCCCTGGGGATCAGCCTGGGCGGGCCCGGGGTGCTGGCCTGGCTGTGGGCGGTGTCGCTGGTGGGCATGGCCCTCAAGTTTGCGGAGACGGTTCTGGCCGTCCAGTTCCGCCGCCGCCTGGCCGATGGCAGCGTGCTGGCGGGGCCGATGCTCACCATCCGCCGCGGCCTGCACCGGCGCTGGCGCTGGCTGGCGACGGTGTTCGCAGCGATGACCGTGGTCTCCGCCTTCGGTTCCTCCAACGGCCTGCAGGTGCGCCAGCTGGCCCGGGTGATGGCCCTCGACCTGGGCAGTCCGCCCCTGCTCACCGGCCTGGTGGTGGCCCTGGCCACAGCGGCGGTGATCAGTGGCGGACTGAAACGCGTCGCCCGCGTGGCCGTGGTGCTGGTGCCGCTGATGGTGCTGGGCTACGGCCTGGCCATGGCGGTGCTGCTGCTGGACCACCTCGACCAGCTGAAGCAGGTGCTCGTACAGGTGCTGGACGGAGCCCTCGCCCCCAGCGCCATCGCCGGCGGCAGCGTGGCGGTGACGGTGAGTGCCGCCGTGCGCCTGGCGGTGTTCTCCAATGAGGCCGGCACCGGCAGCGCCGCCATCGTGCAGGCCACCGCCTGGCCCGCCGATCCGCTCCGCCAGGGCACGGTGGCCATGCTGGGAAACCTGGTGGACACCGCCGTCTGCAGCGCAATCGGCCTGCTGGTGATCGCCAGCGGCGCCTACCGCAGCGGCGGCGATCCGTTCAGCGTGGTGAACGCCGCAATGACCTGGGCACGACCCGGCTCACTCTGGATCAGCCATCTGGCGCTGGTGCTGTTCGCCTTCAGCACCATCCTCACCGCCAGCGTCGTGGCGGAGCGCTGTCTGGTGTTTCTTACAGGCCTGCGCTGGCGGCCACTGTTCCGCGGCTGCTGGTGCGGCGCCCTGGTGCTGCTGGCCCCCGGCAGCGGCGATGGACTGTGGCAGGTGGCCGAACTGCTGGAGGCCCTGGTGGTGCTGCCCAACCTGCTCTGCCTGCTGCTGCTCTCCCCGTTCCTGTTCCACTGGTTCGCCGCGCTGCCCAAGCCGCTGCCCCCAACCCCCACCCCTGGCCACCACCCATGACCGCAACCGGGCCCATAGCCACCGGCCTGCAGATTCCGCTGCATGGCCTGCTCGCCGCCATCGCCGTGACCTACCTGGCCACCCTGGTGGCCAGCCGGCTGGCCCTGCAGCTGCGGGTGCCTGCCATCCTCGGCATCCTGGTGCTGGGGGTCGCCATCCAGCCCAGCGCCGGACTGCTGACGGTGCAGGCGGTGGAGGCCCTGCACACCGTGACCCTGAGCATGCTGCTGTTCGTGGCCGGGCTCAACTCCGACACCCAGCACATCCGGGGCTTCCTGGGCTACGGCGTGCTGCTGGCGGTGGGCGGCGTGGCCGTGTCGTCGCTGCTGCTCGGAGGCCTGATCTGGGCGGTGTTCCATGGTCTGGGCCAACCCATGCCCCTGAGCGTGGCCCTACTGGTGGCAGCCTGCCTCGGCTCCACCGACGCCGGCGCCACCCTCAGCGTGCTGCGGGTGGTGCAGGACCGCATTCCGGTGCGGGTGCGCTCACTGCTGGAGTTCGAGTCGTCGGTGAACGATCCCGCGGCGATCCTGTTCCTGTTTCTGATCGTGGGGCTCACCGGCCAGGGGGGCAGCGAAGGTGGAGCCCTGCTGGATCAGCTCCAGGGCTTTATCAAGAGCGTGGGCAGCGGCATCCTGGTGGGCCTGATTCTCACCTATCTGGCCCAGTACGCGCTGAATCACCTGATCACCAGCAAGGACCAGATCCTGGTGGTGGGCATCTCCATCGCCCTGGCGTCTTACGGCTTCGCCACCCTGCTGGAGGGCTCCGGCTTCATCGCCACCTACGTGACGGGTCTGTTTCTGGCCAACAACATCTACGAGAACAAGCTGATCACGCCGGAACTGCTCGAGCACAGCCTGGAGCCCTTCAACACCACCATGCAGATCACGGTATTTCTGCTGTTCGGTGTGCTGATCGATGCCAGCAGCCTCCCTGGCGCCGCCCTGCCCGGAGCGCTGGTGGCCCTCGGACTGATGCTGCTGGCCCGGCCATTGAGCGTGTGGGTGTTTCAGCCCTGGTCGCCCTTCGACTGGCAGGCAGGCGTGTTGATCGCCTGGTGCGGACTGCGCGGGGCGGTGCCGATCGCCCTGGGCTACAGCGTGACCCAGGTCCTGCCCTCCCTGCCCGGCATCCCCCCCGCCGAGCTGCCCCGGCTGGAGGATCTGGTGGAGGGACTGATCTTCGTGGTGGTGTTCCTCAACCTCAGCCTGCAGGGCCTGAGCCTGCCCTGGCTGTGCCGCCGGCTGGAACACTAGAGAGCTGTGCGATCTCCCCGCCCAGCCATGCCGGCAGCGGCCAGCGACCCACTCCTGATCCTCGGCGGTGGCCTGATCGGCCTGGCCGTCGCCCATCAATGTGCCCGTCGGGGTCTGGCGGTGAAGGTGCTCAGCCGCCGGCGCAGCGAGGCGGCCGGCTTCGTGGCCGCCGGCATGCTCGCCCCCCATGCCGAGGGACTCAGCGGCCCGCTGCTCGCCCTCGGCCAGGCCAGCCTGGAGCAAATTCCGACCTGGGTGGCCCAGATCGAAGCCGACAGCGGCCTGCGCTGCGGCCTGCGTGCCTGCGGCATCGTGGTGCCCTTCCGTTCCGTCGGTGAGCGCGACACCTACCCAACGGCCGCGCTGGGGGAAGCGCTCGATCGCACGCGGCTGGAGGCGGAGGTGCCCGGCATCGGACCCAGCTTCCAGGCCGGCCTGTTGTTCGCCCAGGACGGCCAGATCGACAACCGCCGCCAGCTGATGCGGGCCCTGGAGCGCGCCTGCGTGGAGCGGGGTGTGGCCTTCGAGGAGGGCGCCGAGGTGCTGGAACTGCTGCACGATCGCCGCCTCACCGGCGTGCGACTGCGGGGCGCCGACGGGGAGGAGCGGCGCCTGGCCTGCCAGCAGGCGGTGCTGGCCTGCGGCGCCTGGAGCGCCGACCTGCTGCCCGCGCTTCCGGTCCATCCGGTCAAAGGGCAGATGCTGTCGCTGCAGGGACCGCGCCAGGCGCTGCGGCGGGTGGTGTTCGGCCCCGGGACCTACCTGGTGCCGCGTGACGACGGCCTGGTGGTGGTGGGGGCCACCGCCGAGCCGCAGGCCGGCTTCGCGGACGGGCTCACTCCCCAGGGGCAGCGCCAGCTGGAGGACAACCTGGCCGCCCTGCTGCCGGCCGCCGCCGGCTGGCCGCCGATGGAGCGCTGGTGGGGCTTCCGGCCCGGCACCCCGGACGAGGCGCCATTGCTGGGGGCCGGCCCGATCGAGGGGGTGTGGCTGGCCACGGGCCACTACCGCAACGGCGTGCTGCTGGCCGCGATCACCGCCGAGCTGCTGGTGCCGCTGCTGCTGGGCTCCACCGCGGTGCCGGAGCTGCTCGCCCCCTTCCGCTGGGACCGGGCTTTTGCGGGTGGCCGCGCAGATCAGCCGCCGACTTCCGCAGGCCGCACCGCCGGGCCGAGGGTGTAGATCGGCAGCGCCTCCATCCCCTTCACCGGCCGTTCCCCCAGCCCCTGGACCGGCAGCACCTCCGCCACCAGATCGGCGGTGGCCTGATCGAACAACAGGCCGGCGTCCACTTGGCGGGTGAGCCCCTCCAGGCGGCTGGCCAGGTTGACCGTGTCGCCGATCACGGTGAATTCGAGCCGCTGGGGGCTGCCGATCTGGCCCACGATCACCGCGCCACTGGCGAGGCCGATGCCGCTGGCGAAGGGCGGCAGGCCCTCTTCGGCCCAGCGAGCGTTGAGCTGCGCCAGTGCGGCCTTCATGGCGGTGGCGCAGCGCAGGGCCGTCAGGGCTTCCGCCTGCGGGCCCCGGCTGAGCGGCGCGCCGAACACCGCCATCACCGCATCGCCGATGAACTTGTCGATGGTGCCGCCGTGGGCGGTGATCACCTCCACCATGGCGCCGAGGTAGCGGTTGAGCTGCTGGACATGCAGCTCGATCTCGCCGTTGCTGCTGCGCAGGCGGGTCAGCTGGGTGAAGCCCTTGAGGTCGGAGAACAGCACGGTGACCGGCCGCAGCCGGCCGCGCAGCATGCCATCGGCCGCCGCCGGATCGGCCAGGATCTCGGCCACCACACTGGGAGCCACGTAGCGCTCGAAGGTGCGCCTCAGGCGCCGCCGTTCCCGCTCCTCGCGCAGGTAGGCGTCGCCGCCGTAGAGCAGGCCCAGCAGCACCAGGCCGCTCACCGGTGCCAGCAGCGGCAGCCAGCGGTGAGCGCGGGCGAGCAGCACCGCCCCCGCCGTCAGCTGCACCACCAGCACCACACCCAGGGCCAGGAGCCGCCAGCGCAGCGCCGCCACCCGCAACGCCGCCAGCGCCACCAGCAGCACCGGCAAGGCCGCCAGCAACGCCCGGGCCAGGGGGGCTTCCGGCCACGGAGCCAGCCCATCGCCCTGCAGGGAGTTGGCCGTGGCGGTAGCCAGCAGCTCCAACCCCGACAGGTTGCCGAACGGGGTGGCATTGCCTCCTTCCCCTTGCGACACCACCGGCCCCACCAGCACCAGGGCGCCCTGCACGGCAGCGCGGCGAGGATGGCGGCGCCAGCGCTCCGGGTCCAGCACCTCCCAGGCGGAAAGGCGCAGGAAGGTGCCTTCCGGGCCGTAGACGTTGAGGGCGCGGTGCTGGTCGGGTTGCAGGCTCGGCCGCCCCAGCAGCCGCAGCGCGGTGCCGGCCAAAGAGGGAAACGGCTCCACCCCATTGGCCGGCAGCAGGCCGCGGCCGTAGGCCTCGGGGTGGAAGGCCGGCGCCCCCTCCTGCTGGGGCAGAACATTGGTGAGCCCAAGCTGGGCGGGGCCGCCGATCGCAGCCAGGAAGGCTTCCGGGCGCACCAGGGTGAGGCCGCTGCCTGCTTCCGGGTCCTGCGGTTCGAGCATCTCCGCCGCGAGTGCCACGCGCCCGCGCTGCTTCTCCAGCAGGCGGTTCATGGCCCGGTCGTCGCTGGTCCCCTGGCTGCTGGGGCCGGCGAACACCACATTGATCGCCACACCGGCCGCGCCTGCCTCCAAAAGCCGCTCGGCCAACAGGCCATAGGCGGTGCGGGGCCAGGGCAGGGTGCCGATGCCGCGGGCCCAGGGGGGAATGGTGGCGCGGTTCTGGCTCACGAACCAGCCACCCTGCTGCAGGGTGGCGTCATCGATCGCCACCACCACCACCGCCGCCGGTGGCTGGCGCGGACCGCGCCACAGCACCAGTTGTTGCTCGATCGAGCGCTCCCAGGCGCGCCAGCGGCCCGGTGGCCACCCCCCCAAGGCCCCCACCGCCAGCACGAGCGCCAGCGACAGCAACGGCAGCCGCCGGGTGCTCAGCTTCATCGCCCCACCATGCCGGCCGGCCTAGCGGTGCAGGCCGGCATGGTGGGGCGGGCAGTCGCGGCAGCCGGCCGGGTCCCCACTAGAACAACCGCGGCAGACCGAAACTCGGAATCGACGGGACCGACACTGGCGCGGAGGGCAGCGACACCCCGGGCACGTACGAGCGGATGTAGCTCTCGAGTGACCCGATCGCCGGCAGGGGTGTGGTGAAGCCCTGAAAGAGTGGTCCGTTGATCAGGGAGCCGTAATCACCGCTGGTGAGCCGCAGCAGGGCGAGCACCACACCGGCGGGCGAGAGGCGCAGGCGTTCACCCGCGTTCACGGTGGTGGGTGCGGCGCCGGTCGGCGTGCCATCCCGGAGCGCTTCCACCTCCACAGAGCCCTCCAGCACCGAGAGCTCTGCGATGCCGTCGTCGTCGACCTGAAGCACATAGTTGGTGCCGCGCACGCTCAGCCGTGAGGAGCGGGTGCAGCCGCTCTGCGGGCCGGAGACGAGCACCTGGCCCTTGCTGAGCAGGAAGCAGGTGCTGCCAAGCCGCAGCTGGGAGAAGCGGTTGAGCCGTCCGGCGGCGCCGGAGGCGAAACCGAGCTGGGCGCGGCTGTTCTTCGTGCTGATCTCCTGCGGGGTGATGGCCGTCTGCTTCACCTTTGCCTGACGGTCGTCGATGTAGAGCTCCTTGCCATCAAGAATCTCCCGCACCGTGGCCTTCTCGTTGGCGCGCACAGGGGAGCTCGACAGAGCCAGACCCGCCCCAGCCGCCAGGCTCAGCAGGGCGGCTGGGCGCAGCAGAGCATTCAGGCTCAGCCGAGCGGCCAGGAGATCACCGGCGGAAGCAGCAAGAGCGGGCATGGCGAATCCTGAATTCAGACGAAGCGAACGGCGCCGTCAATCTCCCGCGCCCGGATCTGGCAACGGAAAAGGGCCATCCAGACATTCTGGACCGTTTATCCGCCCGCACACACCCCGCAGGCCGAAGACCTCGAGCGGCTGGGGCCAGCCCTTGAGCGTGTGCGCCCCCAGAGGCACCACATCCAGCTCACCGGGCAGCAGGGCCAGCAGCTCCCCACTGATCAGGATCGGCTGCTCGGGATAGCGGCGGGTGAGCCCCTCCAGCCGGCTGGCCACGTTGACGGTGGCCCCCACCACGGTGAACTCCAGCCGCTGGGCCGCGCCGAGATTGCCGGCGGTCACCTCGCCCACGTGCAGACCGATGCCATGGCGCAGCGGCTGCCGGCCCACCGCCGCCAGCTCCCGGTTGAGCGCCTGCAGGCCGCTCTGCATCGCCAGCGCCGCCCGCACCGCCGCGCGGGCCTCCTCGCGATCGCCGCGGCTGCGGGGCACGCCGAATTCCGCCATCACCGCATCACCAATGAACTTGTCGAGCAGGCCCTGCTCCGCCAGCACGGCGCTGGCCATCACTTCGAAGTAGCGGTTGAGCAGGGTGAAGAGCTCGGTGGCGGGCATGTCGACACTCAGCGAGGTGAACCCCACCAGATCGCTGAACAGCACCACGCAGCGGGCGCGGCTGCCGCCGACCTGGGTCCAGATCGGCCCGGGGTTGCGAAGGATGTCGTGCAGCAGGGCGGGCGACACACGCCGCGACAGCAACTGGTGGAGGTAGGCCCGTTCGCGGCCCTCCACCAGCACCTGCCCCACCGCCAGTAGTCCCCCTCCCGCCACCGTGGCCAGCAGCAGGGCAGCCAGGGGCAACCGCAGCAGCGCTCCTGCCCAGAGCCCCCAGCCGGCCAGCAGCGCCATCGCGATCAGCACCAACGTGATCAGCAGGGTGTGACCAGCGGAGCTGCTGCGGCTGAGCCACCACCAGGCGCCGATCCCCCAGAACAGCAGCAGCCCCGCCTCAATCGGCAATGGGAGCGTGTGCAGCCCCTGGCCTGACAGGGCGTTGGCGATCGCCACTCCCAGCACCTCGGTGCCGCTCTGGGGACCGAAGGGAGTTTCCTGCTGATCCCCCAACTCCGGGGTGGTGGCGCCGAACAGCACCGTGCGGCCGCGCCAGAAGCCGGCGGGGGTGTCAAGCACCTGCCAGGCGGGCACCCGAGCCAGGCTGCCGGAGGGGCCGATGTAATTCAGGCCCATCGGGGCCCGAGGCAGCGGCCGGTCGTTGACCAGAAAGGCCATCGGGCGCGGGTGGGGCAGCGGGAAACCGGCCAGGTGCTGGTCGAGCCAGGCCTGCCCCGGCACAGCCTCCGCCATCCCCTGCGGGGACTGGAGCAGGATCGTCAGCCCGGGTGCCCCGAGGCCATGCAGCGGCTTTGCCAGGACCACCTGCGCCACCCCCTGCCGTTCAGTGCGCCCGTAGCGGACGGCCAGATGCACCCGTTCGCGCCAGGGCGCCAAAGCCGCCTGGAAGGCCGCGTCATCGGCCGGCCCGAACGGGCTGGGCTGGCTGTATTCAATGTTGACGAGCACTCTGGCCGCCCCCTGCTCCAGCACCCTGGCGATCACCTGCGCCTGCAGGGCCCTTCGCCAGGGCCAGGGGCCCATCTCCCGCCACAGCGGCGACGCAGCCCGGTCGGCCGGCCTGAGCAGGGCCGCGAGTTGGAGCGATTCAGCATCGATGGCCAGCAGCACTGGATCCGGAGGAGCCGGGCGGGTGCCGCGCAACCGGAACCAGAGCGCGGCGATCTGGCCATCGGCCAGCTGCAGGGCCTGGCCTGCGGGTGTGACCGGCTCATGATCCAGCCCAGCCAGCAGGGGCAAGGCCAAGGCGAGCCACCAGAGCCTCCGCCACCGACCCGGCCCGAGCAGCCTCAACGGTCGAGGCCTAGCTCGCGCTCGATCACCGGCAAGGTTGCCATCGGGGCGGAGAAGCCATTCATCAGCACACTGGTGCGGCGGCGCACGCGCGCCTCCTCAACGCTGAGCCGGCGGGGGCCCACCCAAGTGCCTGTGGTGGTGGCGGTGAGGATCTCTCCACTATTGAGCGTGAAGCGGCGGCCATCGCTGGCGCTCACCTGCACGGTTCCTTCCCAGCTCAGAAAATGAACTTCGCTGGGAAAATCCTCGATGAACACCGTGGTGCCCTGAATCGAGGCCGTTCCCACCCGGGTGCGAACCCTGAGGGGAAGGAGGCGGGTCCCGTCCGGATCGATCCAGGCAATGATCTGGCCGCGCTTCAGGGAGGGGCCGCCCGGATCGAGCCGCAGCAGGGCATCACCGCCGAGGCGGAAACTGCTGCCATCCGCCAGCTGCACCTGCATCCGACCCGGGCGCTGGGTGCGGATCTCCGTGCGGGACGTCAGCACCTGGCCCGCGTTGGCCTTCTGCTCCGTTCGGCCGGGAGGCTTGATGAAGGCGGGTCGCTCCGCCACATCGATCACCCGGGGCAATTGCACGGTGGCCGGGGCCCCGCCGGAAAGGCCTAACACCGCCACCAGCGACGCACCGGTGAAAACAACTGCGGCGTAAGCCCGGCTGGCGGAGCGCGGCATCAAGCTCGCTGTTACGGCCCTCAGGATGAAGGCTCAGGGCTCGACGCGCCACACCTGGTCAGCCGGCGTCCAATCGCTGAGCTCGGAGGCTTCGAACCAGAGGCCAATCTCGAAATCGGCGGTTTCCGCCGCATCAGAGCCATGAATCACGTTGCGGCCGATGTTCACGGCCAGATCGCCGCGGATCGTGCCGGGCTCGGCCTCCAGGGGCTTGGTGGCGCCGATCAACTTGCGGGCACTGGCGATCACACCATCGCCCTCCCATACCATCGCCACCACAGGGCCGCTGGTGATGAAAGCCACCAGGCCGGCGAAGAAGGGCCGTTCCCGGTGCACGCCGTAATGGCTCTCTGCCAGTTCCCGGCTGGGCACCAGCTGCTTGAGGCCCACCAGCTTGAAGCCCTTGCGCTCGAAGCGCCCCAGGATCTCGCCCACCAGCCCGCGCTGCACCCCGTCCGGTTTGATCGCGAGGAAGGTGCGTTCGGTGGCCATGGCAGTTGCTCTTGGGAATGGGGCCATCGTCCGCGCTGGGGCTGCCGCTTGGCAAGCAACCCCGATGCGGGCGGGCGCCATGTCATCGGCTGGACCTGTTTCTGCTGAGGTACCGAGCCCCAGCGGGGCCGGCGCTCGGCCTGCAGCGGATGGTGGGCAGAGGAGGCGCCCGGGACCGGGGGCGTGGCAGCGTCCTCGGCTGGGAGCTGACGCCTGCGACGCCCTGAACCTGGCCTGTTTCCGCTGACTAAGCTGCCTTGGGCCGCTTCTTTCCAGCCCCGTGCCCATGCCTGCTGAAACCGTTGCCGCCGCTCCGTCGGGCCTGGCCTGGAGCGTGGCCGACAGCAGCCGCCTGTACGGCCTCGAAGCCTGGGGGGATCCCTATTTCACCGTGAGCGCCCGCGGCCACGTGATCGTGCAGCCCCGCGGCGAGCGCGGCGGCTCGCTCGATCTGGTGGAGCTGGTGCAGGAGCTGCGGGGGCGCAACCTCAGCCTGCCGCTGCTGATCCGCTTCGACGACATCCTCGAGGACCGCCTCGAGCGGCTGCACGGCGCCTTCGAGCGCGCCATCGCCCAGTACGCCTACGCCGGCCGCTATCAGGGCGTGTTTCCGGTGAAGTGCAACCAGCAGCGCCACGTGGTGGAGCAGCTGGTGGAAAGCGGCCGGCAGTGGCATTTCGGCCTGGAGGCCGGCAGCAAGGCGGAGCTGCTGATCGCGCTCTCGCTGGTGAACGATCCCCAGGCGCTGCTGATCTGCAACGGCTACAAGGATCAGCGCTACATCGAGACGGCGATCCTGGCCCGGCGGCTCGGCCGGCAGCCGGTGGTGGTGATCGAGCAGGCCGATGAGGTGGAGCGGATCATCAGCGCCAGCCGCGACCTGGGGGCGGCGCCGCTGATCGGCATCCGCGCCAAGCTGGCCACCCGCAGCACCGGCCGCTGGGGCAGTTCGGTGGGCGAGAAGGCCAAGTTCGGCCTGTCGGTGCCCGACCTGCTGGCCACCGTTGAGGCCCTGCGCGCCGCCGGCCTGCTGGGCGAGCTGCGCCTGCTGCACTTCCACGTGGGCAGCCAGATCAACGACATCGCCGTGCTCAAGGACGCCCTCCAGGAGGCGGGGCAGATCTATGCCGCGCTCACCCGGCTGGGGGCACCGATGGGCTACCTGGATGTGGGCGGCGGCCTGGGCGTCGACTACGACGGCAGCCGTACCGCCACGGCCGCCTCCAAGAACTACTCGCTGCAGAACTACGCCAACGACGTGGTGGCCACCGTGCGGGAGTGCTGCGACAGCGCGGGCATCGCCGTGCCGACGCTGGTGAGCGAGAGCGGCCGGGCCCTCGCCAGCCACTTCTCGGTATTGGTGTTCGACGTGCTGGGGGCCAGCGGCCTTCCCGGCGCCGTGCCGGCGGCCAGCGGCGAGGAGGCCCTGATCCTGCGGAACCTGCGTGACACCCATGCGGGGATCGAGGCGGTGGCGGCCGCGGACCCCGCGTCGATCGCCCTGGCCCTGGAGCGGTTGCAGGAGGCCTGGAACGACGCCCTCAAGTTCAAGGACGACGCGATGGCGGCCTTTCGCCTCGGCTACCTGGGCCTGCCGGAGCGGGGCCTGGCCGAGCAGCTCACCTGGGCCTGCTGCCAGGCGATCGCCGAACGGCTGGCCCTGCTGCCGCCTGAAACGCCGATTCCCCAGGAGCTGCGCACCCTGCCGGCGGCCCTGGCCTCCACCTATTACGCCAACCTCTCGGTGTTCCGCTCGGCGCCTGACACCTGGGCGATCGATCAGCTGTTCCCCGTGATGCCGCTGCAACGGCTGGACGAGCGGCCGGGCCGGCTGGGCAGCTTCGCCGATCTCACCTGCGATTCCGACGGCAAGCTGGCCCGCTTCATCGACCGGGGCCAGGTGAAGACCCTGCTGGAACTGCACCCGCTGCGGACCGGTGAGCCCTACTGGATCGGCCTGTTCCTGGCCGGTGCCTACCAGGAGGTGATGGGCAACCTGCACAACCTGTTCGGCAGCACCGATGCCGTGCACATCCGCCTGGCGCCCGGCGGCGGCTACCGGGTGGATCACGTGGTGCGCGGCGACACCAATGCCGAGGTACTGCAGGCGATGGAGCACGACCCCCAGCTGCTGCTGGAGCGGCTGCGCATGGCCAGCGAGACGGCGATCGCCCAGGGGCAGCTGGGCATCGGCGATGCCCGCCGCCTGATGGATCACCTGGAAACCAGCCTGCGGCAGACCACCTATCTGCAGGCCCGCTGAAGCGCCCACTCAGCAGGCGGCGGGGCCGAGGCCGCGCTCAATGCTCACGTCATCAAGCTGCTCGGGCTTGAGGAAGGCCTCGGCGTCGGTGGGACACACCCCGGAGCGCAGGAGCACGGCGACCCGATCGGGATCTGAGTCGATGGGCAGGATTTCCACCAGCGCCTGCGCGTGTTGCGGCCGGCTGCGCTGTCTCGCAGCGAATCAGGCACTGGCCGGTTCAGGAGAGCGCCAACCTGGCAGCGATATGCACGGCGCTGAACGCCCAGAGCAACTTGCAGAGCAAGTGAAGGGTCTGGTCGAGGCCAAGCCTGTAGTAGCCCGCGCATTTCCCCCAGTCGATCAGGGCATGCACCAGCCACTCGGCCACACCCAGCCAGACGATTCCAGTGAGGAGGGCCACCAGAAAGCCATGGACGCCGGCGTGGGCGGTGAGCCACCACGACCAGGAGAGGGTGTGATCGCGGCCCCTGCATTTCTCCACTGCCATGCGATCGCTCTGGAGGGCGAAATCACCGACGAAGTGCCCCATCGCCAGCAACAGAAACAGCTCCAGACCCGAGAGGCTGTGCGCAAGGCCCGACAGCATGGCTGGCTCCGTCATCGCTACAGAAAATCAGCATGACGGCACGCCCTTCAGACGGCTCAGCAAGCGCAGACCCTGGCACGTTCAACGGGCGCAGAAGGTGGCCTGCAGCGCCAGCCGATCCACGGGTCCGGGAAGTTCGGCCGGGTCAAAGCCCACGCTCTCGGCGGCAACGGCCTTCATCAGCATGGGGCGCATGCCGCCTTCGAGCACCACGCCCAAGGGGGTGACCGTACGCAGGCCGATCGCGTCAGCCAGATCCCGCGCCTGGGTGAGGGCGTCCTGGTAGGCCCCCTTGAGCAGCTGGCGCCGGGCGGCCGCATCACCGCCCGCCGACGGCTGGGTGCTCACCGGCGCCAACTGCACCCCCGGCAGCCCGCCCACCTGGCGGATCAGCGCCTGCAGCCGGGCCGGGGCGAGCTCGCCACTCACCTGCAGCCGGGCCTGGATCGCGGCCGGCTGCTGCTTGGTGGCCGGCCGTGACCAGGTGGTGGGCGAAGTGACCTCCAGCTCGCTCACCTGCAACGCCTGCAGGGCGGTGCGCACGGCCGCCAGCCGCGTCTGGAGCTGTGCCAGGGCGGCGTCGTTGCCGGGAGCTTCGGCCTGCAGCTCCAGGGAGAAGCGCAAGCGGTCGGCAGCCCGCTTCAGCTCGGCGCTGCCCCGCACCTCCAGCGTGGTGCCGTCGCAGCGAAGCGGCTGCGCCTGGGCCAGGGCCGGCCGCGCCAGCAGCAGGCAGGCAGGCAGCAGGCAGGCAGCGGTGGTGAGAGCGGGGAGGGCGCGACGCATCGCAAGGCTTTCAGTGGGGCAGGGCGGTCACGCCCCTCTGAAGCTTGGGGCCTGAACGGCTGTTTGCCGCCTCCAGACGCATGGGGTCAGATCTTCGTGGTTCCCCGTCGGCATGACCCCTAGGGTGCTGCCGGCAGGCCCTCTCCTCGCGGGGCTGCACCCTCCGCCACCGCCCTCTCCCCATGCATCCGCTGCAGGTGTGGCTGATCGCCCTCAGCAGCCTGGCCCTGCTGCTGTTGGCCCGCAATCTCTGCAGAGCGGGGCGCTGGCCGGCATTTCCCCTGCAGCTGCCGGCGGTGGCCACGGTGGTGTGGGCGATCAGCCGCTCGCTGTCGCCGCTGGTGATGCCGCTGGGATACCGGCCCTGGTTCGCCCTGCTCGATGAGCTGGTGTTGATCTATGCCGCGATCCGGCTGCTGCTGTGGGTGGGCCTGGAGGTGCCGGCGGCCCTGAAGCTTTGGAACCGGCCACCGGAAATCCTGCTGCAGCTGCTGATGCTGACCAGCGGCACGGTGGCCACCGTGGTGGTGTTCAAGGAACTGGCCCGCTTCGACCTGCTCGGCCTGGTGACCACCTCGGCCGTGCTCACCGCCATGATCGGCCTGGCGGCCCAGGAACCGCTCAAGGATCTGTTCGCCGGCCTGGAACTGCAGCTCGATGAGCACTTCCAGCAAGGGGATTTCGTCTGGCTCGAAGATGGCACCGCCGGCGTGATCGTGGAGATCAACTGGCGGGACACCTGCCTGCGGGATCTCACCGGCACCCTGGTGATCGTTCCCAACACCAAGATCACCTCCGAGGTGGTGCGCAACCATGGCGCCTTCGGCTTCATGGGCAACCGTTTCAGCATCGGCCTCGATTACGCCTTCCCCACCACCCAGGCCAGGCAGCTGCTGCTGGAGAGCGTGCGTCAGCATCCGCGCGTGCTGGCGGAGCCGGAGCCGATCGTGTGGGTGAAGGAGTTCGCCGACAGCGCGATTCTCTACGACATCGTGGTGTATCAGGCTCCCGGTGGTCTGGCCGCTCAGCTGTCGCTGCGGAGCGATCTGCTCGAACAGATCTGGTACCGGCTCGAGCGCGCAGGGCAGAGCATTCCCTATCCCGTGCGCGAGCTGCGCCGCCAGGCTCCGCAGGGGAAGACGAGCCAGCCGGTGAGCAGCGCCGAGGCGGAGCGCAGGCGCCTGCTGGCACTCAATCCGCTGTTCAAAGCACTCAATGAGGAAGAGATTGATCGCCTCGCCAGCCACATCCGCTGCGTGCGCTATGCCGCGGCAGAGGTGATCGTGCGCGAAGGGGATCGGGGTGGGGCGATGTATCAGGTGGTGAAGGGGAGTGTGGATGTGTGGAAGCAAAAACCTGGGGAAGCGCCGATTCACGTGGCCAGGTTGGAGGCGGGGGCCCTGTTCGGCGAAATGGCGATGCTCACCGACAGCACGCGCAGCGCCACGGTGCAGGCTCAGGAGGAATGCCTGCTGCTGGAGGTGAACCGCGAGCACATCGGTCCGCTGCTGCAGGACAACCCAGAGCTGATGGAGCGCCTGGCACAACTGGTGAGCGGCCGCCGGGCCGAACTGGAGGGGCTGGAGCTGGCAAGCCGGCTGGCCCAGCAGAACCAGTTGCTGCGCGCGATGCAGCAGCTCTTCACCACGCTGGGCTTCACCGCGGAACGCCCGGAAGCGGCTGCCGGGGATGCAGCCGCAGACCGTGCTGAAGCGGGCCGCAGCCAAGCAACAGTGGGCGAACGCAGTGGAACTGCCGATGGACCAGGAGGTGGAGCGGCCGATCGCCCCTGAGACACAGCGGCCATTCAGAAGCGGGCGTCCCCGTCGGATGAAGGTGTTTAGAAGCGAGGCATTGCGGTCGAATCAGGAGTGCCGCTACCTCAGCGCCTTGGGAAAGAGCGGGAAGCGGCTCTATCAACTTCAAGTTGCCCGCTCTGCAGTCACCGGGCCACCGCGATACGCATCAAAGCCCGCTCAGCCCAGGGCGGCGGCCAGGGCGGCGCGCGCCTCATCGAGCGCCGCCGGCAGGGCGGCGCCGTCGCGGCCGCCGGCCTGGGCCAGGGCCGGGCGGCCGCCACCGCCACCGCCGCAGCGCTTGGCGATGGTGCCGATGAAGGCGCCCGCCTTGGCACCCGCCTGCACCACAGCCGCGCCGAAGGCGGCCACCAGGATCACCTTGGTGAGGTCGGCGGGATCGGGCAGGCCGCCCAGCACCACCGCACCCCCCTCGCCCAGCTGCTGCTGCAGCTGCTGGGCCGCCCCCTGCAGACCGGCACCTTCCACGCCATCGAGGCGGGCCACCAGCAGCAGGAAGGAGCCGAGCGGTTCCGCCTGGGCCGCCAGCGCCGCCGCCTTCGCCAGCGCCAGTTCGGCGCGGGCGGCGGCCAGGGCCTTGCCGGTGGCCTTGAGCTCCTCGGCCATGGCGCTCACCCGCTCCACGATTTCAGCGGGCTGGGCCTTGAAGCGGTCGCCCAGTTCGCGCACCACCGCCTCGCGTTCGTTCAGGTAGGCCAGCACCGCCGGACCCGCCACCGCCTCGATGCGGCGGATGCCGGCGGCCACGCCGGTTTCGCTGACGATCTTGAACAGGCCGATCTCGGCGGTGTTGGCCACATGGGTGCCGCCGCAGAGCTCCATCGACACCCCCGGCACATCCACCACCCGCACCTGGGCGTCATATTTCTCGCCGAACATCGCCACCGCCCCGGCCGCGCGGGCCCGCTCCAGCTCCATCTCCTGCACCTCCAGCTCGTGGGCATCGGCGATCCAGCCGTTGATCAGCTCCTCAACCCGCTCCAGCTCCTCACGGCTCACGGCGCGGGGGCAGTGGAAGTCGAAGCGCAGGCGATCGAAATCCACCAGCGAACCCGCCTGGGCGATCGCGGGATCCACCAGCTGCTTGAGCGCCGCCTGCAGCAGGTGGGTGGCGGTGTGATGCGCCTGGGCGCGGCGGCGGCAGGCCCGATCGACCCGGGCGATCACCCGATCACCGAGGCCCAGGCTGCCGCGCTCCACCCGGCCCTGATGCACGAACTGCTTGCGCAGGCGGCTCACCGCCTCCACCCGCACGATCACGCCGGCGTCACCGGCGGCCTCGCTGCCGAGCACACCGCCCAGCAGCAGGCCCCGGTCGCCGATCTGGCCGCCGGATTCGCCATAGAAGGGGGTGGCATCCAGCACCACCTGCACCGCCTCGCCGGCCACCGCCCGCTCGGCCGGGCTGCCGTTCACCACCAGCGCCAGCACCTGGCTGGGATGCTCCAGGGCGCCATAGCCCTCGAAGCGGGTGTCGGGGAGGTCGGCCGCCGCGGCCGCCACCGCCCCCTGCACGGTGAGGTCCACGCTCACGGCCGCCGCCTTGGCCCGCTGCCGCTGGGCCTCCATCGCCGCCTCAAAGCCATCACGGTCGACCGTGAGCCCGTGCTCCTCGGCGATCTCTTCGGTGAGCTCCAGCGGGAAACCGTAGGTGTCGTAGAGCTCGAAGGCCTGGGCGCCGCTGATGGCGGCAGGGCGGGAGGCCAGCACCTCCGCCAGCAGCTTCTCGCCGCGCTCGAGCGTGTCGAGGAAGCGGGCCTCCTCGCGGCCCAGCTCGGCCAGGATCGCCTCACGCCGCTCCAGCAGCTGCGGGAAGGCAGGCGCCATCAGCGCGATCGCCGCTTCACCCATGGTGCGCAGGAAGGGCTGATCGATACCGAGCAGGCGGCCGTGGCGCACCACCCGCCGCAGCAGGCGCCGCAGGATGTAGCCGCGGCCCAGGTTCGACGCCGTGACCCCATCGCAGATCAACTGGGTGATGGCGCGGCTGTGGTCACCGATCACCTTGAGCGAGGTGCGGCCCTTCTCCTCAAGCTGGCTGTAATCCACGCCAGCCAGAGAGGCAGCGGTGTGAATCAGCGGAACGATCAGATCGGTTTCGTAGTTGTTCGGTACGCCCTGCAGGATCTGGGCCATGCGCTCCAGACCCATGCCGGTGTCGATGTTGCGGTTCGCCAGGGGGGTGAGCGTTCCTTCCGCATCGCGGTTGAACTGCATGAACACCAGGTTGTAGAACTCGATGAAGCGGCTGTCGTCCTCCAGATCGATGGCGTCATCGCCGCGTTCGGGGTGGAAGTCGTAGTAGATCTCCGAGCAGGGGCCGCAGGGGCCGGTGGGGCCGGACACCCAGAAGTTGTCGGCTTCATCCATGCGGATGATCCGCTTCGGGTTCACCCCCACGACCTCGCGCCAGATCGCTTCGGCTTCGTCGTCTTCGCGGAACACGCTCACTACCAGGTGGCGGGGATCCAGGCCGAACACCTCGGTGCTCAGCTCCCAGGCCCAGGCGATCGCCTCGGCCTTGAAGTAATCGCCGAAGGAGAAGTTGCCCAGCATCTCGAAGAAGGTGTGGTGCCGCGCCGTGCGACCCACGTTCTCGATGTCGTTGGTGCGGATGCACTTCTGGCTGGTGGTGGCCCGCGCCGCCGGCCGCGGCGCCTGCCCCAGGAACACCGGCTTGAAGGGCAGCATGCCCGCGATCGTGAGCAGCACGGTGGGGTCGTCCGGCACCAGCGAGGCGCTGGGCAGGCGCCGGTGGTCACGGGCGGCATAGAAGGCCAGGAATGCCTCGCGGATCTCGGCGCCGCTGCGGGGGCGCGGCTGGCCCGCCAAGGAGGCGCTGGAAGAAGGTGCGGCAGCCATGGCCCGTCGCGACGAAACAATGCGAAGCGCCCATCTTCGGCGAGCGCCCCCCTGACCGGATCCGGCACCTTACGCTGCGCCCGCCCCGCCGTCGCTGTGCTGCCCGCCTCCGACCAGCCCCAGCCTCCGGCGCAGCCCAGGCCAACGCCACAGCCCCGCGCACGCCTGCGGCTGCAATCGATCAGCTGGGCGCTGCTGGCCGGGGGCGCGGCGGCGGCGCTCGGCCTGGGCGGGGGCCTGGAGCCGGCCCTGCGGGCCGGGGGCTGCGGCTTCTTCTATGGCCTGCTGGCCTTTCACCTGCAGCGCGTCGACCCGGATGACGGCCACCTGCAGGCGGGGCTGGTGGGAGCGGTGTGCGGCATCCTCAGCCTTGGCGCCGCCTTGGATCTGCCCTCGTTCGGCCCGCTGGCGTGGGGCCAGGGCCTGGCGCCGGGGCTGTCGTCGTTGATGATGGCGCTGATCCGTGCCTGGCTGCCCCTCTGGCTGCCTGTCGCGGGCGCTGCCCTGCTGCTGCAAGGTGCCCAGCGTCTGCTGCCCGCACTTCGGCCTTGATCAGGCCCTGACCCCCCGGCCATGAGCCTGCTGCATGCCACCTGGCTGACTTCCGGTATCGCCGCAGGGGCGACGGTGGGCAGCTTCGACCGGCCCGGTCTGCTGATCTGGGCCGACACCTGGCGGGTGGCGGCGCCGGTGACGCCGAAACGAACGCCAGAGCCCCACCCGCTCAGCCTCGACCAGGACGACCTGGGCGCCTGGCTGGAGGAGCACGAGCTCTGGTCGGAGGCCTTCCGCCCCGCCGTGGCCACCCTCACCCTGCCGAGCCGCAGCCAGAACGCCCGCGGCAGCAAGAGCAGCGCCAGCGGCCCCTGGAGTGGCCTGCCGCTGCAGGCCGGTGAGCCGATCCCGAAAGGGCTCAGCTGGTGGCCGTGGCAGGTGGAGGGCCTCTGGCTCAAGCCCGCCGCCGCCGCCGACTGGCTGGGGCAGCTGCCCCTTTCCGGCCATCACCCCGATCTGGCCGATGAACTGCGCTGGTGGAGCCATCTGCAGCGCTGGGCGCTCAGCCTGATCGCCCGCGGCCGCTGGCTGCCCCAGGTGGAGCCCAGCGCCGGCGCCGCAGGTGGCCGGGCCCGCTGGGTGCCACTGCTGAACCGTGAGGAGGATCGTCGCCGGCTGGAAGATCTGGCCGCGCAGCTGCCCCAGGTGGCGGTGGCGGCGCTGGCCCCCTCCGGCAACGGCCCTGGCGGTGGCGGAGGTGCTGGCGGTGGCCTGGGTGCCGGCATGGGCGTCGGGAATGGCGCCGCGCCGCTGGCCTGCTGGCGGCCGGGATCCGGCCGGCTGCGGGTGGTGGCGATCCTCGCCGATCTGCTCGATGGCCAGATGCGCGAGAGCTTCACCCCCGCCACCGAAGGGCTCGATCCACTGCTGGCGGCCTGGCAGCGGGCACTCGGCCCCGGCGATGGGCGGCTCGACCTGTCGGCGGAGGACGCGGAACGGCTCGCCACCGCCACCCACCACTGGCGGGAAGCGGTGGCCGGCCGTGTGGCGCCGGCCCACACCTGCCTGGAGCTGGAGATTCCGGCGGAAGGCGACGAGCTCTGGCCGCTGCGCTTCAGCCTGCAGGGGGAAGCCGACCCGAGCCTAAAAATGGCGGCGACAGCGGTGTGGTCGGCCGGAGCCGGCACCGTGCAGCTGGGCGAAATCGCCGTGCAGCAGCCGGGTGAGCTGTTGCTGGAGGGCCTGGGGCGGGCCCTGCAGGTGTTTGAGCCGATCGAGCGCGGCCTCGACACGGCCACGCCGGAGCAGATGGCGCTGACCCCCGCCGAAGCCTTCGTGCTGGTGCGCACCGCCGCCGCCCGCCTGCGCGACGTGGGCGTGGGCGTGGTGCTGCCGCCGAGCCTGAGCGGCGGCCTGGCCAGCCGCCTGGGGCTCTCGATCACGGCGGATCTGCCGCCCAGTTCGCGCGGTTTCAGCCTGGGCGAATCGCTCGAATGGACTTGGGAGCTGATGATCGGCGGCGTCACCTTGAGCCTGCGCGATCTGGAGCGTCTGGCGGGCAAGCGCAGCCCGCTGGTGCAGCACAAGGGGGCCTGGATCGAGCTGCGGCCCGGCGATCTGCGCAACGCCGAGAAGTTCTGCGCCCTCGATCCACCGCTCAGCCTCGACGACGCCCTGCGGGTGACGGGCAACGAAGGGGAAACGCTGCAGCGGCTGCCGGTGCACCGCTTCACGGCGGGGCCACGGCTGCAGGCGGTGCTGGAGCAATACCACCAGCAGAAGGCCCCCGATCCGCTGCCCGCCCCGGAAGGGTTCGCCGGGCAGTTGCGCCCCTACCAGGAACGGGGCCTGGGCTGGCTGGCCTTCCTGCACCGCTTCGACCAGGGCGCCTGCCTGGCCGACGACATGGGCCTGGGCAAGACGATCCAGCTGCTGGCCTTCCTGCAGCACCTCAAGGCGGAGCAGGAGCTGAAGCGACCGGTGCTTCTGGTGGCGCCCACCTCCGTGCTCACCAACTGGAAGCGGGAGGCGGCGGCCTTCACGCCCGAACTGGAGGTGCGCGAGCACTACGGTCCGCGCCGCCCCGCCACCGACGCCGCCCTGAAGAAGGCGCTCAAGGGGGTGGATCTGCTGCTCACCAGCTACGGCCTGCTGCAACGCGACAACGAACTGCTGGCGGCGATCGACTGGCAGGGGATGGTGATCGATGAAGCGCAGGCGATCAAGAACCCCAGCTCGAAGCAGAGCCAGTCGGCGCGGGATCTGGCGCGGGCGGGCAAGCAGAGCCGCTTCCGCATCGCCCTCACCGGCACGCCGGTGGAGAACCGGGTGAGTGAGCTGTGGGCGCTGATGGATTTCCTCAACCCGCGCGTGCTGGGCGAGGAGGAATTCTTCCGCCAGCGCTACCGGCTGCCGATCGAGCGCTACGGCGACACCGCCTCCCTGCGCGACCTCAAGGCGCGCGTGGGGCCGTTCATCCTGCGGCGCCTGAAAACCGATAAATCAATCATCTCCGACCTGCCCGAAAAGGTGGAGCTGAACGAGTGGGTGGGGCTCTCGCCGGAGCAGGTGACGCTCTACCGCAAGACGGTGGACGACAGCCTCGACACCATCGCCCGGGCGCCGCTGGGCCAGAAGCACGGCCAGGTGCTGGCGCTGCTCACCAGGCTGAAGCAGATCTGCAACCACCCGGCGCTGGCGCTGAAGGAAACCGGCGTGGGCAACGGCTTCGCCAGCCGCTCCGCCAAGGTGCAACGCCTCGACGAGATCGTGGAGGAGGTGATCGAAGCGGGCGATCGGGCGCTGCTGTTCACCCAGTTCGCCGAATGGGGCCACCTGCTGCAGGCCCACCTGCAGCAGCGCTTCCGCCAGGAGGTGCCCTTCCTCTACGGCAGCAGCAGCAAGAGCGAGCGGCAGGCGATGGTCGACCGCTTCCAGGAGGATCCGCGCGGCCCGCAGCTGTTTTTGCTGTCGTTGAAAGCCGGTGGGGTGGGCCTCAACCTCACGCGCGCCAGCCATGTGTTCCACATCGACCGCTGGTGGAACCCGGCGGTGGAGAACCAGGCCACCGACCGCGCCTACCGCATCGGCCAGACCAACCGGGTGATGGTGCACAAGTTCATCACCAGCGGCTCGGTGGAGGAAAAGATCGACCGCATGATCCGCGAGAAATCCCGCCTGGCCGAAGACATCATCGGCAGCGGCGAGGAATGGCTCGGCGGGCTCGACCCCGGCCAGCTGCGCGACCTGGTGGCCCTCGACGACTGAGCGGCGCCGTGGTCGGGCTCGGCGGCAGCGGGTACGGTGCAGGCACGGCTGGATCGGGGAGAGGGTGACAGGTGGCGAATGAGACTCCACCGCTGTTCGGCAAGACCCGCTTCCTGGAAGGCCTGATCGACGAGTTCCTCGACAAGATCGCCGAGGGGGTGATCGTGGGGGAGCTGGGCCTCAAGGCCTATCTATGCGGCAGTGAAGAAGAAGCGATCTGCCTGGAGAAGCTCAACCAGCTCACCGAGATCAAACGGCGTTGCAGCGAGCTGCGCCGCACGATCGTGACCATGCTCTACACCGAGATGCTGCTGCCTGATGCCCGCGGCGATGTGCTGCGGCTGCTCGGCAGCCTGTTCGCCCTGCTCGATGACATGGGCGACGACTTCGAGGAGCTGATGATCGTGCAGCCCCAGCGGCTGCCGGAATTCGGCGCGGATTTCGCCGAGCTCACGGCGATGGCGGTCCGCGGCGTGCAGGCCGTGCTGGTGGCGGCGCGCACCTTCTTCCGCACCCCGGCGGCGGTGCGCGACCACCTCAACGAGGTGCGGGTGTTCGAGGACCAAACCGACCGACTCGCCTACAAGCTCAAGCGCCGGATCGTGGCGGCCGATCTGAGTTTCGAGCAGCGCACGCTGCTGCGGGAAACGGCGGCCATGCTCGATGGCCTGGCCGACAAGGCGGAGAACATCGGCGACGACCTCTCCATCTTCGCGATCAAGCGATCCCTCTGAGCCGCCGCCTTGACCATGGCCCTGATCGTCACGCTCATCTTTCTCTCCAGCGGCCTGTTCCTCGGCTGGTCGATGGGCGCGAACGACGCCTCCAACGCCTTCGGCACCGCGGTGGCCACGCGGATGATCCGCTTCCCCACCGCCGCCTTCCTCTGCAGCACGTTCGTGATCATCGGGGCGGTCACGAGCGGCAGCGGCGCCGCCGAGGGGCTCAGCCAGCTGGGCGCGATCAACGCCCTGCCGGGGGCTTTCACCGCCGCCCTGGCGGCCGCACTCACGGTGGCCTGGATGAGCGCCGTGGGGCTGCCGGCTTCCACCGGCCAGGCGGTGGTGGGCTCGATCATCGGCTGGAACCTGTTCAGCGGTTCCCCCACCGACCTGGGCACGTTGGGCCGGATCGCGGCCACCTGGGTGGTGTCGCCCGTGCTCGGGGCGATCTTCGCGATGGTGATGTACAAGCTGCTGGTGGCCTGGATCAGCTTCACCAAGCCCCACCTGCTCTCGATCGATCGCAACACCCGCAGCGGCCTGCTGCTGGCAGGGATCTTCGGCTCCTATGCGATCGGCGCCAACGGCATCGGCAATGTGATGGGCTTCTTCGTGGAGGCCTCACCATTCCGTGAGCTGCGGCTGGGGCCGTTCGAGGTGTCGTCGGTGGAGCAGCTGTTTCTGATCGGCGCCATCGCCGTGGCGGTGGGTGTGTACACCTATTCCCGCCGCGTGATGATGACTGTGGGCGACAGCCTGCTGACCCTCTCCCCGCTGGCGGCGCTGGTGGTGGTGGTGTCGCACTCGCTGGTGCTGTTTCTGTTTTCCTCCACGGCGCTGGAAAGCCTGCTGGCGGGCTGGGGGCTGCCCACGATTCCGCTGCTGCCGGTGTCGGGCTCGCAGGCGGTGATCGGCTCGGTGCTGGGCATCGGCCTGCTGCAGGGCATGAAAGGGGTGCGCCAGATCCGCTGGGGCGTGCTGGGCGGCATCGCCTCCGGCTGGATCACCACGCCCCTGATCGCGGCGGTGATCGGTTTCGTGCTGCTGTTCGTGGTGCAGAACGTGTTCGGCCAGGAGGTGTACCAGGCGAGCCGGCCGCTGGCGGTGGCAGTGTTGGCGGCAGGCCACGCTGCACCCTGAATGTCAGCCCCTCCCACCGCATCCGCTCCTGAACAGCTGCAGGCGGCGCTGTTTCACTTCGCGATCGGCGAACTGGTGCGCCAGCACCGCAGCAGCTTTCCGCCGCTGTGGACCACCGAAAGCTGGGCCAAGCTGATGATCTGGCTGGCACTCAACTGCGGCTGCAGCGGCGACGACGAGGGCCTGCGCCAGTTCGCGGCGTCGCTGGGGCCCGCCCTGGCCCGCACCCTGCGGCAGACCTTCTTCGAGCGCACGCTGGAGGACCTGGAGCTGCGCCTGCTGGCCGATCCAGCCGACCCGCAGGTGGTGCTGCTGCCTTTGCCTGGCGCTGGGGCACTGCCGCCCGAGCGGGTAGCCGAAGCGCTGGCCCGCGTGGGGCTCAGCGCGCTGGTGGTGGCGGATCCTGCCGGCTGGCAGCAGCTGGACGGCCTGGTGGCCGTGCCCTGGGCCCAAGCCAGCGAAGCTGCCCACTCATGAACCTGATCGGCACCTACCGCAACGCCGGCTATGCGGCTCTCGCCGACGGCATCTGCGCCTTCTACGAGCGCCGCACCGACCTGCAGCGCCGCGGCGTGGCCTTCGGCGAGCCGCAGGCCGGCGCCGATGCTGCCGCTTCCACCGGCGCTGCCTCCACACCCGCCAAGGTGTCGACCGACATCAGCCTGGTGGCGATCGACCGCAGCGATCCGGAGGCCTTCGCCCTGGCGGAGGTGATCGTGCGCGGCGTGAACGCCGGGCTGGAGCGTTACCTGCAGGAGCGTCCGCTGCTGCGCCAGTGCGCGCCGGAGCAGTCGCTGTTCGTGCTGCCGATCTTCAACCTGCAGCGCTACGCCCCCGGCGAAGCCTTCCACGCCTGGCACTGCGACTGGACCACCAGCGACGAGGCCACCGAGCCGATCCGTCGCCTGCTGGCCTGGATCCTCTACTGCAACGACGTGCCCGACGGCGGCACCGAATTCCACTGGCAGGACCATCACGTGGAAGCCGTGAAAGGCACCCTGGCGATCTTCCCGGCAGGCATCTCCCACATCCATCGCGGTCGGGTGAGTCACGAGCACAGCAAAACGATCGCCACAGGCTGGATCAACGCTGGCCGGCGCGAGGATTACATCGCTCGGCTGGCGGCCGGTTGAGCTGTGAGCATCCGATCTGCCTTGTTGGATGGAACGAACCAAGCAAGAACAAGGCCCAGCATTCAAATGGGTGAAGCCGAGCAAGTGGGTATCGGATCCGCTGACTCAGCGATCGACCGATCACGAGCGCCAATCTCTATACATCCAGAATCCCTGAAACCTGTTGCCTGAGGTAGAATGGCCGAAGAGGTGACACATGACTGCTCTTCTCGAGAATCACGAAGAAGCCATCGCCGAGCTGTGTCGCAAGTACAGCGTTCAAAGACTTTTTGCGTTTGGATCAGCAATTAGGGACGATTTTCGGCCAGGCGAAAGCGATGTTGACCTCCTCGTCGAATTTGCCCCAATTGGTGGACACGCTAAATTCCATGCTTATTTTGAGATGCTTGAAGAGTTGCAGAGAGTGCTCGGCACCAAGGTAGATCTTGTCATGAGCGGCGCAGTGAGCAATGCAATCATCTCGCGCGAGATTGAGAAAACAAAAAGGATAATCTATGCCGCGTGAAACGACGGCTTATCTCCATGACATCATCGATGCGTGCGATTCGATTGCATCGATCCCTAGCGGCATCTCGGTGGAAACGTATGGCAGTATGGCAAACTGCGCGAGAAGAGATCTGCAGTAGAACGCGAGTTTATTGTCATTGGCGAAGCAGCCTCAATGCTGGCAAGATTCTCACCCGAGAGATTTAATCGCCTATCGGATGGCCGCAAAGCCATTGGGCTTCGCAACATACTCACCCACAACTATGCCTCGGTTGACCACGAGACGATTTAGGAAACCGCCCTTCAGGATGCTCCTAAGCTGAGGAGAGAATGTATTGAGATGCTCAGGGAATCGGAGGATACCGTGAAAGACGGGCTTGAGAGCAGGCCGGAAACAGCCGGATAACGCCTTTATCTTTAGCCGCCTCAACATGATTCTTGCTCGCGCCCACAACTCATTGCGGCCAAGTCATCGCGAAGATTCCAAGGATTCATGTCGACTCGGCCAATCTGCCTCCTCTACTAGACCACCAGCGAGGAGGCCACCGTGCCGATCCGCCGCATGCTCGCCTGGATCCTCACCTGCAACGACGTGCCCGACGGCGGCACCGATTTCCAGTGGAAAGACCACCACGTGGAAGCTGTAAAAGGCACCCTGACGATCTTCCCGGCAGGCACCTCCCACATCCACCGGGGCCGGATGAGCCACGAGCACACCAAAACGATCGCCACCGGCTGGATCAACGCCGGCAGCCAGGAGGATGACCTGGGGCGGCTGGCGTCGTCCCCTGCCCCTGCTCCATCCGCACGATGAAGATCGATCCCGACCTCCGGCGCCGCACCCTGCGGGCCGCCATCGCCCTGCTCGAAACGGCCCATGATCCGGAGCATGTGTTCCCCCATGCGGTGCCCCTGCTGGATGCCCTCGGCAGCTCGGCTCTGGGGGATCTGGGCCGGGCCCAGTTGCTGGAGGATCCCGCCCTCAGCGCCCTCGCCGCTGAGCGCTACTGGGGTCCCTGGCCCTCGGCCCCGGAGTTGCGTTCCCTGCCGAACGGCAGCCTCGGCCAGCTCTATCAGGCGCGGTTCGATCGGCTTGGGCTGCATGCGCCACCACCACCGGACACCTCCGGCATGGACGGCCCCGGCGCCTACCTGCAACAGCGGCTGCGCTTCACCCATGACCTCCATCACACCGTGCTGGCCATTCCCGTGGACGTGCCTGGGGAGGCCGCGGGTTCCGCGTACTACGCCTCGGCCCTTCGCCAGCCTGCCTCTGCCGCCGTATTGACGGCCTGGATCTTCCACGGCTTCGAGGTGCCCGAGGAGAACGAGCGCCTCTGGAATGGCATTCGCTTCGGACTGGAGGTAGCCCGGCTGGGGCCCACCCTGCTGGCGATGCGCTGGGAAGAAGGCTGGGCGCTGCCGATCGCCGCTTGGCGTCAGCGGCTGGGGCTGGACGAGCTGCTGGCGGCGACCCCGTTTCCGGAGGAGCTGGCCCTGCTGAGTTGAGTCCCTTTGAGACCATGGGCTGATTGCCCTGTACTGACCCGCCGTGCCCGAGGCCGCCTGCCCCGCCCCCAGCCCTGATGGCGCCGCTGCCGCCGAGGCCCTGCCCAAGACCTACGACCCGAGCGGCACGGAAGCCCGCTGGCAGGCGGCCTGGGAGGCGGCGGGCGCCTTTCACCCCGACCCCAACGCCCCCGGCGAGCCGTTTTCTGTGGTGATCCCGCCGCCGAACGTGACCGGCAGCCTGCACATGGGTCACGGCTTCGAGACGGCCCTGATCGACACGATCGTGCGCTTCCAACGCCTGCGCGGTCGCAACGTGCTGTGCCTGCCCGGCACCGACCACGCCTCGATCGCGGTGCAGTCGATCCTGGAGAAGCAGATCAAGGCGGAAGGCGGCAGTAAGGACGACCTGGGCCGCGACGCCTTCCTCGAGCGCGCCTGGGCCTGGAAGGCCGAGAGCGGCGGCACGATCGTGGGCCAGCTGCGCCGGCTCGGCTATTCGGTGGATTGGCGGCGCGAGCGCTTCACGCTCGATCCCAGCCTCAACAAGGCGGTGGTGGAAGCCTTCGTGCGCCTGCACGAGCAGGGGCTGATCTACCGGGGCGAATACCTGGTGAACTGGTGCCCGGCCTCGGGATCGGCGGTGAGCGATCTGGAGGTGGAGATGAAGGAGCTCGACGGGCACCTCTGGCACTTCCGCTACCCGCTCACCGATGGCGCAGCGGGTGACGCCGCAGGTGACACCGCCGGCCTGGATCATCTGGTGGTGGCCACCACCCGCCCCGAAACCCTGCTGGGCGACACCGGTGTGGCCGTGCACCCGGACGACCCCCGCTACGCCGCCCTGGTGGGCCGCACGATCACGCTGCCACTGGTGGGTCGTCAGATCCCGATCGTGGCCGATGCGCACGTGGATCCGGCCTTCGGCACCGGTTGCGTCAAGGTGACCCCCGCCCACGACCCCAATGACTTCGCGATCGGCGCCCGCCACGGCCTGCCGCTGATCACGGTGATGGCCAAGGACGGCTCGATGAACGCCGCCGCCGGCCGCTTCGCCGGGCTGGATCGCTTCGAGGCGCGCGCGGCGGTGGTGGCGGCGATGGAGGCGGAAGGGTTCCTGGTGAAGGTGGAGCCGCACCGCCACAGCGTGCCCTTCTCCGACCGGGGCAAGGTGCCGGTGGAGCCGCTGCTCTCCACCCAGTGGTTCGCGCGGGCTGAGCCGCTGGCCGCCCGCTGCCGCGCAGCGCTCGATCAGGGCGAACCTCGCTTCGTGCCGCAGCGCTGGGAGAAGGTCTACCGCGACTGGCTCACCGACATCCGCGACTGGTGCATCAGCCGCCAGCTCTGGTGGGGCCACCGCATCCCCGCCTGGTTCGTGGTCAGCGAGACGAACGGCGTGATCAGCGACGCCACCCCCTACGTGGTGGCCCGCGACGCCGAGGAGGCCCAGTCCAAAGCCGAGGCGCAGTTCGGCGCCGCCAGCCGGGCAGCGGGCCGCGCGCTGCAGCTGGAGCAGGACCCCGACGTGCTCGACACCTGGTTCTCCAGTGGCCTCTGGCCCTTCTCCACGCTCGGCTGGCCCGATGCGAACGCCGCCGATCTGGCCACCTGGTATCCCACCAGCGTGCTGGTCACCGGCTTCGACATCATCTTTTTCTGGGTGGCGCGCATGACGATGCTGGCCGGCGCCTTCCTGCAGGAAGACGGCGTGCCGGTGGGCGGCCGCGACACCTGGATCCCCTTCCGCGACGTGATGATCCACGGCCTGGTGCGGGACGAGAACAACCGCAAGATGAGCAAGAGCGCCGGCAACGGCATCGATCCGCTGCCGTTGATCGAGCGTTACGGCGCCGATGCCCTGCGCTTCGCCCTGGTGCGCGAAGTGGCCGGCGCCGGCCAGGACATCCGTCTCGACTACGACCGCGCCAGCGGCAACTCGGCCACGGTGGAAGGGGCGCGCAACTTCGCCAACAAGCTCTGGAATGCCACCCGCTTCGCCCTGATCAACCTGGGCGGCGAAACGCCCGCCAGCCTGGGGGAACCGGATCCGGCCGCGCTGACCCTGGCCGACCGCTGGATCCTGTCGCGGCTGGCGCGGGTGAACGGCGAAACGGCGGAGCGCTACGGCAGCTACGCCCTGGGCGAGGCCGCCAAAGGCCTCTACGAGTTCGCCTGGAACGAGGTGTGCGACTGGACGATCGAGCTGCTCAAGCGGCGCCTCAACCCCCGCCCCGCCGTTGAGGGCAAGCCGCTCAGCGCTGAAGTGCTGGCGGATCAGCGCGTGGCCCGCCAGGTGCTGGCCAAGGTGCTGAACGAGCTGCTGGTGCTGCTGCATCCGCTCATGCCGCACCTGAGCGAGGAGCTCTGGCACGGCCTCACCGGCGCCCCTGAGGGCACCTTCCTGGCGCTGCAGGCCTGGCCGGCGCTGGACGCCGCCGCCCTCGACGCCGCCCTGGAAGCCCAGTTCGCCGAACTGATCGAGGCGATCCGGGTGGTGCGCAACCTGCGCGCCGTGGCCGGGCTCAAGCCCTCCCAGGCCGCGCCGGTGGTGTTCGTGACCGGCCGGCCGGAGCTGGCCGCCGTGCTGCGCGCCGGCAGCGGCGACATCACCGCCCTCACCCGGGCGGCGTCGGTGGAGGTGCGCAAGACCAGCACCAGCGCCCGCTGCCTGGCGGCGGTGAGCGGCGAGCTGCAGGTGCTGCTGCCGATCGAAGGCCTGGTGGATCTCGACGCCCTGCGCGGCCGGCTGGAGAAAGACATCGCCAAGGCCGAGAAGGAGATCAAGGGCCTGGCCGGCCGCCTGGCCAACCCCAACTTCGCCGGCAAGGCGCCGCCCGAGGTGGTGGCCGAGTGCCAGGCCAACCTGGCCGAAGCCGAAGCCCAGGCGGCCCTGGCGCGGCAGCGGCTGGCGGATCTTGGAGCCTGATGCACGTGCTAATGCCCTCATAAGCCATCGTTAACGAGCTGGGGCCGTGGCTGGCTGAGGGTTCTAGGGATCCCCTTGCCGATCACGTTCGTGTCTACCGCCGCGACCCGATCCGAGTTCCCCTTCCTGGAGGATTCCGGCTCCTTCCACCGCTCCTCCAACCCGCAGCTTCCCTCCCTGACGCCATTCCCGACGCAGGAGGAGCCCAAGGTTCCCGCCGAGTCCCCGGCAGGGTTCGCCGCCTCCCGGCAGCCCCGCTTCAACGATGTGCAGGATGACGTCGGCGATGACGATCGCCTCAGCAGCAGCAGCAGCAGCAGTAGCAGCAGTCGTGGTCGGGACGGCGAGCGTGGCGGGCGCGGCCGGCCCCCGGCACCGGCCGACCCCCTTCTGGCCAGCCTCGACCTTTCGCCGACGCCTCCGGCCCCAGGTGCCGCCCCAACTGAGCAGTTCCAGACCGAAATCTCCGCCTACGTGAGGCTGGGCGGCAAGCTCTTCCTGCTCTCCTCCGGTGGCGGCAGCACCCTGCAGGTCACCGATGCCAGCAACCCCCTGGCACCGGGCTTACTCCAGCGGGTGTCCCTCGGCGCTTACATCAGCCAGTCGGTGGCGACCTACGACGACCTCGTGGCAGTCGCCCTCTCCCCCAACGACTACGGCACCAGTGCCGGCAAGGGGCTGGTGCGCTTCTACCGGATCGACAGATCCGGCACCCTCACCCTGGTGAAGGACGTGGAGGTGGGCTACCTGCCCGATGGCATCGCCTTCAGCAAGGACGGCAAGAAGCTGGTGATCGCCAACGAGGGTGAGCCGATCGCGAACTACGCGATTGACCGCCCCGGCAGCATCGGCATCATCGACATCAAGGGCAGGCCCGGCAAGGAGACCTTCAGCTACACCGACCTGAGCTTCGCCGGGTTGACCCTGCCCAGCGGGATCCGCATCTCCGGGCCAGCCGGCACCACCCAGGCCACCGACATCGAGCCCGAGTACGTCTCGATCCTGGGGAACACCGCCTACGTGACCCTGCAGGAGAACAACGGTGTCGCCAAGGTCAACCTCAGGACCAACACGATCGAGGCGATCTTCGCCCTCGGCAGCGTCGACTTCAGCACCCAGCTCGTTGACATCAGCGATCGGGACGGTCCCCCCCCCCGCTGGCAGCAGCACCGGAACGCCCCTGATCAACCCTGTTCTCGGCAACAACGTGGTGGGCTTGAGGATGGCGGACGGCATCGCCGCCTTCAGCACCAGGGGCAAGGATTACTTCATCACCGCCAATGAGGGGGATGGCCGTGAGTACGGCACCGCCGGAACCCCGGGCTTCTACCTCGACGAAACCCGGCGCCTGGGCCGACTCAAGACTCTCAGTGAAGACACCACCGCCCCCTTCACCGCCTTCGGCAGCCGCAGCGTCAGCATCTTCGATGCCACCACCGGTGCCCTCGTCTGGGACAGCGGCAACACCCTGCAGACCATCGCCATCGCCGCCGGCGTCTACGACGACACCCGCAGCGACGACAAGGGCGTCGAGCCCGAAGGTGTCGTGGTCACGAAGCTGAACGGCCGCACCTACGCGATCGTCAGTGCCGAACGCGGCACCAGCAGCCTGCTGGCGGTGTTCGACATCACCGACCCAGCCCAGGCCAGCTTCGTCACCAGCACCGTGCTGGCCGGCAGCGTGTCCCCCGAGGGCCTGCTCGTGATCGACGCGAAGGACAGCCCCACCAGGCGGGACCTGCTGGTGGTCTCCAACGAGGTGTCCAACACCTTGAACATCCTCGATCTCGGCGCCCTGGTCGCCGCGCCCCCGGTGGCCGGCGCCGGCAGCTTCACCTCCACCATGCTCAAGGACGTGGCCGGTGGGGCGGAGCTGACGATCTCCAGCCTGATCACCAACGGCGAGTTCACCAACGGCACCGCGCCGGGCAGCGGCGTCTATGTGCCGCCGGGCATCTTCGATGGACAGGGCGCCTACAGCAATGGCGATGGCACCTACACCCTGCTCGTCAACCACGAACTCGGCGCCAGCGCGGGCTACGCCTACACCGCCGAAGGCCTGAACTCCTCCGTCAACGGTGCCCGCATCAGCCGCTTCATCGTTGACATCGATGCCGACGACAACGCCGCCAACGGCTTCCAGTCACGGATCCTCAGCGGCGGCCTCGCCTATGACAGGGTGATCGGCACCGATACCAACGGCTTCGATCGCTTCTGCTCCGCCAACCTGGTTGAGGCCAACAGCTTCGGCGCCGGCCGTGGTTTCGCTGATCGGATCTTCCTCGTCGGTGAGGAGGTGTTCGGCGGTGGCGGCGGCGCCTTCTACGCCCTCGATACGGCCAGCAACGACCTCATTCAGGTGAATGCCTTCGGCAAGGGCACCTGGGAATCCGCCACCTTGATCGACACCGGCAACGCCAACACGGTCGCCGTGCTGCTCCTCGATGACGCCAAGGCTCCCCTGCGACTCTGGGTCGGCGAGAAGACGGCCGGCGGCTACCTGGAGCGCAACGGCCTGGCGGAAGCCAACGGCGCCCTCTATACCTTCGTGCCCACGGGCCTGGCGGAATCCGGTGTCGACGCCACCGCCGGTCCCGATTCGGATGACCTCAAGGCCCTGGCCCTTGGGGCTCCCCTGGCCGGCAGCTGGGTCAAGATCGAGAAGCCGGCGGGTAAGGCCAGCTACGCCGACCTCACCGATGCCGAGATCCGCACCCTGGCCACCGACCTCGGGGCCCTGCAGCTCAGCCGCATCGAGGACGGGGAGGTCAACCCCCTCAACGGACAGCAGGTGGCCTTCGTCTCCACGGGCACGAAGGACTTCAGCAGCGGCGACCTGTACGGCAACGTCTACACCCTGAGCTTCGCCGATGCCTTCACCGCCGATGGCCGCCTGGCCAGCAGCGGTTCCAGCAGCCTGCGGGTGATCTATGACGCCGATCGCCTCGCTGACCCCACAACGGGCCTGCGGAACCCCGACAACCTCACCTGGAGCGCTGATGGTTCCCTCTACCTGCAGGAGGACCGGGCCAACGGCGGTGGACTCGACATCGCCAACGGCAACTTCGGCACCGAAGAGGCCTCGATCTGGAAGCTGAACCCCAGCGGGCCTGTCGATCCGGTCACGGGCGTGCCCTCGGAGCGGTGGGCCCAGATCGACCGCACCGCCGTCCCCACGGCCTACGGCCAGAGCCAACCCGGTGTGGTCACAGACCCCAGCAGCAGCGGTGTCGGCAACTGGGAATCTTCGGGGATCATCGATGTCTCGTCGATCTACGGCGCCGCACCCGGCACTGTCTTCCTGGCCAACGTGCAGGCCCACAGCCTCGGTGGAGGCAACATCAACGGTTCCGGCTACCTGGTGGAAGGGGGCCAGATCGATCTGATCGTCCAGACCGACCCGGTGATCTGATCCCATCGGCCCGTCGCGAGCCCAGCCCTCGGCCCCTCCTGTGAGGGGCCTTTTTTGTCAGGGGCCCTCGGCTGCCGCCGAAGCCGAGCATCACTCGATCGGGCTGAACCGTCCAGCGTCATTGTCAGCTCCGGGCAGGCCCCGGCCAGGGACGCCAGCCCCTGTGGCATGGGGGGGGTGGCGGCACGATCATGGGCCAGCTGGGGCGGCTCGGCCACTCGGTGGATTGGGGCGGTGAGCGACGAGCTGGAAAACGATGATGCCAAGGCCGACGCGGAGATCAAGGACCTCAGCGCGCGCCTGGCCAACCCCACCTTCGCCAGAAAAGCGCCACCCAACCTGGCCAGTACCGTCGGGCGCTGCGAGGCTTGGCTCAGATCCAGCGGCGGCTGCGGAAGTACGCGATCAGCAGCCCGCTGATCGCCAGCATCACCGCCCACACGATGAAATAGCCGGCTCTCCATTCGAGTTCCGGCATGTATTTGAAATTCATGCCATACATCCCGGCGAGGAAGGTGAGCGGGATGAAGATCGAAGACATCACGGTCAGCACCTTCATCACCTCGTTCATGCGATGGCTCAGGCTGGAGAGGTAGGTGTCATGCAGGCTGGCGAGAAAATCTCGGGACGTTTCCACCATGTCAATCACCTGCACGGTGTGGTCGTAAAGGTCACGCCAGAACATCTTGTTGTGCTCATCCAGCAGAGGTGATTCGCTGCGCTGGATCGCCCCCACCACATCCCGCAACGGCCAAACGGCCCGGCGCAGGATCAGCAACTGTTGCTTGAAGCGGTGCATTTCCTGGTGGTCATCCGGGCGGGGTTGGCTGATCACCCGCTCATCAATCAACTCCACCCCCTCACCGATCCGCTCCATCGCTAGGAAGTAGTGGTCCACCACCGCGTCCATCAGGCAGAAGGCCAGGTAATCGGATTTCTGCCTGCGCACACGACCACTGCCGTTGCGCAGCCGCTGACGCACGCTCTCAAACACATCCCCTTCATCCTCCAGGAAGGAAAGAACCCAGTTGGGCCCAAGAATCACGCTCACGTGTTCGATCGTCACGCCCCGCCTTGGGCCGCCGTCATCGAGCATCTTCATGGCTACGAAGCCGTAGGCCGGGAACTCCTCCCATTTCGGCCGCTGGGACGTGTTGGCAATGTCTTCACAGGTGAGGGGGTGCAGCCCGAAGGCCCTGCCCAGTTGTTCGATCAGCGCGGTGTCATGAACGCCGTTCACATTGATCCAGGTGACCGCGGAATCAGACAGGCAGCCGAGGCAGGTGTCCACATCCGCCTGTTGCCACTCCTGAATCGCCTCAGCGCTGAAGCGGATGATCTCGATCGTGGCCAGTTCGCGCCGCTGGCTGCCCACGAACACCGTGGCGCCAGGTGCCTGGAAGGCGGTGTTGCGAGCGCCGCTGCGGGCACTGACACGGGCGCCGCTGCTGCTGCTCGCCATTGCGTAAAGCCTCGGGCCTGGGAGTCTGGCCCCAGGCTGGCCAGATCTGCCTGGGGCTGCCCACGGCCCTCACACCGATGGCCTAGAGCCCCTTGCGATCGAGCGCGTCCGCCAGGCGGGTCACCGCTGAGGCCAGCTGGGCCTGCACATCGGGGACAGCGGCCGCCTCGGCCTTGGCCTCCTCCTTGCGCTTGGTGGCCTCGATGGCCTTGACGATCAGGAACACCACGAAGGCGATCACCAGGAAGTTGATCAGCGCCACGATCACGGCGCCGGCCGGCCACGAATTGATCGAATCGACGTTGGCCGCCTTCAGGGCAGGCGTGAGCAGGCTGCCCATCACAAGGCTCACCACCGCATCCACCACCTTGCCGAAGGCGCCACCGATCACCACCGCCACGGCGAGATCGACCACATTGCCCTTGTTGATGAAGGCCTGAAAATCGGCCAGGAAACTGGAGCGGCGCGGGGCCATCACGGAACAGCGGAAGGATCGCCGACAACCTACGTGTGAAGGCAACGGATCACCCGTCCCCTACCCCTCCCCAACCTGATCCGACACTCCCCAACCCCTCCATCCCTCCGAACCTGTCGAAATGGGGCGCCGCCGTCCGTCATGGAGGTGAACCCCGACCCGGGGCCCTTCACCTCTGCGCTCGCACCATGAACTACGCGGTCCTCATCTACGAAACCGAGCAGGATGTCGCCGATCGCCCCAGCCTGATGCCCGCCTATGCCGCCTACGCCCAGGCGTTGGCGGAGGCCGGCGCCCATCGCGGTGGCGAATGCCTCCATCCCACCCACACCGCCACCACCGTGCGGCTGCAGGGCGGCACCGCCCAGGTGCAGGACGGTCCCTTCCCCGACACCAAGGAGCAACTGGGCGGCTTCTTCCTGATCGATGTTCCCGATCTCGATGCCGCCCTGGCCTGGGCGGCGCGCTGTCCCGCCGCCGGCCGCTGCGCCGTGGAGGTGCGGCCCGTGCTGGCGATGGAGGGGAGCTGAGTGGAAGCGGCGCGCAGCGCCGAGCAGGCCGCCCGCCGCTCCTACGGGAAACTGGTGGCCTGGCTCACGGCCCGCTGCGGCGATCCCGCCGCGGCGGAGGACGCCCTGAGCGAGGCCTTCCTGGCGGCCCTGGCCGACTGGCCCCGCCAGGGGGTGCCCCGCAGTCCGGAGGCCTGGCTGCTGGTCACCGCCCGGCGGCGCTGGCTCGATGGCCACCGGCGGACCCGCACCCAGGAGCGCCTGCTGCCGCTCCTCCTCGATGAAGCGTTCACCATGCCCACCGATCCGAGTGCCGGCGCGGGCGAAGCGGCGGCCATCCCCGACGACCGCCTGCGGCTGCTGTTTCTCTGCGCCCACCCCGCCATCGATCCGGCCATCCAGGCGCCGCTGATGCTGCAGACGGTGCTGGGCCTCAATGCCGTCCGTATCGGGGCCGCCTTCCTGGTGGCTCCCGCCGCCATGGGGCAACGGCTGGTGCGTGCCAAGGCGAAGATCCGGGAGGCCCGCATTCCCTTCGTGCTGCCCCCCGCCCACGCCCTGCCGGCACGGGCGGCGGCGGTGCATCAGGCGATCTACGCGGCCTTCGGCACGGGCTGGGAGGAACCCGGCGCAGCGGGCGGCGGCAGCGACGGGCTCGCAGAGGAGGCCGTCCAGCTGGCGCGGCTCTGCGTTGAGCTGCTGCCGCAGGAACCGGAGGGGCGGGGGCTGCTGGCACTGCTGCTGCATGCCCAGGCGCGCCGGCCCGCCCGGCGCGACCGCCACGGCGCCTACGTTCCGCTCCAGGAGCAGGACATGCGGCTCTGGTCGCGGCCGCTGCAGGCGGAGGCCGAGGCGGAGCTGCGGCTGGCGGCGGCCCAGGGGCGGATGGGGCGTTTCCAGCTGGAGGCGGCGATCCAGTCGGTGCATGCCCAGCGGGCCGTGCACGGCCGGGTCGACTGGCCGGCGCTGCTGCACCTCTATGACGGCCTGATCCGCCTGGCCCCCAGCCTGGGGGCGCAGGTGAGCCGGCTGGCGGTGCTGGCCGAGCTGCGCGGTGCTGCCGCAGGGCTGGAGCCACTGGAGGCGCTCGGCGCCACCGTGCCCGCAACGGCCACCTATCAACCCTGGTGGGCGCTGCGGGCCGAGTTGCTCAGCCGGCTCGGCCGCTGGCCTGAGGCGCGGGAGAACTATGGGCGGGCCATCGCCCTCACCACGGACCCAGCGGCCCTGGCCTTCCTGCGAGGGCGCTGCCCGTAGTGCCCGGCCTGCACTCCCCTACCGGGGTCCTGGCCTTCCGCTCGCTCCATGCCTTGCGGGTGAGCCGGTGGCCGCTCTGCAGCCACCGATCGCCAGCCGTTGAGTCCGTCCTGAGCAGAGCCTCTGCGCATGGAAGCTGTAGACCAGCTGGTGCCACAGACGTGCGGGCGTGGCCACCGCGGCATGAAGCAACTGGGCAGTCATCTCCACTATCAGCAACGTGGAGCAAACCTGGAAGCCTCGGCTCCAGTGCGTGCAGGAAGCTGCTACCGAAGGAAGTGCTGGGGCGCCAGTAGACCATCTCGGTGTCCCACACCAGCCGCAGATCGATAGCCGGCCACAGCTCGATCACACCGATCAGAATCTTGACAGTGCAAGCCAGCTTGCCGCAGCCATTGCATCCCATCGGACCGACTGGAAGGCAAGGGATGCATCTGGATCGACAGATCCAGCGAACCGCCGAGATCATCCATCAGGCTGATGCCAAACCATCCCGTTTGACGTCGAGGGGAAAACTGACCGTGAAGGTGGTGCCATGGCCAGGTTGGCTTTGGACTGTGATCGTGCCGTGATGGTGATGGACAATTTCCTGGGCGATGGACAACCCGAGGCCTGTGCCACCCGTCGCACGCGAGCGCGACTTCTCGACACGGTAGAAACGTTCAAACAGATGGGGTAGATGTTCCGGCGCGATTCCAACCCCAGTGTCACTGATGTCAACACGAATGCAGCCTTGCTGAATGGCAGCAACCACGCTGACTCGGCCCGGAGCAGGTGTATACTTAATGGCATTTTCAATAAGATTAAGAAAGAGACGAATCAGATGATCTGGGCTGCCTTGGATCAACAGATTGGGGACGATGAATGTGCGGAAAGAAAGGCCCGCAAGATCAGCCAAAGGTTGAGCCTGCACAGCAACTGCAGCCAGCAGATCGCTCAAGTCAATGAGATCCTGATCAGCATACCGGTGGCCCTGTTCCAGCCGAGATAGCAGCAGAAGATCACTGCTAAGACGAATCAGACGATCAACATCATGATCAATCAAGTGGAGAGATTCTTGATAGTCTGCGACGGTGCGGGGTTGACGCAGCGTCACTTGCAGCCGGCCCTTAAGAGCCGTCAGCGGGGTTCGAAGCTCATGAGAAGCGTCCATCAGAAACCGCCTTTCGAACTCAAAAGCCGACTGCAGTGAATCCATCATCTCATCAAACATCATGGCCAGGCGAGCCAGTTCATCATTAGAAGTTCCTTGGTAATGAATACGCTGGGCCAGATTTCCGCTAACCCTGATCTGCTTCGATATCTGCGTAATCTGCACAACCGGCTTAAGCGCACGGCTCGCCAGGAAGTAACCTCCCAAGCCCACCACTCCAAGAAGAATAGGAAGCTTGAGCAGATAGCGATTCGAGAGGTTCTGCAAGGTGGTGTCGATGGGCTGAAGAGAACGAGCCACCTTCAGCCATCCCGATGGCCTTCCACGACTCGTAAGGATTTCCTTTGTATACATTCGCCAGCGCCCTTCCCCAGTCAGCACGGTCTCAAAGCCAGGTTTTACGACTTGGTGAGCCGGAAGCATGGACGAATCGCCGAAACGCTCCTTCACAGCGCCATCATTCCCAAGCAACAAAATCACAACACCAGCATCACTCAACAATGACGCAATGATCGGCGCATCCTTACGTGGATCGAACACCAAGGTGTTAACTTCGTCATCAAGGGACTTCAAGGCTTGGATGGCATTCACCTTCAAGGCGCCATCAACCTGCTCAAGCAGCGTTCGCTGAAACTCGTGATAGATCAAGCGATCGGAGCCCAGCATAGTTAGACCCGCCAGAAGGCTGTACCAGGCGACCAGGCGAAACCTGAGATTGTGCCAGGGTTTCCAAAGCTTCATGGCGGTTTAAACGTTGGGGCTATGGGTCGGAAAGCTGAGCCTCACCATCAGCCCTGATGCAGTAACCCACTCCCCTAGCAGTCTGAATCAAAGAGAATGGCTCATTCTGATCAAGCTTTCGCCGGAGATAGCCAATGTAGACATCAATAACCTTGAAGTCTCCATAATAGTCAAAGTTCCAGACGTGCTGGGCAATTTGCGTCCGACTCAACACCTGGTTGGAGTGACGCATCAAGTACTCCAAGAGAGAAAACTCCCGCGGACTCAGATCAATGAGCCGATTGCCACGCTTCACCACCCGTTGGGCGGTATCCATCTCAAGGGTCCCAACCTTGAGCAACACGTCTGTCTGAAGGGGAGGCCGCCTCAATAGAGCTCGCAACCGGGCCAGCAGCTCCGTGAAGTCAAACGGCTTGATCAAATAATCATCTGCGCCAGCATCCAAACCCAGCACACGATCCTGGACGGTGTCCAACGCCGTCAACAACAGAACTGGTGTTTTTAATCCCTGTCTACGCAGCTCCCTAAGGACGCTCAGGCCGTCCAGTACAGGAAGCATGACGTCGAGAACAACAGCATCGTAATCAGCTGCCATTGCATAGTTCACGCCATCGCGGCCATTCAAGGCAAGATCAACGGCGTATCCCGCTTCCCCCAGCCCTTGATGGATGAACCTGGAGATACCTACATCGTCTTCAACTACTAACACGCGCATAGCAGATCGGCAAAGAACCTCCACTGAGTCATGGCAACAGAAAGGCGGACATGGGCTAACCGTCATGGTACCGCCGCGAGATGATCATTCATGCTGTCCTCAGCATAGAAACGGCACTGCAGCCTGATCTCCAGAGCTTCCACGACACAAAGCCTGGGCCACTTTCCAGTGGAAGGCCGTGAGAGCGTGATGGGGTCAGTGAGGGTGGCACGGAGCATCGCTCGCAGAGGGCAGCTCACCACAGTCACAGAGATCCAGTGGTGGATAGGAAGCACGGGATCCCGGATTGAGATGGGGACGCTGCCAATCCAGATTGTGCTCAGCAAAGTGTTGCTGGATGGCACACTGCCGAGGCCTGGGGAAGGGCTCAGCAGCCAGCAGTGCCCGCGCCAGGATCTGGCAGCGGCCCAGGCCAAAACCTTGTGCATCTCCAGGGGCTTCGGCGAGTGCGATGCCAGGGGCAAGTGGCGCGGTGAAGAGGGGGATCGGATCTTGTAAGTGAGGGCGGAGCCTGGGGTAGTGACGCTGCAAGACGGCCCGTAGATTCACATAGTGCCTGGATTCCAGAGTCAGAATTGCAGCATCAAAGCGCCCATAGGACAAAGGCTCGGTGAGGACCTTCAAGGTAAATGGACAGGATTCGCGATTGAGCTCGCAGCTCAAGATTTCCATCAGCAGGATCGCCCCCTCCACGGTGACATGGAAGAAGAGGTGAAAAGAAACTTGATCAGTGGCAGGTTGCCCACCATTGCCGACCGCCATGTAGTACTCCCCAACGAAAGAAGAATTGGGCAGACGCAAGGACAATCGAGTGCCAACAGATCCCTCGGACGAACCCAACGCCAGATCGGCAGTGGGATCAATCCAAAGATGCAGACCATCTTTCTGAACCTGGTAACGGCTTCCCTCCACTCGGGTCACGACCCAGTTGGGGTCGACGCACCCTGTGCCGCTATTGGCCGCCTGGATCTGGCCAATGAAATCAAGATCCAAGCCTGCATAGGTGCTGTTCTTGTACTCTGTTTTATGCGTAGGCATTGACAATCGCGATTCTTGCTCCCCGCTGAAGTAGATGTCATGCAGATAATTCCTGAGCTGACGCAATAGATCCGCCTGCTTTAGCTCATCTGGCAAAGCATTGTACCGTTCTGCCTCCGTTTCAGAGGCAGCACTGCCTCGCATTTGAGTGACATCGAGCAGTGCGTAAGACGGATGTTCAATCAGAGGAGGATCGATACGAACATTCTCACTCAAATCAGCCAGCGCTGCATCGAGGGAATAGTGCTGCAGCCAACGGGGCAAGAACACCTCTGAGCGCGAAGCTGGATGGCTGTTGGTGCAATGGGCTTTGCTGAAGGCAACGTGAACCATCTCACTAGGAGGGGAATCTGGAGGCTCGATGCCTGAGCAGTGCGAACCGAGGTCACCAAACACCGTTGACATGGCGGCTTCAGGATGACACAACAGCGACCTTGCAACCTGCAATATGGAAATCTCCAGATTGCCAAATGGCTCTCGGTAAAACAACCGTTCCTGAATCACCTCGATCAACCCCAGGCCAGCAAACCGCAGCACCCGTTCCTGAAAGTCAGGAAAAACCTCAAGAATCGCAGGGAACTGTGCCAGATAGGCCTTGATCAAGGCGGCCAGTGAGGGCTGAAGTGTCTGCAACGGCACTGCCGCCAATTGCAGCGAGACAGCAAGATCAATATCCCTGCTCAGGGCAAGACTCTGAAGCCAGACTCTCAGATACTCAGTGATTATCGCCCCTACATCGAATGCCGGATCGCCCCATGCCCACTGCTCCCAATCAATCACCCGGATGACTCCTTGCTGATCAGGGAGGTGCAGAGCCGCCATGGAGGTGGGCAGGGGCGAGGGCTCCCACCGAGGCCACTCCTGGTGAACCAGGATGTTTCCAAACTTGAGGTCGTTATGAATCAGGCAGCATGGTATGTAATCTGCTTGCAGACGAGAGAGCGCTTCCGAAAGGTGGGCAGAGCGCTGGTAAAGCTTATAGAACATGAGGCCATCCAGCGACACTCGCCGAAAGAGATCAGGCGTCAGATTCTCCAATTCTCCGCAGAAGTCAGGCCCGTCGCCCCTGTCTCCCTCGATACGGGTGCATTCCGGAGCGAGTTGGAGCTGATAGTCCCGACGTTGAAATGTTGCCCGGTGAAGCGTGGCCAGGGCGGTTCCGAGTGCGGTGGCGATGTGCGCGGGAAACTGCTGGGCACCCGCGTAGAACTTGCCAAGATCCCAATATCCTTCTACAAATCGGAGAACCAGGATGCCATTTGTAGCATCATAATTCACCCCTTCAGACATGATGGGTTGCAGCTCGCGGAGCTGATCATCGGTATCAAGCAATTGATAGATGCGCCACTCTTCGAGAAAACTCTGCTTGGGACCTTCCTCATCCCGAAACGGTGCTTGCTTGACCAATAGGCTGGTTGTCATCCCATGGTGGCTGCCGCCTGTGGAGAGCTGCACCAGGAGATTGAGATTTTTGCCTGAGAGTGCCTTGACACTCAGCACTTCATCATCAGGGCCGCAAAGGCCTTGCTGAACCAAGTAATCAAGGATGGTAGAAGATTCCAGGCGTAGAGGCATCGTCAGGCATTCATCATTCCAAGCACTTCCACCATGGACTGAGACTTGCTCCAAGCCGAGGTTTCGAGAATGCCACTTGACAATCTCGAAACCTCGACAGGTCCCAAAGTTGTTCTCAGGGATGCGCCACTGTCGGTTTCCCAACAGGGGTTGCAAGCCCTGGATCATCGGCCTAGGGGAACGTCAGGACAATCCGCTCATGCGGCTGGGACGGCTGGCGCGGGTGGGACGGCTGGCGCGGGTGCGGCGGCTGCGACGGCGCCTGCCATTACCACCTGAAATGGAGGCCTCATCCTCTGGGGTGAGATCAGTGAGGAAGCTATCTGCCCCTGACAGCAGATTCAGGCCCAACAGGGCTGCATTGGTCGAAGATTCAGTTGCCATGATGTTCTCCTTTGACTGGTTAGAATTTGGGACGGGGATAATGATGGTCAATCGACGCCTCTGCCTGTACTGCATGGTTAACCTTGCAGTCAACAGACGGGTCATCTGTCCACCTGTTCAGCTTGAATGGCTGAACTGAATGAACAGTAAAAGTTCGGCGGTAAGAGGACGGAAGGAAATTGGCAAGAAAACTCTTATGTCGGCACAGGGTGAGAACGTCCACCTGCGTCAGCGAGGTTGTGGCGTCATCAGCCCTGTCCAGCGGAGGGCGGTGCGCCTGCCAGCCTGGTCCCGCACAGCAACGGCCGTGACCGTCGCAGCGAAGCTGCTGACGCGCCTGTCGCCTGCCCCAACGGCTGAGGAGACCGGTGGAACGCTCAGTCCGACTCGGAGGACCGTGGTGGCTCTGCAGCGAGCAGGGCCTGCAGGCCCGCTTCGTCGATCACGGCCACACCCAGGCTCTCGGCCTTGCCGAGCTTGCTTCCCGCCTCCTCGCCAGCCACCACGAAGCTCGTCTTCCGGCTCACCGAGCCTGTCACCTTGCCACCGGCGGCCTCGATCAGCTCCTGGGCACGGTGCCGGGTCAGGCTGGGCAACGTGCCCGTGAGCACCAGCGTCTTCCCCGCTAGAGGCTGGGACTGGGACCTGCCGCCTCCGTCAGGAACGGCGCCGGTGCTGGCCAGCGTCAGACCCAGCTGCGCCAGGTCGTTGAGCAGGCGCTCGTTCGCGGGGATGGCAAACCACTGCTGCAGCGACTGGACGATCTCGACGCCGATGCCATGGACTGCGGTGATCGCCTCCGGGGCCTCGAATGCCGCCGTGGCGAGAGTGGCGGCCGAGGTGAACACCCTGGCCAGCGCCTTGGAGTTCACCTCGCCCACGTGATGAATCCCAAGGCCATAGAGCTGGCGATGCCAAGGCTTGGCCTTGGAGGCCTCCAGCGCCGCCGCCAGATTCGACGCCGACTTCTCCCCCATCCGCTCCAGGCTGGCCAGCAGCGCGGCGTCGAGCCGGTAGAGATCGGCGATCGAGCGCACCAGCCCTCGGTCCACCAGCTGCTCGATCAGCTTGCTGCCGAGGCCATCCACGTCGAGGGCCGCCTTGCTCACCCAGTGGCGCAGCGAGCCGCGCAGGATCGCCGGGCAGCTGCTGTTGACGCAACGCGTGGCCGCCTCCCCCGTCTCGCGCACCAGCTCAGAGCCGCACTCCGGGCAGGCCTGGGGCAGGGCCAGCGGCGTTGCCCCTGCCGGCCGCAGTTCGACCAGCACCCGCACCACCTCTGGGATGATCTCACCCGCCTTGCGCACCACGATCGTGTCGCCGGCGTGGAGATCGAGCTCGGCCAGCCGGTCGGCGTTATGGAGGGTGGCGCGGCTGACGCTGGTGCCGGCGAGCGCCACCGGCTCGAACTCCGCCACCGGCGTCACGACCCCGGTGCGGCCCACCTGGGCCACCAAGCGCAGCAGCCGGCTGGGGGCCTCCTCGGCGGCGTACTTGAGGGCGATCGCCCAGCGCGGCGCCTTCTGGGTGAAGCCGGCCTCGGCCTGGAGTCGCAGGTCGTTGAGCTTCACCACCACCCCGTCGGTGGCGTAGGGCAGGGAGCGCCGTGTCTCCTCCCAGGCGCTGAAGAAACCCTCCACCGCGGCCAGGTCGGGCAGGAGTTCGGCATTGGGATTGACCCGGAAGCCGGCGGAGTGCAGCCACTCCAGCGAGGCCCACTGGCTGGTGGGCCTCGCTGGATCACTGGTCCCGCCGGCGCCGACCGGATCCCACTCCTCAGGGAGATGGAGGGTGTAGGCGAAGAAATCGAGACGCCGGGCGGCCACCACCTTCGGGTCGAGCTGCCGCAGGGTGCCCGCGCAGGCATTGCGGGGGTTGGCGAACGGCGGTTCGCCGCGGGCTTCGCGCTCGGTATTGATGGCGCTGAAGGTGGCGTCGGGGATGAAGGCCTCACCGCGCACCTCCACCCAGGCCGGGGGGTGATCCAGCTGCAGCCGCAGCGGCACGCTCTGGATCGTGCGCACGTTGGCGGTGATCTCCTCTCCCCACGCCCCGTCACCGCGGGTGGCGGCCCGCACCAGCACCCCGTTGGCGTAGCTGAGAGCGAGGGCGTTGCCGTCGATCTTGAGCTCGCCCACCATCGGCAGGGCGGGCAGCGGTGCACCGACCTCGGGCAAGCGATCGATCGCGCGCAGCAGGCGGCCATACCAGGCCTCCAGGTCCTCCAAGCCGAAGGCGTTGTCGAGGCTGAGCAGTCCGACGCGGTGCTCCACCGTGCGAAAGCCTTCGGCGGGAGCGCCGCCCACCCGCTGGGTGGGGCTGTCGGGGCGCACCAGTTCGGGGTGGGCGGCCTCCAGCTCCAGCAGCTCGCGATAGAGCCGGTCATAGACCGGGTCCTCCAGCTCCGGGGCATCGAGCACGTAGTAGGCGTGCGCCGCGCGCTGCAGCAGGCGGCGCAATTCCTCGGCCCGATCCTCAGGCGATGCGTCGGGCATGGGAGGCGGCGCTGGCAAGGAGCGGCGGGATGGAGCGTCAGGCAGCGGCGAGTCTGTTGATGCGATCCACCCGCCAGGCTTCCTCCACCTTCACGAAGGTGAAATCGAGCGGCAGTTCCTCCTTTGCCTCCGACTTCAGCTTCACCGTGAGGATGATCTGGCCGTCCTGGATGCGGGGCCGGCCGGATTTGAGGTTGCGGTACTTGTTGAGCTGCAGGCCCGCCAGGAAACGGATGAACTGTTGCCGGTTCACATGGGAGCGGTAGTTCTTGGTGGTGAGCAGATAGGCGCCATCGATCTGGCCCGAGGCCACCTGGGTGAAGAACTGCTTGAGCAGCGGGTTGATGCCGCGGGCGCTGATCACCAGCTTCACGGCCGTGTAGGTCCAGTAGAGAAGCAGGGCGCCGGCACCGGCCAACAGGGCCTTGGTGCCGATCGTCTGTGCCAGACCCCAATCCATGGCGAAAGCGCGCATCCTGAGCCTGGAGTCTGACCGACGGCCCCGCCAGACTGCCTGGCTGGTGCCAACGCCCTGAAGCGGCATGCCCCTGGAGTCCTTGCTTCCGCTGTTCCACCGCCTCAACCGGGAGCACTTCGACGGCACCCTGGCGCCGCAGGGCCGAAGCCTGGTGGCGGTGCGCTGGAGCGATGGCCGCATGAACCGCACTGCCGGGCTCTACCGCAGCGGCCGGCAGCGCGACGGCACACCGCTGTGCGAGATCGTGCTGTCGCGGCCGGTGCTCGAACCGCTGCCCCGTGAAGCCACGCTGGGCACCCTCTGCCACGAGATGATCCACGCCTGGATCGACCGGGTGCTGGGGGTGCGCGAGGTGCACGGCCCCCACTTCCGCGCCCGCATGGCCCGCATCAACGCCGCCCAGTCGGCGTTCGAGGTGAGCCTGCGCCACTCTTACCCGGTGCCGGTCAGTGCTGTGCGCTGGATCGCCCGCTGCCCCAGCTGCGGTGTCACGGCGCCCTATCGGCGGCGGGTGCGGGGCGTGGCCTGCCGCCTCTGCTGCGACCGGCTGCACGGCGGCCAGTGGCATGCCAGCTGCCAGCTCCTGTTCGAACCCGGTGGCGCCTAGGGTTCGCCGATGGATCGCGCCCTTGGCATGGAACTGTTCCTGGGGGTGCTGCAGTGCGGCGGCCTGGCGATCGCCGTGGTGGGCCTGGGCCGCGAACGCTGGCTGCGCCGCCGCTGGGCCCTGCGCCTCAGCCGTTAGGGTCAAGGCGAAACGGTTCTCAGGGAAGAGCCGGGCCCATCAGGACGGACACAGGACAGAGCCATGAACGGTTCCGGTGACCCTTCCCGCCGCGGCAGACGCCGCCAGGGATCGCCCACGGCGGGCGGAACCTTCGATCAATGGATGGTGGCGGGGCGGCAGCTGGTGAACGGCGTGTCCGGGGCCCGCCCGGGCTCGCGTGCCCAGGCGCGTGGAGCCGGGGGCCGCACCGGTGCACGACCGGGCCTGGATGGTCTGGGTCGCTGGGTGGGCGAACGCTTCGACTGGTTCCTCGAAGGCGACGACGACTGGCCCGAACCCTGGCAGGAACGCCCCTCCCCCCAGGAGCGGGAGGCGCAGACCCCACCACCCCGCCGCGGCAGCGGCCTTCCCACCGACGAGCGTTTCCGCACCGCCAGCCGGGAACCCGCCAGCCGCAGCCCCATGGGCAGAGCGCCTGAGCCGGCCAGGGAGTGGGACAGGGGAAGCGGCCCGGCCGCAACACCGGCTGGCCCCACCGCCAGTGGCGGGCGGCGGCCACTGGAGGCGATCTCCCGTCGCAGCGCCCCGCTGCTGCCACCCGCGCCCGACACCAACGATTGGCCCGAGGACGACAACTTCCGCCTGCCCCGCTGGCAGCGCCCCAGCGGGGCAACGGCTGGGAGCGAGACCCCGCCGTCGTTGCCGCCGGCACGCACGCCCCAGCGCCCCCTGCCCCGCTCCAGCCGCCGGCGGGATTGAGCGGGGCAGCCGCGAATCCTCAACGCAGGCCACCAGCGGAGCGCCACCGCATGCCACCTACATTCAATGGTGATCAACCGCTTCCAAGGATCTGCGTCCATGAGCAACCTGATCGTGGTGGGATTTCCGAAAACCGAGGACGCTGACGCCGTACGTCGCGAGCTTGTCAATATCCAGCAGGAGCATCTGATCTCACTGGAAGATGCGGTGGTGGTCGAGCACGATGCCTCCGGGGAGGTGCATCTGCGTCAGGCGATCAACCTCACCGCCGCCGGCGCGCTGGGCGGTGGCTTCTGGGGCTCGCTGGTGGGGCTGCTGTTCCTCAACCCGCTGCTGGGTGCTGCCCTGGGCGCCGGTGTCGGTGCCGCCTCGGGCGCGCTCAGCGATCTGGGCATCAGCGACGGCTTCCTGCGTGAGGTGGGCGAAACCCTGCCGAAGGGCAGCGCCGCCCTCTGCCTGCTGGTGCGTGAAGCCACCCCTGACCGGGTGGTGGAGCGCCTGCGCAGCTTCGCCCCCCACGCCAAGCTGCTGCGCACCAGCCTCAGCCACACCGACGAAGACCGGCTGCGCGAGCTGCTCGAGAAGACTCGCCAACAGGCTGAAGCCCTGCGGCTCGGCTGAACCCGGCAGGCTTTCAGCTAGCCGCTTTGCGGCGGCGACGGGCCAGGTCATCAGGATGGTTGCGGGCGCGCGGGGTGCCATTGGCATGGCCTTCACCGGCGCCGGCACCGCCACCGCTGTGGTGGGTGCGGGGCACCTGGAAGTCCCAGCCGTTCACACGCAGTTGTTGGTTGACAGGCTCCACCAGCTCACCGGGGAGATCTTCGGCCATCTGCTCGGCAGAGGTGCTGATCGCCGCTGATCCTTGCTTCATCGCCCAGAGCAGCTCGGCCCACTGCTCCACAAGCGTGCGCTGGGCAAGGGGAACTTGGCCTCGAGCTTCCAGTGCGGCGCGGCAGCCTTCTTCATGCCAGAGCGTGTCCACATTGCGGTGGCTGGAGCAGGCCACCTGGGCTAAGCCGCTGGCCAGAGCTTCGGCGCTGGGGCGTCCGTCGTGGTCGCGCAGACCGACCTCGCACAGCAGGCGGCCGCAGTAGATGGCGGAGATGCCGTAGAGGCGGCCCAGATCGGTGAGGCTGAGCCAGGACGTGGACGGGGCCATCGGGCGAACCGACGTGGAACATCAACATGGTGCCCGGGCTGGGGCAACTCGCAACTTGTCAATGCGTGCGTGTGACGGCTGGCAACAATGTTGATGATTCTTCACAGCGCTGACTGGGCCCCAGCCAACGCTCCAGTGCCGGGGAGAAGACCTCGCGGATCACCGTGAGCTGACGCCCGCCGCGAAAGAAGCGGTAGTGGCGGCTCCAGAACGGACCGCTGCAGCCAAAACCCTGTTCCAGCCAAGGTTCTGTCACCTGGGCCAACCCATCCACTTCACGGAACAGTTCGGCGCGATCCGCCGTCAGGCTTTGCCAGATCGGCAGCTGGCGGTCGCGGAGATTTTCTTCGGCCTGCGACTGGTTCCACCAGCTTTCGGCCCAGGCCAGCGGCTCTCCGTGACAGCGAAGCCACACCTGACGCCGCAGCAAGGGCGAGGCCAAACCAGCCACTTCTGCAGGCACCCGCTTGCCATCCCCCGCATCGCATGCCATGGCGATCAGCTCCACCTCCACCGGAGCGCCGGTGAGCAGCTGCAGGTGGCGGGTGGGGCTGCCATCACCCAGCAGCAGCAATTGCCAGGCACCGCTGAGGCCCGCCGCCGTGCAGCCGGCCTCCATGGCCGCCCGCGACGCCGACCACAGGGCATGCGGTGAGGGGAATGGGGTGCCGTCGTCGCCGGGGATTGGCTCCTCGCGCGATCGGGCAGGGGTCGAGCAGAGTGAGCCGCTCATCGAGCTGAGCACCGGTGGTTCAGGCTACGAAGCCAGCCTGGGCAATGAGAGCGGGGGAACCGGCTGAGCAGTCACATCAGCTCAGAGGCCATCGTTGCTGATGCTCACCTGGCGCTGCTTGCCCTGGCGTTCAATCACCACCGAATCGCCACTGGCGGATTGCAGACGCCAGCCGCTGGCGCCGATCGGCTCTCCCACCGACACGTTCGTGCTGGTGCCGCCCACCTGGAAGATCGCTGCGCTGGATCGGCCCTGCACCTGCACCACTCCCATCAGCTCGGGGGCAGGGCCCGCGCTTGCACCAGCCGGCGACGGGGGGGCAGCGACCCTGGAGGTGGCGGAGGCACCCACGGTGTCGCCCACCGCCCAGCCGTTGCCACCAGCAGCAGCGGCGGGGGCTGGGCGGGTGATGGTGCCGCTAACGGGCACCCGCAGCGGCCGCGCGGTGGAGGCCTGGCCGGCGGTGCCACCAGAGAGGGGCGCCAGCTCCTGAACCCACGGCTCTTCCAGCGGCGGCGGCGGCAGGCTGGGATCAAGGGTGGGGGCAGCTCCTGCAATCTGACCAGCAGGCAACGCTGCCGGTTCAGCGGCGGCGGGCACCAGATCTCGCAGCCGCTCCAGCAGCTTGAGATTACGTTCCTGATCAAGCGCGCGGTTGGCCACCTGCCAGTTGCGCCACAGCAGCAGCGAGGAGGTGATCCCCACCAGGGCAAGGGCCGCGAGAATCGGTAGCCAGGGGCGGTGCCAGAGGGCTGTGGTGGCTGTGCGGGTAGCCCGTGAAGGTGGAGGCGGAGCCGGAGCGCGCGGGGGGGCCTCGCTCACCACCACATCAATCGGCGTATGGTCGAGCAGGCCAACACTGGTGCGGTTGGCTCCATTGGCAAACACCCGGTGCACCACCTGCTCGGCCTTGAGATCCCAGAAGGCTCTGGAGGTGGGGACTGAAGGGGGGGTCGCCATGAAAGCGCAGGCTCAGGCGTGAGTGACGCGCGAGCTTAAGGCACTGACGTCCGTTTTGCGGCTTCCTGCCGCCGGTTCAGCTCCAGCCACAGCAGCAGGGCATTCGCATCGGCGGGGCTGACGCCGGGCGTGCGTGCGGCCTGGCCCAGATTCAGCGGCCGCACGGCGGCCAGGCGCTCACGCGCCTCCTTCGAGAGGGTGGCGATGGCGGCGTAATCGATGCCGTCCGGAATCGGCCGGTGATCCTGCTTGCGCACCCGCTCGATCTCCTGCTGCTGGCGGGCCAGATAGCCGCTGTATTTCACATCGATCTCGGCGCTGTCGCGCACATCGGCCGGCAGCTGCGGATCGCAGAGACCGTGGCGCACCAGATCGGTGGCATGCACCCCGGAGCGGCGCAGCAGATCGGCCAAGGTGATCGAGCCGCGGATCGGCGCGCCCGTTTCCGCTTCGATCGCGGCGGCGGCAGGATCAGACGCCTTCAGCCGCACGCTGTCGAGGCGGCGCTGCTCGGCCGCGATCGCCGCCTGCTTGGCCTGGAAGATCTGCCAGCGGCGGCCATCCACCAATCCCAGCTCATGGCCCAGCGGCGTCAGGCGCCGATCGGCGTTGTCGCCCCGCAGCACCAGCCGGTATTCGCTGCGGCTGGTGAGCACCCGGTAGGGCTCCTTGAGGTCTTTGGTGACCAGATCGTCGATCAAGGTGCCGATGTAGCTGCCCTCGCGCGGAAAGTGCACGGGGCTCTGGCCCCGCAGCAGCCGCGCCGCATTCAGCCCCGCCACCAGCCCCTGCGCCGCCGCCTCCTCATAACCGGTGGTGCCATTGAGCTGGCCGGCGCTGAACAGCCCCTCCACCCGCTTGGTCATCAGCGAGGGCAACAGCTGGGTGGCAGGCAGGATGTCGTAGTCGACCGCATAGGCGGGCCGCAGCATCACGCACTGCTCCAGCCCCGGCAGCGTGCGCAGCAGCTCGAGCTGCAGCCGTTCGGGCAGGCCGGTGGAGAACCCCTGGATGTAGAGCTCGGGCGTGTCGCGACCCTCCGGCTCCAGGAAGATCTGGTGGGAGTCCTTGTCAGCGAAGCGCACGATCTTGTCTTCGATTGAGGGGCAGTAGCGCGGCCCCTTGCTGTCGATGAAGCCGCCGTAGATCGGCGTGAGATGGAGGTTGTCGCGGATCAGCTGGTGGGTGGCCGCGGTGGTGCGGGTGATGTGGCAGGCCATCTGCTCCCCGCTCACCCAGGCGGCCGGATCGAAGGAGAAGAAGCGATCGGCGGCGTCGCTGGGTTGTTCCTCCAGCTGATCGAGGCGCACGCTGCGTCGATCGACCCGCGCCGGCGTGCCGGTCTTGAGGCGGTCGGTGCGGAAGCCCAGCGCCTGCAGCGCCTCGGTGAGCCCCTCGGCGCGGGCTTCGCCGGCGCGGCCGGCGGGCATGGAGCGGTTGCCCACCCAGATCGTGCCGCCCAGAAAGGTGCCGGTGGTGAGCACCACGGCGCCGGCGGCGTACACGCTGCCGAAATAGGTGCGCACGCCGATCACCCGGTCGTCAGCCACCTCCAGGCCGGTGACCATCGCCTCGCGCAGGTGCAGGTGCGGCGTGTGCTGCAGCAGCTGCAGCATCTGGCGGGCATAGGCGCGCTTGTCGGTCTGGGCGCGCAGGGCCCACACTGCCGGCCCCCGGCTGGCGTTGAGCACCCGCTTCTGCAGAGCGGTGGCATCGGCCAGCCGCCCGATCACGCCGCCGAGCGCATCCACTTCATGCACCAGCTGGCTCTTGGCCGGCCCACCCACTGCCGGGTTGCAGGGCTGCCAGGCGATGCGGTCGATGTTGAGGCTGAACAGGGCGGTGTCGATGCCCAGCCGCGCCGCCGCCAGCGCCGCCTCGCAGCCCGCATGGCCGCCGCCGACGACGATCAGTTCAAAGCTTTCGCTCGGTGCCGCGCTCAGTGCCATCCGCCCAGGCTATGGGCCTGGCCCCAGGCCTGCCGAGCGCGGGTCGGGGGGCCCAGGCACCGCACTGCCTAGCCTCAGGCCGTCGCCGCGCGTTGCCTTGTGAGTCTCGCCATCGCCCTGCTCACGGTGTCCGACCGGCGCAGCGCCGACCCCAGCGCCGACGATCCCTCCGGCGATGCGCTGCGCGATCGCCTCGAGCGCGAAGGCCACCAGCTGGTGGAGCGGTTGTGCGTGCCCGACGACCGCTACGCGATCCGGGCGGTGGTGAGCCGCTGGATCGCCACAGCGGCGGTGCAGGTGGTGATCAGCTGCGGGGGCACCGGGCTCACCGGCCGCGATGGGTCACCGGAAGCGGTCGCGCCCCTGCTCGACAAGACGATCGAGGGCTTCGGCGAGCTGTTCCGCCAGCTCTCCTTCGAGACGATCGGCACCAGCACCTTGCAGAGCCGCTGCCTGGCGGGGGTGGCCAACGGGACGGTCATCTTCGTGCTGCCCGGCTCGCTCGATGCGGTGAGCACCGCCTGGGACCGGCTGATCAGCGCCCAGCTGAACCCCGCCACCCGGCCCTGCAACCTGGTGCAGCTGCTGCCGCGGCTGCGCGAAGACCCGCACACCCCGGCCTGGAACCCGGCGGCCAGCACCAGCAACAGCGGCACCGGCACGAGCTCCGCCAGTAACTCCGGCACCGGCGGTACGCCCTGAACGGCATTCGGCGCCGCTGAACGCTTGGATGAGGCCGTTGGGCGGATCCCATGAACGGCAGGCTGGTGGGACGGGTGGAAGCGCTCTGGCGCTATCCGGTGAAATCGATGCTGGGCGAGTGCCTGCCCCAGGTGGAGGTGGGCGAAGGGGGAATCTGCGGCGACCGCGCCTATGCCCTCTGGGACCATGCCACCGGCCGGGTGGCCAGCGCCAAGAATCCGCGCCTGTGGCGCTCTCTGCTCCAGTACCAGGCTCAGTTCGTGGCGCCACCGCTGCCGGGTCAGGCGCTGCCCGCCGCCGCGATCAGCGCCGCGGCTGATCGGGCGGCCGGTACGGAGGCGGCGCCTTTGCTCACCAGTGATCCGGAGGCGGGCGCACAGTTGTCGGCGTGGCTGGGCCGGCAGGTGAGCCTGCTGAATCGGCCCCAGGAGGGCGCCAGCCTGGATCAGTACTGGCCGCCGGTGCAGGAGCGGGAGTTTCAGGACGTGGTGAATGAGCTGGTGCTGCCCGCCGGCACTTTCTTCGATTCCTGCCCGATCCATGCGATCAGCACCGCCACGCTCGACCGCCTGCGGCAGCTGGAGCCCGACCTCGATTTCGCCGTGGAGCGCTTCCGTCCCAACCTGCTGATGGCGCCACTGGAGGGCGACGAGGGGTTCGTGGAGGAGGCCTGGTTAGGCCACCGCCTGCGGATCGGTAAGCGGGCGTTGCTGCAGGTGGACACGGCCTGCCCTCGCTGCGTGATCACCACCCTGGCCCAGTGCGGCCTGCCGGAAGACATCGAGATCCTGCGGGCCACAGCACGCCATAACAAGGTGATCGCCGGCATCCGCCTGTCAGTGCTGACCCCGGGGCCGGTGGCGGTAGGCGACCCGATCACACTGCTGGAGGGGGGCGCGGGCTGAGCCGAGAGGATCGTCAGCCTTGCTGGCGCAGCCAATAGAACTGATAGCCGCTCAGCACGATGCCGCCGTCGAACTGGGTGGGGGCGGCACCGGTGTAGAGATCGGTGAGAGTGCAGTGGCTGTTGAAGCCTGGATTGGCGCCATGGCTGAGGCCCTGCTGCATGCCATGGCGGCACAGATCGCTCAGCTCCACCTGCTGTGGGCTGGCATCGAAGTTGGCCAGCACCACCACGCTGTTGGCGCCCTGCTGACCATCTGAGCGCGCATAACAGAGCACGTGATCATTGGCCACGGGCAGCAGTTCGCGGTTGTTGAAGTCGGCGAAGGCGCTGGTCTGCTTGCGGATGGCGATCATGCGCTGCATGGCCGTGAAGATCTCGAACTCCACCGTGCCCGGCTGCTTGCGCTGCTCGGCCTGCTGCCAGTTGATCTTCGGACGGTGCACCCAGCGGCTGTCTTCGTGCTTATCGGGGTCGTCGCGGAAGCTGTAATCGTTGAGCACACCAAGAGCGTCACCGTTATAGATGAGGGGGATGCCGCCGAAGGAGAGAATCACCCCATGCAGCAGCAGGATGCGATCAATGGCCTGCCGGGTCAGTCGCGCATCCTGCCGCTCCAGAGCGGCTTCGAGCCCCACCAACGAAGCCAGCGAGCCACAGATGCGAGCATCGCCGGTGGCCTCGTTGCGCATGAAGACCAGGCCCCGGGCGCTGTCGTCGTAGTGGCCGGTGAAATAATCCACCAGGAACCTGCGATGTGCGGAGGGGTCGTAACCCGCTGCCCTGATGTCGCTGTCATCGAAACCGAAGCCGATATCATCGTGGCAGCGCACATAATTAAGCCAGGTGGCACGATCGAGCTTGCTGGGCAGGCTCTTGATCCCTTCCCGTAGCAACCGGGTGTTCTTGGTGGCGATGCCATCCCAGAGCAGGGCCATCAGCGTGGCGTTGTAGGCGATCTCGCATTCCTTGGCCACGATGGCATCTTCGCCGAAATACTTGGCCACCTCCACCGGCGCCACGATGGCCTCGGCGATGAACAACACCCCAGGGGCCGTCACCTGGCAGCAATCCTTCAGCAGCTGCAGGATCAGGTGGGCCTTGTGCTCGTTCTGACAGGAAGACCCTATTTTTTTCCACAGGAACGCCACCGCATCGAGCCGCAGCACATCCACGCCCTGATTGGCCCAGAAGAGCACGATGTCCAGCATGGCGATGAACACAGCCGGATGGCTGTAGTTTAGATCCCACTGATAGTCGTGGAACACGGTCATCACCCAGCGCTGCATCTCCTCGTTCCAGGTGAAGTTGCCTGGATCGGTTTCAGGAAAGATTTCCGGCATGCTCTGCTCAAACAGATCGGGGATACGCCGATCTGCGAACGTGTAGTAATACTCCTGATGCTCGAGATCACCCTGCTTGGCCATCAAGGCCCAGACGTGCTCATCCGAGGTGTGGTTCAGAACGATATCCAGCACCAACAGGATGCCATTGGCACGGAACTGCTCCGACAACGCCTGGAAATCGGCCAGATCCCCCACACGGCCATCAATTCTGCGAAAATTGCTGACCGCATAACCGCCGTCGCTCTTGCCGACGGGACATTCCAGAATCGGCATCACGTGCACCATGTTGATGCCAAGCTCCTGGAAATAACCCACCTTCTGGCTCAGATCAGCCAGATCATCAGCGAAACCGTTGGTATAGAGCGCCATGCCCACCCAGCGCTGAGACAAGAACCAGTTATGATCGGTTTCCCGATTGATGTCCAACCGTTCAGATTCAGGTGACCGGTCGACATAGCCCATCGCCATCGTTTCAACCAGCTTCAACATCTGATCGGCGAAGTCGTCGCGATGGCCGTAAAGCGTGGAGAAGAGCGAGTGGATCGCAAAGAAGTTAGCCCCCAGCCGTGTATAGAAGTGCCGCAGATCCTGGCGGCGAATCTCCGGCTTCAGATCATCGAGGATCGCATTGAGAAGCGAATGGGAAATCTGTTCATACATGGCCGAAACAAGAAGCAGCGAAACGAGAGGCAGCGAAACAGGACGGCATCAGTGCCGGGCACTGGCGAAAGCGAAGCTGTGCCGGCCGTGCGGTCATGAGCCGGAGCAGCAGCGCTGGGCAGGACCGCAGGAGCTGGGGGTTCGTTGGCCTGGCGAAAGAAGAGAACGTGACAGCAACCGAATCACCCTCGGTGCTGTCAGATGGGAGGCAGCCTGCTGGTAGCAACAGTTGGCTGAGCGCAGTGCATCGTTGCCTGGATGAACGCTAGAGCAGCGCGACCAAGGGGAAGCCGTCACAGCTGATCGGCCGCCAGGCCGGAGCAGCCTGGGCACCACAAAAAGCAGCGTTGGCGCCAGCGGCGGCAGACGGCATCCAGCCGAAAGGCCTGGGCGGCTCACGACTGCTGCAGCCAGTGGGCCACGCCGGGATGGAAGTGAACCACGCCTTCCAGAAGGCCGGCGCTGTAGTGACCGTTCATGCCCATGAAGCCACCGCGGGCGAGATAAAGCGCCTCGGGATGGCCGCTGCGGCCCGCGGCTGCCGTGGCCTCCGCGATCACCGCGGGGTGGGCGTTGGCCACCAGCACGGCGGGCACCGCGCTGGCCAGAAGCGGCAGGTCATTGCCGCTGTCGCCGGCAAACACCGTGCCGCTGAGATCGAAGCCGGTGCGCTGCATCAGAAACTCCAGAGCGTGCCATTTGGTGGCACTGGCAGGACACACATCCAGCAGCCCCGTGCCCTTCGCTTCATCCACGCTGTAGATCCAGCTGCAGGAGGCGCCGTGGCCGGCCAGGCGCTCCAGCATCACCAGCTTCAACGCCTCCAGGTCGACATCCAAAGGCACATAAAAGCTGAGCTTGCAGGCACTCTGGCGATCACTCTCCTGCAGCACAAGCTGGGGAAGATCCTCAAACAAAGCCTGCAGATCAGCGGACACACAACCAGGCCAATCGCGGCGGATGTGCTGCTGCCATGCCGCGCAGGGCTGCCAATGGCCACGATCAAGCTGGTCGAGGCGGCTGCCCACATCACTGATCACCCACTGGGGTTCAGGGAGCGCATAGGTGGTGATCGCCTCCTCCACCAGGGCCCGATGACGGCCGGTGACATACGCCAGCGTGACCTCCGCGCGCGCCGCCAGCCGTGCGAAGAGAGGGCGCGCCAGAGGCGATTCCTCGGCAGCTCCGTTGGGCAGCAGGGTGCGGTCAAGATCGGTGGCGATCAGCAACCGCGCCAAGGGCGAGACAAAACTCACGTCACTGCGCAGCTCATGCGCTGAAAGAAGTTGTAGTGATGGATCGCATCAAGAATGCCCCAGGAATGGGCGCCGGCGGCGAAATACACCTGCTGCCATTCGCTGAGGTTGGCGAGCTCCTCCTGGTGCCGGTTGGCCACCACCACCCCCAGCGTGTTGCCTCGCAGCATGTCCTCATCGCCACCGGAGCCACCGGTCACGAGGATCTGCTCCAGGGGAATTTCATACTGGCTGGCCACATAGCGCAAAGCCTGTCCCTTGGACGCCCGTGCCGGCACGATGTCGAGGTATTGCCCGAAGGAATAAGTGGCATTCACGGAAAGCTCCTGCTGATGCAGCAGGCCATGAATGTCTTCAATGGGAGGAGCATGGGCGGCGTCGTAGTAATAAGAAAGCTTGTAGCGGCTCTGCTCACTCTTGGGCTGCAGTGTGAGGCCGGGAATTTCATCCATCACCCGCTTGAGCACCTGGGGAGTCCAGGCATGGTTGATGTGCCGGTTCCAGGCCACATCGGTGAACAACTGACCGGTGTAATAGATCTCCGTCCCCAGGCTGGTGATCAGAATGTCGGGAGCTGGGATGGCCTTTCGCTTCAGCAGCATCAGCACTGAATCCAGGCGCCGCCCCGTGGCGACGCCGAACATGAAGGCACGGCGGTGTGCCGTGATCACCTTCACTAGTGCCTCGAGTCCCTCGTCATCGCCGAGCAGGGTGTTATCCACCGCGGTGAAGATGGCGCGATCAAACGATTGGCGGATCCTGCCGCTGGCGGGGGGGCGCTCCGGTGGACGGTGCTGCTCAATGATCGGTCGGATCGCCGTGAGGTAACGGCTGGCATGCGCCTCCCAGGAGTAGTACCGGGCGATGTTGATCAGCCCCTGCTGGGAATAGCGGGCCCAGAGCTGGGGATCCGCAAGAATCGCCAGCAGCGCTGAGGCAATCGCGGCGCGATCGGTGGGATCCACGAGCAAGCCATTGCGGCAGTTGCCGAGGATGTCCACAGGGCCGCCATTATCCGTGGCCACCAGGGGCAGCCCGCTGGCGGCGGCCTCCAGCAAGGTGAGGCCGAAGGGTTCGGTGAGCGCCGGGTTCACGAACACGCCCCTTGAGGCCGTGGCCGATCGATAGATCGCCGGCACCTCCGAGGATTGATGGTGCTTGGGCAGCGCCACGACTCCATAGAGATCGAGCGCATCGATCACCAGCAGGATCTCCGTGAGCACATGCTGGGCCCCTTCATGGAGTTCCCGGATGTCGTCGCGGTTGCCCATCACGATCACCAGATTGGCCATCGCCTTCAAACGCGGCTCCTGGCCGAAGGCCTCCAGCAGGGCAATGATGTTCTTGCGCTCATCCGCCCGGGAGAGCGCCAGGATCATCGGCTTGGTGGGATCGGCAAGAAACTTGTTGATCTCCTGCTGGATGGGCGACGGATCGGCGGCGGCAGGCTCTGGGCTGGGCGGAAAGAATTGCTGGAGATCGGTGCCGGGCGGAATCACCGCCATCTTCTCGGGCGTGTAGTAATCGTAAAGTTCGTATTGGCTTTCAATCTCATTCCGCGTGCTCGTGATCACCAGGCTCGCGTGGCTGAGAGTATCTTCCTCGGCGCTGATGCGCTCAATCATGTGATAGCGGGCTTCGATCTGTTCAATCGCCATACCCACAGCCAGCAGGCGGCGGGTCTTATCACGCCCGAGTGAATGGCCTGTGTGCACCAGCGGCAGGCCGGTGAGGTTGGCGAGCCGCACGCCCACATATCCCGCATCGGCGTAATGGGTATGGATCAGATCGGGCCAGCGCGGCTGCTGCTTCAGCCAGGCATGGAGGGTATCGGCGAAGTTGCCGAGATAGGGCCACAACTGCTCCTTGGCGATGTAAGCCTCTGGCCCCGCCGGCAGGCGCACGATCCGGCAGTGCTCCCCCAAGGGCTCGATGAGCTGCGCATAGTCGTCGCTCACGGCGGCATCCACCACCAGCCGCGTGACCAGATCCACCTGCTCCACATGCGGCTGCTGCGCCAGTGCCTTGGCCAGCTCGACCACATATTTGGTTTGCCCACCGGTGTCCGCATCACGCCCCAGCTCGAGCTGCTGGCCGCGGATCAAGCCATGCAGGCTGATCAGCAGCAGGTAGAGGGGTCGCTCGGAAGTGCCCGGCTGCGCCGAGCGCTCCAGCCGGGTGACGGCGGCAGCGGTCTGCTGGACGGGGTGCTGTGGCGTTGCGGCCGGCGGCTCGAACTGTGGAGACGCGAGCTGTTGCAGCACAACCGGTGCGGCTGGGAGCTGCCGGGCTGTGGCCCGGCTGGAAACGCCATCGCAATGTGGGCCTGTCGTTTGGGGCGATCCGCAGGGGTGAATCAAGGGTTCAGTGGTGCTCAGACGACAACAGACGCGAAGCGGAAGCAGAACGCATCAGAGCTCTGCAACCACCCTTAGCCACCGATCCAGATCGATGCCAACACTGAACGAGGCAGGCAGCCATGGCCAGAGCTGCTCGCCCCGACCCGGCCTGAAACCATGGAAATCAGCAGAAAGCAGGCGCCGAGCAGAATCCAGGCTGAAGTGGATGGCAGAGCAATCAAGAAGCAGAAAAGGACCGATCAAGGCACCATCTGATCCATGAGACGTCGGATCACACCAGAGCTGTCGCCAGCACGGAAGACGATCAGGCCAAGGCCATCTGCGCAAAGCGGGCAGAAGAATGCCACTCGAGCAATGCCCGCAGAACAATGCCCATAGAGCAGAACCCGTCGAGCAGTACCGGCAGACAGCCCCTCTGAGGTCAATGATCTCAACCCCTGCATGGCAGGCTCCAGTGTGATGGCAGGTCGGCAAGATTCAGCAACGCCCTGCGATTGCCACGCGCGATGCTCAACCATCAGAACCGCCGAAAAGTGGCAGCCATGAGAGACACAGAGGCCTGCGGCACTGCACACAGTTGCAGCACTTCTTCAAGCCGAGATGATGACAAAGCTGGAACGCCCGGAACATAAGCGTACCTTCTTATAATCTTTATACCATGGTTTCCCATTGTTTGTTCTTGCAGCGTTACTACCGCTGCGCAGACTCTCAGCCAGGCGCTGACCAGGGCCAGCATCGGGGGAATGTCCCCGTTGGTGCCTTAGGCAATGACCAGGGACAGGACCATCGTTCAGACCTTCGAGCGGGCGGGAACCCACAGCTCAGGACAGCCGGAAGAGCCCGCGGGCAGCCAACCAGGCGCGAAGAGCCAACGCGGCCCTGAGGCCGCCGGGGCTCCATGCCAGCACGGCCGCCGCCACACCCGCCAGAGTGGACATTCCTCAGGCGGCGGCTTGGCATGGAGCCCGGCAACGACTCTTCTGCAGCGAATGCAGCCACCCCGACGATCGGCGGTGGCTGGCCGGTGATCGACGGCTGGGCCAAGGCCACCCTCTCGCCCCGTGGCCCCCTGCTCTGGCAGACCCTCCTGCACAAGAGCGCCTGTCTCTCCTGCGCCTGGGGCACGGGCGGTCAGAACGGTGGCTTCGTCGATGAGCTGGGCGAGCCACTGCAGCGCTGCCTCAAGAGCGTGGAGGCGATCGCGGCGGAACTGCAGCCGGCGGTGCCGGAGGGGGTGTTCGCCGAGCGCAGCCTGGCGATGCTGCAGCAACTCAGTTCGCTCGAGGCCGACCGGCTCGGCCGCCTCAGCCATCCGCTGATCCTGCGCGAGGGCCGCAGCCATTACGAGCGCCTCGGCTGGGACGACGTTTTCGAGCTGGCCGACGCCGCCTTCCGCCGCCCAGCGGAGCGGGTGGCCTCCTACAGCTCCGGCCGTTCCTCCAACGAGGCCGCCTACCTGCTGCAGCTGTTGCTGCGGGCGATGGGCTCCAACAACCTGGCCGACTGCTCCGATCTCTGCCACGCCCCCTCCACCGTGGGGCTGGGCGAGGTGTTCGGCTCGGGCACCTCGATGGTGAGCCTCGAAAGCCTGCAGCAGGCCGACTGCGTGGTGCTGGTGGGCTCCAATGCCCCCGCCAACCACCCGCGGCTGATGAACGAGCTGATCCGCCTGCGTGAACGCGGCGGCAGCGTGATCGTGATCAACCCGGTGCTGGAGGTGGGGCTGCTGAAGTTCGGCTCGCCGGCCTTTCCGATCAAGTCGATGCTGCGGGGCTCGGAGATCGCCACGCTGTTCCTGCAGCCGGTGCCCGGCAGCGACACCGCCGTGTTCCTGGGCCTGCAGAAGGCGCTGCTGGAAGCGGGCCAGGTGCGCCACGACTTCCTGCGCGACCACACCGAAGGCTCCGAGGCGGTGCTGGAGCAGCTGCGCGCCACCCCATGGGAGGCGATCACTGCCTGCTGCGGCCTCAGCCGCGAGGAGCTCAGCCACACCGCTGCGGTAATCGGCCGGGCCAAGGGCGTGGTGTTCGCCTGGGCGATGGGCATCACCCACCACAGCAACGGCACCACCAACGTGCACGCGATCGCCAACACGGCGCTGCTGAGCGGCAACGCCGGCAAGCCCGGGGCCGGCACCATGCCGATCCGCGGCCACTCCAACGTGCAGGGCTTCGGCTCGATGGGCGTCACGGTGAAGCTGCGGGCCGAGATGCAGCAGGCGCTGGAGCGGCTGCTGGGCCGCCCGCTCAGCCGCGTGCCCGGCTACGACACCCGCGCCCTGATCGCGGCCGCCGGCGCCGGTGCGGTGGACACCCTGCTGTGCCTCGGCGGCAACCTCTGGGGCGCCAACCCGGATTCCAGCGAAGCGAAGCAGGCGCTCGGCCGCATCGACACGATCTTCTACCTGGCCACCAAGCCCAACCAGGGGCACTTCCACGGGCTGGGGCGCCGCCGCACCCTGGTGCTGCCGGTGTTCAACCGCTTCGAAACGCCGCACGCCACCACCACCGAATCGGGCAACAACTTCGTGCGCTTCAACGATCCGGGCCGCTCACACCTGAAGCACGCCGACCTGATCAGCGAGCTGGGCTTCCTGGCCGAGCTGGCCCGGCGGCGGCTGGGCGACGATCCGATCGACTGGGGCCGCCTGCAGGACCCCGTCTACGTGCGAGAGCTGATCGCCCGCACCGTGCCGGGCTACGGCGCGATCGCCACGATCGATGCCACCAAGCGTGAGTTCAGCGTGGCGGGGCGGGTGTTCGAGCAGCCCAGCTTCCCCACGCCGTCGGGGAAAGCACGGATGGAGCCCACACCCCTGCCGGCGCTGACGCTGCCTGAGCCGGCCCATTTCGGCGGCCTGGCGCCGGGGGAAGCGGGCCTGGTGCTGGCCCTGATCACCGCCCGCAGCTACTCCCAGCACAACACCGTGGTGTACAAGCCGGGCGATGCGTACCGCGGCATGCCGCACCGCAACACGATCCTGATGAACCGGGGCGATCTGGCCCGCTGCGGCCTGCGTGCCCACCAGCGCGTGACCGTGCAGGGCGAAGCCGGTGCCCTCAGCGACGTGGAAGTGATTCCCGGCGAGATCCGCGCCGGCGCCGGTCTGATGTTCTACCCGGAGGTGAACGCGATCTTCCGCGCCGCCATCGATCACCGCAGCGGCACGCCAGCCTTCAAGCGGGTGCCGGTGCTGGTGCGCAGCGGGCCTGTCGCCACCGGTTAGGCCGACAATGGCGCCAGGCGCCACGTCAGCGGGTGCTCCGGCAGGGCCCACCCCGTCGATCCACCACACAGGGCAGCGGGCGCAATGCCGTCATCGCCGGATCCAAGCTGGCTCCCAGCGACGGGGTGCATTGTCGCCGGAGCTTGGTGGTGGTAGGCCGCTGCAGCGGTCCCGTTCAGGCCAAGCCATCACGCCGTCCATCCCCCGCAGAGAGGCATGCTCCGGCAGCGAACGCCAGACCCGTCGCCGCGGCCACCAAGGCCAGCAGCGGTCCGGCGGCAACGGGTCCGTCACTGGTGAAGACCATGCTCAGCAGGGCGCCAGCGGCTCCCGCCCCCCCCAGCACCAGGCCAGCGCCCAACCCCGCGCTGGTGGCGGGCAGGGTGGCCAGGGCCGCGGCTGTGAGGCTGGTGGACACGAGGCTGTGGGCCAGACCCAGCAGCGGCAGCAGGGCTGGGCGCAAAACGGCTGGGCCAAGCACCATGAGGGCGAGCAGGGCAGCCAACGTGGCCAGGGCGATCCTCAGGCTGCGTTGCCTCCCCCAGCGGCTCACCAGATGACCTCCCCAGGGGGCCACCAGCGCCGAGACGATCAGCACGGCTGCCACCAGGTGTCCGCCGGAGGACAGCGACGACCCACCCAAAGGCACCCGGGGCAGGAGCGTCAGCAGACACGTTGTGACCACACCCACGGCAAGGGCCATGGCCAGCAGGTGCAGGGCCTGGCGGGGCGGAACTCGCACGGCAATGGCGGGCTCCCTACGTGCAGGAGGAAACGGCGGCAACCATCGCAGCACGACGAGCCCCAGGCCCAGCACGGCTGCACCCAGGGTGAAGGTGAGGGCTGGCCCCAGCCGCACGGCCGCGGCGGTGAGCGGAGCTTCAAGGGCTCCCAGCAGCCCCTGCGCACAGGTCAACAGCGCCGCGACGCGTGGCAGCTGGCGCAGGGGGGCCGCCTCATGCAGCACCGCCAGTGCCGGGCTGGCCGAGCTCTGGACCGCCACAATCCAGGCCACCATCACCAGCGGCAGCAGCAGGCTGCCGGCGGGGATGCCGCGGTTCAACAGACCTACCACCCCAAGAAAGATCAGGCCGGCCACCAGTACCGCCACACTCACAGGCAGCAGCCGGCCCCGTGCGCTCGGGTCGCGGCGGTCGGAAAGCCAGCCCGTCAACGGTTCAATCACCAGCCCCATCACGCCGGGCAGTAGGGCAAAGGGAAGCAGTAGCCGGCTGAATCCATGGCTGCTGAGCAGGGCCGGCTGGTAGGCCCTGTAGATCATCCAGCCCAGCAGCAGGGCCATCTGCAGAGCCACCACGCCCCAGGCCAGACGCCAGTGGATGGAAGCTGAAGGTCCGGTGCTCATGGCCGCCAGTCGGGCTGGCTCCCATGCAGGGCGGCCAGGTATGGGGGCCGGCGCAGGGCTGTCACCGCCGCGGGCAGGGGCGCCACGAACACATGCGGATCGGTGCGCTCACCGGGGCAGACCGCGGCGTGGGCCAGCACGATGGCAGGAGACTCGGATCGGGTCGCCAGTTCCACGCGATCGCCGCGGGTATCGCGTGGATGCCCGCCGAAACCGGGCGGCGCTACCCCGTTGACACCGCGCAGCGCGAAGGGCGGACCGTCGTCATGGGGGGGGAGGCGCTGTTCACCGAAGCCAGCCGGGATCCCGCTTGACCGCAGCAGCTTCGCCAGTGGATAGCTCCTGGCGAAGCTGCGCTGCTCAAGCACTGCTGAGGCCATAAGGGGGTCCATGGGCGTGGGTCTCAATGGGGTGTCCATGGCGCTCGATTCATTCATGCTCAGAGTCCAGTGAGGGGCCAAGCCCGGGTGGAGGCAATCAGGGCCTCGTCGGAAAGGGCTTCGCTGCGGCGCACCTCCGCCTGGCGTGACTCCGCCACGGTGCGCAGCAGAACCTCCCCCATGACCTCCCGCAACACCTGACTGGCCTCCAACGCCAGCAGCGCCTCCGAGAGCGACTTGGGCAGCCGCGGCGCTTCGGCTGGGGGCATCGAGGCGGGATCGCCGCTGAGCGGGGGGCGCAGAACCCGGGGGTGCCGCAGGGCGTCCTGCGCCACCCCAAGCACCGCGCCCATCAGCAGATAGGGGTTGGCGCTCAGGTCGGCCACCTTGAGTTCCAGGTGGCCGGGCTCGCCCCCGCCGGCCGGCACCAGCCGCAGGGCCGCCTCCCGGTTCTCCACCCCCCACACCTGAAACGGTGCCGCCCAGCGGCCCGGCGCAAGCCGCACATACGACACCGCCAGGCCGCAGGCCAGGGGCATCAGGGCAGGCAACTGCTCCAGCAGACCCGCCAGCAGCGCCTCCCCCCGTGCCGTGAGGCCGGCGGTGCCCGGACCGCCACCGAGGAGCGGCACGCCCTGGTCCGCCACGCTCAGATGCAGGTGGCCGCCGTTGCCCACCAGATCAGAAGTCACCACAGGGGCAAAGCTGGAGATCCAGCCGAAGCGGCGGCTCACCTGCTGGATCACCAGACGTGCCGCCACGAGGCGATCAGCGGCCTCGAGCGGGGTCGCCGCCGCCAGCGACAGTTCAAACTGGCCGGCGCCGTACTCCGGATGCAGCTGCAGCCAGGGCAGCTCGGCCGCATCGAGAGCCTCGGCCACGGCCGTGAGGTAATCGAGCCCCTGCACCAGGCGATCGGCGCCGTAGGGACCGCCCATCACCGCCGGGGTCCAGCCGCCGGCCTCCCCGCCCGGTTGGGGCAGTCCCACCATCCACTCGATCTCGAAGCCAGCCAGGGCGCTCAGGCCGGCCGCGGCGAAAGACGCCTGCTGCCGGGCACAGAAGCCGCGCTGATCGAGGGCATCGATCCCACCACTGCGGTCGTGCCGCACGCCGGGAGCCCAGGCCCAGCCGGAGGCCGGATCGAGGGGGCGCAGGGCCGTGAGATCGGGCTTCAGGCGCAGGTCACCATCTGGCCGGGCCAGGCTCTGCTGCGGATCGATCAAGCCCGTGGCCCCGAAGGCATCAGCCACTGGTGAAAAGCCCACTCCCTGGTTGGCCACCAGCACCAGCCGCTCCAGCGGCACCCCCTTCACCAGCACCGAGCCGGCGTGGTTCACAAAGGTGATCGCCAACCGGCGCAGGCCGCGCTCCAGCAGCTCGGCCATCTGCAGAGCGGCATCGTCGTCTGCCACGTCACGACTGGCGATGGGAGGGGGGAGGTCCGGCACGGCATGGCAGCCACGGGCCCGGAAATCATTGCCCGATTCGGCGCCACAGGCCATCGTGGTGGCCACAGCCCCGGCTTCCTTGGCTCCCGCAGCCCTGCTCCTGGTCGATGTCCAGAACGGCACCTGTGGGCCGGCGGCTGGTCGTGCGGGCAGCGCTGAAACCAGCCAGTTTTCCCCATCGCCCCGGCCGCCCGGCTTCGACGCCCACTTCCAGGCGGCGGTCCTGCCTCGGCTGGAGCAGGCGCTGGACCATGCCCGCCGGGGCGGCCTGGAAGTGATCCATACCGTGATCGCCAACCTCACCGCCGATGGCCGCGACCGCAGCCTCGACTACAAGCGCTCGGGACTGGGTTTCGCGCCGGGCAGCTGGGAGGCCCAGGTGATCGCCCCGCTGGCACCGCTGGCCGATGAGCTGGTGCTGCCAAAAAGCTCCTCGTCGCCGTTCAACTCCACCAACCTCGATTACCTGCTGCGCAACATCGGCATCACCGAGCTGGTGGTGGCGGGCCTGCTCACGGATCAGTGCATCGACCACACCGTGAAAGATGCGGCGGATCGCGGCTACACCGTGACCTGCCTGATCGACGCCTGCATGGCCGAATCGGCCGAGCGCCACCGAGCGGCGCTGAGCTGCTTCCGCGGCTACGGGAGGCTGTGCACGGTGACGGAATTCATCGCCGTATCCGCCTGAAGCCAATACTTGCAAGCCATTTCCTTGCTGCAAGCCATGCCCTTGCTGGAAGCGATGTCCTTGCTCGTGTGGCTGTATTGGCTATCACCTGGTGCAGAAATCGAACTGGAAGAGGGAGATGGGCCACCCCAAAGATGAGCCCCGGGCAGGGCACCAATCGAGCACATCGTCCTGGACATTTGCTCAGGATTCCTTTCGTTCTCAGTCTTTCGTTTCGCACGTGGCGTGGCATGCCATGACTGGTCGCGACCCTGATTCCATCCTTGCCGCCCTGCACTGGCTGGCTGCTGGGCGGAAGGCATCGGCTCGCTGACGCGAGGCGGCAGAGACCGACATGGCCATCGTGATGAGCGAGCTGAACAAGCGCCAGAACCGCAAACTGCTTGTGGTCGATGTGACGCTCAACCGCTAGAGCAGCACCAGCTTCAAGCTCCGCGATCCCTGCACCCTCGACAGGGCGCTCACCCCCCCAGATAGGCCATTTCGGCATGGGGGCGCTGCGCGGCCTCCAGCGTCTGCTCCTGACGCTCCTCGCTGTAGCGGTCGCGGCGCGCCCGCCACTGGCCGCTCAAGGCGGCGCCCAGGCCGGCCGGATCCGGGCCGGGCCGCAGCCAGGGCTTGAGATCGAGGCCAGTGGCGGCGAACAGGCAGCTGTAGGCCACGCCGTCGGCGGTGACACGCAGGCGGTTGCAGTCGCCGCAGAACGGCGCCGAGATCGAGGCCACCACCGCCAGGTGGCTGCCACCCGGGCCGCCGCTGCCACCGCCATCGCGGTAGCGCCAGCGGGCAGCGGTGCCATGGGCGCTGCGGCCCACCGGCTCCAGGGGCCAGCGTTCGCCGATCCGCTGCACCATCTCCTGGGCCGGCAGCACCTGCTCGGGCGCCCAGCCGTTGCGGTTGCCCACATCCATGTATTCGATCAGCCGCAGCTCAATGCCGCGCTGCCGCGCCAGGGCCGCCAGGGGCAGCAGCTGGTCGTCGTTGCGGCCGCGGGTGATCACGGAATTGAGCTTCAGCGCCCCCTCCGCCGGATCGAAGCCTGCCGACTGGGCGTGATCAAGGGCCGCCAGGATCGTGGCCAGGGCCCGATCGCCGGCCGCCGCGCCGCCCCGCAGCCCGCCCATGCGGGCCACGCTGGCGCCGTCGGTGCCATCGAGGCTCACCGTGAGCCGGTCAAGGCCGGCCTGCCGCAGCCGCTGGGCCCGCTCCGCTGTGAGCAGCAGGCCGTTGGTGGTGAGAGCGATCGCCTCGAGCCGCGTTGCGCCCGCCGCCTCTCGCAACGGCCGCAGCGCCGCCACCAGGGCCTCCACGCCGGGGTGCAGCAGCGGCTCGCCGCCGGTGAGCCGCAGGGTGCGGAAGCCGAGCGCCGCCGCCTCGCTCACCAGCAGCACCCGCTCCTCGAGGGTGAGCAGCTGCGGCGGGTCCTGGGCGTCCGGGCAGCAGTAGGGGCAGGCCAGGTTGCAGCGGGCCGTGAGCGAGAGGCGCAGCACCCCGGGGGGGCGGCCCAGCCGGTCACGCAGGGGTGGGGCGCCCGCTGAGGCAGGCGGCAACGGCGAGGAGGGCCCGGTCATCGGCTCACCCTGGCGGAATGCTCTGGGAACTGACGAGCCAGGGGCCGGGCCAGGCCGCCGGTCGGTTGCAGTTCCGCAACGCCGCCGCCGGCAGCGGCACGGGCCGGTGCCCACGCCGCTGCAGCCAGCCCAGCAGGCGCCGGTCACCGGCCGCGAGATACAGCCGCAGGGCGGCGCGGTTGGCCGCCGTGGCCGGATAGATCCCCAGCAGCGGCTGATCCCGACGTCCGTCATGGGCGGTGAGCAGGCTGCCGGCGGGAACGGCCGCCCCGCCTGCCTCTGTGCCACCTGCCTCCGTGCCGCTTACCTCCGTGCCGGCCGCGATCAGAGCCTCCAGGGTGGGCCGATCGAGCCAGGGCATGTCCACCGGGCAGAGCAGCAGGTGGTCGCCGGGGTAACGGTCCATCAGGCGGGCAAGGGCCGTGAGCGGTCCGTCCCAGGGGGGCGGCTCATCGAGCACCTCCACCGGAGCCGGAGCCAGCAGGCGATGGGCGCGGTGGCGGCTGAGCAGGCAGACGGGCCGCTCCAGGCTCAGCAACAGCCGCAGGCTGCGCTCCAGCCAGGTGCCGCCCTCGGGATGGGGCAGCAGCGCCTTGTCAGTGCCCATGCGCCGGCTGCCCCCCCCGCTCAGCAGACAGCAGCGCAGCGGTGCTGTGCTCATGCAGGGGGGGGCACCAGGGCCAGTCGCTGCTGCACGAAGCCTGCCACGCAGGCGGCGGCGGCCTCCCGCTCGCCATCACGGAACAGCTCGTGCAGGCTGCTCTCGAACCACACCACCTGCCGTTGCTCGGCCGGGCTGCCCAGTTCCTGCAGCAGGATCGCCACCGACGCCGGCGCCACCACCGGGTCGCGGCGGCCCTGCAGGATCAGCACCGGGGCCTGCACCGCCGTGAGGCGGGTGCGGGTGTGGCGGATGAAATCGAGCAAGGTGGCGATCGCCCCGATCGGCGCCCACACGTAGCTGGTGTCGCCGGCGGCCAGGGCCGGATCGGCGTAGCGCTTGCGCAGCGGCCAGCGCGGCAGCACAGCCAGGATCAGGGGCGCGAGCGGGGCCAGGGCCCCGCCTGGGGCCAGCGGGGAGGCGAGCTGGATCGGCGCCGACGCCAGCACCACGCTGTCGATCAGGGTCGGGTGGTCGGCGGCGAGCTGCAGGGCGATCAGGCCGCCCATGCTGTTGCCCACCACGATCACCCGCTCGGCCCGGCTGCACAGCTCCTCCAGGGCGGCATTGGCTGCCGCCATCCAGGCGGGCCAGGTCACGCCCCGCAGCGCCTCGGGGCTGGCACCGCCATGGCCCGGCAGGGTGGGCAGAGCCAGGGGTACACCGAGCGCTTTCAGCGGGGCCACGAGCACGCGCACGGAATCCGGGCTCCCCGCGAATCCATGCAGCAACAGCACACCGAGGGGGGCCAGGGAGACGCTCAGGGGGAGTGATGGTCCAGTCTGACCCGCGCCGACATCCGCGCTTCTGGATTCACCCCGGCAAAGGTGGGCGGCAGCCACACGCGCACCACCATCAGCACCGCCATGGTGATCAGGAACAGACACACGGCCAAGATCTGGTGCCAGTCGGTTTCGAGCACGCCCTTCACGATCACCTCCCGCAACACCGACACGATCGCGATCTCCACCGACACCCCGATCGACACACGCTGCTCCTGCAGATAGATGATCAGCAGCCGGAACAACTCCACCAGGATGAGGATGAACAGGATGTCGGCTGTGATGGCGTGAAAGCGCGGCGTGGTCATCAGCGTGGAGTAGATCTCCCGCATCTGCAGCACCATCACCCAGAACAGGCCCACACACAGCGCCACCGCAATCAGGTCCTGCACCGCCTCCAGGGTCTGCACGATCTGTACGCGCCGGAACAGCTGATGCCAGGGAACGCTGCCGGTGGCAGTGATCGTGGCGGCTGCAGGGGTGGCAGGGGGTGGGGCCGCAGGTGGGGTGCTGTCGGGCGAACCGCGGCCTTGCTCGGTGATTGGGCTTGTCGGGCTTGTTGGGCTGGCGAGCGTGTCCTGCATGAACCTTGACCGAATGGATCGCAGCCTATGGGGCGCCAACTTATCGGTCAATTACCTATAGATAGGTAGACCTTATTGCATTGATTGGGGCGTCATTCACTTGGGGCTCCACTGACTGGGGGGTCATTGATCGGGGGACAGCTTGAGAGGTCTTGCTCGTGGATCGGGGCGCGAGGCTCTGATCGCACTGTTCTGAGCGGCCTGAGCTGAACACCCCCGCCAGATCCGACCAGCCCCCGATTGTCCTTTCGCCTATCGCCCCTCCGCCTGATTCCCCCGCTTGACCGTCACTCCTGCCCCTGATCACCCCTCCTGCGGAGCCGGGCGGAAGCGCAGCAAGGTTGTTCCGCTGGCGTCCTGCAGCAGCAGATGGCGCTGATCGATGCGCCAGCGGCGCACCCGCTCCAGGGCATCGCTGTAGCGCTGCTCAAGCTCCATCACCGGCGGGCTGCAGCCCATGCGCGTGCTCGCCAGCTGGGGGAAGCGGATCGCTGTCCCCTCCAGGCTGAAGCCGCCCATCAGGCGATTGCAACCGCCACTGCCGGCCAGCTGCAGGCGCTCGGCCGAGAGCTCCAGCTCGATCGGCTGAGCGCCAGGCGGCGTAGCCAGCTTCTGGCCGCCAAGGCCCTCCAGCCGCCAGGTGGTGCCCCGCAGCGGGGGCGCCTCCCTGGGGCAACCCCGGCCCGGGGTGAGGGCCGAGAAGCTCTCCACCACCAGGGTGCGGCGTGGCGGCTGGCCCTGCTCCATCGACGGCCGCTGGGTGATCAGTCCCTCCAGGCTCACCAGCAGCGGCTGGCCCGGTCGGTCTGCCGGGCGGGCCGCCAGGTAGGCACGCTCCAGGGCCAGGTAGCCGGCCTCCATCGCCACGGGTAAGCGCTGGCCGGTGGCGCACAGGCGGATGCTGGCCGCATCAGCCATGTACGAGAACAGACCCGTGAGCTGCAGGCGCGGGTCGATGGGCGCGGCCTGGGGCAGGCGCGTCAGCCGGTCGTTGGCGTTGGCAGAGGCCGCACCCACCTGGGGGTCGGGCTGGCGCAGCGCCGCCCCGGCGGCAAGCGGCTGCAGGAGCTGCGGGGGCTCGCTGCCACGGCTGAGCTCCAACCGCCCCGTGCCGGGCTCCAGCCGCCAGCGGCCGATGGCATCAAACGCCTGGGGCTTCGGCCGGCTCAGCAACGTCTGCCGCAGTTGATACGTGCCATCGGCAGCCAGATCGAGGTGCCAGCGGACCGGGCCGCCCGCGCCGGGAAGAACCCCCTGCCAACTGGCGGGGAGAGGTCCGAGCGAGGCCGGTGATGAAGGCCGCCGCGTGCTGCTGTCGGTGGGGGGCCGCTGGCTGATCAAGGCGCCGGCACCGGTGGACGCGCCCAGCGCCGGTGCCGTGATCACAGCCACCAGGACGACCACCATCCCGCGCCCCATTCCGGGCAAAAGGCCCCGTGCCCGGCGAGCCTCTTCAGTGGCGCGGGCAACACGCCACCGCAAAGCGCGGTGCGGCATCGGCATCGGCACGGTTGGCGCGTTCAAGGTGACGACTTTGAACGTACAGGCGGCTGCCTCACAGCCAGACCATGGCTACCGACACCTGAGCGCCCGCCCGAACGCATGGGCCACCGCATCAGAAACAAAAGGCAGCCGAACAGCGGTCAGATCACGACACGATGATTGCCTGGAACGCCTGCCACATGAAATCAGGGCACCGCGAAGGAATGCCAGGAGCCATGCAAGACCGTGTGGCCACTTCGCGATGGTAACGAGCTGAATCAAGAGGGCGAGCTACGTTTTCATCATGCGGTGCCTCGAGGTGCAATGGGAGGCGCAATGGCCACGATTGTCATTGCGGCAACGGCCAACGATCTCTGGGGAGCAGCGGTCACCGTGCGCTCAGCCTTGGAAGCCTGCAGCACAACCCTCAACATCTATGCCATCAGCGTCGATTTATCTTTAGCAGACAAGCAGCAACTCTGCGCTTCTTGACAAACTTCGAACTGAGGCACCATCAAGTTTAGTGATTTTGATCTTGTGAAAGTCCATGACTTTCGAACCACTCTACCCGTCAAGAGCAACTCCACCCATGCACGTTGCTTTATTCCCGGGCTCTTGGCCGGGGTGTCCCGCTGCATTAACCTGGATACGGATTTGATCGCTTGCTCAGACTTGAACGACTTGCAGATCCTAGATCCAGAAGGTAAATCCAGCGCTGGTGTTATTGACAGCGACATCGCAAGCCCAAAGCAGCAGCAACGCCTCGGCTGAAACCTAAAGCCGAAAGATCCTTTCCACTATGTTAAATCAGGAGTCATCGTGATGAACTTGGACGCCTGGCGACTTCGCCAGATCCAGGTCAATGCTCTAAACATTGCTCAAGACAACCAAGATGTGCTTGACCCAATGGGCCAGAATGCTCTGACTATGGCCTTGGCAGGCGATTGGCTGACGCTCGATCCGAAGTGGAACACATCGAAAGGCATAGCCGATGCCAGCTTTTTCGATGGGATTATTCATTTCATGGACAAGATCAAATCATGGCATGCAGATGATGCAGGAAGTTTTCAAGATCGATGGTTTCACTATTGGATCGAACCGTTTTCGCCGGCCAGCGCCCCGTCAAGCCACTTGGAATAGCAGCCACCGATCAACGGCTAGCTCGCTCGATTCCCACCCTGGAAATGGCGCGGGGCAAACTGCACAGAATGATGCGTTCAGCCAATCAGCTGCAGCCATGACTGCATGAATGGTCGCACTCTGCTCGATCAGAGGCTGCGAATCAAACCGGCAATCGCCAGCTGGCCACCAAACAGCGAGCCTATAGAAGGTCAGAGAAAGTGGAATGAATTGCGCATGGCTCCCATGCTGAGGCACTCCCTGATGCAGCTTGCGCGTTGATGGGCTCTCCTGGTGGCTGCCGTCACCAGCTGCTCAGCAGCCACACCTTTAATGGTGATCACCGCTATCGCCGCAGGGCTGGCTTCCTTCGCTGGCCTGCCGGCCATGCGCAGGGGCTGCTGCATCGCGCGTGGGCTTGACCCTCTGACAGAATCCACAGCGCCATGGTCCAGGCGCAAGGTGATCAGGCGGAGCATCCTCTTACCTTGCATACCCACACCCTCTCGGCGTCCACTCCGCCGACACCGGCACCTGGTGATCGCACGACTTGGTTAGGATCATCCGGCACGATTGGTGAGCGCTCCGACGGAGCCGTTGGCCGTCGCTGTGATGTTCGAACCTTCTTCCGTGCTGTCTTCTGCCCGTGCCCAATGCCCCTATTGCGGCGTGGGTTGTGGGCTGGAGCTCAAGCCGGCGGCGGCGGCTCTTGACGCCACTGCCTACAGCGCTGATTCCTGGACGGTGCGCGGAGACCGGCTGCACCCTTCCTCCCTCGGCCAGGTGTGCGTGAAGGGAGCCACGGTGGCCGAAACCCTCGATCGCAACCGCCTGAGCACACCGTTGTGGCGCGAGCAGCGCGACCAACCCTTTGAGGCGATCAGCTGGGAGCGGGCCTTCACGATCCTGGTGGAGCGGATCCAGCTGATTCAGGCGGAGCGTGGATCGGGTGCGATCGCGATGTATGGCTCGGGCCAGTTTCTCACCGAGGACTATTACGTCGCCAACAAGCTGATCAAAGGGGCCCTCGGCACCAACAATTTCGATGCCAATTCGCGGCTGTGCATGAGCTCGGCCGTGTCGGGCTATAAGCTCAGCCTAGGCTCCGATGGCCCCCCCTGCTGCTACGACGACCTCGACTTAGCAGGCACGGTGCTGCTGATCGGCACCAACACCGCCGACTGCCACCCGGTGCTCTTTCAGCGGCTGCTCAAGCGCAAGCGGCACCAAAAGGAGGCGTTGCAGATCATCGTGGTCGACCCCAGGGCCACCGCCACCAGCGCAGCGGCCGACCTGCATCTGGCCATTCGTCCGGGCACGGATCTGGTACTGCTGCATGGCGTGGGTCATCTGTTGCTGCAGCTGGGGGCGGTGGATCCGGAGCGGGTGGCGGCCTCCGCCGATGGATTCGCTGAGCTGGCGGCCCTCTGGGCGGGCTGGACGCCGGAGCGGGTCTGTGCCCTCTGCGGCATCGAGGAGGAGGCACTGCGGCGCCTGGCGGCACTCTGGGCCGCCAGCTCCGGCGTGCTCAGCCTCTGGTCGATGGGGGTGAATCAGAGCGTGGAGGGCACCGCCACAGTGGTGGGGATCATCAACCTGCATCTGGTCACGGGCCAGATCGGCAAGCCCGGGGCCGGCCCGTTCTCCCTCACCGGCCAGCCCAATGCCATGGGCGGGCGGGAAGCCGGAGGCCTGGCTGCGCTGCTGCCCGGCTACCGCTCGATCCACGAGGCCAGCCACCGGGCCGCGATCGAGCAGCACTGGGGCTTTCCCCCCGGCGCGATCTCAGCGCGCGATGGGCTCTCGGTGTGGGAGCAGATCGAAGCGATGGAGCGCGGCGAACTGGGCCTGTGGTGGGTGGCAGCCACCAACCCGCTGGTGAGCCTGCCGTCGCTGGATCGGGTGCGCCAGGCCGTGGCCCAATGCCCCCTGGTGGTGCTGAGCGAGGCCTACGCGGGCACCGAAACCGAAGCGATGGCCCATCTGGTGCTGCCGGCTGCCCAGTGGAGCGAAAAAGAGGGCGTGATGACCAACTCGGAGCGCCGGGTCACCTTGTCACATGCCTTCCGGCAGGCCCCCGGCGAGGCCCGCCCCGACTGGGCGATCTTCGCGGAGCTGGGCCGCCGGCTGGGGTTTTCCAAGCAGTTCGCCTACGGCTCCGCGGCCGAGGTCTACGCCGAGTTCGCGTCGATCACCGCCGGGAGGCTCTGCGATCACAGCGGCCTGAGCCACGCCCTGCTGGCCGAGCACGGGCCCCAGCAATGGCCGTTCCCAGCTGGCACAGCGGCGGGGGGCGGCCAGCCACGGCTGCACACCGAGGGGGTCTACCCCACCGCTAACGGCAAGGCCCGCCTGCTGGCCCAGCAACCGCTGGGGCTGGCGGAACCGCCGGATGACGTCTTCCCCCTGGTGCTCACGGTGGGGCGATACCTCGGCCATTGGCACACGATGACCCGCACCGCCCATGTGGAGCGGGTATGCCGCAGCCATCCAGAGCCCCTGCTGGAGATCCACCCAGCAGATGCCAGCTGCTGCAACCTCGATGAGGGCGCCCTCGCACGGGTGAGCTCTCGTCGCGGCGAGCTGACCGTGAAGGTGCAGATCACCGATCGAATTCGCCCTGGCACGGTGTTTCTGCCGATGCACTGGGGTGCCGCCCAGGAGCAGGCGTGTGAGGCCAACCGGCTGATGCATGCCCTCGGCTGCCCGATCTCGAAGCAGCCGGAGCTCAAGGCAGCGGCGGTGCGGGTGGAGCGGGCGGAGATCGCCGGCTGAGATTCAGCTGATCGGCAGCATCGCCTCCACCAGCTCGGGCGAGAGGCGCAGAAGAGCTGAGCCCCTGCCAGTGAGATGGCCATCCACCAGGCCCGACTGACGCAAGCGGGTGAACATCTTGGTGACGGTGACGCGGGTGTTCCCGATCAGCTCGGCCAGGCGCTCATGGGTGATCCGCAGCGGCAACTCGTACCAGAGACCATTGCGGCGTCCCAGGCGCTCCACCAGTAAGACCAGCAGCGCCTTCAATCGCTGTTCGGTGTCGGGGTGGTGGCGGATCATCAGCAACTCCAGGGCCCAGGTGTTGAGGTCCGTGCGAACGCCCAGCATTTCGGTGCGCTCCACCCGTTCGATCTGCACCACGGAGAGTGCTTCAAGGCCCACCCAATCGCGGCGCAGGGCCAGGGCATCGCAGACTTCACCCGGTTGAAGAAAGCCGATCGTGATGTCCTGGCCCGAGGAGGCCAGCAAAAACACCCGCAGGATGCCGGAGTGGACGCGAATGCGCGAGGCTGCGGCGGCATGGCCGCCATCCAGCAGCAGGGTCTGGCCCACCGCCATCGTCAGCTGACGGAAGGACTGATGAAGTGGCAGGGCGGCCCTCACGTGTCGTCGTGGGCGAAACGGCGGTAGAGGAAATCGAGGGCGCGATTGCGCAGGTCGAAGTATTCGGGCTGCTCCAGCAGGCGGGCCCGCACACGCGGGCGGGCGAACGGCAGCTCGAGCACCTCACCGATCGTGGCGGCGGGGCCATTGGTCATCATCACCACCCGGTCGGCCAGGAACAGGGCTTCATCGATGTCGTGGGTGATCATCAGCACCGTCACGCGGTGATCGGCCCAGATCTTGAGCAGCTCCTCCTGCAGTTCCTCGCGGGTGATCGGATCGAGCGCCCCGAATGGTTCATCGAGCAGCAGCACCTTCGGCTTGAGCGCCAGGGCGCGGGCGATCGACACCCGCTGCTTCATCCCCCCCGACAGACTTCCCGGCTTCTTGTGGGCCGCTTCGCTGAGGCCCACCAGCGCCAGATGCTCCTCCACGATCGCCTTGGCCTGGCCGTTGCGCTGCAGTTCGGGGAACACATTGTTCACCGCCAGGGCGATGTTGTCGTAGGCGCTCAACCAGGGCAGCAACGAATAGTTCTGGAACACCACCATGCGGTCGGGGCCGGGATCAACGATGCGCTCCCCGTTCAGCCGCACCTCGCCGGTGGTGGGCTGGCGGAATCCCGACACCATGTCGAGCAGGGTGGATTTGCCACAGCCGGAATGGCCGATCAGGCACACGAACTCCCCCTCCGCCACGGACAGATGCACCCCATCCAGCACGGTGTGGGGCCCCCGGGCGCTGGGATACACCTTGGTGACCCCGTCGATCTCCAGATAGGCGCCGGTGGCACGGCTGGCGCTGGCCGCCGTTGGGCTGAGGGTCTGCATGGGGGAGCGGGCAGGGTCGGATGGCGGGGCGGGGTCAGGTGGCGGCGGCGGGAGCCGGTGGCAGCACCACGGCCTCGATGCGGAGCGGGCGCTGCTGCTTCAGCCCCTGCACGTAGGCGGCGGGGTCGGCGGGATCGAGCTGCTCGGCGCCGAAGAAACCCACGGAGGTGGGGCGAGGTGGCTCGGCGGGCAGGCCCAGGGCGGCGGCCGCCTTGCCGAACAGATCCGGCCGCTGCACCCGGTTGAGCACCTCCTCCCAGTTGCTTGGGAAGGGGCAGACGTTCCAGCGCGCCAACTGGGTGAGGATCCAGGTGGCCTCGGCGCGATCGGGAGCATTGACGCCAGGCCCGAAGAAGCGGTTGAAGCCGGGAATCAGCGCCGGCGCACCGGTGCCGCGGTCGTAGGCCTGGGCCAGGCCGGGCAGCAGCACAGCGGGGCTGGTGCCCACGTATTCAGGGCGGGCCAGCAGCTGGGCCAGCTCCTGGCGGTTGGCCGGGTCTTCGCAGTGGCGGCAGGCCTCCAGCAGGGCGCAGAGCAGGGCCTGATGGGTGTGGGGGTGGGCGGCGGCCCACTCTTCCCGCACACCGAGCACCTTCTCGCCATGGCCATCCCAGAGGTCGGTGTCGGTGGCGATCACGGTGCCGTGCCCCTCCTGCACGGCGCGGGAGTTCCAGGGCTCGCCCACACAGAAGCCATCGATCGTGCCGGCCTTGAGCGTGGCCACCATCTGGGCGGGCGGGATCACGATCAGCTCCACGTCGCTGCTGGGGTCGATGCCGGCGGACGCCAACCAGGCCCGCAGGATCAGGTTGTGCATGGAGGCGGGGTGCACCATGGCCAGCACCGGCTTGTGGCCGGGTTTGGCGGCGATCCAGGCCTTGAACTCCGCCGCGCTGCGCACACCGGCCTCATGGAAGCGGCGGTGCAGGGTGATGGCATTGCCGTTGCGCGAGAGCGTGAGCGCTGAGGTGATCGGCACCGGGCGGCGCCCCTGGCTGCCGAGGGTCATGGCGAAGGGCAGACCCGCCACCATCTGGGCCGCATCCAGCACGCCCTGGCGCAGGTTGGCCTCCAGGGTTTTCCAGTTGGTTTCGCGCCGCAGCGTGACCTGATCAAGCCCATACCTGGCGAAGAAGCCGCCCTCAAGGGCCATCACCAACGGGGCGCAATCGGTGAGCGGCACGAAGCCGATCTCCAGATTCACCTTCTCCAGCGTTCCTGAGGCCACAGCGCCCCTGGGTTTGAGGCGCTGCTGGCGGGCATCACGCTGCTGGTTGAGGAAGGTGACCACCTCCGCGCGCAGGCCGTAGTAGGTGGGGTCTTCGACGGCGGTGAGCTGGGAGCGGGGCCGGGCCAGCGGCACATCGAGGATCTGGCCGATGTAGGCCTCCGGGCCGTTGGTGAGCATCACCACGCGATCGGAGAGCAGCAGGGCTTCGTCCACGTCGTGGGTGACCATCACGGCGGTGACCTTGGCCTCCTGGCAGATCTCCATCAGCTGGGTCTGCAGGTTGCCGCGCGTGAGCGCATCGAGGGCACCAAACGGCTCATCGAGCAGCAGCAGCTTGGGGCGGATCGCCAGGGCCCGGGCGATCGCCACCCGTTGCTTCATGCCGCCGGAGATCTCAGCGGGATACTTATCCGCTGCTGGCGTGAGCTTCACCAGCTTGATGTTGCGGTCCACGATCTCGCGCCGTTCCTCCCGGGAGAGCCTGGGCATCACGTTGTCCACGGCGAGGGCGATGTTCTCGCGCACCGTTTTCCAGGGCAGCAGCGAATAGTTCTGGAACACCACCATCCGGTCGGGGCCAGGTTCGGTGACCTCCTGACCGCTTATCAGGATGCCGCCCTCCGTGGCCAGGGTGAGGCCCGCCAGCAGATCCAGCAGGGTGGATTTGCCGCAACCGGAATGGCCGATCAGGGTGACGAACTCACCTTCCGCGATCTGCAGGAAGATGTCCTTGAGGGCCACATAGGTGCCGCCGTTCTTGAGCGGAAACGCCTGAGTGACGTTGTCGACGGTGAGCAGGGCAGGCATGGCTCAGGAGGCTCCGCTGCTCACACGCCGGCCGGCAAACGCCACCAGCCGATCGAGGCACAGGCCGACAATGCCTACGTACACAATCGCCAGCACAATCTGGCTGGCGCTCGACTCACCGCCCGCGTTGTAGGCATCCCAGATGAAATAGCCGATGCCGCCATCGGCCTTGAGCATCTCCGCCGCCACGATCGCCAACCAGGCCAGACCCACGGCAATGCGCAGACCGGTGAACACATAGGGAACGGTGGCGGGAATCACGATCTCGCGGATGTACGCGCGCTTGCGCAGCCGCAGCACGCGCGACACGTTGGTGTAATCCTGGGGGATCTCACGGATGCCCACGGCCGTGTTGATGATGATCGGCCAGATGGAGGTGATGAAGATCACGAAGATCGCCGACTTATCGGCGTTCTGAAACACCATCAGGGAGATCGGGAACCAGGCCAGTGGCGGCACCGTGCGCAACACCTGGATCACCGGATCGAAGCCCTTGCCCACGAACCGGTTCAGGCCCAGCAGGCCACCGATGGCGATGCCAACGATGGCCGCCAGGCCATAGCCCAGAGCCACCCGTTGCAGAGAAATCAGAATCTGCCAGCCCAGCCCCTTGCTGGTGCCGCCATCATCAAAAAAGGGCTGGCTGATGTAAGGGTCCCAGGTGTCTGTCACCACCTTGATGGGCCCCGGCAGACGATCAGCGCCCAGCAGGCCGGAGAGCACCTGCCAGACGATCAGAAACCCACCGATGCAGAGCAGGTAAGGGAGGATTGTGGTGAGAAGGGTGGAACGGCGTTGGCCTTGGCGCTGGCGAGAGCGCCGCCTGCCGTTCACAGCGGTGAGGGTCATGAAGGGTGGGGGTGATCAATAGCGAGGGACAGTCGCTCAGGCCAGAGCTTTGATCTTGAGGGCGTCGAGATAAGCCTTGGGATCTTCAGGATCGAAGACCACACCATCAAAGAACGTTTCCTTGCCGCGGGAATCGGAGGCGGGAATGGAGGCTTCCTGGCCGATCGCCTTGGCGGCCTCCTTCCAGAGGTCGGCGCGGTTCACCTTGTCCACCAACGCATCGATATCCGTAGAGGCGGGCAGATACCCCCAGCGCATGTCCTCGGTCACGAACCACTTCTCGTGGCTCTTGTAGGGGAAGGAGGCACTGTCAGCCCAGAAGCGCATCTTGTAGGGGCTGTCCTTCACCACCCGGCCATCGCCGTAATCCACATTGCCGGCCAGGCGGGGCTTGATGTCGTTGACGGTGGCCTTGATGTATTTATCTTTGGCGAGGATGGTGCACATCTCGTCAAGATTGGCGGGATCATCACACCACATCTGAGCTTCCAGCACGCCCTTCAGCAGGGCCAGAGTGGCCTTGGGGTTCTGCTCCACCCAATCGGCTCGCATGGAGAAAGCCTTCTCCGGATGGAGCTTCCACAGTTCACCGGTCTGGGCCACGGTGTAGCCCAGCTTCTTGTTGACCAGGCGCCCATTCCAGGGCTCACCCACACAGAAGGTGTCCATCGTGCCGGTCTGCATGTTCGCCACCATCTGCGGCGGCGGAATCACCACCAGGTCGGCAGCTGTGTTGGGATCAATGCCATTGGCCGCCAGCCAGTAGCGCATCCAGAGGTCATGGGTGCCACCGGGGAAGGTCACCGCCGCCTTGAATTTCTTGCCTTTGGCGCCTGCAGCGGCCACGGCCGCCTCCAGGCCCGCCTTGTTGTCGATCGTGAGCTTTTCGGGCAGGAAAGCCTTGGCCGCGGAGATGCCCTGCCCCTGCAGATTCAGGCGCGCCAGCGTCACCATCGGCAGCGGCTGGTTCGACTTGGTGATTTTGCCGGCCGTGAGCAACAACGGCATCGGCGTGAGGATGTGGGCGCCATCAATGCCGCCGCCCTTGGTGCCGAGTTCCAGGTTGTCGCGGGTGGCGGCCCAGGAGGTCTGCTTGACCACCTTCACCTCAGGCATGCCGTGCTTGGCGAAAAAGCCCTTTTCCTGAGCAATGATCACCGGCGCCGCATCGGTGAGGGCGATGAAGCCGAGCGTGGCGCCCTTCACTTCCACATCCCCGCCGCCGCCGCTGGCGGCCGGCGCTGAGGCACTGTCGGGCTGTTTGCCGCCGCAGGCGCTCAACCAGAGGGCGCCGGCCGTGGTGCCGGCGGCGGTCACGAGGAACTTACGGCGCGAAAGATTCGGCATGGGGCTGGGGTGTCACGAAGGTCTGGATGCGATTCACGCAATCCGGACGGGCCTCATGAACGAAGCGCACCGAGCCGGCAAGGTTGGCGCACAGGCTGACCAACCCGCCTACGTCATCACGGCCAGGGCCCGATTGATGGTGCCGGTTGTTACCGATGGCCAGACTGTGCAGCGTTCAGCCACACGACAGCCCGAATTCCTGTAGCGCCCGCGGCAGGTTGCGGTGCTCATGGCCCGGATGGCTGAGCTTCACCAGGGCGAAGCGCTGCAGCTCATCGAGGCCCTGCCATTGCGCCAGGTTGAGCGGCGTGCCCAGCTGCCGGCAGGCCGCCGCCAGCACCGCCGGCAGCGCCTCCCCGTCGGCCGCACTGGGCAGGGCTTCCAGCTGGGCCGGCGGCAGGGGCCGGGCCGGACCAGCGGCCATGGCAGCCGTGCGTTGCAGCAGCCATTGGCGCAGGGCCTCGATCGCGAGGGGCTGATCGGGCCAGGCCAGCAGCCCCTCACGCTCCGCGGTGCCCAGGGCCTGCCAGTGGCTGAGCTTGAGCTTCACTCCCGCCAGATCAAGCTTGCGCCGCACCGCCATCGGCAGGCAGCGCAGATCGGCGACGAAATCGGCCTCAAAGCCGAAGCAGCGGTCGTGGCTGGCGCGCGCAGGCAGGCTCATGGGGCAAGATCCTGGCGCAGCTTTTCGCCGCAGCGGGCGGCCAGCAGGGCGCGGGCCTGCTCGAGCCCCGCCGGCAGGCTGTCGCAGCGCTCGGCCAGCCAGAGGTACACCCCCAGGTTCCACAGCAGCGACTCCGCCAGCGGTCCCTCGCCCTGCAGCGCCGCCAGCGCCTGCTCGCGCCAGAGCTCCAGGTTCTGCCAGGGCACCTCCGGGCCGCAGAGGCCATGGTCGCGGGGATGGACCAGCAGGCGGGTGATCACGCCATCGCGGCCCCGGGCGGTGATGCCGGCGCGGCTGGTGGGCAGGTCGGTGGAGCCCTCCAGCCCCTTGACCGTGAGCAGATCGGTTTCGCCGGCATGGGCCAACGCCTCCCAGGCGCGGGCCTCGGTGGGGGGATGAACGAAGCCGCTCACCAGCAGGTGCTCCCCCTGGTGGGGGGTCCAGAGGAGCTCCAGGCTGGCCACCGGCGGCCGCTTGCCGATGTCCTCACGGATCGGCAGCAGCCGTTCGGCGGCCGGGAAATGGCAGGGCTGGTGGGTGAGGGCCAGGCCCTGGATCTCCAGCCGCTGCTGCAGGTCGGCCAGGCTGAGCCGCCGCCAGTCGATGCCGAGGGCAGCGAACAGCTCGGCGAGGCTGATGCCGTACTTCACCGGCATCGGAGCTCCGCCGTGCAGCACCACCGGCTGGCCGGCGGCCGCCAGCAGCAGGGCCAGCAGCGGCAGCAGCGGCGCGGTGCGGCTGCGGCCGTCGTACGGCACCCCGAAGCAGAGCGGCCGCTGGCCGGGGGTACGCAGCACCGGGCCGTGCTCGCGGTAGCTGTCGAGCATGCCGGCCAGCTCCAGCGGCGACGGCCGGCGAATGCGATGGGCGATCAGGAACGCCCCCAGCTGGGCATCGCTCACCGGCCCCAGCAGCATCAGATCGGTGGCTTCGCGAGCCTCGGCGCGGGTCAGACCGGTGCTGGTGTGCTCACCGCTGCCCACCTTGGCCAGCAGCTCGCGGAAGCGCAGCACCTCCGGCGCCAGCGCCGGGCGGCGGGCGGCGCCTGGGGCGCTGGCGCCCTTCACGGCAGAAATCGGTACCACCTGCGACAAGACTTCGGCGCTCCGGCTGAAAGGGTGAGGATTCCGATCATTAGGCATGCGCAGGCCCGCTGCGAACTCTGCAGGGGTTCCCGCGCCATGCGGCCGGCGGCCCGATCGGTGTTTCCCCTCTCGTTTCCCTTCCCTCCATGGCGACGCTCAACAAGGTGGAGCAGGCCAAAGCCGGCTTCTGTGGTCTGGATCTGGCGCCGCGGCTGAGTGAACTGAGCGCCGCCGGCTGGGAATCCCTCGATGAGGCCACCCTCACCATCCATCTCAAGTGGCTGGGCATTTTCTTTCGGCCGGTCACGCCCGGGCGCTTCATGCTGCGGCTGCGGCTGCCCAACGGCGTGATCCACGCCGACCAGCTGGACGTGCTGGCAGAGGCCGTGGATCGCTGCGGCAGCCACGGCAGCGCCGACATCACCACCCGCCAGAACATCCAGCTGCGCGGCCTGCTGCTGGAGGACATGCCGCCGCTGATGGCGGCGCTTGAGCGGGTGGGCCTGACCAGCCGCCAGTCGGGCCACGACAACCCCCGCAACGTGACCGGCAACCCCCTGGCCGGCATCGACCCCGAGGAGTTCATCGACACCCGGCCGCTGGTGGACAGCATCCAGGCGGCGGTGCTGGGGCCCGACGGTCCGCGCAACCTGCCGCGCAAGTTCAACGTGGCGGTGGGCGGCGCCCCCGACTCCTTCCTGCTGCACAACGACCTCGCCTTTCTGCCCGCGTTCCACGACGGCACGCTGGGCTTCACCGTGATGGTGGGCGGCTTCTTCTCAGCCCAGCGCAACGAGCTGGCGATCCCGCTGGGGTTGTGGCTGCAGGCCGATCAGCTGCCGGCCTTCACGCTCGCGGTGCTGCGTCACTACGAACGGCAGGGCGACCGCAGCAACCGCAACAAGACCCGCCTGATGTACCTGATCGATGCGCTCGGGCTCGACAGCTACCGGGCGGAGGTGGTGGAGAGCTACGGCGCCGTGGCCGGCGCTGATGCCGCCGCCCTGGTGCCCCATGACGGCTCCCATCTGGTGTGCCGCGCACCGCGAGACATCTGTGGCGTGCACGCCCAGAAGCAGCCGGGACTGCACTGGGTGGGCCTGCATGTGCCGATGGGGCGGCTGCACGCCGCTGCGATGAGCGACCTGGCCCGGCTGGCCCGCACCTACGGCAGCGGCGGGCTGCGCCTGAGCGAAAGCCAGAACGCCCTGATCGCCGATGTGCCGGGCGACCAGCTGGAGGCACTGCTGGCCGAACCGCTGCTGCAGCAGTTCCGTGTGGATCCCGGTGCGCTGGCGGCGGAAGCGGTGAGCTGCACCGGCAACCGCTACTGCAGCTTCGCCCTGATCCCCACCAAGAGCACGGCCCAGGCGGTGGTAGAGGAACTGGAGCGGCGCCTGGAGGTGCCCCATGGCGTGCGCACCCACTGGACCGGCTGCCCCAATGCCTGCGGCCAGCCCTACATGGGCTCGATCGGGCTGATGGGGGCCAAGGCCCGCAAGGACGGCGAAATGGTGGAAGCGGTGAAGGTGTTCCTGGGCGGCTCGATGGCGGCCGATCCCCGGCTGGCGGAGCTGCACGACAAGGGCATTCCGCTCAGCGAGCTGCCCGAGGCGCTGGAGCAGATCCTGGTGGAGCGGTTCGGCGCCCGGCCGCGGGCGCTCCCGGCCTGACCCGCAGTGGGCCGGTGGCGCAGGCTCCTGATTGCTAGAACAGCCATCCAGCCAGCCACCGCGAACCCGATGCTGCCTCGCGACGGCGATCCGAGCGGCGATCCGGCCCAGCTGCCACCGCCGGGTGATCCCGCCCGCTGGCCGTGGCTGCAGCAACTCCGGCGCCGGCCGCAGCTGGAGCTCGCCCCCTGGCTCACGGCGCTGGAAGCGGGCAGGGTGCCCGCGGAGGCCGACCTGCTCACCGTGCTGGCCGAGCGGGTGGATTCCAGCAGTGCGCCCCGGCTGCTGGCCTGGTGGTTGCGGCAGGACCCGCCCGATCCGGCCCTGGGCGAGCGGATCGGGCGGCGGCGCGAGGCCAGCTGCGCCGCGCTGTTGCGGCAGGCGCTGGCGCGCGCTCCCCAGCAGGCCCCCTTGCTGCTGCCGTTGCTCGGCCACCAGCGGGATCCCGCCGATGCCGCCCTGCTCAGCCGGCTGGCGCTGGCGCCGGGC
>NZ_NQKX01000006.1 GCF_002252635.1 Synechococcus sp. MW101C3
TGATGATGAATCGAGAGAAGCAAAACACTGAAAGCCACCCGAAAGGGTGGCTTTTTTGTTGGTTGCGTGTTGGCTGGAGGATGGATTGCTGGTGGGGGAGATTCAAGACACATGCTGGGCATCATTTGTTCATGGGTTTCGCCTCTTCGCTCCCAGCAAGTGCTGCTGCAACAGGACTCTGTGAGGCGTGATCCAGCTGCCCATGCCAAGAACTGCGCTGTGCAGCCGCTGGTGTGTGCTTAAAGTATGCAGGCTGGCCGTGTTGATACTGTGCCGATCAGGCTTCCGCTGGCAGCAAAGAGGCTCGCTCTGACTGGTTGGAGGGCCTATCGCCTCTGGGATCATTGCGACTGTATTGACCTCAGTGCGGCCTTTGCGTATCACACACTTCAATCCATATTCCCAGTGTTGCTGATCGTGCTCTCTACTGCGAGTGGCATTCTCGGCAGAGAGGATGGGCTTACTGAACAGATTATCAGTTGGTCTGCCCAGTTTTTCCCCGAGGCTTCTTTGCCACTGATTCGCACCACTCTGCTCAAGTTGCAATCTGCCAGGGCCAGTGCTGGTTGGTTTGGGTTGGGGATGTTGTTGCTCACCTCCAGCAACGCCTATCTCACACTGCAGCGTGGGGCTGATCGTCTCTGGGGCGATGACTCGGCCATCCCTTCCGTTGCCTCTCCCATTCAGCAACAGCAGCCCTGGTTCGCTGTGCGCCGCTTTGTATTGCAACGCCTCAAGGCGTTTGGGTTCGTGGGTTCAGTCGGTCTCCTGTTGGTGATTGATCAGCTCACCACTAACCTCCGATCAATGGGCACGCAGACGTGGCGTTCCATGTTTGATTCACACTTTTCCTGGTTGATCCAGGTCTTCCTTCCTGACCCGACCGTGTTGAATCTGGTGGGGTCGCTGCTCATCTCCGTGTTGGTGGCACTTCTTCTTTTGCGCGTGTTGCCTTCAGGGGTGACGCCTTGGCGTCCCCTGCTGCCTGCTGCGTTGTTGATCGGGGTGGTGCAGTTGGTGTTGAACCTAGCGGTGGGCCGCAGTCTCGTTTCCCTAGGGACCCGCTTTCAGGCCTATGGCGTGATCAGTGGTGTGCTCGTGCTGACTCTTTGGGTCTGGTTGCAGGGTCTGATTTTTTATTACGGCATCGCATGGAGCGTCGTTCTGGGCCGGCGGCGCAGTGGGGGCGATCCACACCTCGATTCGGCCGATCGTCTTGCGCCATTCGCGCGAGGATAATGGGAGCTAGGAGTAAACGCGTGGCCCGACCAGGTCTCTCCCTCCGACCACTCCCCGCCAGCCTTTTGCTGCTTGCTGCCGGTGTGGGCTCCATCGTTCTGATTGGCCTTCTCAGCCTTGCCTTGGTGCCTGTGCTGCTGGGGGCTGGCCTCCTGCTTTGCTTTCTGGTGGGCGTTGTGCTTTTCAGTTGGGCTGGTATTGAGGGGCTTGCGGCTCTGGAGAGGTGGATCGAAAGCGACCCTCGCTTTCAACGCTGATGGAGCGGCGGATTCCCTGGGTCTGGATTCTGTTGGGTGCTCTGCTGCTGCTGGCACCGGGACCTGCTGGACGGCTCATCCTTGATCTGTTGGGTGGACTCACCCTCATCATTGTGCTGCTGCCATTTTTGCTGGCCGGCGGTGGATGGGTGGCGTGGAGAATCATTAGCAGCCGCGTGCGCACTTGTCCCACCTGCGGACTCACCACCCTGTCGGCGGTGAACTGCCCGGCCTGTGGATCCCGACTTGATCTAGATGGACCACAGGCTCGTGGCGTCGATCAGCAAACACAGGCACCAATGGACGCCGGATTACGGCGAAATCCGCTTTCTGCCTCGTTGTTCAACCGCTCTCTTTTCATTCAGGTCGATGACGACCCTGGGAGGGACCAAGCGAGCCGCACGACTGGTTCAGAACGCGAGGCAACCGATGTGACCATTGACGTTGCTGCCAGGCCGATCAGTGACAACGAACCGCCGGAATGATCCAGCACCGATGACACTGTTTGTGTTGATCGTATCCAGAAGAGAATGAGGAGACCCCCGGGTGAGTACGGTCTCCCATCGCTAACGGCCGACACCACATGAGGGTTAGTGAGTCAGCGGGACCCCTGGCCGTAAACATACAGACTCTGCTTCGGGCATCTACACTTGATACCGTTCGCGCCGCCAAAGCATCCAACACTGTCGACATCGCCGATGTCCCCACTGATTGTCTCCGTGAACACCATTGAAGCTTGAACCCTGTTGTCAGCGGTTTTTTCAACCGCCGGCATCACTGTTCACCGACGCTCAAGCGGCTGAACTGGTGACTCGCCTCTATGCGGCTGCTGAAAGATCAACCGAGCTGCGGGAGATTGGCCCAACGGAACCGAGCAGAGGCGCGGCCAGCAGGAACGGACCGGTCCTCTCTTCTCCTACGTCCCCAACCAAGGACCGAATCCCCAAGCGCCACGCCATGCGGCAGGCACAGGAGTTGGACCACTAGGTGCTCGACCGGCTGACTCCAAGCTTTTTCAGGCTGTACCCCGAGGGTGCCTGGCCCCCAATCCCTCCTGAGCAGTTGCTGATGGCCCTGTTGCTGCAGGGGATCTACGGCAATCGCACGGAGCGGATGCTCACAGATGCGCACAGGAATCGCCCGATTGGCCGATCGACCTCCCCACATGGCGCCGACAAACGCCGCCGGTGGTGGTGCAAGCGCTACAGCAATCGGTTGAGCGGCAATTTCAGCGGGCTCCTATCCGCTGGCTGCGTTGGTATGGTCCAGCTCCTGCAACCGCCGTTCGCGAAGGAACAGGAACAAAGGAGCACCGCAGGCGAAGGCCAGCGTCACACAGCAGAGGAGGCAGATCGCGATGCCCTTCACCTGCAGCCTACGGGCTTCTACCACCATCCAGATGGTTATGGCTGTAGCGCCAATGAAAAGATCACGCGAAAGAGACTGCGCCGCTGGATTGGCATTCGCCAGGCGGAGGAACAGACCCAGATCAAAGGCGCTGTTGCTGAGCTGGATGAACTCCAGATTGGCCAGCCAAGGCAGGACGGCTCCCGCCACCGCCAACGCCAGATAGATCCACTGAAGTCGATGCGAACTGGCGGGCGCCCCTGTGATCGGAAGGAAAGTGGGCCGTTCTGACCGTTCCGGGATTGTCATGGCTGCGTCTCGATGAATGGGGCGGCAGTGGCTTGATCACTTGCGTTGACCTCAAGCTGCAAGACCTCTTGCTCCACCTGCTGCAGTACGGCTTCGCAACGGTGGCCGTAGGCCAGTGCCCGCTGATAGAGCTCCGCCATTCTTTCCACCTCAAGATCCTCCGACTGGAGCTGGGCCAGGGCCAGCTCCAGTGCCGTGAGGGCTTGGCTGTATGTGAGTTCGCCGATCTCCGCAGCCCAGTCGGGCGGAACGCCGGCAAGGGGGCCTGCTGCGCGGGCTTTGGGCTGTGGCTTGCTTTTGCGTAGGGTCATGAAGGGGGCAAGCTGACGAAAGACTCCACCATGGCTTCGCCGATGGGGCTGGTGTCGGTGACCTGAACGTCCGCTAGCCCATCAGTCCATTCCAGCTGAAGGTGCTGGCCGATGCCCACCTGTCTGAGTGAACGCACCAGCTGACCGTTCTCGCCACGGGCCAGACAGAAGCCCCGACGCAGCAGGCGTTGAGGCGAAAGGGCTTCGCGCAGATTCTCCAATTGCTGAAGCCGCTGGCGACGGTCCTGCAGGACCCGGGCGGGATGGCAGCGGTCGCGCTGGGCCGCTAGGGCGAGCAGGTTCTGGCGGTGGCTCTGCAGGCGCCAGCGCAATTCGCCGCCCAGCTGGGACCTGAGCGAGCGCAGGCGCTGGAGGGCACTGGCGCGGTCCGGCAACAGGGCCACCAGCGCAGCGGTGGGTGTGGCGGCCCGATAGTCCGCCACCAGGTCAGCGATGGTGGTGTCGCTTTCATGGCCGAGCCCGGTGATGACGGGGAGCGGGCACGTTGCCAGAGCCTGGGCCAGTCGTTCACCATCGAAGACGGAGAGATCTTCACGGCTCCCCCCACCACGGGCCAGCACCAGCGCCTCAAGGCCGAGGGCGCCGGCGTGCCGGCCCGCAGCGGCAATGGCACGACAGATCTCGTCCTCCACGCCCCCCTGCACAGGGATCGGCAGGATCACGATCCGGGTGGCCGGCCATCGTTCCCGCGCGGTGCGAAGCATGTCCGCGAGCGCTGCGCTCGGCACGCTGGTGAGTAAGGCAATCGCCTCGGGGAGAGCGGGGAGGGGACGTTTGCGGGCGGCACTGAAGATCCCGGACGGTTCCAGCAGGTCGCGGACCCGCTCAAAACGACGCAGCACACTGCTGAGGCTTGGCCGAACGTCGAGAACCTGTACACAGAGAGTGGCCCGCGCCGGCCAGAAATTCAGCTTCCCCACCACCGTGACGCCGTCCCCATCGCCGGGGCGAAAGCTGAGACGCGGCAACTGGGAAGCCCACACCACACCGGCAATGGAGGCCTCTTCGTCCATCAGCGTGAGCCAGAGGTGACCCTTCTTGAGCTGAGGCCGGGACACCGTGGCTTCGATCAGGAAGCGTGGCGCGAAGCCCCGCTCGATCAAAGTGCCGATCGCCACGTTGAGTTCGGCGACGCTGAAGCGGGGGAGAACACCGGTGGCGGAGTCAGCGTTCAAGACGGCCGTAGCAGAAACCCCAGTAGAGACTCACGGCGGCGGCCACCAGGAAAATGGATCGGCCGCTGGGGTGATCAAAACGGACCAATCCCGCGGCGCACACCACGAGGGCTGTGCTCAACAGGCGAGATCCATCGCGTCGGTTCTTGACGTAGAACGGAGCCAAGCGAGCAACGTCGGCACGGAAGGCCCAGTCTTGCCGATCAGCAGTCGTCGTGGTGGACCAGTGGACAGGCCCACTGTGAAACGTCAAAGGAATAGGCCCCACCACTCCTGAAGAAGCGGCGAGGCCAATGGGACGCTGCAGGCAGGAAATCAGCCCAGGCCGATCTGGGAGAGAATTCCCTGGCCGGTCAGCACTTCGGTGGTCAGGCCGATCACGAAGCCCAGCATGGCCAGGCGGCCATTCCAGGTTTCCGCGAAGTTGACGAAGCCGAAGCGGGGGGAGGTGGAGTCAGCCATGACGCAAGCTCAATGACAGATCAAATCGTAACGAAAGATGGGGATGGCTTGACAGTTGCTGGTCTGTCGTTGGGAGGTTCGGGAATCCGTTCTGGTGATGCTTGCTCCACCGTGTTTCCGAGGGTTCTACCAACTGCCAACGACCAACCGGCAAACAGCCAGCAGTTATTGAGCCAGCAGACAGCCACAGACAACTGCGGCAGAGGCCGCCGACCAGCACTTCGCGAGCCAACCCGCCGCAGTTCAGCCCTCCGCAACCCAGCGCTCGGCAATCCACCCCTTTGCGATCGTTCACTCCGCACGCTTCAGCGATCAACGCTCCACCCGTCAACGCCCCACCGATCAACATCCCATCGTTTACCCCGCCATCGATAACCACCCCTTCAAACAGCACGCCGGCGGCCAACACTTCGGTGAACATCTCACCAACGACCACCGCGCCATTGGCCATCCCGCCGCTGATGTCCGCGCCATCAGTCGCTGCGCGACCGACCATCCGGCCACGGCCCAGCTGGTGGCTCGACTGCCGCGGGAGCCGCAGCTCGTGCTCGTCACCGATCTCGACGGCACGCTGCTGGAGGGCAGTCCGGCGGCCAAAGGCGCCTTCTACGCCTGGCTGGAGCAGCGCCGCGACCGGGTGCTGCACGTCTTCAGCACCGGCAGGGATCTGGCCTCCGTGGGTCGCTTGCTGCTCCAGGAGACCATCCAGCGGCCACCAGCTCCCCATCTGGTGATCAGTGACGTGGGCGCCACCGTGGCTTGTGGCACCAGCCTGGCGCTACTGCCGGGTCTGGTGGATCCGATCGATCGCCGCTGGCAGGGCTGCGCGGAACGGCTGGCCCCTCTGCTGCGGAACCAGCCCGGGCTCAGCCCCCAGCCGGTGAGCGCCCACCGCCGCCTCGCCTACGACGTGGATCTTGGCAAGCTCGACCCGGGCCTGCCGTCCCGCCTGAGCGACTTGGGGGTGGATTGCCTCATCTCCGCCGACCGCTACCTGGATGTGCTGCCGGCGGGAGTCAACAAGGGCTCGACACTGCAGGCACTGGTGGAGTGGCTGGAGCTGGATCCGAACACAGTGATCACCGCCGGCGACAGCCTCAACGATCTGGCCATGTTCGAGACCGGCCTCAAGGGCGTGATGGTGGGCAATGCAGAACCCGCCCTGCGCCAGGAGCTGCCCCGGCTGCAGCGCACCTATGCGGCGCGCGCTCCTGGCTGTGAGGGTATAGCGGAGGGGTTGAGGCATTTCGGCTTTGCCCACCTGTTCGACTGACACTTCGGGCCAGCCCTTCGACGTCGGCTCGTCGCTGCCACATCTTCGCCGCCGTCATGTTGCGGTCATTTCCGGGCAGCGGGCTTGGCGCGGCTCGTGGGCAGGGCCTGGCGGGGATCCTCCGGCCAGGGATGGCGCGGATAGCGGCCCCGAAGCTCGGCGCGCACCTGCCGGTAGCTGCTGCCCCAGAAGCCGTCGAGGTCCTGGGTGATCTGGACCGGGCGGCCCGCGGGGGAGAGCAGGTGCAGGGTTACGTTCAGGCGCCCCTGGAGCAGCGCCGGCGTGCGGCTGCAACCGAACATCTCCTGCAGCCGCACGGCCAGCACGGGGGGAGAGTGGCCGTAGTCGATCGGTACCAGCCGTCCGGATGGCACCAGCAGCTTGGCAGGCAGGAGCTGGTCCAGGTCGCGGCGGCAATCCCAGGGGATCCCCGACCAGAGCGCTTCCTGTAGATCGAGCGCCTGCAACTCCTGCAGGGAACGCCGGCCGGCGAGTTGATCGCCGAGCCAGGCGCCGAAATCACCCCCCAGGGCCGCCTCGCTCCGGTCGGGCCAGGGTGGCCCCAGCTCCCGATGGGCCAGGCAGAGGCGTTGCTGCAACTGCCGGCTCCCGGCGCTCCAGGGCAGGGCGATGAGGCCGTGCTCCCGCAGGCCCGCCATCAGGGCGTCCTGCACCTGATCGAGCGGGGCGTCCTGCCAGGGCCGCCGGCTCAGCACCAGGGTCCCCAGTCGGTGCTCCCGCACGGCCACCACCCGTTGCTCCTGGCCATCCCAGCGAACCGTTGCCACGCTGCTGCCTTCAAGCTGGGCCAACTGCTCCAGGCTGGCCCTCGCCAGGGGGAGGGCCAGCAGAATCCGCGCCTCGCTGCCTCCGGCGTCGGCCCGGGCGATGGCCAGGACCTCGGCGCCCGCCAACGGATCGCCGGGATGGAGCCGGGCGCCGCGACCGTTACGCATCAGAAAGCGGCCCCCGGCTTCCTGACGGGCCAGGGCCACCTGCTCCGGGTAGGCCAAGCCGATCAGCACGGCCGCCTGCTGGGCTTCAGAGCCACCCGTGCTGGCTCTGAAGCCGCTGGTCGCCAACGGTTGGGCCACGCGCCACCCGCCCGCCTGCCGCTGCAGCTGTGCCAGCTGTTGGAGCAGGAGCTGACGGCGAGGGTCAGCGCCTCCTTGCCTCAACCAGTCGAGCCGCCGCAGCAGATCCGAGCCGGCTTCCTGTAGCCCGAGCGGATCGCGGGCCTCCAGCAGCACCGCCAGCTCGCAGGCCAACGGCAGCAGGTTGCGCTGCTTGGCGATCAGCAGCATGTGGGCGAGCCGGGGATGCAGGCCTAGCTGGGCCATGGCACGGCCATGGGCCGTGATGCGGCCGTGGACGTCCGTGGCTCCGAGCTGGCCCAGCAGGTCGATCGCCGCCAGCAATGGCTGCTGTGGGGGGGGATCCAGCCAGGGCAACGACCCCCCGGCTCCAGCGCCCCACTGCGCCAGTTGCAGGGCCACCGGCAGGGGATCCCGCTCCAGCAGCTCCGGCAGATCGAACGGAGGACGCCGCTGCTGCTCTGCCGGCGACCAGAGCCGCAGACAGCGGCCCGGGCCCAGTCGTCCGGCCCTGCCCTGACGCTGGGTGGCTGAGGCCTGGCTCGCCGGCTGCGTGACCAGCCCATCCATGCCGGTGCCGTGATCGAAGCGGCTGCGACGGCTGAGGCCGCTGTCGATCACCAGACGCACACCCGCGATCGTGAGCGAGCTCTCGGCGATGGCGCTGGCGAGCACTACCTTGCCCGCCTCGCTGCGTGCCTCCCGCATGGCCGCCGACTGCGCTCCCAGCGGCAAGCCACCGTGCAGGGGGGCAAGTTCCAGCTCCGCCCCCCAGCCAGTGGCCTGGATCGCCCGTTGGCATTGGAGGATTTCCCGCTGTCCGGGCAGAAACACCAGCACGGTTTCGCCTGTGCCGCGGGCTTCCAGCCAATGCTGCTCAAGCCCGCGCACCACCTGCTGCTCCAGGGTCTCCTGCGGCCTCGGGGGCTGGTACGCCAGTTGCACCGGGAAGCTTTTCCCTTCACTGCGGATCACTGCGGCCTCCGGCAGCTGGCGGGCCAGCGGGGTGAGATCCAGCGTGGCCGACATCACCAGCAGGCGCAGCTCCGGCGCCAGCAGTGGCCGGGATTCCAGTAGTAACGCCAGGGCGAGATCCGTGTCCGCTCGGCGCTCGTGAAACTCGTCGAAGATCACACACGACACGCCCGTGAGTGCGGGATCTCCTTGCAGCCGCCGCAGGAACAGCCCATCGGTCAGCACTTCAAGCCGGGTGGCTGCCGAACAGCGCTGCTCAAGCCGCACCCGATAGCCCACCGTGCCGCCCACCGCTTCATCGAGGCTGGCGGCGAGCCGCTGTGCGGCGGCCTTGGCCGCCAGACGCCGGGGCTCCAGCATCAGAACGGTGTGGGGTTCAGCCTGGGGCAGTTGCTCCTGCAGGCGGCGCAGTAGCGCCAGCGGGACACGTGTGGTCTTGCCTGCTCCGGGGGGGGCGTGCAGCAGCACTGTGGATCCGGCCGGCTCAAGCCGCTCCAGGATGTCCGGCAGAACCGCCTCAATCGGCAGGGGGGCCTTGGACGGGCCAGAGGCCGGAGGGAAGCTACGCCCGAGCGGTTGCATGCCGGATCTCAGCGGCAGTCCGACGATGGTCCCCGGCAACGCAGGCGGGGGTCAGCCGGAGGTCGCTGCGGGATCAGCCGAGCAGCTTCAGGATCAAAGCCAGCAGGGCGGTGCTGAGCAGCCCGAGGGATGCCAGCAGTCTCACCAGGGGTCCGATGGACAGGGCCAGCGAGGACATAAAGAAAAACGGAAGAAACCGATGCGTCCGTTTTAGCGCCCCTCTGGACCACAGGTGGTGGTCTTAGCCACGTTTCTTTGCCTGTTGATCAGGGGTAGCGCCGCTGCCACGCCGATCGTCAGCAGCTTGCGCACGGCACCGCCGGCCGCCTTTCAACGCACGTGACGGGCGCCATCCACCGGGTGATACGCCTCGCCGGTGGTTTCTTCGTAGACGACTGCCGGCAAGCCGGTTTCAAACATCGTCTGCAGGGCTTCCTTCAGGTAGGGGTTCCAGCCCCCGGTGGTGACCTTGCCGTGCCGCACGGTCCAGTCCCAGGTGCCCTGCAGGTCGCGGGGGATCCTGCCCTCCCGATCGCGGCGTGCCACGAGATCCTGGGATTCCACCAGGCCCACCAGGATTGGATCCTTGCCGTAGGAGGGCGTGAGGCTCAGCTCCAGGCGGATCGGATCTTCCTTTGTGAGCTGGAGGCGAAACCGGGGAGGAAGTTTGAGGCTGCGCAGAACGGCCGCCACGATTCGAGTTCTCTGATCCAACTGTCGGCCTCCGCCGTGATTCGGTTCTACGTTCTGGTTGTACCAGCCCATGGGACCGCAGCAGGCTGATCCGGTGCGCATGTGCGCAAGCCAAGGCTCCGCTCAGAGCGGGTAGCAGTTCATGGCGCCTTGGCTGGGCTAAGGGGTTTCCGGAGGAAGAACCGTTTCCTCCGCACCATCACTGAAGCGCACTGTCAACAGATCCTCCTGGGTAAGGCTGCCGTCGGCGTCGAGTAACTCCGGGTGGATGGTGAGACGGCCGGTGCGGTCAGTGCTCTCCGGCTGAGCACTGACCGGGGCGAAGGGGCTGGGAAACGGGAGATCGGCGGGTCGGGAGACCGCTGTGAATCCCTTGGCCATCACCCGGAACGCCTGCCACAGCAGGCCAAGCAGGCAGGCGCCGTAGAGGAGGGGAAATAGGCGGGCGAGAAAGGGGTCCATCGGTGATGGGCAAGCTGCCGTGGCCGTGGAAGGCCATGGCCCATCATCGCCTGCTTGAAGACCCGGGTGCCATGCTCCAGGCCCAGAGGGTGCTGCAGGCGGCGCCAAAGGCGAGAAACACCAGCAGAACGCTGCTTGTGTCCATATTCATTCATAAAAGTTCTTCAACCCTAGGGGCGGAGCGTCTTGCGTGCAGAGATCCTTTGAGCCTGCGCTTTGCCGCACTTCGTCACACCTTCACTGCCGCAGGCGTTCCTCAACGCCAGGCAACACCGTTACGGTCGGAATCACGTCCCGTTCCTGTTCTGATCGCCATGTCCATGAGGCGTTTGTCTCTCCGCCAGCTGCCTTATCTGCTCCCCCTTGCCGTTCTGCTGGCCTCCCCGGTGCTCACCCGGCCCGCTCCTGCGCCGGCCCAGGCTCAGCCAGGCGGTGCGCCTGGGCTCTCCCGGCAGTCGTTCGTCGCGGACGCTGTCCGCAGCGCCGGGCCGGCGGTGGTGACGATCGACACGGAGCGAACGGTGGTGAGCGGTGGCGGCTCAGGGCTGCCGCGCGGCCTGATGGCTGATCCCTTTTTCCGCCAGTTCTTCAACCTGCCCCAGGCTCAGCAGCCGTCCCAGCGCACCGAGCGGGGTCAGGGCAGCGGTGTGATCTTCCAGGCCGATGGCCTGCTTCTGACCAACGCTCACGTGGTGGAGAACAGCGACCGGGTGTATGTGGGCCTCAAGGATGGGCGCCGGGTGGAAGGGAAAGTGGTGGGGCTTGACCGGCTCACCGATCTCGCCTTGGTGCGTTTGCTGAGCCCAGGGCCGTGGCCGGTGGCCAGGCTCGGGAACTCTGATGCGCTGCAGGTGGGCGACTGGGCGATTGCAGTGGGCAATCCCTTCGGTCTCGATAACACCGTGACCATGGGGATCATCAGTAACCTCAACCGCAACGTGAGCAAGCTGGGCATCACCGACAAGCGGCTGGATCTGATCCAGACCGATGCCGCCATCAATCCCGGCAATTCCGGCGGGCCCTTGCTCAATGCCGATGGTGAAGTGGTGGGGATCAACACCCTGGTGCGCTCCGGCCCCGGCGCCGGCCTTGGTTTTGCGATTCCGATCAACCGCGCCCGCAGCATCGCGAATCAGCTGCTGGCCACCGGCCGAGTGGACCACCCGATGATCGGCGTCGGCCTCGACAACGTGCCCGGCACAAATCCAGGCAGCGCCCCGCGCGGTGCCCTCGTGCGCTCGGTGCTGCCGGGCAGCCCTGCCGCATCAGCGGGTCTGCGGCCCGGCGATGTGATCGTGGCGGTCGAGGGGCGTCCGCTGCCCGGCCCCGCCCAGATGATCGCCGCCGTGGAAAGCAATGGTGTGGGCCGGCCGATGGCGTTGCGCATCATCCGGAACGGCGCTGACATCGACCTTCAGGTCACCCCGACCGCCATGGTGGGCCAGGGCCAGCGGCGCTGATCGATCTCCGGTGCCCAGCGATCCGGGCCACTGAGCAGCTCGCAGAAACGGACGGTGATCAGCAGGGCGACAAAAACGAGCACTGCTGCAGACCCTGGCGAGAGGAATCACGAAGCGAAAGGTCAGAGAAAAGCCATTGGGTCGTCAGACCCAATGGCTTGCTCGTTGGCGTTCAGGCTTGAGTCAAACGGGCTTGGGTCCGTCCTCCTTGGGACAATCGGCCGTGCGCCAATCGGCATTGCGATTGGATCTTGTGAACCATGCAGCCGCTGGTTGAGCGCTGCCGGCCGGAGGGGCTGGCAGCGCTGGGGCGACAGTTCAGAGGCCACCGTCAGAGCACATCCGGGCCAGCCACGGAAAACTCCTGATTCACTTTGAGAGCCGTGGGCTGGCTCTGCCCCGGAGGGTCGCTGAGGCGGCTCGGCGGACTGCCGAGCTGCTGGCGCATCATCCACTCGGTAGCGGCCCGCTGGGTTTGCCAGGCCTGGAGCAGCTGTTTGGCCAGACCGCGCAGCGACTGGGCGTCTCCGGTGGAGTCGATGACGCGGGTCATGCGCTCCAACTCAAATTGCTGGCCAAGGGTGAGGGCGAGCGGTTCGGACATTCCTGGCATCGCGGCGGATCAATGAGCCGCCCCAATGCTACGAAGTGTTTCGAGGTCGCTCGTATCGATCGCCACAGAGTTAGGGGGATCGTGTCAGGGTCCCACCATGGCGGGTCTCGCGCCCAGGGATCAGTGGTGCATCCGCAATTGCTCTACACACTCGGTGATGCAGGCACCATCATCCAGTGAGCAAGTGGTGATGCATTCGAAGTAAGACTCGACAGAGTCTCCTGCGGCATCTCGCCCGAGGGCAGCATCCATGGCGATCATGCCGCCGTCAAGGGCGTCGGCGCCAAAGGAGGAGGAGGAGGTCAGACGGGGATCGCTCATTGGTCCTGCGGCGTGGGATACGGTCAGGATATGCAGATCAATAGGAGGGGTCCAGGAAAATGAGTTTTCCTGCCTAAGCCTTCATGAAGTTTTCTGTGGTATTCGCTGCATAGAGCGGGCTCTCAGGCGCTTCTCCTGCCTCAGGTCCAGGTGATGCATCCGGCCGTAAGCGGGTGTGGAGTGGCGGGAAGCGGGCCTGGCCATGGTTGGCGCCCCGCGCAAAAGGCCTGGACACCACTGACCCCGCACAGCTGAAGCCCGGCTCCGACAGCGGGTGATCAGGCGTTGAGGGGCCGGTGGGATGCACCGATTGGTCCGGTTGCTTTCGGTTGGTACCCCTGCTTCCTGGTGGTCAACCGTCTGGGGTTGGCGCTGTGGCTTGCCCTGGCTGCGGGCGGCCGCGCTCAGTCCTGGCGGGTCTTGCGCGAGGCCGCTTTGGCCTGCTGCTTTTCCTTGTTGGCGGCCGTTCTGGCGCGACGGGCCTGGACCTCCTGCTCCAGCCGATCGGCTTCGGCCTCTTCGCGCTTTTTCTCCAGGTAGTAGGCGTAATCCCCCCGGTAGAGCACCAGCTCGCCATCGCGCAGCTCCACGATGCGGTTGGCCACCTGGGCGATGAAATAGCGGTCGTGGGAGACGATCAGCGCCGCCCCGTCGTACTCCTGCAGTGCCTGCTCGAGCATCTGCTTGGCGGGGATGTCGAGGTGGTTGGTGGGCTCGTCAAGGATCAGCAGGTTGCAGGGAGTGAGCAGCATCAACGCCAGAGCCAGCCGCGCCTTTTCGCCGCCGCTGAGCTGCCCCACCTGTTTGAACACCGCATCGTTGCTGAAGCAGAAGCTGCCCAGCAGGGAGCGCACCTGGGTCTGGGTCCAGTCGGGCACCGCCTCGAACAGGGTGTCGATCACGGTTTTCTCCAGATCGAGTGCCTCGGCCTGGTTCTGCTCGAAGTAACCCGGCACCACGTTGTGATCGCCAAGGCGGGCGATGCCCTCGTCGACCGGCTCCAGACCCATCACCAGGCGCAGCAGCGTCGATTTTCCGGCGCCGTTGGGGCCGACAAAGGCGATCCGATCGCCCCGCTCCACTTCGAGCCCTGCGCCGAGAAACAGGATCCGGTCGCCGTAGCTGTGGCTTATGTCTTCGATCAGCGCCACCTGCCGGCCGGAGCGGGGCGCCGGCGGGAACTGGAAGCTGGGGCCGGACACCCCTTCCAGCGGAGCTTCGATCCGCTCCACCTTCTCCAGCAGCTTTTCGCGGCTCTTGGCCTGGGTGCTGCGGGTGGCGCTGGCGCGGAAGCGGTCGATGTAGGCCTGCTGGCCCGCCAGTTCCTTCTGCTGCCGTTCGAAGGCGGCCTGGGTGGCTTCCCTCTCCAGTGCCTTCTGCTCAAGGTGCTGGCTGTAGTTGCCCAGGTAGGTGCGGGAGATGCCGCGCTCGGTTTCCACGATCTGGTTGCAGATCCTGTCGAGGAAGGTGCGGTCGTGACTGACCACAACGATCGGCACGGGCTGGGCCACTAGGTAACCCTCCAGCCACTGGATCGTTTCCACATCCAGGTGGTTGGTGGGTTCGTCGAGCAGCAGCAGATCGGGATCCTGCAGCAGGACCTTGCCGAGCGCGATCCGCATCTGCCAGCCGCCGGAGTAGTCGCCCACCGGCAGGTCGGCGGATTCGGGGGTGAAGCCGATCGTGGGCAGGAGCTTGTCGATGCGGGCGTCGAGTTCGTAGCCGTGCAGGGCTTCGAAGCGGCTGTGCAGCCGCCCCAGTTCGTGGATCAGATCGTCGAGATGATCGGGGTCGGTGCTGGCCTGCTCGCTCGCCATTTCATGCTCCACCCGGTGCTGCCGGATCAGCACCTCGGCGGCCTCCCCGAACGCCTGGAAGAGCTCCTCCCGCACGGTACGGCTGGGATCCACATCGAATTCCTGCTTGAGGTACACGATGCGGGGATTCCCCTGGCGCACCACCTGGCCGCTGCTGGGTTCCTCAAGCCCGGCGATCAGCCGCAGCTGGGTGGATTTGCCGGCACCGTTCACCCCCACCAGACCGATACGGTCGCCTGGCTTCACTTCCCAGGTGACGTCGCGCAGCACTTCGCCGGTGGGGTAAAGCTTTGAGACGCGTTCCAGACGAAGCACAGCGTGGGGGGTATTGGGAGTTGTGTCCCATCATCACGCCTGTGCCCGCCTGGAACCGTATCGGCACACTGGAGGGAGGAGAAAGGCGCCGCGATGATGACCCACCGGCTGGAGCCATGGTGAAACGACTGGAGCAAGTGGCGGCGCTGGTGGTGGCCGCCGGTCTGGCACTGGTGAGCTACTGGCTGTTCTTCAGCTGGTCGCAGGGTGGCCGCTCCGATCGCCTGGCTCCGCGCAGCCTGACGCCCATGCCGGAAGGAACGGGAACCGAGCTGGCGCGCCCCCAAGGAACAGCCGCGCCGTTAGCAGGGGGCAACCTGCCGCTGCCAGCGGACCGCACACACCCCTGAGCTGGCGCACCTCCCTCTTCATCAGACGTGCGCCAAGGGGCTTGCGCAGAGCCACGCCGGCCGGGTTACGTAGAGCTCGCTGGCCTGGCCTGAGCAGATAGCTGCGCACCTCGATCAGAGCCCGCCGCGCGCCTTGACCAGCCACTGCCGCGTGCCTTCATCGTGGCTGGCCAGATGCTCCTTCACCTGCTCAGCGGTGACGGGCAGATTCCATTGCGCGCCCAGTTCCACGATCCGCTGCAAGGTGCCCTTCGGGTCTTGCAGCGCCTGGCGGAACAGCAACTGGGTGAGCTCGTGGTCTTGCTGGATGCGGGCGTACAGCTCGGCAACGGGGGTTGGAGCAGCGCTGGAATCTGTCATGGAAACGGATGGGAGCCGTTGATCTGGTTCGACGTTATGGGTGGCTGGTGAGTGGGGCGAGAGATTGTGTGGTGTTGATGGACTTCGGCACCAGGCTGCGGCGGAAGGGGCGTGCCTCCCGCGGTGCCCGCAGCAGCTGGGAGAACAGCACCGCCAGCGCCTTCCACTCCGGCGGAGCCTGACGCTGCGGCCAGCTGCCCGGGGTGCAGTACAGAAACTGAATGAGCGCGTTGTGGCTGTCCCAGCTGAGCGCCTCCCAGGCCAGTGCCACGTTCCGTTCGCGTTTGGCCAGGCAGCTGGCCGGCAGGGGCGCCGGCAGGCCAGGCAGCTGCAGGGTGGCCTCGCTGAACGGCGGCAGGTCGGCGGTGAGGCGGCCTTCCAACCCCCGCTCGCTGATGGCTTCGAGCTGGAGCGTGCAGGTGATCCCCTCCGCCCGCAGCTGGACCGGCAGGTGGAGCGCCAGCCAGGGGGTGGGATCGAGACAGGGGGGATCGATGCAGCAGCGCAACGCCACCAGCAGGGCAAAGGTGTTGAGGCCGCCCCAGAACAGCCCCACCCAGTGGGTGGTGGGAGCCAGCGGGCCCGCCTGCAGCTGCAGCAGCACGGCGCCGAGGTTGGCGAGGTTGACCACCAGCAGCACGAGCAGCGGCAACATCAACGACCAGGCGCCTCCGCCGTGCTGGCGCAGGCGGTGCTTGGGCGTGATCGTGAAGCCTCCGCCCGGCATCACCAGGCTGCGCAGCACGGTGATCGCCAGTGGCACCGCCAACAGCCAGCTCATCAGCTCCGGCAGCAGGGCATGGCGGGAGCCGCGGGTGAGCCAGCCCACCAGGGCCAGTTGGCTGCAGAGCACGGGCAGGGCGTAAACGAGAAACTGCTCGAGCGTCATGCGGATCGGCAGGATGCCGAGCAGCCCCACACACAACGGCATCAGCAGCAGGATCAGCCGGGGCAGGTTGTTGAACCAGTGCAGCAGCCCCTCGCTGTAGGAGAAGCGCTGCTGGGCCGAGAGCCCCCGCAGCCGCAGCGGATTGGCGTTCAGGCGCAGGGTCTGCAGGGTGCCGGTGCACCAGCGCAAGCGCTGCTGGACGAAATCGGCCATCGTTTCCGCCGCCAGACCAGCGCTGAGCTTCTCCGGCAGGTACACGAGGCGATGGCCGCGGGCGGTGAGCTCCAGGCCGGCCACGAAATCCTCGGAGAGCGCCCCCGGGTTGAACCCACCGATGGCCGCCAGCGCCGAACGCCGCACCACGAAGGAGGTGCCGGCACAGACGACGGCGGCATTGCCATCCCGCACCGGCTGGATCCAGCGGTAGAAGCTCTCCTCATCGGGCAGCAGCCAGCGCTCCATCGCCAGGTTGCGCATCAACGGATCGGCGTTGATGAAGGTCTGGGGGGTTTGCACCAGCGCCACATCCGCCTCCAGAAAGAAGCCGAGCGTGCGCTCGAGAAAGTGGGTCTGCGGGATGAAGTCGGCATCGAACACCGCCACCAGTTCCGCATGGCTGTGGCTGAGACCGAAATTCAGATTGCCCGCCTTGGCGCCGCGGCGATCGAGGCGGCTGAGGTAAGTGCAACCGAGGCGGTTGGCGAGCTCTTCCACCTCAGCGCGGCCGCTGTCGTCGAGCACGAACACGCGCTTGTGGGGATAACGCATCGCCGTCACGCCCACCAGACAGCGCCGCAACACCGCCAGCGGCTCGCCGCAGGTGGGAATCAGCACATCCACCGGCGGCTGCCAGGTTCCGGTGCGGAAACAGGCTTCGAGTCGATCGGCCTGCCGCTCCCGTGGCGGAATCGCGCGCCAGCTGAGCAGGATCTGCATCATGCCGGTGCCCAGCAGGAAGGCTTCGCAGCCCAGCAGCACCAGGGAGAGGGTGAGCGCCAGCGCTGATGAGGTGTTGAGGCTGAAGCCCACCCGCCACACCAGGTAACGCAGCACCAGAAACAGCAGCAGCGCCACCGCCAATCGGCGCGCCGCCAGCGGACGCAGGGCTTCAGGCCGGTGGGTGAGCCAGCGGGCCGCCGCCAGCACCAACAGCACCGGCAGCAGGGCGGGGGCCAGCGAGGCCGAAGGAATCAGAGGGAAGGCGTCCAAGGTGGGGTCGGCGTTCCCTGAATACCGTCCCAACACCTTGCCGGATGCATTCCTGCGCCGTGGAAATCGCCGGCCGGGCCTGTGACAGGGTGCGTCTGAGCGTTGCTTGGCCAGCGGGACAGGGGCGCTCGCCTCTGGCGCGTTGGTGTTCTGGGTTGCGCTCAGGCGAGTGGCGCTCAGCCGGGTTCAGGCTGGCACAAGGGGTGGGTAGGCCACGCCGCGCAGCCGCTCGCTTCAGGCCGCGCAGGGCGAGTCGAGCTCCTCCTGTTCGGATGCGGAGGCATCTTCCATGGTGCGGGCGTCGAGGCAGAGCACCTTGCGCAGTTGGGCGTAGTTGGAGGCCTGGGATTTGTGGCCCTCCTGGGCTGCGGCGAACTCCGCGCGCTGAAGAACGTGGTGCAGATGGGTGAGCAGATACGTGCTGATCACGGCGGACACGAGCACGTCACTTTTCTCGGCGCCACGGCCCGATCGATCGCTGCGGCCGGCGGCGCGGGCTGCAGTGCTGGCGGCAGCCTGGGCTGGCAGTTTGCTGGCGGCGCGCCTGGCGGGCTTCGAGGCTGCCACCTGGCTTGCCTTGGTGTCGCCGGGGGTGGTGGGTCCGTCCGTGGCCCGGGTCACAGCTTTCGTCATGGCTTTGGTCATGGCTTGGGGGCGGCGCATGCGCAGAGCTCCACAAGCATACGGCTGGATACTATCCCTGTGCACCTCTGTACACTCGTGTGTAGAGCAAGCGCACCCTGGGGCCGTGGCCACCCGTCAGACCTCCGCCAGCGGCCGCCCCAAGTCACCTCGCATTCAGGTGGTGCTGCCTGAAGAACTCTGTGAACGGCTCGCCGCGGTGGCGGAGGCGGAGTCGCGCACGGTCAGCAACATGGCCAAGGTGCTCATCCAGCAGGGCCTGGATCGTCTCGATCAGCCGCCGCCCGAGCTGCCGCCGGAACGGCCGCGCGATGCCCGCAGTCAGCGCCAGTTGCGCACCGATCAGTTCCGCCAAGCCCTGGAGCGGCAGCAACGCAATGGACCAGGTCGTCTGCGGGGGGCGCCGCGGCGCCTACGGCTCTACCGGCCGGCGAGCTGAACGGCTTTCTGGTCCGCCGGTTGACCGCGGCTTGGGCTGGCCGGTGCCTGCGGCGGCGGCAGTGGCGGGCGCTCAGGTGGTGGGAGTTGCGCGTACGCCCAGCACTGCGCTGCGGGAGGCCCCGGTGACGGAAGGCAGGGAACCGGGATGGCGGTGGTGGTGCCACCAGGCCAGCAGCGCGAAACCCAGCGCTTCCCGCTGGGCCGGCTCCACCCCCAGCTCCGACAGGGGCCTCACCATCACGCCGCGGCAGCGCTGGCGGAGCTCACGCACCAGCGTGCCGTTGTGGGCGCCGCCGCCGGCCAGTACCAGCTCCACTGGCCGGGTGCCCCGCTCCAGGTCCTGAGCGACAACCGCCGCACTGAAGGCGGTGAGGGTGGCAAGTGCATCTGCCTGCTGGGTGGCAAGTCCTGAGTTCCCGGGTTCGGCTGCCAGGGCGAGTTCCTGCAGGCGGCGGCGCAGATCCTCCTGGCCGAACAGTTCGCGGCCGGTGGACTTCGGCGGTGGCAAGTGGAAATAGTCGTCCTGCAGCCAACGGGCGATCAAGGCGTTCTGCACCTTGCCGCGGGCAGCCCAGGCGCCATCGCGGTCGTAGCCGAGGCGGCCATCACTGAACTGCGCCACCGCAAGGTCGATCAGAGTGTTGGCCGGGCCGCAGTCCCAGCCCGTCACCGGGGCCTGCCGCTCCGGGCCACTGGCCGGCGGCAGCAAGGTGAGATTGGCGATGCCACCGAGGTTGAGCACCGCCCGCCAGCCGCCGATGCGTGGCAGCAACGCGGCATCGGCGGCTGGCACCAGTGGCGCGCCATGCCCGCCGAGTGCCAGGTCATGGGCGCGCAGATCAAACACCACCGGCGTGTGCAACAGCTGGGCCAGCAGGGGGCCCTGCAGGAGTTGCCAGCTGGCACCGCGACCTTCGGGTGTGGGCGGGCGATGCCAGAGGGTCTGGCCATGGCAGCCCACCAGCTCCGCCTCGCCGGCAGGATCGCAGCTGCGGGCGGCGCGCGCCTGTTCGACGGTGACCGCCTCCGCCAGATCCAATAGCGCGGCGGCGGTGTGTGGCTCCCCCTGACCCACCGCCACCAACTGGGAGCGCAGCGGCTCGAGGTAGGGGGTCGAGGTGCTGTGCAAGACACGCCAACGGGGATGGTCGCGAGGACCTTCAAAGCTGGCCAGCACGGCGTCGATGCCATCGGCGCTTGTGCCGCTCATCAGGCCCAGAACCTTCATCGGCTCAATGGGAGGGAAGGGCCTCGAGCGCCTCGCTGCTGCCCATCACCACCAGCAGTTCGTCCTCGTTGAGCACGTGGGAGGCCGGCGGGTTCACGGTGAGGTGGTTCTGGGGACCGGCCGCCAGCACGCTGACGTCGTGGTTCTTGCGCAGGTTCAGATCGCGCAACGAGCGACCCACGAACGCCGACGGCACCTTGATCTCCTCGATGCTGTTGCGGTCGTCGAGACGCAGCCGCTCCAGCAAGTTGGGCCGCACCAACTCCATGCCGAGCCGGGTGCCCTGCATCTTCGAAGGGAACACCACCCGATCGGCGCCGACCCGCCGGAGCATCTTTTCGTGCAGATCGCTGGTGGCCCGCGCGATCACCTGGCGCACGCGGCTGCCGGGAGCATCCTTGACGATCAAGGTGGCGGTGATGCTCGCCTCGATCGGCTCACTGATCGCCACCACCACCGTGCCCACATCAAGGGCGCCAGCTGCGCGCAGCGCTTCCTCATCGGTGCAGTCCACGACCCGCGCCTCGATGGCCGGGTCCACCTGGCGCATTTCATCGATCGCCCGCTGGGAGTTGTCGATGGCCAGCACCTCCGCATCGAAGCGGAGCAACTCCTTGCAGACGGCACTGCCGAAGCGGCCCACGCCGATCACGGCGAAGCTTCTCGATACCGTGTCGCTGCCACCTTGCCACTGCCACCACTGGGTCATGAGCGGTGCAATGGCAGGGGATACAGGGAAAGGCGCATGACGATCAGAGGGAGAGCTCTTCGCGGGGATAGCCCACACGATTGTGGGTCCTGTTGGGGTAGAGGGAGGAGAGCAGCAGCAGAATCCCCACCCGGCCCACAAGCATGCCCACCATCAGCACCAACTGCCCCCAGCGGTTGAACTGGGCGGTGACGCCCACATCGAGCCTCACGGCGTCGAAGGCCAAGCACCGGGGCCATGGCCACCACGCACAGCACGAAGCAGGGCGAATGTGGTGGTTGTGGTGCCGACACCGATGATCGACAGCTGCATGACCGTGATCACCGAGGTGACGGTGAACAACCCTTCCCACCAGCACACGTCGTCGTTGGAGCAGAACGGGCTGGCCATCACCACGGCGCCCACGGTCACCACCAGCATCCCTGTCACCAGGGTGAACTGCGGAACGATGAGACGGTGCTGCCAGCCCGATCGTGTGATCACGTGTTGGGCTGGGGGGTCATGCGCAGGTAGGGCTTGACCTCAGTGACGCCTTTGGGGAACTTGGCCCGGGCGTCTTCGGTGGAGATCGAGGGAACCACGACGCAGTCGTCGCCCTGCTGCCAGTTCACCGGTGTGGCCACCTGGTGGTGATCGGTGAGCTGCAGGGAATCGATCACCCGGAGGATTTCATGGAAGTTCCGGCCCGTGCTGGCGGGATAGGTGATCTGCAGACGCAGTTTCTTGCTGGGATCGATGATGAACACCGAACGCACGGTGAGGTTGTTCAGCGCCTTCGGGTGGATCATCCCGTACAGATCGCTCACTGATTTGTCCGCATCCGCCAGGATCGGATAATCAACGATCGTGCACTGGGTTTCATTGATGTCGCCGATCCAGCCTTTGTGGCTCTCGGCGGAATCAACGCTCAGGGCAATCGTCTTGACATTGCGCTTCTCCCACTCCGGGCGCAGGCGGGCCACTTCACCCAGCTCCGTGGTGCACACGGGGGTGTAGTCAGCCGGGTGGGAAAACAGCACGACCCAGCTGTCGCCGGCGAAGTCGTAGAGGTTGATCGGACCCAGCTGGGAGTCCTGGGTGAAATCGGGGACGGTGTCACCGAGTTGAAGAGGCATGGCAGGGGGGATGAGACATGGTTGATCGTGCCATAGCCCTGCGGTCAGCTGACCCGGGTGATCATCCAGTTACGCAGTCCCTCCAGGCCGAAGTTTGCGGTCGCTGACACAAACAGCATGGTGGGGTGCAAGGTGCGGGCCAGCTCCAGCGCCTGCGCGTCGCAGCGGTCGATCTGGTTGCCCACCATCTGACGCGGCGCGGTGCTGCCGAGGGTGTCGAGCAGGGCGTTCACCGCTTCGAGCTGCTGCGGCCAGGCCGGGTCCGAAAGATCGACCACCACCAGCAGCTGATCAGCGTCGAGGGTTTCCTCCAGCGTCGAGCGGAACGCCTCCACCAGGGGCGGCGGGAGGGCGCGGATGAAGCCGACCGTGTCAGTGATCAACAGCCGCACCAGCCCCCCTTGCCCATCCGGCAGGTCAAGCCGCCGCGTGGTGGGATCGAGGGTGGCGAACAGCTTGTTCTCGGCCAGCACCTCCTCCCCCGCCACCGGGCGGGTGAGGGCATTGAGCAGGGAGCTCTTGCCGGCATTGGTGTAGCCCACCAGGGCCAGCCGCCTGACGCCCTGGCGTCCCTCGCGCAGGCGCGCCCGGTGCTCCCCCAGCCGCTGAACCTCCCGCTGCAGGCGGTCGAGGCGTCGGGCAATGGCCCGCCGGTCTTTTTCCAGCTGGGTTTCCCCCGGGCCCCGGGTGCCGATGCCACCCCCCTGACGCGAGAGGCTCTGGCCGCGGCCGCTGAGCCGCGGCAGCCGGTAGCGCAGCTGGGCCAGTTCCACCTGCAGACGCCCGGCGCCGCTGGCGGCCCGCTGGGCAAAGATGTCGAGAATCAGTTCGGTGCGGTCGCTGATCGGCAGGTCCAGCAGCCGCTCCAGGTTGCGGGCCTGCACCGGCGTCAGGTCCCGATCGGTCACCACCAGGGTGGCTCCCAGTCGGCGGGCCTCCAGGGCCGCCTCGCGCAGTTTCCCTTCCCCCCACAGCGTCTGGGGCGCCGCTTGCTGGCGCTTCTGCTGGATCAAGCCCACCGGCAGCGCGCCGGCGCTGCGCACCAGCCCTTCGAGCTCGGCGATGTCGCGCTGGCTGGCGGCACCGTCCTCACCGATCAGGGCCAGCAACAGCACCCGCTCGGGCCCAGCCTGGGGCGCCGGCCCCGGGGCGTCGTTGGCGGCCTCCGCGGGCAATGGCGAGTCAGCGGCCTCGCAGAGCTCGGCCAGGTCGGCCTCTCGGTACAGGGCCCAGGGGCGCCCCTCCTCCTGGCTGATGGTGTAGGACGCTGCCGCCCAGCGCCCCCCCGCGGCGGCCTTGTCGGGGTAGCGCAGCCACACCAGCGGCTCCAGATCGAGCCCCACCAGCGCTTCGCTGGCCAGCGGCTCCAGGCCGGGCTTGCGGCCCACGCAGGTGATCAGGCGCAGGTCGCTCCCCTGGCGCCGCTCGCTGCCGGGCAGTCGCTCGATCAGCCGGCCCGATTGCTCCAGTGGCCCCACCCACAGCAGGCGGGTGAGGCCGCGGCCGTCCACCACCAGGCTCAGCGGCAGCTCCAGCTCACGGGCCTCGGCGGCCAGCCGTTGCAGGCAGAGCAGTTCCGCGCCTCCCCCTTCCGGGTGCCGGCGGTGAGACAGCCGCTCCAGGCGGCGTTTCTGGGCGGGGCGCAGACCGCTGACACGCCCCATCAGCACAGCTTGTTTCAACGGCGCGGGTGCATCGGGTCAGGGGCGTTGGATCCGCAGGCAACGCACACCGGTGGCAGCCGCCCCTTCAGCATCCTCGGGGCTGTCCCCCACATGCCACACCTCAGCGGCCTCAAGGCCGAGGGCCGTCAGCGCCAGCCGGAAGGGCAGGGGATCGGGTTTGGCGGCCCCGGCCGCGCTGGACACGATCACCGCCTGAAGATGTTCCGCCAGGCCCAGCCCGCTGAGCAGCCCGTTCAGACGCCCGTCGAAATTGCTCACCACCGCCAGCCGGAGGCCCACGGCCGCCCAGTGTTCAAGCGCGGGAGCCACCCCGGGGAGCACCCGCCACAAAGCAGGATCAGCAAAGCGGAGATACAGCTCCTCCTGCAGGGCGCCAGGGGCGGGCGCGCCGCTGCCAGCGCCCTGCAGGGCAGCATCGATGCGTGCGCCCCACCACTGTCGCTCGGCCCGTTCCAGTTCCTGCTGTTGCAGACCCGGAAAGGCCAGGGGCGGGGCCTGGCGCAGCACGGCCGGAAAGACCTGGTCGATCGCGGCAGCGCTCAGCGTGATTCCATGCCCGGCGGCGGCGGCGGCATAGGTGGTGCCCACCGATTCCCGCAGGCCGATCAGGGTGCCCATCGCATCGAGCAGCAGCCCCTTCGGGGCCGGCCAGGCGTCCGTGGCAGCGGCGGCGATCAGGGTCGGGGCGGCGGCGTGCGGGCGGGTTCGCCGGCGCCGAACAGGGGGCGGCCCAGGTCGGAAAGCCAGCCGGCGGCCACGCGCAGCTGATGGGGGAGCCCCGGCAGACGGCCCAGGTAGGTGAGCTGGCGGAGGCGGTAGGCGGCGGATCCGGCCAGGGTGAGGCCCAGCCCGGTGAGGCTGGCCTCGCCGATGCCAAGGCTGATCATCTCGCCGAGATCGTTCCAACGGAATGGGCTGGTGGGTTCGCCGGCCAGGCTGCGAATCAGGTTGTCGGCCAGCACGTCGGCCTGCTGGAAGGCCACCTGGGCCGTGCCGGCCAGGGGCTCACCATCGGCATCGGCCGCATGGGCCACATCGCCGAGGGCAAACAGGTGGGGATGGTGCACCAACGACAGATCGGGGTGGCAAAGCAGACGGCCGCGGCGGTCGGTGGCCGCGGTGGGCGTGATCGCCGGCGCCGCCGCTGTCACCCCGGCGGTCCAGACCACGCCATCGACGCTGAGATGCTCCGTGTTGGCGGCGCCCCCGCCCGCCGGTTCGTGTCGCAGCGTGACCCCGCCCGCCTCCACGGCTTCCACCCGGGTGTGGGTGCGCAGGCGCACATCGCGGCGCAGCAGGGCGGCGCGGGCCTGCTCCCGGTTGAAGGCTCGCGCCTCAGGCAACAGCTCGGCGCCCTGCTCCACCAGTTCCAGCACGGCGTGGCCGTGCAGCAGGTCGGCAAGCTTGCAGGCCAGCTCCACTCCGCTGGCCCCGGCCCCCACGATCGCCAGACGCTGCAGGGGGCGCTGCTGCGCCTGGAGTTGTTGTACCAGCGCCTGAAGGCGCTCCACATCCGCCAGGCAGCGGAACTGCAGGGCGTGGTCGTGCACGCCGGGGATGCCGAAATCATTGCTGCGGCTACCGGTGGCCACCACCAGCCGGGAGTAGGGAAGGCAGCGGCCCTGCGCGGTGGTGACGGTGCCGCTGGCGGCGTCGATGCTCACCACCCGGTCGCGCAGCCAGGCGATGCCGCGGCTGGCCAGCAGGCTGGCGTAGGGCGGCGCCACCTCCCAGGCACGCAGCTCATCGGAGAGCAGCTCGTAGAGGAGCGGCAGAAAAACGAACCGCTCGTTCGGCTCCACCAGCACCACAGGCGGAGGGTCACGCCGGGCAGCCAGGGCGAGCGCCGTGTAGAGGCCACCGAAGCCGCCCCCGACGATCACCACCGGATGGGGGGGCTCCCACGAGGACGTGGTGCCCGCACCGGCTTCGGCTGGATTGGGGAAGGGGGTGCGGTCCCCGCTGGTCTCCGCCATGGGTACGGCGTCTCGGTTGTGGCGTTGGCTACCCGAACCCTAACCAGAGCGTTTCATCACAGGAGATGATGGCGTTCATGGCCGCCACCATCTCCCCCACCCTTCCCACCGACCGCCAGGGCCTGCCACTCGACGCCGAGGCCGCAGGGGCGGTACTGGAAAGCCTCACTCCCCCGCATCAGCTGCGCTGGGGAACGGACACCTTCGGGGATCGCTTCGCCGTGATCACCAGCTTTGGCATTCAGTCTGCGGTGCTGTTGCACATGGCCGCCGCCCACGATCCCGCTCTGCCGGTGATCTGGGTCGACACGGGCTATCTCCCCCCCGAGACCTACCGCTATGCAGAGCAGCTCACGGATCTGCTGTCGCTCAATCTGCACGTGGCCCAAGCCGAGCTCAGCCCGGCCCGTATGGAGGCGCTGCATGGCCGGCTGTGGGCCACAGGCGATGCCGATGATCTGGATCTGTACCACCGCCTCCGCAAGGTGGAACCACTCGATCGCGCGTTCGACACGATCGGCGTGGCCTGCTGGGCCAGCGGGGTGCGTGGCGTACAGACTGACCACCGCGCCTCAATGCTGCCGCTCCAACCGGTGCGGGGCCGCTGGTCGCTTCGACCGCTGCTGAACTGGACCAACCGGGACGTCTACTACTACCTGCAGAACAACGGCCTCCCCCAGCACCCGCTCTTCGAACAGGGGTACTCCACTGTGGGCGACTGGCACTCCAGCGGCCCCGACGACGGTAGTGGCCGCGCCACCCGCTTCGGTGGCCTGCATCAGGAATGCGGCATCCATCTCTCCGGTGTGATGGGCGAGGGCATCTAGGTGGTGGGGCTCGCCGGCGGCACTCCGGGCCGCGCGGCGAGCCTGGTGCTGCTGATCGGCAACACTCACTGGCACTGGGGGCGGCGCGAACCGGCCTCGGAGCCTGATGAACTGGCAGGCCTCCGCTGCTGGAGCACGCGGCCGCCCCAGCGCCTGGAGCCAGCAGACCGCGACCTGCTGGTGGCCTGGGCCGCCGTGGGCCCCTTGCCGCCGGAGCTGGCCTTGCCGCTGCGGCACAGGTGCACGCTTGATGCCGTGCCCCTGCTGGGCATGCCGGCCTGGCTTGGCATCGATCGGGCTCTGGCGGGCTGGGGAGCCTGGCAGCGTCAGCAGGCGCGTCTGGCGCCTCAAGGGCGCCTGGGGGGTGAGGGCCAAAGCGATGGCCGTGATGGCGCGGTGCTGGTGGCCGATGCCGGCACGGCGCTGAGCCTCACCCGGGTGGCCGGAAGCGGCGCCTTTGCGGGCGGACGGCTGCTGGCTGGCGCCGGTCTGCAGCTGGCGGCGCTGGCCGGGGCTACGGCTCTGTTGCCGCAACAGGGTCTCCCGGATCCGGCCACGCCCCTCGACCTCTGGCCCAGCGTCACTGGAGCTGCCATGGCCAGCGGTTGCCTGTGGGGGCTGGCCCATGCGATCGCCGGGGCCTGCCGGCAACACGATCCGGAGCCGCCGCCGGGCCTGTGGCTCACCGGCGGCGATGGCCCCCGGCTGGCCCCGCTGCTGCAGGAGCTGGGTCAGCCGTTCGAGCTCGTGCCCGACCTGGCGCTGGAGGCGCTGGACGCGCTGAGCGCTGCCCGGCTCAGGCGGCTGGGGCGCTCAGGCCCAGATCGATGAGCACCTGCTCCGCCATTTCCTCGGCTTTCACCTTGCGGTAGATCTTCTCGAGGGTGCCATCGGGGGCCACCACGAAGCTGTGGCGCATCATCCCCATGTATTCCTTGCCCATGAACTTCTTCAGTCCATAGCTCTCGTAGGCGGTGGCCACCGGACAGGGTTCCGCATCCGTGAGCAGGGTGAAGGGGAGCTCGTATTTGCTGATGAACTTGCCGTGGCTGGCGGCCCCGTCCTTGCTGATGCCCAGCACCTTGATGCCATGGGCTTCGAACTGGCTCCACAGATCGCGGAAGCCGCAGGCTTCCTTGGTGCAGCCCGGGGTGTCATCCTTCGGATAGAAGTAGATCACCACGCGCTGGCCCTTCAGAGCGGAGAGCTGCACCGGATGGCCTTCCTGATCCGGCAGGGTGAACTCAGGCGCGGGATCACCGATCTCAAGGGTCATGAAGCTGTCCAAAGCTGGGCTGTCTGGAGCCTAGGGGCGGCTAGGGTCCGCCCACTTCCTGGCCGCTCATGGCCCCCGTCGTGCGCCTCGGTCTGATCGGATTCCTGGCGGTGCTCGGCCTGGCCGGCCTCACCCAGATGCGCCTGCACCCCCCCCTGGCCAGCCGTACCGATGCGGACACGGCGGGTCTGCTGGCGCGGCTGGAGACCCAGGAAGCCCTGCTCGGGCAGCGCCAACAGGTGTCGCTCTTGCTGAACCGTTTCGTGGGCGCGGAGATCACCCGCTACTTCTGGGGCGGCTTCACCCCTTACCTCGATGTGCTCGGCATCGAGATTCCCGCCACCATGACGGCCGATGTGGTCTTCAACCAGGACCGGGTTCAGCTGGTGCTCACCCCGACCGGTGGCGATGAGATCTACCTTGCCCGGGTGGAGGCCGTCGAGAATGCCCCCCGCGGTGCCGTCTGCCGTGGATCCCGGCCGGCGCCTGATCCCGAGGCCTTCCCCAGCCAGGACAACCGGCTCCTGTGTCCCGCCGGCTGGGTGGCCCTACCGGCCGTTCGCCCCGCCACCGCAGGGGCGGTGCGGTCTTGAACCCCTGGTGAGCGGCCTGCCGGTCATGCCCCACGCTGATGAGGTTCCGCTGCAGAGGCGCCGCATCCCTAGCACCTGACGCGCTTGGGTCTTCATGTTCGACCGATGACGAGTTGTTGGCAGATGCAACCGGGCTGATTAGGTTCGGATTGTTGTTCCAGAACTGATCCGTGCTGAAGCGTCTTGCCGCTGGCCTCCTGATGGGGTCGGCTCTCGTGGCCTCCACCCTGCCGGCCTCCGCCGCTGTTGATAACGACCTCCCCGTGCGCTGGAACACCGGCGGTGCCGTTTGGTCCACCCCCATGGGCGCTTTCGGCACCTTCCTAGAAACCGGCGAAATCACCGACCGTGGCTTGGCTGGTGGCCTCAATCTTTCCGGCTGGACGGCCGCCGAAGTGCGCGACGGTCTCTCCAAGTCGTACAGCGTCGACCTGGTCGGCGTCACCCGTTTCCTCTATTCCGATGAGGGCGTGAAGTTCCTCAAGAATCAGAGCCGCAGCTATTTCCCTTACTGGACGATGAGCACCTACGCCGTGCAGGGTCTGCGCAGCGCGATCATCGCCGATGCCAAGGACGGCCAGATTTCCTCGGCCGGAATCATGGCGGCGCTGCCGGTGGATTACCGCCTGGCTGATACCTGCGGCACCTACGACGGCAAGCAGAACATCTGCGCCGAAGGCAAGTGCAAGGAAGGTTCCGCCCAGTGCACCTCCCTGCTGTCCTGGTACGTCTTCCTGCCGGCCTGCATCCAGGCCAACCAGATGGGCGATCCCGTGGCCAAGGTTCAAAACTTCCAGGCTCCTGTGGTTGCCCCTGCCGCCGCCGACCCCATGCCCATCCGCGGCCTCTGGTGAACCCTCGCGGTTCAGCCTTACCGCCCCGGGATTCCCGGGGCTTTTTTCATGGCCACCAGCAGGGTGTGCTGCAAGGCCTGTGCCAGCTCTGCCCCTTCCAGATCGGCGCTGAGCTGCTCCAGCCGCCCGGTGGAGCTGCTGCCGAGGGCGGCGCTCAGCTGGCGCCCATAGCTCGCCCCCTCGCCGAACCAGCGCTGACGCAAACCGGCGGAGAGCGTCACGCTGAGCGGTTCGCGCCACTGCTCCGCTGCCACGCGCCAGCCCCGCGCCTCAAGGCCCTGTTGCAGGGCGTCCGCGCCGGGGCCGTTGGCCAGTTCGCCGCTCTCCCAGGCAGCCGCCTGCTGCAGGAGGGTGGCCAGCTCCCGGGGCATGGATCGCTGCCGTTGCCGCACCAGCTCAGTGAGGGCTCCTGCTGGACCGATCAGCGGCAGGCTCTGCAGCAACCGGATCTGGGCCTGGGGCGCCGCCAGCTCGTCGATGCGATCCAGCCAGGCCGCCAGGCCTGACGGCCCCAGCTCCTGAAAAGGAGAGCGGCCCACGATCCACTCGAAGCGCTCCCCCGGCTCCAGAGTCGCGATCAGCGCCTCGGGCTGATCACTGGGAACGCACAGCAGCCGCGGGCGTCGCAGCTGATCCAGCACCTGCAGCTGGGCCTCCAGCCGGCCCCGTTCCGCCTCTGCCGCCACCGTGATCACCACGCCTCCTTCCGGCGTGGCGTCGAGCGGATCCAGGCTCCACAGCAGCGAGCGCGCATTCAACACCAGGCAGCGGTCCTGCCGCTGCCACCGCACCCCCTGCCAGAAGCGCTGCCGCAGCCGCTCGAGGCGCTGGCCCTCACTGCCGATCTGGCGCCGTAGCCAACGTTGCAGAGCCGGATCCTCCGGGCCAGTGGTGAGCAGGATCCCCTGCTCGAGATCGGCTTCGGCCGCGGCCGCCAGCTGGGCAGCCCGACGCCGCTGCAGGCCCGCTCCGAGCCCTCCCTCCCAGCCCAGGGCACCCGGCTTCCAGAACACCTCCCCCTGCAGGGCACCGGGCAGATATTGCTGGGCCACCCAGTGCTCCGCGTAGGCGTGGGGGTAGCGGTAGCCCACCCCGTCGCCGAAGGCCTTGCCATCGCGGTTGGCATCCCGCAGGTGGGAGGGCACCTCCTGGCGGCTGGTGGCACGCACGCTCTTGAGCGCATCGAAGAACCCCAGCACGCTGTTGCTCTTTTCGGTGGAGGCCAGGTAGAGCGCCGCCTGGGCCAGGGGGTAGAGCCCTTCGGGCAGGCCCACCCGCTCGTAGGCGGCGGCGCAGGCCTCCACCACCACCACGGCCTGCGGGTCCGCCAGCCCCACGTCCTCACCGGCGGCGATCAGCATGCGGCGGAAGATGAAGCGGGGGTTTTCGCCTGCCTCCACCATGCGGGCCAGCCAGAACAGGGCGGCATCGGGATCGGAGCCCCGCAGTGACTTGATGAAGGCACTGATCGTGTCGAAGTGGGCATCGCCCTGCTTGTCGTAGAGCACGGCCCGCTGCTGAATCGACTCTTCGGCGATCGCCAGATCGATGCGGATCACCCCATCGGCGCCGGGGTCTGTGGTTTCCACCGCCAGTTCCAGGGCATTGAGCAGGCTGCGGGCATCGCCGCCGGCCACATCCAGCAGGTGGGCGCTGGCGTCGGCATCGATCTGGATCGGCCGCCCGCCATAGCCGTGCTCCACATCCGCCAGCGCCCTCTCCAGTAAGCGGCGCAGATCCCCAGGTTCGAGCGGTTGCAGGCGGAACAGGCGGGAGCGGCTCACCAGTGCCTTGTTCACCTCGAAGAACGGGTTTTCCGTGGTGGCGCCGATCAGGGTGATCGTGCCGTTCTCGACCCAGGGCAACAGGGCGTCCTGCTGGGCAGCGTTGAAGCGGTGCACCTCATCGATGAACAGGAAGCTGCGCAGACCGTGCCGACCCAGCCGTTCACGCGCGGCCTCCACCTCGGCCCGCAGCTCCTTCACCCCCGCCAGCACCGCGTTCAGGCTGGCGAAGTGGGAGCGGGTGGTCCCGGCGATGATGCGGGCGAGTGTGGTCTTCCCCACACCAGGTGGCCCGTGCAGGATCAGGTTGCCCACCCGGTCGGCGGCGATGGCGCGGCGCAGCAGGCGCCCCGGGCCGAGGATCGCCTCCTGGCCGACGAAGTCATCAAGCCCGCGCGGCCGCATGCGGTCGGCCAGCGGGGCGATCTGCTGGCGCTGGCGCGCAGCTTCGAAGTCGAACAGATCGGTCACACCCTTCTGGTTCGCCGCAATCCTCGGCATGCTGACCCGGTGGGTGACAATCCTGCGACCCACCCCGGCGCAGTGCATTGACGCGTGGGTCCTTCAGAATCCCCCCAACCAGAGCCTGCTGCGTGATTCTTCCTCTCCGCTCCATGTCAGTTGGAACGGGTGTGTCTCTGGCGGCCGCCCTGCTGGCACTCTCGGGTTGTGGAAGCGGCCCGCCAGCGCCGCAGCAGCGCCAGGTGCAGGTGTCCACCCAGCCGGTGGCGCTGGGTCGCTTCAGCAACGATGTCGACACGATCAGCACCCTGGAGGCGATTGAGGAAGTGCAGCTGGCCGCCCAGACCGCCGGCCGCATCGAGCGCCTGTTCGTGCGTCAGGGCGATGTGGTGCGCCAGGGCCAGCTTCTGCTCGTGCTCGACCAGGCCCAGGTGCGCGCCGATGTGGCCAGCCTGATCGCGCAGCGCGACAAGGACCGGCTCAATTACGAGCGCTTTGAGTTCCTGGTGCGCCAGGGTGCCGCCAGCGCACTGCAGCGTGATCAGCTGCGCGCCGAATACATCCAGTCGCGCGAGGCGGTGGTGGCCCGACAGGCCGACCTCGCCTTCAACAACCTCACCGCGCCGATCGGGGGGGTGATCAGTGACCTGCAGGTGAAGCAGGGCGATGTGATCGCCGCCGGCGCGCCCTTCACCAAGGTGGTGCGCAACGACCGGCTGATGGCCCGCATCGATGTGCCGGGCGCCTTCAGCGACCGGGTGCGGCCCGGCCTGCCGGTGGTGCTGCAGGAGCCGCTGGGCGATCGGGTGCTGGCCAGGGGCGTGGTGGGATCGGTGGACCCGGCCGTCACCCCCGGCACCCAGGCGTTGCTGCTGAAGGCGGAGTTCCCCAATCCCAATGGTGCGTTGCGCACCGGTCTGCGGCTGCGCACCCGCGTACAGCTGGCGGCCGGCGATGTGCCCTCCGTGCCGTTCGTGGCGGTCACCCAATCGTCGGGTCAGAGCTTTGTGTTCGCGGTGGGAACCCTGCAGGATCTGGAGCGCAACCCCGGCAGGGCCGACCTGGAGGCGCTGCGCAAGTTGCCACCGGGCACCAGCTTCGCCTTGCAGGTGCCGGTGCAGCTCGGTGAGCTGCAGAACAACCGCTATCCGGTGCTCAAGGGCGTGGATCTCAACGATCGGGTGATCACAACCAACCTGCTCACCCTGCGTCACGGCACACCCGTGACGGTGAAGTAGGGAGCCGCCGATGTCTGCTTCCGACAATTTCATCACGCGGCCGGTTCTGACCACCGTCTGCAGCCTTCTGATCGTGATCGGCGGATTAATTGCGATTCCGCTGCTGCCGATCGAGAACCTCCCTGATATTGCTCCGCCCACCGTCACGGTTAATTCCAGTTACAACGGCGCCGATGCGGTGTCGGTGGAGGAGGGGGTCACCAATGTGCTGGAGCAGCAGATCAACGGGGTGGAGAACATGGAGTTCATCACCTCCTCCAGCTCCGCTTCGGGGGCCAGTTCCATCACCGTGTCGTTTGCCAGTGGCACCGACGGTGACATCAACCAGGTGAATGTGCAGAACCGGGTGTCTCAAGCCCAGCCCCAGTTGCCCGAAGAAGTGAGGCAGTCGGGGGTCTTGGTGAACAAAGCCTCCAACTCCATTCTGCTCGTTTATAACTTCGGCAGCGAGGATGCCGCCAATGCCTACAGCACGGAATTCATCAGTGGTCTGCTTGACCAGAACCTGATCGATGAGCTCAAACGGGTGCGTGGGGTGGGCAACATTGCCTACGCCGGTAACCGCAAGCTCGCCTTCCGTCTCTGGCTCGACCCCGACCGGCTGGCGGCCAACAAGCTGAGCTCGGCCGATGTGGTGAACGCGTTGCGCAGCCAGAGCCGTCTGGTGCCGGCCGGCCAGGTGGGCGGCGAGCCTTCACCGGAGGGCCAGCTGTTCACCTTCACCGTGCAACTGCAGGGCCGCCTGCGCAGCACCCAGGAATTCAGCAACCTGATTCTGCGCACCACCGATCAGGGCGGCCTGGTGCGTCTGCGAGATGTGGGCCGGGTGGAGCTGGGGGCGGAAAGCTACGACGCCAATGCCACTGACCTCAGGGCGACACCTTCTGTGGGCCTGCTGGTTTATCAGCTGGGCGGCAGCAATGCTCTGGAGGTGTCAGAGGCGGTGGAGAACGTGATCGAGAACTTCCGGCTCACGATTCCGCCGGGAATGAAGATCGAGAAGATCTACGACACCACCGATTTCATTAACGCGTCCATCAGAGGCGTCACCAACTCGCTGCGGGATGCGGTGGTGCTTGTGGTGCTGATCCTGTTCCTGTTTCTCCAGAACTGGAAAGCCACGCTCGTGCCCGGCATTGCCATTCCGGTGGCGCTGGTGGGTACCTTCCTGTTTGTGAAGGTGGCGGGCTTCTCGCTCAATCAGCTCACCCTGTTCGGCCTGGTGCTGGCCACAGGCCTGGTGGTGGATGACGCGATCACCGTGATCGAAGACACCTCCACCAAAAAGGGGCAGGGCATGACTGCCCTGGAGGCCGCCAAGAGCACGATGAACGAGCTGTTCGGCGCCGTGATTGCCACGTCGCTCGTGCTGTTTGCGGTGTTCCTCCCGGTGCTCTTCTTCCCGGGGGCCACCGGCACGATCTACCAGCAATTCGCCGCCACGATCATCTTTTCGGTGGCGATCTCCACCTTCAATGCGCTCACCTTTTCCCCCATGCTCTCGGCCCTGCTGCTGGCCAGGGAGGGGGATCCGCCAGGCCGCCGCGCTTACACGATCGCCGGCGGATCCATCGGCTTCATCTACGGCCTGCTGGTGAGTGGCCGCGGCGCTCTGCTGGTGATCGGTGTGGTAGTCGCGGGCCTGCTGCTGGGCTATCTGCTGAGTCTGATCACCCGGCTGCCACTCCGTCTGCCCATCACGATCGGCGCTGCCGTGGTGGGGCTGCTGATGGCCCGGGTGGAAGCGCCGATCACGGTGCTGGTGTTCACCGCGATCGGCGTGCTGGTGGGTTTCTTCCTCGGCCCGATCTTCAAGGGCTTCAACCGGGTCTACGCCTCCGGAGAAGCGTGGTACCAGCGGGCCCTGGGCTGGGTGCTCAGCCGCCGCGCTCTGATCATGGGAGTGCTGGTGGGGGGCGTGGTGCTTACGGGAGTGGCCTTCACCTCAATCCCCTCCGGCTTCGTGCCGATCGAAGACCAGGGCTATGCGATCGGTTTTGTGCAGGCCCCCGATGGCAGCTCCTCTCAGACCACCAGCAAGATCAATGATCAGGTGGCGGAGATCCTTCGCACCGAAAAAGACATCAGTACCGCCTTGCTCATCAGTGGCTTCAGCCTGGATGGCAATGCCCCCAACAAGGGCCTGTTCTTCTTCGGTACAAAGAACTGGGACGTACGTCCCAACCCCGATCAGGCCATGGAGGCGATCGTGGAGAGGCTGAACCGCAAGCTTTCGGTGATCAGTGGCGCTCGGATTTTCGTGGTGGAGCCCCCCGCGATCCCCGGCTACGGCACCTCCGGTGGTTTCGAGTTCCAGATGCTCGACCAGAGCGCCGGCGCCCTCACCCTGCCCGATTTCTTCGCCAGAGCCCAACAGCTGATCGCCAAGGCCACCGCCACCGGTGATTTTGGCCGGGTGTTCACCCAGTTCAGCCCTGAATCTCCGCAGCTGGAGGTGAGTGTCAACCGCGATCAGCTGGCGGCTCTCCAGGTGGATTACGGCCAGGCGATGCAGGCCTTCAGCTTCTATTTCGGTGGTGCCTACATCAACGACACCTTCCAGGAGGGCAAGATCCGGCGTGTCTATGTGCAGTCGGATGAGGCTTTCCGGGCCACGCCGCAGCAGCTCACCTCGCTGTTCGTCAACAATCTCAAGGGTGAACCCGTTCCGTTGGCAGAGGTGTTCACGGTGGAACCTGCCACCGGCCCTTCGGTGATCCCTCACTTCAACCTGTTCCGCTCGATCAAGGTGGAAGGCAGCCCGGCGCCGGGGCGCAGCTCCGGCCAGGCGATCACGGGCATTCAGGACCTGTTCAAGCAGATGGAGGTCAACGGGCTCGGCTTCGACTGGACCGGCCTCTCGCGCGAGGAGATCAAGGCCGGAGCGCTGGCTGTGGTGATCTTCGCTCTCGGCATCCTGGTGGTGTACCTGGTGTTGGCCGCCCAATATGAGAGCTACACCGATCCGATCATCATCCTGATGACCGTGCCCACCGCCATGCTCGGCGCTCTGGCGTTTCTGGCGGCCCGCGGCGAGGTGCTCAACATCTATGCCCAGGTAGGCCTGGTGATGCTGATCGGCCTGGCGGCCAAGAACGGCATCCTGATCGTGGATCTGGCCAACCAGCGCATGGCTGAGGGGGCCACGGCGATGGCGGCGGCGCGGGACGCGGCGGAATCCCGCCTGCGGCCGATCCTGATGACGGCCATCTCGTCTCTGTTTGGCTTTCTCCCCCTGGTGCTGGCCAATGGTGCCGGCGCCCGCAGCCAGGCCTCACTCGGCACCGTGGTGTTCGGTGGCCTCACGGTGGCCACGGTGTTGTCTCTGTTCGTGGTGCCTGTGTTTTACGTGGTGCTGAAGGGATTCGGCTCCGCTGAGGCTTCCAAGCCTGACCAGTTGCCCTCCGCTGCTCCCTGATGGCCTGTCCTCCCGAGCCCCTGCAAGGCCGCCGCATCGTTCTCGCCGGACTTGTGGGGGCCGTGCTCGGTCTTTCCGTCAGCCTCTTTCTTCAGGCCATCGTTGCCCATACACCGGTCACGGTGAGCTCCAGTGCTTTGGTGTGGTTCCGCATCCTGTTGGCCTCCTTCGGCAGCCTGGGTGGCATGGCGATTGAAACCGTGCGACAGCTGCAGGTCACTAACCCGGATCCCGCCTACCACAGGAAGGTTTACCGAACGGGCCGAAGCCGCGAACGGATCTGATCCTTCCGATCGGCACAGTGGGCATCGGTGCCACAAGGTTTACGCGGGTCTGTGATAGGCAATCGCTTTCGCTATCGCATTCCCACGCAACCCATCAACACGCAACGGAGTGGCGATGGGTGTAGACACCACAGCCGTTGTGCGCCAGCCTGGGGCGAACGCATGACCAGGCAGTTGCGGCCACCCACCACCGTTCTGGCGGCATCCTCTCTTCTCTCGCTGGTTGCTCTCATTGGCTGTGCTCCGGCCAAGCTTCCCGAGCAGCCCCCGGCGGCCGTCAGGCTGGTGAATCCACGCACTTCCGTCTTCACCGACTCTGCCGATTACCAGAGCACGCTGGAGGCTATCCGCGAGGTCAAGCTCGCTCCAGAGATCGATGGCCGCATCGTGGCGATGCCGATGCAGGAGGGCCAGGCGGTGCGAAAGGGAGAGTTGCTCTTCCGGCTCGACCAGGTGCAGCAGGAGGCCACCACCAATTCGGATCGGGCGGAAGCCCGGAAGGACCTGGTGAACGCCGAGCGTTATATTTTTCTCAACGAGCAGGGTGCCGTAACCACCAAGGAACGTGATTTTTATGTCACCCAGGCTCTGGTGAGCCGTGATCGGCTGCTGTCCTCGAAAGCCACCCTGGGTTACAAGAACGTCACGGCTCCGATCACCGGTCAGGTGGGCAGCATCAACGCCAAGCTTGGTGATGTCGTTCGTGCCGGCGGTGTCGTCACCAGCGTGGTCGACAACTCCCGCCTGTGGGTGCGCCTCGATGTGCCGGGCACCGATGCCGCCCGCGTGAAGGTGGGGATGCCCGTGGTGCTGAGCGCGCCCGATCGCCCCGAGCTCACGGCCCGCGGCGCCGTGAGTTTTGTGGCCCCGTCCCTCGACAAGGAGCGCCAGACCCTGCTGGTGAAGGCCACCTTCGCCAACGACGACGGCGTCCTGCGCAACAGCCAGCGGGTGAACGCCAGGTTGATCTTCTCGCAGGGCAACGCGTTGTCGATTCCCGAGCAGGCGGTGCTGCTCCAGGCCGGCAAGACCTTTGTGTTCCTGGCTGTGAGCCCCGAGGAGGCACGGCAGCGGCTGGGCCGGCCGATTGAGCCACCGCCACCCGCCGGTGCCCTGGTGGCGGTGCAGGTGCCCGTCACCCTGGGCACGCTGCAAGGCGGGATGTTCCCGGTGGCTTCGGGCCTGCAGAGCACCGATTCGGTGATCCTGGGCAACCTGGCCCAGTTGCGCAGTGGCCTGGCTGTGCGCGCCGCTGCTGCAGCGGCGCCTGCTTCCGCCTCCCCGGCGGCCCGTCAATGAGCCTTTCGGACACCTTCATCCGCCGCCCCGTGCTCAGCACGGTGTGCAGTGTGCTCATCCTGCTGGCAGGCGTGATCGCCCTGCCCCTGCTGCCGATCGAGAACCTGCCGGACATCGCTCCGCCCACGATTCAGGTGAACGCCAACCTCCCCGGGGCCGATGCGCTCACGGTGGAAAGCGCCGTGACCGGGCCGCTTGAGGAGCAGATCAACGGGGCGCCGGGGATGGATTACATCACCTCCACCAGCACCGGGGAGGGCAGCAGCCAGATCAACGTCTACTTCAAGCCAGGCACGAACGCGGACATCGATCAGGTGAACGTGCTGAACCGCGTTCAGACCGCCACCCCGCAATTACCGCCCCAGGTGAATGCTCAAGGGGTCACGGTTCAGCAGACCTCCGGCAGCTACCTCCTCGTTTACAACCTCACGTCCACAGCAGGCCAGTTCGACGGCACCTTCTTGAACGGGCTCCTGCAACTGAATCTTGTGTATCCGCTCACGCGCGCGGATGGTGTCGGCCAGGTGAACATCTTCGGGGCCAGTGATCCAGCCTTCCGCCTCTGGGTGGATCCACTACGACTGGCCCGTTTCAACCTTTCCATCACCGATGTGGTGAATGCGCTGAAATCTCAGAACGTGGTGGTGATCGCTGGCAGCGTGGGCGGCCCGCCCTCACTGCCTACAAACCGCTCCACCTTCCCGATTCTGGTGAACGGCAATCTGGAGACAGTTGGTGACTTCGAAAAACTCATTCTCTCCAAGGGCCCCGACGGTGGATTGATTCGTCTGGGGGATGTGGGCCGCGCAGAATACGCCTTTCAGAACTTCAATCAGGCCGCCATCAACGCCATCAGCGGCTACCCATCGGTGGGCTTCGGGGTGATCCAGTTGCCTGGCAGCAATGCGATTACTACAGCGGATGCGGTGGATGAGGTGCTCACCCAGTTCCGCAACTCCCTGCCGCCAGGTGTGGTGCTGGAGAAGGTGTTTGACCAGACCGACTTCATCAATGCCTCGATCGAAGGGGCCCTCGATGCCCTGCGCGATGCGGTGGTACTGGTGCTGCTGATCATCTTCCTGTTTCTGCAGGATTGGAAGGCCACGGCCGTGCCGGCCCTCGCCCTGCCCATCGCCCTGCTGGGGGCGATGGTGTTCGTGAAGGCGTTCGGCTTTTCGATCAACGAACTCACGCTCCTGGGCATCATCCTGGCCACCGGCCTGGTGGTGGATGACGCGATCGTGGTGGTGGAGGCCGTGTCGGCGCGCATCGAAGCCGGTGACCCACCGTTTGTGGCGGCCTCCAATGCCATGAAGGAACTCACTGGCGCCATCCTGGCCACCGCCCTGGTGCTGCTGGCCGTGTTCGTGCCTGTGGCCTTCTTCCCGGGCGCCACCGGCGTGATTTACCGGCAGTTCGCGCTCACGATCGTCTTCTCGATCATCGTGTCCACCTTCAATGCGATCACCGGCAAGCCTCTGCAATCGGCGTTGCTGCTCGGTGGCGGCAAAACCGAACCCAGGGGCTGGCGTTGGACGGCGATCGGCGGGGCCTTCGGGGCGTTGTACGGCACCCTGGCCGGCGGCTGGCTGCTGGCTGTGGTGCTGGGCCTGGTGGGGGCCGTGGTGGGCACCTTCCTGATGCCCATCTTCACGGCCTTCAACAAGGTGTTCGATCAGGTGGCCCGTGGCTATGCCGCCCTGCTTCAACAGGTGATCCGGCTTAGGCGGCTGGTGCTGGCGGCGTTGCTGGGCGGGGTGCTGCTCACCGGCGCCGCCTTCGTGCTGATTCCCACCGGTTTCGTTCCCACCGAAGACCAGGGCTATGGCCTTGGCATCATCCAGTTGCCGGCCCAGTCGTCGATCGAGGCCACCATGGCGGTGGCGGATGAGGCCCGCAGGATCATCGCCAAGGAGCCTGATGTGGTGTCCGGAGAACTGGTGGGTGGGGCCGGATTCAACGGCGGCTCGTTGAACCAGGGCATCTTCTTCTTCGGCTTCAAGCCGATCGAGGAACGCACCAGCCCGGAGCAATCGGCGAATGCCATCATCGGGCGGATGAACCAGGCCTTCGCCAAGATTCCCGGGGCGATTGTGCTCGCTCAGGCGCCCGCGGCCGTGCCTGGCTTCGGCGCCCAGGGGGGGCTCTCCTTCCAGTTCAACGACCTCAGCAATGGCGGCTACAGCCCCACCGAACTGGCCGGCCTCGCCAAGCAACTGATCGCCAAGGCCAGGGGCACCGGCACCTTCGGCAACCTCTACACCCAGTTCGTCAGTGATGCGCCGGTGTGGCGCCTCGACGTGGACCGCGACCGCATGGCCTCGCTCGACATCGACTTCAGTGCCGCCATGGAGGCCCTGGGTACCCTCACGGGCGGCAGCTTCGTGAACCAGACCTACGAGCAGCAGCAATACCGGCAGGTGTATGTCCAGGCCGATGCGAGCCACCGCACCATGATCCAGGACCTCAACAATCTCTATGTGAGCAACCGCTCCGGTGGGCTGGTGCCTCTTTCCAACGTGGTGAAGGCCCGCCTCGACAGCGCCCCGCCGATCATCAGCCACTTCGATCTCTATCGCACCGTGCTGATTCAGGGGGTGGAGGCCGCCGGCAAGAGCAGTGGCCAGGCGATCGACACGATCGCGGCGGTGTTCCGCCGGCTCAATTTCGCCAACATCGGCTCAGCCTGGTCGGCGTTGACCCGATCGGAGGTGCAGGCCGGCGCCCTGGCCATCCTGGTGTTCGCGCTGGGGATCGTGGTGGTGTACCTGGTGCTCTCCGCTCAGTACGGCAGCTACATCGATCCGCTGATCATCCTGATGACGGTGCCCCTGGCCATGCTCGGGGCGCTGATGTTCCTGGTGTTGCGCGGCCAGGTGAACAACGTGTACGCCCAGGTGGGCCTGGTGACATTGATCGGCCTGGCGGCCAAGAACGGCATCCTGATCGTGGATCTGGCCAACCAGCGCATGGAGCAGGGCATGAGCTCCGCCGAAGCGGCCATGGCGGCCGCCTGCTCTCGCCTGCGCCCGATCCTGATGACGGCCATGGCGGCATTGGCCGGTTTCTTCCCCCTGCTGGTGGCCAGCGGTGCCGGCGCCCTCAGCCAGCAGTCGCTGGGGGCCGTGATCTTCGGTGGCTTGCTGGTGGCCACGGTGCTCAGCCTGTTTGTGGTGCCCTCCTTCTATGTGCTGATGAAGCAGCTGGAAGCCTCCTGGTTCCCCGCCAGCCAGGCCACCGAACCGGTGCTCCCGTCAGGCCCGGCCGCCTGAGATGCCCCTGCCCCGCCCTGCCGGCTACCGTCCGCGCCGCCAGTTGCGGGTGGATCGCCGCCGCATCGCCCTGGCCGGATGTCTTTATGCCCTCGCCGTGCTGGTGCTGCTGGTGTTGGCCCACCACGCCTCGCGCACCCCTGGTGAACTTCTGCCGACCATCCACCCCCGCTTCTGGGCTCTGGTGATCGGCATGGCGGGCTTCTGCGGCGCCTGGGGAGAAACGCTGCGGCAGATCAGCCTCACCCGCCGCGGCCAGCCTGGCGCGCCGCTGGACGAACGCGGAGACGACTTCTGAGGGCCGGCCGCGAGCCCCACAACCGGCCCGCCCCGCACACGGACGGTCCGCACGTGCTGGGTGTGGCGCTGCTGAGGGGCGTGCTGCCGGTCCGCCGCTCCGGCCTCGCCGACGACCTGCTCGCCGGGCTCACCCTGGCGGCTCTGGCCATTCCCGAGGTGATGGGCTACACCCGCATCTCGCACACCCCTGTGGTGACCGGGCTTTACACCCTGCTGATCCCGGTGCTGGCCTTTGCCGTGTTCGGCGCCTCCCGCCAGCTGGTGGTGGCGGCCGATTCCGCCACCGCCGCGATCCTGGCGGCCACGCTCAGCGCGGTGGCGGCGCCAGGTTCCAGCGCCTATGTGCAGCTCACCTCGGCGGTAGCCCTGCTGGTGGGGGCCATGCTTGTGCTCGCCACCTGGCTGCGGCTGGGCTTTCTTGCAGACTTCCTCTCCCGCAGTGCTCTGATCGGCCTGCTCACTGGGATCGGCCTGCAGGTGGCCGCCGGCGAGCTCAGCGGCCTGCTGGGTCTGGAGAAGCAAGGGGACGGATCGTTCGCGCAGATCCTCTCGGTGCTGCAGCGGCTGGGGCAGGCCAGCGGCGTGTCCCTGCTGCTGGCGGTGCTGGTGCTGGTGGTGATCGCTGGCTGCAAGCGCTGGTCGCCGCGGCTGCCCGGGGCTCTGATCGCGGTGGTGGCCACGATCGTGGCCAGTGCCGCGCTCGATTTCCAGCACCACGGCCTGGAGGTGGTGGGCGCGGTTCCCCATGGTCTGCCGCAGCTGGCCTGGCCCACGCTGCAGGCCGCCCAGCTCAATCAGGCCCTCACCACCGCCGCTTCCTGCTTTGTGGTGATTCTTGCCCAGAGTGCTGCCACGGCCCGGGCCTATGCCCAGCGGCATCACGAACGTGTGGATCAGAATGGCGATCTGATCGGCCTGGCCATCGCCAACCTGGGCGCGGCGCTCTCCGGGACGTTCGTGGTCAACGGCAGCCCCACCAAGACGGAAATGCTGGATGCCGCCGGCGGCCGCAGCCAGGTGGCGCACCTCACCATGGCCACGGTGGTGCTGGCGGTGCTGGCTTTTTTCACCGATCCGCTCGGCTTTCTCCCGGCTGTGGTGTTGTCGACGATCGTGTTTGTGATCGGCCTGAAGTTGATCGATCTTCGCGGCCTGCGTGAGCTCTACCGGTTGCAGCGCAGCGAGTTCGTGATTGCCATCCTCACCGCCCTCTGTGTGGCGCTGCTGGGGGTGATGCAGGGGATTCTGCTGGCAGTGGGCCTGTCGTTGATCGATCAGGTGCGGCACACCTACAGGCCCCGAACGCGCCTGTGGGCCCATGACGCCGACCGGGGCTGGCACACAGTGCCGGTGGCGGCGGGGGTGTTTGCGGCGCCGGGCATCGTGGCCTATCGCTTCGAGGCCAATCTGTTTTATGCCAACGCCAGCGCCTTCATGGAGGAGGTGCTGAACCTGATCACACTGAATGGCCCGGACCTCAAGGGGCTGGTGATCGATGCCTCCGGCATCGATGCGGTGGATTATTCAGCCGCCAAGACATTGATGGATCTCCAGGCCGAGTTCCAGCGCCGTCAGTTGTTTCCGGTGTTCGTGGTGAGCGCTGACGAGCTGTTGGCCAAACTGTCGCGCTATGGCTTCACCCCCCACGGCAAGCCCTATCGCACCGTCAAGAAGGCGATCCGGGCGCTGTCGGCGCAGCTTGCCCAGCAGGATGCCACCAGCTCGGCGGCGACCAGACCGACGACGGCAGCGCTTGACCCCGCGGACGATGCTGCCGCCCCGGCGGATTGAGTTGGGGACGATGCCAAGCCGGAAGAAGGCCCAGTCCCAGTTTTAGGTCCAGGCACTGAACCAGATACAGGCGTAATCCCTGCCCTAGGCACAGAACTAGGTCCAGGTCCAGTTCCCGGCCAAGGCCCAGAACCAGGTCAAGACCCATGCCCGCGCCGGATCGAACCGCCGATCAGGTGATCACCGTGGGCCGATCCATGCCGGTGCGGCTGCGGATCTCGGCCAGGCCATCGGCGGCGTTGATCAGATCGGCGAGGGCCGCCTGGGGATCCTGGGCCAGGTTGCCGCCGGAGGGCACGAAGCTCTCGAGGTAAAGCCGCAGAGTGGCGCCCTGGGTGCCGGTGCCGGAGAGGCGGAAGACCACCCGGCTGCCGTCGTCGAGCAGCAGGCGCAGACCCTGCCCCCGCGTTGTCGATTGATCCACCGGATCGTCGTAGCTGAAGTCGTCGGCGGTGGCGATCGAGCGACCGGCAAAGCCGGTGCCCTTCAAGGAGGGCAGCAGGGCATGAAGGCGGTCGTAGAGGCCGTGGGCGCGGTCGCTGGCGATGGCTTCGTAATCGTGGCGGGAGTAGTAGTGGCGGCCGAAGCGGGCCCAGTGACTGGCCATCACCTCGGCCACTGAGCAGCGGCGCCGGGCCAGGATCTGCAGCCAGAACAGCACCGCCCACAGCCCGTCTTTTTCGCGGATGTGGTTGCTGCCGGTGCCGAAGCTTTCCTCGCCGCAGAGGGTGATCCGGCCGGCATCCAGCAGGTTGCCGAAGAACTTCCAGCCCGTGGGCGTTTCGTAGCAGGGGAGCCCCAGCTCGGCAGCCACCACATCCACCGCAGCGCTCGTGGGCATCGAGCGGGCCACGCCCGCCAGGCCGCCGGCATATCCCGGTGCCAACGTCGCGTTGGCGGTGAGCACCGCCAGGCTGTCGCTGGGGTTCACGAAACAGCGGCGGCCCAGGATCATGTTGCGATCGCCATCGCCATCGCAGGCGGCGCCGAAGCTGTAGGCATCGCCCTTCAGCAGCAGATCCGCCAGCTCATGGGCATAGGTGAGGTTGGGGTCGGGGTGCCCGCCGCCGAAATCCTCGATGGGGATGCCGTTGCGCACCGTGCCTGCGGGTGCCCCCAGCAGCCCTTCGAACAAGCGGCGGGCGTAGGGGCCGGTGACGGCGTGCATGGCATCGAAGGCCACCGGGAAGTCACCCGCCAGCAGGTCGGCGATCGCGTCGAAGTCGAACAGGCTCTCCAGCAGCGTCAGATAGTCGTCCACGCCGTCGATCACCTCCACCTGCAACCCGCCGATGTGGTGGGTGCCGGGCGCCTCCAATGGCAAGGGGCTGCCCTCCACGATCCGGTAGCCGTCGAGGGTCTGGGTGACGGCGTAGATGGCGTCGGTGATCGATTCCGGCGCCGGACCACCGTTCGCCCCGTTCACCTTCACACCGAAGTCGCCGTCGGGACCGCCGGAGTTGTGGCTGGCCGAGAGGATGATGCCGCCGATCGCCGCGTGCCTGCGGATCAGGTGGGAGGCGGCGGGGGTCGAGAGGATGCCGTCGGTGGTGGTGATCAGCCGGGCCAGGCCGTGGGCGGCGCCCATGCGGCAGATCACATCGATGGCCTGGCGGTTGCCGTAACGGCCATCGCCCCCGAGGATCAAGGTGCCGCCCTCCACACCAGGAAGCACCCGGAACACAGCTTCCACGAAGCTTTCCAGGTAGTGGGCCTGCTGGAACTGGCTGGTGCTTTTACGCAGCCCGGAGGTGCCCGGTTTCTGGTCGGTGAACGGGCTGGCCAGCGTCACGCGGCAGGAGGCAACAGAGCCTGCGGAAGCGCTGCTCGTCATCGGGCCAACTGTGTGGGGGTCCAACGTAACCCTGCCTCCTGTGAGGCAGATCCGGGCGACCTCGGTAGCGTGCGCAAGGACACCCCCCTTCGCTTTTCAGGCCCGTGACCCTGTTCACTCCCGTCCTGCGTCGTCCGCGGGGCCGATACGCCCTGGTGACGTCCCTGCTGGCCGCCGTCGCCCTGGTGGGAGCGCCTTCCCTCCCGGCCCGTGGCGGTGTTCCTGCGGCTGCTCCATCGCCTGCCCTCGCCCAGGCGATCAACCGCACCCGGGAGGCCGCCCAAGCGGTGCTCGATCAATCGGGCACGGAGCATTGCCTGCGCGGCAAGCTCACCAACGCACTCCTGGGGCTCTCCGCCAGCTGCGCCGGTGCCGCCTCGCCGCTCTGTGAGCTGGCTGATCGCGTGGTGGTCACCACCGGCTGGTCGGTGACATTCATGGAAACGACAGCGCGCCAGCTGCTGGCGCTGGCAGCCCCGCCTGCAGGCCCTCACACCCAACCCTGACCGCCGATGGACATCGAACGCACCGGCGGCAAGCCCCTGACCGCGGAGCAGCAGGCCCTGCTGGATCTCTTCCGCGCCAAGGTGGACGAGGTGATCAAGTACCGCGGTCTCTCCGAATCCGACGTGAAGCGTCTGGTCAAGGAGGTGCGGGCCCATCCTGATTGCGGTCCTGAAATCCTCGCCACCGTGTTCGCCGAGCTGAGCGAACGGATGCCCGGTTCCCGCCTCAGCTACGACTGGGACTGACCCGCGTCAGGAGCCACCGGCGCCGGCGGGCCGCCCGCTGCCGGCTCCAGGCCCACCTGCGGCGGGCGGACGGCGGGGGCCATCGTCCTGCTTCCTGGTGCTGGCGGCGCTGGGTTGCTGGCAGCGCTTGAGCAGTTGTTCACCCGCCCGATCGAGGTCGTCGCGGCGCTGGAAGCTGTTGGTGGCGGCCGGCTCGGCCTGCTGCACGATGCTCCACACCGTGTCCTTGCAGAAAGAGGGCAGCAGGGGGTTGTCCATAAGCGGATCCGCGAGGCTGCGGGCGCGGCTGCAGGGTTCGGCACCGTTCTCGCGGGAGCAGGCGAAGGTGGCCAACTGAATCGTGCGCAACTCCGCCGTGGTGGGAAACGCCGGCGGCTTGGGCCTGGCCGCGGCGACGGGGCTGGCCCCCGTCAGGGCTCCAGCCGCCAGCCAACCACCCAGCAGCCAGCCGGCGCCCACAGGTCGAGTCCATGCCGGGAGCCTTCGGGAGATGGCGGAGCGCCAGATGGGGAGGCGGTGCCGGGACATGGGGCGCGGAGGGGTAGCCCGCTCATCATGACCGCAGCGGCCGTGATGCTGGGGTAACGCCGTGGTCACACGCGCAGTTGCACCGGCAGGAAGCCGTCGCGGAGCGGTGCCTGGCGCCGCACCCAGAGCGCCTTCACCAGGGGGCCGGCCAGGGGCGCCAGTGGCGCGAGCAGAAAGCGCAGCTCCGGCCGCCGCCGCAACAGATCGCCCTGGGCCGCCTCGGCCTGCTGGGCCCGCTGCGCCAGCTGGATCTCCGCCTGCCGCTCCTGCTGAATCCGGGGCAGCACCGCATCGATGGCCTGCGTGCCGGCGCCCTGCTGCAGCGGCGGCACCAGCCAGTTGGCCGCCACGATCGCGTCGCGGAGCGCCATGTTGATGCCCTGCGCCCGCACCGGGCTCATCGGGTGGGCGGCATCTCCGAGCAGCAGCAGGCCGGGCTCCTGCCAGCGCGGGCAGCAGCCCACCTGCACCGACAGCGCCTCCGGACCCCGGATCGCAGCAGCATGGCCCCGAACGTGGGCGGCCAGCCAGTCGGGCGCCAGGGCGGCGAAGGCCTCTGCCCACTCCAGCGACGTGCGCGTGATCCGCTCGCCAGGGCCCACCAGCCAGCCCAGCTGCAGCTCGCCGCCTTCTGCGGCGGGAAAGACGCTGCAGCCGCCGCCGGGGCCGAGCAGCACCATGAAGCGGTTGTCGGCGCTGCAGCGCGGCTGGGCGGGCAGCCGGAACCAGAGCACGTCGATCGGGCTGGGAGCGCTGACGATCGGCAGGCCGGCCGCGCGCCGCAGGCCCGAGCTGCGGCCATCGCAGGCGATCACCAGATCGGCGGCCAGCACCCGATCGCCGGAGAGCCGCACCCCATCGACGCGCCCCTGTCGGCGCACGAGGCCCTGCACGGTTTCCCCCGGCCTCCAGCTGAAGCTCTCGTTCCGGCAGGCCCGCTGCACCAGCGCCTCCAGCAGGGCAGGCTGGGGCACGAGCGTGCACGGTCTTGTGCTGCCCAGTGGCTCAGCGGCGTCGAACAGCTCGCGCCCGTTGATCCAGAACGACCACCCCGCCAGCGCCCGTTGGGGCAGACCGGCCAGTAGGGGCTCCAGACCCATCTGGGCGAGCGCCTCCAGCCCGCAGGGCATCAGCCCTTGGCCGCGGAACTGGCGATCGAAGCGGCGGGTCGCCTCCACCAGCGTGACCCTCAGGCCCCGCTCCGCCAGCAGCAGGCCAAGGGAGGCACCGGCAGGGCCGGCGCCCACGATCACAACATCGCTGCGGGAAGGGGCGGCAGCGGCGGAGGAGGCGACGGGCAAGGGGTGGAGCGGCCGGGTGGCGGTCGGTGGGGCGCAGGGCTGCCCAGACCCATGGTGGGACCCACGTGGATGAATTGCGTGGGTGGGGTGCACGGCATTGGTGCGCACCCTGTTCGTATAGAGAGACGCTGGATCCGCTTTCCGTGATGCAGATGGTGGGCCTTTCTGCCGTCACAGCCGCTTATCTCCACGACCTTTCGGAGCGCCTGGCCTGGAAGCTTTCCGGTTGAGAACGGCGCGATCAGCCCGGCGCTACTCGTTGTGTCAGTGGCCTGTTGCCATTGGCATTAGAACTTTCCCGCCGCCATCAGCATTGACAGGCGTCTGTTGCAGTGCGCGCTAACTACTCGTTCACAACCCGCCAACAGCTTGAAGACTCCAGCGTCGGCATGGCTGTAGCGCTGCTACGGATCCGGCGCTGGGATGGCTTCATGCCGCGTCAACTGCGCTGCTCACCGATGCCGCAGCGTTGCCTGCTTTGTTGAAGTTTGCGCTGCAGTCGTGGCGTCAGCCCCAGCTCGGCCCCTTGCCACAGTTGATCCATTTCGCGGTTGAAGTGGGCGGCCAGCTGCGGTGAGCGGATGATCATCAGGGTTTCGTCATTGCCATGGGCCGCTGATGGACTCCAGTTGAAAGAGCCGGTGATCACGCTGCGGTCATCGATCACTGCCACCTTGTGGTGCAGCTTGTCGCCCCGGGCCAGCCGCGGCGTGCCTACCCCAGCGAGGGGATGGGCCAGGGGCGCGTTGCCCGCTTCCCGTTTGCAGCGGTGATCGGCCATGGCCAGGCCCAGCAGGTCGAGCACCTCCGAGAAGGAGCGGGTGGCGAAGCCTGGATCTGCCAGCACCCGGATCCGTACCCCCTGCTGGTGCAGTTGGGCGATGCGATTGGCCAGATTCTGGGCAGAGAACACGAACAGATTGAGATCGAGGCGCTGCTGCGCCTGGCCCAGTTCCGTCTCGATCAGGGCGAGGCCGTTGCGGGGATCGCGACGCCGGTGTGGTGCGAACAGCACTTCCACCTTGGTGGGGCCCACCATCACCTGCTGGAGGTCCCCGTTGTCCTTGCCGATGCCGAAGCGGCTGTTCGGCAAGCCGCCAGGGCCATCGCCCCAGAGACGGGAAAACTCGTGGTTGAACACAGTCGCCAGGGGGCGGCTGTCGATCCGCAGCAGGTGGTTGGCATTGCCCCGGGTGCGCCCATCATTGAGGTCGCCGTGAATGCAGGAGGGGGTGAAATTCGCCGAGCCGGTCACCACCCAGCGGCCATCCACCACGAGAAACTTGTGGTGCATCAGACCGCTGCCGGCGCTGCCATCGGCGGTGTCATCGAGCAGGGGCACACCGCCGCGCCGCAGCAGCGCCACCGCATCCCCCTGTTGCCGTTCCTCCAGGCTGAGCACCCCGTCACGGTTGCTGTCCGCCAGTGCCTTCAACTGGTGGTGCCGGCTGCGCTGGCGGCTGTCGAGATCCACCGGGTGCTCTTCGCTCCACGGCCGGCTGTAGGTGTTCTCCAGCACCACCTTCACACTGACCCCGGCATGCTGTTTGGCCACCAGCGCCCGCGACACCTCCGGCAGGCTGAGCTCCTGCACCGCCACGAGGATCTCCCGTTGGGCGCGAGCGATCGTATCGAGCAGCATCTGCTCGAGGTTGTCGCCATTGCGCTTCAGGCCACTGACCGGGCTGCGGTAGTGACGGTCAACCCTGTGGTTGAACGCCACCTCCATGCCCGGCGGCAAAGACAGATCGGAGGGAGGCTGCCCGGTGATGCGCGCGGCGCCGCTGCAACCGGCCAGGCTGAGCATCAACCCGCCCAGGGCGAGCACGGTGACTCCGGACCTCCGCCGCGTCCTTGCGACGTTCGGCAACTCCCCAGCAGCGGGTGGTCGCCGGCACGGCGAAGGGATGCGAAGGAGCACGTGCGCTGGCACTGGCTTGGGCACGGGCGGACGGCGTGAACTCAGCTGAGCGTTCCCAGCCTGCCGCCATTCGGTACGGACAAAAGCGCTCTGCTGCAACCGCCGGCCGAAGGCCTCGGGAATGCAAGAGAGCGCTGGATAGAGACAATGAGAGCAACAAACCCTCGGCACAGCTCATGATCAGCGCCGTGCAGACAGAAGCAATGCGATCAGGAGATGGCGGACAGTGGTCTGGGTTTGGCCGCTTGCACGTGGCAGTTGGAAGCTGACAGCCTGTAATCACAGGCTCGAGATGCAACTCCTCCGGTGTTCAAGAGCAACACGTGAGGAAGTGGATCGCCTGGTCAAGGGGGGATGAGATCCTCGTCAGGCTGTGATTACCGCCAGCAGATGATCAACTGAAGCAGGATTCTGGGATCCTGATGAGTTCATGGTCGACTTCAGCGCCTCAACACAGGGCGCAACGGGCAAGCTCAGTGGTGGCCAGGCATCTCGGCAGTGCGCAGCATGGCCACAAACCACACGCAGCTGGCGGCCACTGCTACGCCCACACCGGTGCTCACCCCGAAACGCACCATCAGCACGGGCACCACGAGGGGCAGTACCACCGCTCCCACCAGCGGGGTGAAGGCCACGAAAGCCTTCAGAGCCGCGCGTGAGTCAGAGTGAGCCGCAGTAGCGGCCGAATCCTCGCTGGGCGGTGGGGTCAGAACCATTCGGCCACGGCCTGGCTGGCCGGGTTGCTGTTGTCTTCGGGGGTGAAGCGCTCAAACTGCAGGGTGATGTTGCGCTTTTGCTCGCCATCGGCGGCAACCGCCTGGATGGGATAGAGCTGCTGGCCGTCGCGGAACGGAACCTGCACCCGGAAGGTGCCTTCGGCGGAGAGCGGCACCACCTCAGAGCCGATCGTGAGCTGGGCGGAAGGATCTGTGGCGCCGTAGACAATCAACTCAGCATCAGCCACGAGCCAGAAGGAGCGCTGGCGGGGAGCCACTCCACCCACGCCGGATTCATTACGGCCACTGGCCCAGGCACCGACGCCGGAGTCGCTGAGCGCGCGCCGCTGATGATCCGCCCCTGAATCCTCCACTTCGTGGAAGGCTTCAGAGCCGCGACCGAAGTGTTTCCAGCGCACGGTGGCCGTTTGATAGAGCCGTTCGTGCAGGCCGTTGTCGGCATAGTCGGCAGGAGCGGGCAGGCTGCCCGGTGCAGGTGCCACATCAAGGGAAAAGGGCACGAACTGATCAAGGATCTGCTCGCTCGGATGAAGGGCGGGAACGCGTGCCACCGAGGAGAAGGCCAGGGAGATCCAGCCGCCGCCGATCTTGCGATAGCCCAGCTCAAGCCTGTAGTCGCGGTCGCTCAGGGGCACCGGCAGGTACCACTCCGAGGCATGGCTGTCGACGGGAACTTCCTGCAGCGTGTGGGGATGGGCGGCGCCCTCGCTCAGACCGGTGACGTCGGCGACCCGCAGGCAGAGCTGGCTGGCACCCACATTGAGGGCCTGGCGCCGATCAGCTTCGGCGATTTCCCAGAACACGTAGGCCCATTGGGGATCGCGCGGCAGGAACACCACCCGGGTCTGGGCGGTGGGACGGGGGGCCGGCTCGAAGCTGGCTTCCAGATCCGCCAGGGTGGCGGGTGAGGCGGGTTCACCGCTGGCCCCACCGGAGGCAGCGGCTTCACTGAAGCCAGTGCTCGCGGCCTGGGCCGACGGCTGGCGGGTGGTGATTTCCGTGACCAGCTCGTCTTTGGATTTACGGCTGTACAGGCTCACACCCAGATCACTGGCGATCTGGCGGAGTTGCCTGAGCGTCATACGAGCGAGGGCATTGAGGGCCTGGGTCACCTGATCTCCAGCTTTTGTTTGGGATCAGTCTGGGGGTAGATCCCCGGTTTTGACGTGGTTCCCCTCCGCTGCGTCAGCAAGCTCTGACGGCCCCTGTGTCCTCCCGGCGGCGTTGGACACAAAAAAACGGCGGGGGACCGCCGTTTGCTGCTCTGGGAGCCAGGAGACGGGGCACAGGGCCCCGCCGGTTTGTCAGCGTCCGACGCTGCGATAAGGAACCTTGGAGAGGTAATCCATGCCGGCGTTGCCGGAGGACGCAGCCCCCACACGCAGGGCGGGCAGCGTGCGCACCCAGGGGAGGTAATCCTCGGGATAGCCACCACGGCGCTGACGCGCGCGCTCGGGCAGGGAGCGCTTGGTGCCGGTGTAGATGATCTGGGGGAAGCCCAGGATGCCCCGGTGGTAGGCGTCGTAACGGGGGGTGGTGATGTTGAAGGGGGTTTCACCCACCTCGCGGGAGCCGACCACCCGGTTGCGATGGTATGGAACCGTGTCGTAGCCGAAGTTCTCGAGGTATTCATCGCTGTCGAGAATCTTGTCGACAGCACCGGCCACGCCCTTGGTCATGATGACGGCGGACCAGGCGATTTCCTCAGCTTTGCCATACACCTGGCGGCCCAGCAGCTTCTCCACAAGGTGGCGGGCCACCCGGTAGTTGTTATTGAGGTTGTAGAAGCTGCGCGTGAAGGTGTCAGACAGGCAGAGTGCGCGGATGAAATCACGCACGGTGATCTGACCGTCGCGCAGTTGCGACTCGAGAATCGTGTCGCGGTCAACCTTGAACGCGTGGAAGAAAATCTGGCGGTAAGCCGACTCGATCACGAAGTTCTGGTCTTCACGGTCGATCGCCTTGTCGAGCGCGACAGCCTTCGGGTCCTCGTCGGAACCCACGCGGAAGGCCTTCACCCGGGAGTTCTGGGTGGTGGGCGCGTACTTCAGAAGCGGAATTGCCACACGAGCATCGTCATCCGTCGCTGTGGATCGTAGAAGTGAGGCCCCGCGGACCCCGTCAGCGAAGGGGCAGGGCTCACAGTCCGTAACGTTTGCGACATCGGCGGCTCACCAGCCGAAAGCGGACAGCCTCTCGTTGCCATCGCCGGTTACGGCCCCCACCGACGCTGCTTCCCCCCCGGCGGCCTCGCTGCCTGGGGCGTTGTCGTCGCGGCAGCGGGTTTCCATGCAGAAGGATGCGGTGTTCGAAAGCCCCTCCACCGTGCTGGTGCGCAGGCGCAGATCCGGGTTGGGGAACCAGAAGCGCTCCAGGGAGCTCATCGTTTCGTAGGCGGTGGTGAGCAGCAGGCCGTCGCGCTCATCCATGCAGAACCGCCCGGCCACCGGTGCTGTTTCGGCGTAGCCGCGGTCGCGCAGCAGCAGGCCCTCGCGCCCGTGGGCATCGGTGGGGATCAGGCCGAACACCGACTCCCCCTGGTGCTCCTCTCCGGCCTTATCCCAATCCATCGAACCGCTCCAGCGCACCTGGCAGCCCCCCACCAGCGCGCCGGGATCCTGGCCATGCAGCTCGGCGATCGCCACCAGGCGGGGATCGTCGGCGCTCACGTCCACCACCTGGATCAGCGAGCCGCCCCCCTCGGCGCGTCGATGCAACAGGTGGTGGCTGGTGCGCTGGGAACGCCAGCGGCCGCAACTCAGCCGGAAAAAGCTGATGGCATCGGCGATCGGAACGGTCACGGCGGGTGGACGGCTACAGCGATGATCGCAATCCGTCCACCTCGACTGTTGCCGGTGGCCATCACGGGAGTTCTGGCCGCCCTCGCCGCCGCTTTCTGCTGGACAGCCTCCAGCAGCCTCTGGCGGCAGCTGCCCACCTCGCTGAGCGCTGCCCAGCTCAACCTGGTGAAGAACCTGCTGGCGGTGGCGACGCTGCTGCCGCTCGTGCTGCTGAGTCCCTGGCGCGTCGCGCCCCTGCCGCTGGCGTTGCTGGTGCTGAGCGGTGTGGTGGGGATTGCCCTGGGCGACAGCCTGTATCTGGCGGCCCTGCGCCGGCTCGGCACCCGCCGCACCCTCACCCTCGATGCCGGCGGCCCGGCTGTGGCAATGCTTGGCGGGGTGGTGTTCCTGGCAGAGGTGCCCACGTTGGTGCAGTGGCTGGGGGTGGGGCTGATCTGTCTGTCGGTCCTGCTGGTGGCGCGACAGGCCCCTGCCACCCCACTGGTGCCGCAGCGGGATCGGCTTGGCCTGGCCCTGGCGCTGGCGGCGCTGCTGTGCGGCAGCACGGGCGCCCTGCTGGCCCGCGCCGCGCTGCGGGCCTCGGCCCTGACTCCCCTGGAATCGGCCACCCTGCGTCTGGCGGCCGCAGCCGTGGTGATGCTGCCGCTGCTGTGGCGGTTGCCGCTCCCTGGCCAGCGGCCCCGGCTGGGCTGGCGGCGCTGGCCGCTGGTGCTGCTGGCCACGCTGCTGGGCACCAGCGCGGGCATCGTGCTGCAGCAGACCGCCCTGCAGCACCTGCCGGGCGGTCTGGCCGTGGCGCTGCTGGCCACGGCGCCTGTGATGGCGCTGCCATTGGCGGGGCTGGAAGGCGACACGCCTGGCTGGCGGGGCCTGGTGGCCGCCGTGCTGGCTTTGGCCGGGGTCAGCCTGGTGACGGGGGCGCTGGGGAACCTGGCTGCGGCGATGACGCGGTGACGCGGGCGCGGGCCAGACCATCGACCCAGGTGATCAGGTCGTCGAGCTGCAGCGAAAGCGGCGCGCGGCCCAGGGCCCCGGCGAGGGCGTCGAGCTGGCAGGCGGCGCGATCGAGTTCCGTCAGGAAAGCCTGACGAAAGCCGGGATCACCTGCCACTACTGGATGGTTGTTGACCCAGCGCTCCCGCTCCGGCTGGCTGGGCAGGGCGCCGTCGCGGCGGCCTGCGATCTCCTGAAGGCTGCGCAGGCTGTGGGCCAGCAGCCGCAGGTGGTGGCGTTCGAGCGCGGGGAGCAGGTTGGCTTCGAGCAGGGCCAGGTCGTCGTGGCTGAGTGGGCCTGCCTCAGCCATCACCGGGGGTGTCGCTGGAGCTGGTGGGGGCGGCCGGGGGGCGTGGGGTGAGCCGGAAGCCGCAGGAGTGGCCGCCCTCCAACCGCCAGTGGACGCGCTCCACGGTGCAATCGGGGAAGGTGTGGCGGATCTGCTGGAGCTCCTGGTCGCAGATCAGCGGGAACTGGTCGGCGATGCGGGAGACGGAGCAGTGGAATTCGCTCATGCACCAGGAAAGCCCGTCGCCGTCGCGGCGGCATTCGGTCATGTAGCCCTCGCGGCGACGCAGCTCCACCAGCCGCTGCACCCGCTCGGTGAGGCTGCCTTCGCCGATCAGGCGTCGATCGGCGCTGGCCTTGGCGACCGCCTGCTGCTTCAGCAAAGTCTGGATGGCATCGCGGGGCATGCTCGCCGCCATCGACTGCAGCAGGCCGATGGCGAAGTTCTCGCCACTGTCGGGAAAGCTATCGTGGCCCTGGCGGGTGAGGCGCCAGTGATTGCTGGGACGGCCTGGACCTTCGGGCGTGGGGCTGGCTTCAAGCACGCCTTCTTCTTCGAGGCTGCGCAGATGGCGACGCATCGCCTGAACCGACACCGAGAGTGCTTCTGCGAGCTGGGCCGCTGTGGCCTCACCGAGACGCATCAGCAGCGTGAGCACCGCCTCGCGGGTGGGGGCCTGGGTGGTGGAAGGCATGGAAAAGCAGGCCGGTCTGGCGAGACGCAACCTTCCTCACACCTTGCCACGCTCCGCTGGCGACTGGGGGAGAGTGACCGGTGATGTGCGCGGATCACCGGCCGGCGGTCTCGCTGTCCTAGGCTCAGGTGATTAACGAAACTTCCTGGTTTCGTAATTCGCGTAGCTCTTTCCCGCCACTAGATCGCCTCTGGTTGATCGCTTCCGGCGAGCGGGTCTCTTCTTCTTCTCGAAGGGGGCCGGCCACGCGAAACCCTTGCCGCGATCCCCGCTTCAGGCCAGCCACCAGCCTTTCGCCCGCTTTCCCGCCGAGCCCATGCCCGAATCCGTTTCCGCCCCCTCCGCCCCCACCAGCGAAAGCCTGGAGGTGATCCGGAAGTTTGCCGAAACCTACGCCCAGCGCACCGGCACCTACTTCTGCAGCGATCCCGGCGTCACCGCCGTGGTCCTGGAAGGCCTCGCCCGCCACAAAGACCAGCTGGGCGGCGCCCTCTGCCCCTGCCGCCACTACGAAGACAAGCAGGCGGAAGTGTCCCAGGCGTTCTGGAACTGCCCTTGCGTGCCGATGCGGGAACGCAAGGAGTGCCACTGCATGCTCTTCCTCACCGAAGACAATCCCTTCCGCGGCGACCAGCAGACGATCAGCACCGAAGAGATTCTTTCCCATACAGCCGGCTGAGGAGGCCTCCGTCATGTCCACAGCGCCCACCGTTGGTGATCTGGTCAGCCAGCCGTACAAGTACGGCTTCGTCACCGACATCGAAACCGAGAAGATCGCCAAGGGCCTCAGCGAGGACGTGGTGCGGCTGATCTCGGCCAAGAAGAACGAGCCCGCCTTCCTGCTGGATTTCCGCCTGCGGGCCTACCGGCAGTGGCTGCGCATGACTGAGCCCGATTGGGCAGCCCTTGGCCATGCCCCGATCGATTATCAGGAGCTGATCTACTACGCGGCGCCCAAGCAGCAGGAAAAGAAGGCCAGTCTTGATGAGGTGGATCCCAAGCTGCTGGAAACCTTCGACAAGCTCGGCATTCCGCTGAGCGAGCAGAAGCGGCTCAGCAATGTGGCTGTGGATGCGGTGTTCGACAGCGTGTCGATCGCCACCACCTACCGGGAGAAGCTGGCCGAGCACGGCGTGATCTTCTGCTCGATCAGTGAGGCGGTGAAAGACCATCCCGAACTGATCGCCCGTTATCTCGGCACGGTGGTTCCCAGCAACGACAACTTCTTCGCTGCTCTCAATTCGGCGGTGTTCAGCGACGGCTCCTTCGTGTTCATCCCGAAGGGGGTGGAGTGCCCGATGGAGCTCTCCACCTATTTCCGGATCAACTCCGGTGACACCGGCCAGTTCGAGCGCACCCTGATCGTGGCGGAGGAAGGCGCATCGGTCAGCTATCTGGAGGGCTGCACCGCCCCGATGTTCGACACCAACCAACTGCACGCCGCCGTTGTGGAGCTGGTGGCCCTCGATGATGCCTCGATCAAGTATTCCACCGTTCAGAACTGGTATGCCGGCGATGAGCACGGCAAGGGTGGCATCTACAACTTCGTTACCAAGCGGGGACAGTGCCGCGGCGATCGCAGCCACATCAGCTGGACCCAGGTGGAAACCGGCTCAGCGATCACCTGGAAGTATCCCAGCTGTGTTCTGCAGGGGGCTGATTCGGTGGGCGAGTTCTACTCCGTAGCCCTCACCAACAACCGCCAGCAGGCCGACACCGGCACCAAGATGATCCATCTGGGTCCGCGCAGCCGCTCCACGATCGTGAGCAAGGGCATCAGCGCCGGTCAGTCGTCGAACAGCTACCGGGGGCTGGTGCAGATCGGCCCCAAGGCCGTGGGCGCCAAGAACTACAGCCAGTGCGATTCGATGCTGATCGGCGACCAGGCCGCCGCCAACACCTACCCCTACATCCGCTCCCAGCAGCCGGATGCCGCGATCGAGCATGAGGCGAGCACCTGTCGCATCTCTGCCGATCAGCTGTTCTATCTGCAGAGCCGCGGCATCGGTTTCGAAGCGGCGGTGTCGATGATGGTGAGTGGCTTCTGCCGCGATGTGTTCAACCAGCTGCCGATGGAGTTCGCCGCCGAAGCCGACAAACTGCTGGCCCTGAAGCTCGAAGGCTCCGTGGGCTGATCGCCGCCACTCAGCTCCGCCGCCTCTCTGGCGGCCCCGCTCCCTCTCCCCACCCCGTTCTCCCCTGCCCCCCTGCCCGTGATTCGCCCCGACGCTGATCTTCTGCTTGAAATCGTGGATCTCCATGCGCGCGTGGAGGACCAGCCGATCCTCAAGGGTGTGAACCTCACCGTGCGTGCCGGCGAGATCCATGCGGTGATGGGCCGGAACGGCAGCGGCAAGAGCACGCTGTCCAAGGTGCTGGCCGGCCACCCTGCCTACACCGTCACCGGTGGCAGCGTGCGGTACCGGGGTGCTGATCTTCTTGATCTGGAGCCGGAGCAGCGCTCCCGCATCGGTCTGTTCCTCGGTTTTCAATACCCCGTAGAGATCCCCGGGGTCAGCAATCTCGAGTTCCTGCGGGTGTCCACCAACGCCCGTCGCAGTGAGCTGGGCAAAGAAGAACTGGACACCTTCGCCTTTGAAGATGTGGTGCGCGAGCGGCTGGAGGTGGTGAAGATGGACCCCGCCTTCCTGGAGCGCAGTGTGAACGAAGGCTTCTCCGGTGGCGAGAAGAAGCGCAATGAAATCCTGCAGATGGCGCTGCTGGAGCCGTCGGTGGCGATCCTCGATGAAACCGATTCCGGCCTCGACATCGACGCCCTGCGCATCGTTGCCGCCGGCGTCAATCAGCTCTCCACCCCGGAGAACGCCACGCTGCTGATCACCCACTACCAGCGCCTGCTGGATGTGATCATCCCCGACTACGTGCATGTGATGGCGGCCGGGCGGATCCTGCGTACCGGCGGTAAGGAACTGGCGTTCGAACTGGAAGAGCGCGGTTACGACTGGGTCGACGCCGAACTGGCATCCGAGCAGCGCAGCGTTGCCGAGGTGGCCGGATGATGGCGTCCCTTTCCGACACTGACGCCGCCGCCCTCGCCCAGGGCGTGGCCACCGCCCCCTGGACCCAGCGCTTCCTCGACGCGCTCGATGCGCCGGCCGGCGAGCTGGAAACCGTGCAGTGGCGCGGCCGCGAAGCCCTGGCCCGTCAGCCGCTGCCCTCCCGCCGCGACGAAGATTGGCGCTTCACCGACCTGGCTCCCCTCCTGGCGGTGTTCGACGGCACCGCCCCCACAGCCGGCAGCTTCGGCGGCACTGACAGCCCTGCCGCTGCCAGCGCCCTGCCCCCCCCGGCGCCGGACACGGTGCGGCTGCTGCTGGATGGCCGCAGTGATCCCCTGGCCGGCCAGAGCCTGCCTGCCGGCCTGTCGCTGCTGGGCGAAGGCGAATGGCCGCTGGCCCTGGGCCACACCCTGGCGGCCACCGGCTGCCAGGCCCACTGGCCGGTGGAACTGAACCAGGCCACCGCCAGCCGCTGCCTGGCGTTGCGCGTCAGCGGCACGGTGGCTTCCACGTTGGAGCTGGTGAGTGTGGCGGGCGCGAATCGTCCCGATGCAGCTGAACCCGGCACTCACCCCATCGGGCAGCGCCTCACCCCGGTGCGGGTGCTGCTGCTGCTCGAGGAGAAGGCGAGCCTGAATGTGCTCCAGGTGCAGCTGGGCGATGGCCCATGCCTGAGCAGCCTGGTGTGTGAGGCCCGGCTGGGACGTGGCTCCACTTTGCGCCACGGTCTGCTGGCGTTCGGTACGGGCGAGGCCTGTTTCCTGGGCCATCTGGCGGTGGAGCAGGAGATCGAAAGCCATCTGGAATCGGTGTGGGCAAGCCGCGGCTGGGCGCTGGCGCGCTTCGAGCCGCGGGTGAGCCAGGCCGAGGGCGGTGCCTTCACCAGCCTCAAGGCCCTGCAGCTGGCTGAAGAGCACCAGCGCGTGGACACCCACAGCCGGGTGGTGTTCGAAGGGCCCGACGGGCAGTTGGAGCAACTCCACAAGGCGATCGCCGACGGCCACGGCCGCAGCGTGTTCAACGGTGCGGTGAAGGTGCCGCGCCTGGCCCAGCGCACCAATGCCGCCCAGTTGAGCCGCAACCTGCTGCTCTCCAACCAGGCCCGCATCGACACCAAGCCCGAGCTCGAGATCGTTGCCGACGACGTGCGCTGCGCCCATGGCGCCACGGTGAGCCGTCTGCAGCAGAACGAACTCTTCTATCTGCAGAGCCGGGGCATCAGTGCCGCCGTGGCCGCGGGGCTGCTCAAGCGGGGCTTCTGCCAGGAGGTGCTACGCGATCTGCCGCCGGCGGCGGCAGGGTGGGAGCCCCTCAAGCGTCTGCTCGCGGAGGCCTGACCCCGATGCCCGTCACCGTTCCCTCGCTGACCACAGCCACCACGGAGCCCAACGGTGCTCCGGGCACCGAGCCGAATGGTGCTTCAGGCGCGATGGCCTCTGGGGTTGCCGCTGCGGCGGCTGGGACCGCCCCGGGCGAGAACCTGGCGGCGCTCACCCGGCCCGATTTTCCGCTGCTCGCCCAGCAGGCCTGCCTGGGGCAACCGCTGATTTATCTCGATCACGCTGCCACCAGCCAGAAGCCGCGGCAGGTGCTGGAGGCGCTGCAGGGCTACTACTCCCACGACAATGCCAACGTGCACCGCGGCGCCCACCAGCTGAGCGCCCGGGCCACCGATGCGTTTGAAGGCGCTCGCGACAAGACCGCCCGCTTCATCGCTGCGGCCACCCCCAGGGAGATCGTGTTCACCCGCAATGCCAGCGAGGCGATCAATCTGGTGGCCCGCAGCTGGGGGGATGCATTCCTGCGGCCCGGCGACGAAATCCTGCTCACGGTGATGGAGCACCACAGCAATCTGGTGCCCTGGCAGCTGCTGGCAGCCCGCACCGGCGCCGTGCTGCGCCACGCCGGCCTCACCGACACCGGCGAGCTCGACATGGAGGATTTCAGCCGTCTGCTCAATGAACGCACGCGGCTGGTGAGCGTGGTGCAGATCAGCAACACGCTCGGTTGCCTCAATCCGATCGCGGCGATCGCCCAGCTCACGCACCAGGCCGGTGCTCTGCTGCTGGTGGATGCCTGCCAGAGCCTGCCGCACCTGCCGGTGAACGTGGCCGCGCTGGGCGCTGATTTCCTGGTGGGCTCTTCGCACAAGCTCTGCGGCCCCACCGGCATGGGCTTCCTCTGGGCCCGCGAGGCGCTGCTGGAGGCGATGCCGCCATTTCTGGGCGGCGGCGAGATGATCCAGGATGTGGGCCTTGACGTCAGCACCTGGGCGGAGCTGCCCCATAAGTTTGAAGCCGGCACCCCGGCGATCGGTGAAGCGGTGGGGATGGGCGCCGCGCTCGATTACCTCAATGCCATTGGTCTGGAGCGTATCCACGCCTGGGAGCAGGGGCTCACCCGCCACCTCTTCCAGCGGCTGCAGGCGATCGAAGGGCTCACGGTCCTCGGCCCCACGCCGGAGCAGCAACCCGATCGCGGCGCCCTGGCCGCCTTCACGGTGGAGGGCCTGCATGCCAACGACCTCTCGGCCCTGCTGGATGCCGGTGGCATCTGCATCCGCAGCGGCCACCACTGCACCCAGCCGTTGCATCGCCACTACGGCCTGTCGGCCACGGCGCGCGCCAGCCTGGCCTTCACCACCACCTTCGAAGAAATCGACCGCTTCGCCGACGAACTGCAGAGCAGCGTGGAGTTTCTGAAGGAGCACGGCTGACCACCGGCCGCCGGTCAGCAGGGGGTGAGCAGGGCCAGGGCTTCGGCGCGGTGGCTTCCACGCCAGAGCCACTGCCATCGCCAGCCGCACGCTTCTGCCGTGTGCTGGATCGCGGTCGCGTCGGCCGGGTGATCAAAGCGGCTGAGGTGATCCATCACCCGCTGCCGTTCTTCGGCTGCGAGCGCCTGCCAGCCGTCCGAGATGCGCTGCACGTAACGGGCCACATAGGCCTCGCGGCTTTCGCCCGGTTCACGGAACACATCGGCCCAGAGGAGGAGGCCGGTGGGTGCGAGCCGTGCGCGGCAGGCCGCCAGAAACCGGGCCTTCTCCGGCGTGGTGAGGTGATGCACCGCGAAGGAGGTGTGGATCAGATCCACCGGTGCGGCGGCGCTGGCGCCGGGGTCGTCGCCGGCCGGCTCCAGCGCCCAGGAGAGCAGATCCTGCTCACGCCAGGCGCAGGGATAGGGCACCCCCTGCAGCTGGGCGGCGGCCAGGGGCAGCACTGGAGCGGCAAGATCAATCCCGAGGTACGACCCCAGCGGCAGCCGCCGCAGCAGCGGCGCCAGCAGGGCCAGATCGCCACAGCCCAGATCCACCATCCGGGGCAACGGCGACCCTGATGGGCGCTGGGCCAGCCAGCCTTCGATCGCCGCTGTGGTGGCTGCCGAGAGCGCCTTGTGCTCCATCAGGTCGTGGTCGACCACGCGGCGGTAGGTGCTCCACTGGCGCTCGAAAAGGTCCATGGCTCAGGACTGGGCTGCCGGTGAGGCCTCCCGCAGCTTGTGGAGGGAGCGTAGGTGGCTGGTGTGGAACGCCGTGCGGATGGCTCGAAGGATCTGGTGACTGGAAGGATCTGGTGGCTTGAAAGATCTGAGGACGTGAACGTTGCTGGTTCGGCGCAGATCATCAGGGCCGCTTTCCATTGAGGCTCATCAGGGCGTGGACACGTGTGTTCTGGCCTCCAACACCCGTGGCAGATTCACTTCAATCCAGTTGGCCAAGGTGGCGACATGCTCGGCCACTTCTTCTCCCAAGGGCGTGAGGCTGTACTCCACGAATGGAGGCACCACCGGATAGGACACGCGCAGAACAAAGCCATCGTCTGCGAGAGCTTGGAGGCTCTGGGCCAGCATTTTCTCGCTGACGCCACCGATTTTGCGTCTGAGCTCACTGAACCGATGCGTGCCCTGGCGCAGGGATAGCAGGCAGAGCACTCCCCACCGGCTGCATACGTGCTTGAGGATGTCGCGCGAGGGGCAGGGTTGGGCGAAGAGATCGCCCTTGTCGAGGCGCTGGCTCAGCGTGTCGGGCTGGGCAGGGAAGACGCTCATGCACTTACCTTTTGGTTGGTACTTGCGATTCGTTAGTGTCTCACATTACGGTGACCTTGCCGACCAAAAGGAACGAGCTGACTTCATGATTGTTGTGACGGGCGCCTCGGGGCAACTTGGGCAGTTGGTTGTGCGTGAGCTGTTGCAATCGGTTCCGGCCAGTGCGTTGGTGGCCGCGGTTCGTAACCCTCAGAGCGTTGCTGGCTTCGCCAGCCTTGGTGTACAGGTTCGGCAGATGGATTACGCCCAACCCTCCACTCTGGACGCCGCATTTTCCGGTGCCGACAAAGTGTTGTTGATCTCCGGCAGTGAGGTTGGAAGCCGCGTGCCGCAGCATGCCAACGTGATCCATGCCTGCAAAGCTGTGGGTGTAAAGCTGCTGGCGTATACCAGCCTTCTGCACGCTGATGTGAGCCCGCTTCCGCTGGCGGCAGAACATCACCAGACGGAAATCCTCCTGCAAGACTCTGGAGTTCCCCACGTTGTCTTGCGGCATGGCTGGTACACCGAGAACTATCTCGCGAGCATTCCGGCCGCCCTTGGCTACGGTGTCGTGATGGGCTGCGCGGGTGAAGGCCGAATTGCTTCGGCAACGCGCGCTGATTACGCAGCTGCCGATGCTGCTGTGTTGCTGGCCGATGATCAGGCTGGCAAGGTGTATGAATTGGCAGGTGATGAGGCTTACACGTTGACGGAGTTTGCGGACGAGCTCAGCCGGCAGGCTCACAAGCCGGTCTGCTATCAGAACATGTCTCAGGCTGACTACAGCCAAGCGCTGGAAGGTGCCGGCTTCCCGCCGCCCTTTGCCATGATGCTGGCGGAGTCAGACACTGGCGCTGCTCAGGGTGGATTGTATGACGACAGCAGAACCTTGAGCAGACTGATCGGCCGTCCGACGACTCCACTCAGCACATCGATTCAAGCAACACTTCTCGCCTGACCAGCGACTCAAGTGTAGACATCAGGCCTCTGCTCCTGGCGGCTAGCCTTCGGTTGTTCAGTGATTAACGAACAGTGCCGTCAGTGGAGGCATGGGCTTTACGCTGCGCTCTTGACCCGTGCAGCCGTGATCTCTGTGTGCTGCTTCACGCTTGCATGGCATTCAGGCACGCGCCGTCGACCCCGACGGGAGTGAATCGCGTAGCTAGCATCCAGAGACTGTGTCAACCCTCTTTCCCGTGCCCGCACTGGAACCCGTTTCTGAAGACGAGGCCCGTTCAATCATCCTGGAGTGGGGACGTCTGCACGATCTGCAGGTGGGGTTGTCTGCGTTCCTCCCTGTCATTGCCACGGATGGCTTCTACATGCGTTTTGGTGATAAGCAATGGGTTGGTTACGCGGATTTTGAAGCCCACCAGATCGCGAAGAGAAGATTCTTCGATGAGATTCACGATTACACCTCCATCCATGTGGCGGTTCAGGAGCCTTTCACCATGGCCAGGACGGTGATGCTGTGGACCTATCGCCATCGCCCTGAGAACAGTCCAGCCAGCCAGCTCCTGAAGGCCCGCATTGAGCACACCTGGGAGTTTCGCCGTTGCCCCACGTCTGGACGTGCCTTCATGCAAGGGCATGTTGTTGATCGTTTCGAATACATCGATGGATTCAGGCCCGTCTCCGCTGAACAAGCGGCTCAGGGCGAAGACCCGCATCTTGATCCCCGTTGGACAACCCGCTGATGGGCTGCCACGCACGAGCTGGCGATGTGAGTGGTGTGGACTTGCCGGCTGATGGCTCTGGCCGGCGCTGCTTCAGGCTTCTTTTGAGCCACTCGTTTCGCCATTACCTTCAATTCGGTGAACCCTGGGTGTCATTGGTGAGGTCATTTCAGGGGCTTTTCGGACGACGTCAGGCGGAAGGCTTGAGGCCATTGTTTGGATCTCGCTTCGGGGCAGACGAGGAGCCATGGTTCAAGTCATTTCTGGATTCAGGCTTGGAGTTTTTTGGCGTTGTCTCGGTGCGATGCCTGACTGCCGGCTCTAGGTGGTGACCTGCCGATGACCCGCTTCATCCACATCACATCTGCGAAGTTCTCCATTCTTCCAGGAGAAGCTGATCAGATCATCAACGAAGGCACCTATGGGAAGGCCCTGGCGGAGTATCTCACTGACAGACTGCGGGAACTTGGATACCTTGCTCCATTCTTCTGTTGTGAAGACTGGGGGTGGTGGGTGGAGTTGGCCGGCTACCCCTTCACCTTTGGCGTGTGTATTTATGGGCGTGCCTGTGCTGATGGCAGCCTGGAGCTCTACCTCGGCGATGGGGCTACTCCCACAAGACGGTGGAGTTGGCGTCGCTTTCGCTTCGTTAACACCGGTGCCGATGAAGCTGCCGGAACATTGCACAACGACCTGGTGGCTATCCTCTGCGCCGATCCCGATGTGCACGTGCATGCCACCGATCTGGATTCACCATTTTCCGACGAGGTTCTGATGCCACCTTGTTGACGGATCCGTGTGGCTTCTCGCTTCCACCGGTTCTTGTCTTTTTGGCATTCCGCAATGACCCTGAGCCTGGCCATCTCTGTTCCAGGTCCTGAGCCTCAGCAATGCTGTCGTGATCGCCATGCTTCAGCATGGAGACTGCCATGGATGAGGGGTTGCCGAAGGGTTCGCGCAGATGGCGATCGCGTTGATTGGGTACCACTTCCCTGACAGCAGAGAGGAGGATATTGGCTTGCTTGTTGCAGGCTGGTTGCTCGCTGTCTTTCTTGCAAGCGTTGGGGCCAGCCTCTATAACAAGACTGTTGATAAGTCCTAGATGGGAATGCAGGCACACGTCTCGGTCGGCGACATTGACGATGATGAAGAGGAGCGTCCTTTGTCGTCCAGGCCGGAGCGCTTGCCGCCGGCTGGCTTCACGAGGGGCGTCCGTGTGGGTATGCCCTTGCTCCCAGCTTCAGGCCCAGACCTTCACCTGCAGGTTTCTCCATGGAAATCGGCCTTCTTGTGTTTCCTCAGGTTGAAGAGCTCGATGTGATCGGCCCATGGGAGATGTTCTCGCTCTGGAAGCAGCATGACGGTGGCCCCAGCAGTTGCCTCACCGTGGCGGAGCGGCTGGAGCCGGTGGTCTGCGCCAATGGCCTGTCGATCAATCCGCATGTGTCCTTCGAGGCGTGCCCAGCACTCGATGTCTTGCTGGTACCGGGCGGCCAGGGAACCCGCGTAGAAGTGTTCAACACTTGCCTGCTGGAGTTCGTGGCGGAGCAGGCCCGCTCTTGTCAGGCGGTGTTGTCCGTATGCACCGGTGCTTTTCTGCTGCAGGCGGCGGGGCTGCTCGCCGGCAAGCGAGCCACCACTCACTGGGCCTCGCTGGATCGTTTGCGTGCCTTTGGCGATGTGGAGGTGGTGGAGGAGCGATTCACCCGGGATGGAATGATCTGGTGTTCTGCGGGTGTTTCTGCTGGTATTGATCTCACGCTGCGCTTCATTGCTGAGGTGGCGGGTGAGGAGGTGGCCGGCAAGGTGCAGTTCGATGCCGAGTACTTCCCATCGGGTGTTGTTTATGGCCATGCCCACAGTGATGATCAAGCTCCGGATTATCTCCGGAAAACTGACTGACTGGCTGCTTCTCGTCAAACCAGCTCTGTTCCCTGGAACCATTCCCGTCGTGCGAGGTGCAGGTGGCCATGCCATTCCTATTGAGCTTCATCCTTCGCAGATGGGAGGTTCGTAACATCTTGAGTAGCCTCCTTGCGGTTGGCCACGGGGTCGCCCCCGGTTGGCTGCGGCTCGGTCAAAGGTTGGTCACCTGTTGGCTGGAGGATGGCCACGGGGAGGCCAGGGGGTATCGCCCCTGGGCACACTCAGGACGTCCTGACACAGGATTGGCTCCTGGTTTTGACCTCAGATGAGGTTTCTGGCTTTGGTCTCCTGATGCGCTTTCATGAGCTCCCTTCAGGGTGATCGCCAGAGCTGGCTCACCTCCTGCGGCCTCTTGTCTGGATCGCTACAGCACCCCAGGCCCGCGCCTCAGGTCCGGCTTCTACGTGAGCCCGGTGAGGGCTGGGATTAGGGTCTAGGCCGGCAGACTTCTTTCCTCTCTTGACCAGCAGCGGCTGATGCAGAGCACCATCTTCACGGCGGTTCTGCTGCCGCTTGCGTTGGCGATCGTGATGCTGGGCATGGGGCTCAGTCTGGTAGCTGAGGATTTTCAGCGCATCACACGTGATCCCAAGGCTGTGGCCATCGGTACGTTGTGCCAGCTCCTGGTGTTGCCGCTGATCGGCGTTCTTGTGGCCCTGGTGGTGCCCATGCAGCCGACGATTGCGGTGGGTCTGATTGTGTTGACGCTCTGTCCTGGTGGCCCCTCCTCCAACCTGCTCACCTATCTGGCGCGGGGTGATGTGGCGTTGTCGGTCACTCTCACGGCCGTGAGCAGCATCCTCACTGTGTTCACGATTCCGCTGTTCACCAACCTGGCACTGCAGCATTTTCTCAACGCGCAGGCGGCGATTTCCCTGCCAATTGGATCCACCATGCTGCAGATCTTCCTGATCACCCTCTTGCCTACAGCGATCGGCATGATCATTCGCCGGCGCTTCCCCAGAACGGCGCGACGTCTCGAGCCGCACATGAGCCGCCTGGCGGCGGGGCTGCTGGCGCTCATCATTGTGCTGTTGCTCGCGCGGGAGGGCACCAGGCTGCCGGGCTTCCTGGCGCAGGTGGGCCTCGCTGTGCTGATGCTCAACCTGCTGGCGATGCTGGCGGGTTTCTTCACTGGCCGTCTGTTTCGTCTGCCCCCAGCTCAGCGGATCTGCCTGGCGATCGAGGTGGGCCTCCAGAACGGCACGCTGGCGATCGCCATCACCGCCGGCCTGCTCAACAGCCCGGAGATGGCGATACCAGCCGCCGTCTACAGCCTGTTGATGTATGTCACCGGTTTCGGCGCCATTGTCTATGGCCGTCGCAGCAGCGCAGCACGCGCTGCCCGCTGAATGAATGGCTTGCTGCAGGAAGGTTTCGTGCACGAATGGCATGCTGAAACAATGGTCCGCTCAGTGACTATCCCGCGAGGGGGATGGACTTGGAAAGGCTCCCCGCTCCTTCCCGCCACCAGATGCTCTTGCCTCTACGCCTTCATCAGTGCTGTATCCGCAACGCATGAGCAGGTCATCCGCTCTGCATCAACTGAATACCTCCCAGCTGACCACGCGATGAACATCGGCGGCACCTGTAGTTCCCCTGGCCGGGCGGATTGACGAGCCTGGCCGCTTAGCTGTGCAGTGCCACTTGGAACACCACGAGCACATCAACGGAAGTAGATGCCCTGACGCCCTGCCAGGCAATCAATTGTTGATGGAAGACAGGATCCTGGCTGTGGCCGACGTGGTCGAGACGATGTGTTTCCACCGGTCCTACCGTGCAGGCTTGGGCCCCACTGCCGCTGTCGAGGAGATCACCCACCACCGCGGTGTTCTCTACGACCCGGAGGTGACGGATGCCTCCCTGGTGTTGTTCAATGACAAGGGATACCGCTGCCCGAGCTGAAGGCTGCGTTCCAACGCCGACAACCGCCAGAACAGGACGCCTTCTTTCCGCCGCCTGACCCTGGTGGCTTCGGCTAACGCAGCGAATGCAGCCCGATTGGGTTGCCCTCCGTGTCGATGACCACAGAGATGAAGCCGAAGTTGCCGATCGCCATCTTCGGCCGGCACACCGTGCCGCCAGCGGGCACCACGCGGCTTTCCTCCACCGCGCAATCGTCGCAATTGAAATACACCATCGTGCCGCCTTTCCCCGGTTCGCACCCCGCCATCTTCATCAGTGCCCCACCGGCGCCCACCTGCCCGTCATCCATCGGGAAGCACCAGTAGGCCATCTCTGGGTTGGAGAAGTCCTGGAATTCCACCTGGAACACGGCCGTATAGAACGCTTTGGCACGCTCGATGTCGTGGACGTTCAGCTCAAACCAGGTGACCGGATTCGACGCCATGGCCTGGAGGGATGGGTTTCGCCGATTTTAGGTTGGTTTTCTGATCATTTCCTGCCGTGGTGTTCTGGCTCACGTCCCCGCCCGGCGCCGCTGGGCAGCAGGGCGAAACAATGGGGCCGATGCCTGCACCCCCCGCACCTCCATGAACATCGACGGCAGGCCCTGGCGCACCATCTGGCTGGAGGATGGCGGCCGCTCGGTCGGTGTGATCGACCAGACCCTGCTGCCGCACCGCTTCGTGACCCGCTCGCTCACCAGCGTCGAGGAGGCGGCCGAGGCGATCGTCACCATGGTGGTGCGGGGGGCTCCCCTGATCGGCGTCACCGGGGCCTACGGGCTGATGCTGGCCCTGCAGGCCGACCCCTCCGATGCCTCCCTGGCCGCGGCCTTCGAGCGCCTCGATGCCACCCGCCCCACCGCCATCAACCTGCGCTGGGCCCTGGAACGGGTGCGGGCCCAGGTGTTGCCTCTGGCGGCGGAGCAGCGCGCCGAGGCGGCCAAGGCCGAGGCGGCCGCCATCGCCGAGGAGGACGTGGCCATGTGCGAGGCGATCGGCGACCACGGCCTGCGCCTGTTCCAGGAGATCGCCGCCAGCCGCCCCGAGGAGCGCCGCGGCCAGCCCCTGAACGTGCTCACCCACTGCAATGCCGGCTGGCTGGCCACGGTCGACTGGGGCACGGCCCTGGCGCCGATCTACAAGGCGCACCGCTCCGGCCTGCCGATCCACGTGTGGGTTGACGAGACCCGCCCCCGCAACCAGGGGGCCAGCCTGACGGCCTTCGAGCTGGGCCGGGAGGGGGTGCCCCACACCGTGATCGTCGACAACGCCGGCGGGCATCTGATGCAGCACGGCCAGGTGGATGCGGTGATCGTCGGCACCGACCGCACCACCCGCTGCGGCGATGTCTGCAACAAGATCGGCACCTACCTCAAGGCCCTGGCCGCCCACGACAACGGCGTGCCCTTCTACGTGGCCCTGCCCGCCTCCACCATCGACTGGTCGATCGCCGACGGGGTGGCCGAGATCCCGATCGAGGCCCGCTCCCCCCTGGAGGTGACCCGCATCGCCGGCAAGCCCGCCGCAGGGGAGCCCACCAGCGTGCAGCTGGTGCCCGATGGCAGCGACGGCTTCAACCCCGCCTTTGATGTCACCCCCGCCCGGCTGGTGACGGCCCTGATCACCGAGCGGGGCGTGGCGCCGGCCAGCGAGGCGGGCCTCCAGGCCCTCTATGCCGCCTCGGTGGCGGTGGCCGCGGGTTGAGCAGCTGCCCGTCGCTCGATTCAGAGCGAGGGCCGCAGCAGGCTGATGGGTTCACCGGCGCCGTCCGGTCGGACCGTCAGGGTGGAGTAGGTCCAGGTGCCGGCGCTCTGGCGGGCCTCCACGTACAGGGTGCCGTTGCCCCTGGACCCCTGCAGGGGAATGGCCAGGTTGGCCTGGCCCGTGCCACCGGAAAGATTGACGCTGCCGGACACCAGCAAGCCCCCATTGATCGGGGCGCCCAGCCGACTGATCACCACCGGATCCTTCTGGGCCTTGGCCAGGGCCTGCTGGTAGGGCGTGGTCGATTTGATCAGCCCGAACACGAGGCCGACGATCAGAGCGATGAAGCCGGCAAGCCCGGCCACCCCCGTGAGGCAGCCGGCCGGCACCAGCCATTTCCAGTTGCGGGCCCACCAGTTGGGGGCTGGCTTGCTGTCCATGGGGCCACTCTGGTCCTTGACCCCTCAGAGCCCTTCGAAGCGGACGTTGAGGTTCAGCTGGTTGGGGCCGAGGGCGGTGGCCTGAAGCACCAGGGCGGCCGCCTTGCCCTCGGCGGTGCCATCCACTTTGGTGCCCGCCGGCGGATCCAGCACCAGGTTGAAGCCCCACGGGCCCACCACGGTGTTGATCTTGCGCTCGCTGTAGCCCTGCTTGGCCAGGGAGGCCTTCACCTTGGCGAGCAGCTCGTCCGGCTTGCCGGGCAGCTGGGTGTTGAGGCTGGTCTGGCCGATGGCGTTCGCGGCGAACAGGCTGGCGGCCGGCTTGGGCAGCGGCAGTGACAGGCCCTTGAGCAGGGATCCGGCCGGGGTGGCCAGGGCGGCTCCGCCGACCAGGGCGCCGGCTCCCACCAGCAGGGAGGTGGAGAAGGCCAGCAGACGGGGACGCCAGTCCATGGCTTGTTCTTCGCGGCAGCAGTGCAACCGTACCCCGATTCAGCCGGGCTGGCTGCGGCGAGAATGCAGTCCCCCGCCACTGCCGCTCCGCCGCCATGGCCCAGGCCCAGCCCGCCGCTCCGGCCCTGACCGCCGCCGCCCCGCCCCCCAACTGGGTGGCTTCGCGCCATCCCCTCGGCTGGCTGATCGACCGGCTGCTGGCGGTCGAGCCCCTGCGCCGGCTGCTGTTCCTCCAGGCCCGCCAGCTGATCATCCGCACCGCCGAGCGCCGCGGCATCGCCTGGCGGGCGCGGTGCGAGGAGCTCGTGCGGCAGGCCGAGCCGCTGCTGGCCAGCAGCTCGGATGCGGCCACCCAGGTGCCGCCTTACTACCGGGCCCGGTTTCACGCCTACCAGGAGGGCAACCTCTGCTGGCAGGCGGCCGGTGAGGCGGAGCAGGCCACCGATGCGATGGCCCTGCGGGTGTGGCCGGGGGAGACCCTGGAGCCCCAGGACGCCCAGCGGCGGCTGCGGGACGCGATCTTTGCGGCGATCGAGCCCAGCCTCATCGGCCCGGTGCGCAGCGCTCTCGACATCGGGTGCTCGGTGGGCGTCGGCACCCTGGCCCTCAAGGACTGGCTGGAGCGACGTGAGGGCACAGGCGTCGCCGTCGACGGCCTCGACCTCTCCCCCCAGATGCTGGCGGTGGCCAGGGTCCGCGACCCCGGCGGCCGCATCCGCCGCTGGCACCACGCCGCCGCCGAAGCCACCGGCCTGCCGGCGGCCAGCGTCGACCTGATCACCCTCCAGTTCGTCTGCCACGAGCTGCCCGCAGGCGCCACCCGGGCGGTGCTGCAGGAGGCGGCGCGCCTCCTGCGTCCCGGCGGGGTGGTGGCCCTGGTGGATCAGGATCCCGATTCGGCCGTGATCCGCCGCCTGCCGGCGCCGATCGCCACCCTGCTCAAGAGCACCGAGCCCTACCTGGCCGACTACTTCGGCCTCGATCTGCCCAGGACCCTGGAGCAGGCTGGCTTCCGCGACGTGCGCCGGGAGGCCTGCGACCCCCGCCACCGGGTGCTGGTGGCCGTGCGCTGAGGCCTCCCCGAGTGCGGCGGGCGCCCATGGCGCTCAGCCCCAGCCGCTGAGTGCGATCTTGCCGATCGTGCTCCCGGAGGCCAGCTGGGCATGGGCAAGCTCCAGGTTGGTGGCGTTGATGGGGCTGAGGGTGCGGCCCAGGGTGGGGCGCAGCTCGCCGGCCTCGAACAGCGCGGCGAGGTGATCCAGGATCTCCCCCTGCCGCCCCATGTCGGCGGTCTGGAACTGGGAGCGGCTGAACATGAACTCCCAGGCGAAGGTCACGCTCTTGGCCTTGAGCAGGTTGAGGTCGAGGGGGTGGCGGTTGCCCACGATCGCCACGATCGACCCCAGCGGGGCGATGAGCTCGGCCATCACCTCCCAGTAGGCGTCGGTGTCGCTGAAGTTGGCGATCCGATCCACCGCCTCGAAGCCCAGGGCGGCCAGCTGGGGAGCCAGGGGCCGGTGGTGGTCGACGACGTGGTGGGCCCCCAGCTCCTGCACCCAGGCGGTGCTCTCGGGGCGCGAGGCGCTGGCGATCACCACCACCCCGGCCCGGCGGGCCAGCTGGATGGCAATCGAGCCCACCCCGCCGGCGCCGCCGAGGATCAGCAGGCTGGCGCCCTTGGCGCTCCCGCCACCGCCGTCATCCGGATCCAGCCCGAGGCGCTCGAACAGGGACTCCCAGGCCGTCAGCCCCGTCAGCGGCACGCTGGCCGCCTCGGCCCAGGAGAGCCGGGTCGGTTTGCGGCCCACCAGGCGCTCGTCCACCAGCACGGCTTCGGCGCTGCAGCCGGCCCTACCCGCATCGCCGGCGAACATCACCGGATCCCCCACCCGGAAGCGGCGCACCCGCTCCCCCACCGCGCTCACCACCCCGGCACCATCCCAGCCCAGCTGCTTCGGAGCCGCGCCGGGGCCCACGGCTGCACGCAACTTGGTGTCGATCGGGTTCACCGCCACCGCCTCGATCCGCACCAGCAGGTCGTGGGGGCCGGGCACGGGCTCCGGCAGCTCCGTGTCCACCAGGGCAGGGGTGGCGAGAATCGCTCTCATGGCGGCGGGGTCAGTAGCGGCAGTAGCCCACCTCCCCCTTCAGGGGCGGTTTGCAGGGGAAGCGCAGCGGCACGAAGATCCGGTTGCCGTTGGCGTCGTTGGTGAGCGAGATGTTGTCCTGCACGTAGAGCTCCCGGCGCCAGAGGCCCCCCAGCCGGTCGCGCAGCAGGTCGCTGCCGCTGGGGTCCTTGCCCTTGCCGGACATCTCCCGGTAGGTCATCGACAGGCCGTCCTTCCAGCGGATCTTCAGGCCGCCGGGGATCTGCTCATCCACGCAGGCCAGGGGCTTGCCGTTGTACTCGCAGTCCTTCCAGCCGTCGCGGGGAATCTGGGGCGGGTTCGGCTGCTGGGCCGGGCCGGGCGCCGCCAGGGCCAGCATCACCAGTGGCACCACCGGCAGCAACGCCGCTGCCGCCCACCCCCTGCCTTTCTGCTGCGGGGTGAGCGGGGGCCTGCGGCGGCAGTGGGACGACACGGGCAGGCCCTGCAGGGTGGCTCCCCGTAGTCTCCCCCAAGCTCCTTCCCGTCCCATGGCCGTGCTCAACCGCTGGTCCGACGCCGATGCGCAGGCGGCTGTGGCCCACTACGGCGCCCGGGGCGTGAGCGAGGCGCTGGCCCTGCGCACCTACTCCGCCCGCCTGCTGGGCGCCGACCCGGAACTGGTGCTGCACGGCGGCGGCAACACCTCGCTGAAAACGAGCGTCACCGACCTGCTCGGCGACACCATCTCCGTGTTGTGCGTCAAGGGCAGCGGCTGGGATCTGGCCACGATCGAGCCGCCGGGCCACCCGGCCGTGCAGCTGGAGCCGCTGCTGCGGCTGCGCGCGCTGCCGTCCCTCAGCGACGAGGACATGGTGGCGGCCCAGCGGCGCCACCTGATCGATCCGGCGGCGCCCAACCCCTCGGTGGAGGCCCTGCTGCATGCCTTCCTCCCCCATGCCTTCATCGATCACACCCATGCGGTGGCGCTGCTGGCGCTGGCCGATCAGCCCGACGCCGAGGCGGTGTGCCGTCGGGTCTATGGCGAGCGGGTGGCGATCGTTCCCTACGTGATGCCCGGCTTCGCGCTGGCCAAGGCGGCCGCCGAGGCCTATGAGGCGGCCGCGGCGTCCGCCGCCGCCCGCGGCCAGGAGCTGGAGGGGATGGTGCTGCTCCAGCACGGGCTGTTTTCCTTCGGGGCCACGGCCAAGCAGAGCTACGAGCGGATGATTGCGCTGGTGGAGGAGGCCGAGCGCGCCCTCAGCCACAGCGAGCGCCTGTTTCAGCCATGCGGACTGCCGAGCCGCCCGGCACCTGCGGCGGCGTTGCTGCCGCTGGTGCGTGGGGCCCTGAGCCGGGCCGCCGAGCGTCAGGGCTGTGCGCGCCGCTGGCTGCTGGATCTGCGGCAGACCGCCAACTCCCTGGCGGTGGCCAACGACCAGCGCCTTGGCGACTGGGCCGGGCGGGGGGTCGCCACCCCCGACCATGTGATCCGCACCAAGGCCCAACCGTTGGTGCTGCCGCCGGCGCCGCCGGCAGAGGGTCCCGAGGCCGGGCCGGCCCTGCAGTCCTGGGCGGTGCAACTGGAAGCTGTGATGCAGGCCTATGTGGACGACTATCAGGCCTACGTGCACCGCCAGAACAGCCGCGTGGGCGGCCACAAGACGCCGCTGGATCCCCTGCCGCGCGTGATCGCCATCCCCGGCCTGGGCCTGGTGGGAGTGGGCGCCAGTGCGGCGGCGGCCGCCGTCACCGCCGACATCGCCGAGGCCTGGGCCCAGACGCTGCTGGCCGCCGAGGCGCTGGGCCGCTTTCAGCCCGTTGGTGAGGACGACACCTTCGACATGGAGTACTGGAGCCTGGAGCAGGCCAAGCTCGGCAAGGGTAAGGAGCTGCCCCTGGCCCGGCACGTGGTGTTGGTCACCGGTGGAGCGGGTGGCATCGGCGCGGCGATCGCCCGGGCTTTCGCTGTCGTCGGTGCCGAGGTGGCCGTGCTCGATCGTGACGCCGAGGGGGCTGCCGCCGTGGCCGCCAGCTGCGGCAAGCGGGCGCTGGCGCTCAATGCCGATGTCACCGCACCGGCGCAGGTGCGCGCGGCCATCGATCAGCTGGTGACCCGCTTCGGTGGCCTCGATCTGGTGGTGTCCAATGCCGGCGCCGCCTGGACCGGCCCGATCGCCACCCTTGAAGACGCCGATCTGCGTGCCAGCTTCGAGCTCAACCTTTTCGCCCACCAGCACGTGGCCCAGGCCGCTGTCGCCGTGTTCCGCGCCCAGGACGGCGCAGGCCTCACCTCAGCTGCTCCCGATCCCTCCCCGCTGGGCGGCCAGCTGCTGTTCAACGTCTCCAAGCAGGCCCTCAATCCCGGCCCGAACTTCGGTGCCTACGGCATCGCGAAAGCGGCCCTGCTGGCGCTGATGCGCCAATACGCGCTCGAGGGGGGTACGGAGTGCATCCGTGCCAATGCCATCAATGCTGATCGCATCCGCTCCGGCCTGCTCGACGACGCCATGATCCGCGCGCGCTCCGTCGCCCGCGGCGTCAGCGAGGCCGCCTACATGGGCGGCAACCTGCTGGGCCAGGAAGTGACCGCCGCCGATGTGGCCGAGGCCTTCGTGGCCCTGGCCCGCCTGGATCGCACCACCGGCGCCGTGCTCACCGTCGACGGCGGCAACGTGGCGGCGATGGTGCGGTGAGGGATCAAGCCCACCAACCAACTGCCGGCCCATGCGCTTGCAAGCAGCCATTCCCTCTCAAGCGGGCTCTGCCACTTCCTTGATCGCCGCCGCGATCGCGGCACGCTGCTCGGCGTCGTAGCCCCAGCGCTCCAGGAAAGCCACGTCGTTACCACGGCCTGCCGTGGCCTCCAGCAGCGTTTCAAGCCGCTCCTTCACAGCCCTGGGGTCCAGCAGGCGCAGCAACTCCACACACCGCTGGTGCACCCGCTCGGAACTGGCCTGCATGGCCCCATCGTCCTGGCGCTGATGGTGCAAGGCCATCGCCTTGCTCATCGCCAGGTTGCGGGCGGTGAGATCCACCACACCGGCGCCGGCCTGGCGTAACTGCCACACCAGGCCATCGGGCAGGCGGTCCATCAGGGGGGAATCGCCGGCCAGCGCCACCACGAAGAACCCCCGGGCGCCATCGCGGCTCTGCACCAGCTCCCCCACCCGATCCGCCAGCACTTCGTCGCTCAGCTCGCCGTTCTCCCACAAGCCCAGCCACTGGGCCGTGATCTCCATGGCCTGCGGAAAGCTGGGAACAGCAGCGGGGCTTCCGGCTCCCGCACCGAGTGAAGCCGGGGTGGAGGCAGACATCGACGGCCCTTGGGATGACACTGTTGAAGGTATGCATTCTCCGCTCCTACCGGCGAGCCACCCGCCCGACTTCCGCTCCGGGTTCGTGGCCCTGGTGGGCCGGCCCAACGTCGGCAAATCGACGCTGCTCAACCAGCTGGTGGGGGAGAAGGTGGCGATCACCTCCCCCGTGGCCCAGACCACCCGCAACCGTCTAAGGGCGATCCTCACCACTCCCGCCGCCCAGCTGGTGCTGCTGGACACTCCCGGCATCCACAAGCCCCATCACCTGCTGGGGGAACGGCTGGTGCGCAGCGCCCGCTCCGCCATCGGCGACGTGGACGTGGTGCTGCTGTTGGTGGACGGCAGCCAGCCGGCCGGCCGCGGTGACGGCTTCATCGTGGAGCTGCTGCGCCAGAGCCGCAGGCCTGTGCTGGTGGCCCTGAACAAATGGGACCTGGTGGATCCGGCGGAAGCCACCGCCCTGCAACACAGCTATGACGCCCTGCTGAACGACCGAGGAACCACCGGCTTCCGCGGCGACGAGCCCAGCGGCGCCCCTGCTGACGCCACCAGCGGCGCAGGCGCCCGTGAAGCCCTCGCCCCCTTCGCCGAGCTCTTCCCATGCAGCGCCACCAGTGGCGAGGGCTGCGAGGCGCTGGTGGCGGCCCTCACGGCACGGCTGCCGCTGGGCCCGGCGCTCTACCCGGCCGACACCATCAGCGACCAGCCGGAGCAGTTGCTGCTCGCCGAACTGATCCGCGAGCAGGTGTTGACCCTCACCCGCGAGGAGGTGCCCCACTCGGTGGCGGTCCAGGTGGAGCGGATCGTGGAAGACGGCAAGCGAACGGCCGTGCTCGCCACGGTGGTGGTGGAGCGCTCCAGCCAGAAAGGCATCCTGATCGGCAAGGGCGGAACCATGCTGCGGGACATCGGCAGCGGCGCCCGCGTCCAGATGCAGAAGGTGTTCGACGGGCCCGTGTACCTCGAGCTGTTCGTGAAGGTGGTGCCGAACTGGCGCCGCAACCCGGCGCGGCTGGCGGAGCTGGGCTACCGGGAGGAGTGAAGGCTGGCCGCGCGAGCCGCCCGGCGGCGCGCTGGCCCCTGCCGTTGCCGCTGGGCCCTGAGCCGTGCTTCAGGATGGGCGCACCGCCCGCCCACTGCCGCCATGACCGGCCCGAGCCCAGCGTTCCCACCGGCGGATCTGCCCGCCTTCCTGCAGCTCTGCGCCGGCCGCTGGATGGGTCTGCGCAGCACGCTGGCCGGCAGCGCCAGCAGCAACCCAGACGACGGCGCCGCTCCCTTGAGCGAGCGGGGGGAGGTGGAGGTGACCCTGCTGGAGGCAGGTGCCGCAGGCGATCTGGGCGGCCTGCAGGTGAATGCCCCGGAGGGCATCCGCAGCACGCTCGGCTTTGACGGTGACGGCGGCCTGCGGGGCGTCGACGGAACGATCGGTCGCTGGCAACTCTGGCCTGACGGAAGCCTGGAACTGGAACTTCAGCGCCGTGAGGGCCTGGTGCGGGAACGGATCTGGTTCACCAAGCCCAACCTGCGCCTGCGCAGCAGCGTGGAGCACCGCGCCGATGGCAGTGCCGCGGTGGCCAGTTTCTGCAGCGAGATTCGCCGCGTGAGCGCCTCCTGAGCACCGTGAGCGGCCTGCGGATCGATGTCGTGACGCTGGTGCCGGAGGCCTTCGAGCCCCTGCGCGGGCTCGGGGTGATCGGCCGCTCGTTCGCCGCCGGTCGGGCCAGCCTGCACACCCACAACCCCCGCGATTTCGCCACCGACCGCTACCGCAAGGTGGACGATGTGCCCTACGGCGGTGGTGCGGGCATGGTGCTCAAACCCGAGCCGGTCTTCGCCGCCTTCGAGGCGATCCCGCAACTGGAGCGCCGTACGGTGTTGCTGATGAGCCCGCAGGGCCAGCCTCTGCGGCAGGCCCACCTGCGCCACTGGGCCACCAGCTGCGACCAGCTGGTGCTGCTCTGCGGCCACTACGAGGGCTTCGACGAACGCATCCGCAGCCTGGCCGATGCGGAGGTGTCGATCGGCGACTTCGTGCTCACTGGCGGGGAGCTGCCGGCGATGACCGTGATCAATGGGGTGGTGCGGCTGCTGCCCGGCACGGTGGGCACCGCCGCCTCGCTCGACGACGAAAGCCACAGCGCCCTGCTGCTGGAGCATCCCCAGTACACCCGCCCGGCCAGCTTTCGCGGCATGGAGGTGCCCCAGGTGCTGCGCAACGGCCACCACGCGGTGATCGCCAGCTGGCGCCACGCGCAGCAACTGCAGCGCACCCGCGAGCGCCGCCCCGATCTCTACCAGCGCTGGCTGGAGCAGGGAGGCGGCGCGGACGACGCGTCCGCGCCGGGAGAATGCCCATGATGGCTCCGCTTCGCCTCACGGCTTCGGCATGCAGCTGCGCATCGGCAACGGCTACGACATCCACCGGCTGGTAAGCGGACGGCCCCTGATCCTCGGGGGCATCCGGCTCGACCATCCGCTCGGCCTCGATGGCCACAGCGACGCCGACGTGCTGGTGCACGCGCTGATGGATGCCCTGCTGGGCGCCCTCAGCCTCGGCGACATCGGCCGCCATTTCCCGCCGGAGGACGCGCGCTGGAAAGGCGCCGACAGCCTGCTGCTGCTTGAGCGGGTGATGGAGCTGGTGCGCGAGCAGGGCTGGCAGGTGGTGAACGTGGATGCGGTGGTGGTGGCGGAGCAGCCCAAGCTCAAGCCCCACATCGAGGCCATGCGTGCCGCCATCGCCGCACGGCTGGCGGTGGAGCCGGAACAGGTGGGGGTGAAAGCCACCACCAACGAAGGTCTGGGGCCTACCGGCCGTCAGGAGGGCATCGCCTGCCATGCCGTCGCCCTGCTGCAGAAACCATGAAGGGTTGGTGGCTGGCGCTCTGCCTGGGGCTGGCCCTGCTGGTGGCGCCTGGGCTACAACCGGGCATGGCTCTTGCCGCGCCGGGCGCTGCCGGCTCAGGCCTGGAAGCTGGCGCAGACGTGGCAGCCAGGGCCGACGTGGGCGCCGGAGCTGGAGCCATCGAGCTCTTGCGGTTGCGGGTGCCGGCAGAGCAGCGCAACTGCTGGTTGCAGGCTGAAGCGGTGGGGTGGGGGCCCTGGTTGGAGCGGCAGCAGGGTTTCGCGGGCCGGGAGCTGTTCTGGAACGCCCGCGACACGGAAGGCGTGCTGCTGATCCGCTGGCGGCGGGCGTCCGACTGGCATGGCCTTGCAGAAACCAGCCTGGCGGAGCCCCAGCAACGCTTCGAGGCGGAGGCACGCCGCTGTCTGGCTCTGCCCACCACCGCAGACAACCCCTTTGCGCTGCTGGGCAGCGCCGAACTGCTGCCGCAACCATGAACACCTTCGGCACCGGGCCGATCCCTCCTCACAACGACCCCGAGATCGCGTCTCAGCACAACCCGGGGCCCGGCCTGATTGCTGGGGTGGCCGAGCTCGATCTGGAGCGTCCGCTGCGGCTGGGGATGACGGAAGCGATCTGGGGCCAGGACAAGAGCGCTACACAGATCGCCGCCATCCTGCTGCGGCTGGCCCAGACCGCCCAGACCGTTCTGGTGACGCGCGTGAGTGACGAGAAGGCTGCCGCTGTTGCCGTTCTCTGCCGAGAGGCGCTGCCGCCGCTACCGGCAGAGCGGGCTCTGGCCTATCACCCGATCGCCCGCTGCCTGACGCTCGGCCTGCAGGAGGGCAGCAGCGAGCCGCCGGTGGCTGCCACGCCGTCGGTGGCGGTGGTGTGCGCCGGCAGCAGCGATCTGGCCGTGGCCCAGGAGGCGGGCCTGGCCCTGCGCTGCCACGGCATTGCCCACGACCTGGTGGTGGACGTGGGCGTGGCGGGACTGCAGCGCCTGCTCGGCAAGCTGGAGCGGCTGCGGCGTGCCCGCGTGTTGATCGTGTGCGCCGGCATGGAAGGGGCCCTGCCCACCGTGGTGGCCGGGCTGTTGCCCCAGCCGGTGATCGCCGTGCCGGTGTCGGTGGGCTACGGCGTGAGTGCCGGCGGCATGGCGGCGCTGCACGGCATGCTCGCCAGCTGCGCGCCAGGGCTTGCCGTGGTGAACATCGACAACGGCTACGGCGCCGCCATGGCCGCTCTGCGCATCCTCAACGCAAATGAACAGGGCGATCACTGAGCGGGTTGCCAGTTCAAGCAGTTGAAGCGGCTGTGGCCGAAAGCCTCTTCAACTGATGGGATCGAGCGGCTGCAGCCGTTGCTTGGCCTTTGCAGGGGTTGAACGGCTATGGCTGTGTGGCGCGTGCAGCCGTGGCTGAGGCTCAGAGGTGCTGCAGCTGTGGGTAGGCGGTAAGCAGTTCCTCGGTGCTGAGCACTTCGCCCTCGCCTTCGGGCTGCCAGATCACTTCGAGGGCCAGCAGATCAGTGGAGCTCACAGCTCCCAGCACGCCAAGCGCGTTGCGGAGGTCGTCGGCAGTGCTGGCGGATTTGATCGGGATGCGGCCGCGGCTGGCCACCAGCAGGGTGATGGCGATGAAATCGCTGGTGGCATCGGCGTTGCCCACCGGCGCGGCGGCATCCTGGAAGCGCTTGCCGCCCACATTGGAGGTGACCTCGCGGCGCAGCTTGCTGCGCTCTGTCATCGAGAGGCGGTTGAAGGTGGTTTCGGCGCTGGGAAAGGGCACCTGACCCACTTCCACGTTGGCGTACACCCAGAGATCGGGGTTGCGCAGCAACGAGAGGGTGGTTTCCTGCAGCACCCGCTGCAGGCCGGCGCTGCTGCCGGTGTCCGCCTGTGCTGCCAGGCGGCGCAGATCGCTCTGCAGATCGCGGGCCGTGGCGAGCAGGCCCATCTGCAGCTGCGCCACTGCCACGGGGCCGTCCGCGCGGGGAGCGACCATCGCCCCGCCGCCATTGCCGCCGGTCAGCGCGCCGCCACCTCCACCGCGCAGGGTGTTGGCGATCACGCCCACGATCGCCATCAGGACCAGGAAGCCGAACAAGCCGCCGCCGCCGAAGCCGAAGATCGGGATCAGGAAGGGGAAGCCGATGCCGCCGCCGAAGCCGCCACCGCCGCCCCGGTAGCCGCCACCCCCGAAGCTCCCGCCACCACCGCCGCTGAAGTTACGCGGCATGGAGGGGGCGGAACGGAAACTGCCGCCGCCGATGCGGCCACCGCTGGCGGCCTGGCTCGGCTGCGGCGCAGCGAACATCACCAGGGTGCTGAGCAGGAACGGCAGCACCAGCCAGGCCGACAGGCGCAGGCGCCCCGCGCTGGCACGGCCGGTGGCTTGGGGAGAGGACACGTCAGTTGCCGCTGCGAATGGCTCGAATCTAGGAACCACCCCCCACGATGGTGACGACTTCCAGAACGTCGCCATCGTTGAGGGGCTGCTCCGGCCAATGCCGCCGGGCCAGCACCGTGCCGTTGAACTCGACCACCACCAGGCGGGGCTCGTAGCCGAAGTGCTTCAGCGCCTCCTGCAGGCTGAGACCTGCCTGGCACTGGCGGGCCTCACCGTTGAGTTTCAGAGAGAGGGTCACGGCAGCGGAAGGGCGAAGAGGTGGTGGAGGCGACGGAGTTCAGGGCAGGGGTGGTGAGGGAAGTGGTGCTGAGTGAAGTGGTGGCAGGGCGGCCAGCAGCTCGCGGCTGGCCGCCGCCGGATCGGCGGCCTCCATGATCGCGCGCACCACCGCCACCCCCCGGGCGCCGGCCGCCAGCACCGGCGCGAGCGTGGCGGCCTCGATGCCGCCGATGGCGAAGAAGGGCAGCGGGCTCTCCGCCGCGGCCTCACTGAGATAGGCGAACCCCACCGGCGCGCGGCCGGGCTTGGTGGGCGTGGCATGCACGGGCCCCACCCCCACGTAGTCACAGCCATCGGTCACGGCCTGGCGCAGCTGCTCGATGCAGTGGGTGCTGCGGCCGATCAAGCGCTCCGGCCCGAGCAGGCGACGGGCGATCGCCGGCGGCAGATCCCCCTGGCCCAGGTGCACGCCATCGGCGTCCACCGCCAGGGCCAGATCCACCCGGTCGTTCACCAGGAACAGGGCACCATGGCGGGCGCAGAGCCGGCGCAGGGCGGTGGCTTCGGCGAAGCGCTGGCTGTCGTCGGCCTGCTTGGCCCGGTACTGCACCAGACGGACCCCCGCCTCCAGGGCCGCCGCCACCGTGGTTTCGAGAGCTTCAAGGGTCTGGCAGGGGCTGGTGATCAGATACAGCCGGCAGGAGGCCAGCTGCTGGCGCCGGTGGCCCAGGCCCGCCGTGGCCTGCAGCACGGCCACTTCCAGGTCGTAGGCGAGATAGCGCAGCGCTGAGGCCTCCGCCGCCAGCTCCGGATCGCTGCTGCGGCCGAATTCCTCGAGCACCCGCAGGGCTTCCTGCACCCGGGCGGCATTGGCCCCCAGCACTGCCGCGGAGCCAAGCCGCTGCTGCTGGGCCGGATGGGCCAGGCCCGCCGCCGGATCGGTGGCGCTGTGGCGCGCCTGCTTATAAATGTCCTGATGGCGCCGGCCGAGACGCTGGCGCATGTCCTTGCTGCGGGCCACCAGGTCGTCGCGGCCGAGGCCGAAGCGGCACCAGTCTTCGATCACCCGCAGCCCCTCCCGGGCCCGGTCGAGGTTGGCGTCCAGCAGGCGCAGCACGGCCGGCTCCGCCAGCTGTGGACCGGAGGCAGAGAAAGGAATGTCCATCGGAGCAGGGGAAGGGTTGAGGCAGGCAACGGTGAGGCCGCGTGGCGGCGGGCCAGTGAAGCAATGAGACGGCGTGGAGGTGAGCCAGCCAGGTGGCAGGCGGGCGGACCGCGCCGGGATGGCGCGGCGGGAATGTGGGGACGGGACGGAATGGGCTCGTTAGGGTGGAGGACCATTCCCAGAGCCCATGAATTCCGGCGGCGGCGACAGCCCGATGTGGGTGCTGGTTTCAGGGATTCTGCTGCTGGGCGGCATCGCGGCCTTCATCAGCTGGGGCCTCACGAACGCCTATCCCGCCGCCTGAGCTGGCCACCGCCGCTTCAAGCATGCGCTCGGGCATCAAGGCGCGGGCCTGCTCGGCATCCCGGCCGATCTGGGCCTTTAGGTCCTCCAGGCTCTCGAACCGCTGCTGGCAACGCAGCAAGGCCAGCGGCTGCACCTCCAGCACGCGCCCCTCCAGCTCGATCTGGCGATCCAGCAGGTGTACCTCCACCGCCGAGGGCGCCAGTGGGTCCACCGTGGGCTGCGGCCCCAGATTCATCACCGCCGCCATAGGGCCGCCACCCTGGGTCCAGGCCAGGGCGGCATACACCCCCTCCAGCGGCAGGAACTTGCGCCCGTCCACCGCCAGGTTGGCCGTGGGCCAGCCGAGCGTGCGGCCCAGCCGGCGCCCACGCCCCACAGTGCCGCTGAACCGGTAGGGACGCTCCAGCAGCCGCCCGGCCTCATCGATCCGGCCAGCGGCCAGGGCCCTGCGGATGCGGCTGCTGCTCACCCGCTCGCTGCCATCCCACAGCATCGGCAGCACCGACACCTTCAGGCCGTGCTGGGCGCCGATCGCGACGAGGGCAGCCGCATCACCGCAGCGGTTCACGCCGAAGCGGAAATTCTCTCCCACTGCCACCTCACGGCACTGCAGCGCCCCCACCAGAACCCGTTCGACGAACTCCTGCGGTGTGAAGCAGGCGAGCTCGCGGGTGAAGGACACCATCACCAGCTGGCGGATGCCGAAGGGTTGAAGCAGCGAGAGCTGCTCGCTGGGCAGATCGAGGCGCAGGCGGGGCTCGCCATGCAGCAGCTCGCGGGGATGGGGCCAGAAGCTCACCACCGTGGGCACCAGGCCAGCGGTGGGGGCGGCAGCGATCGAGGCAATGACCCGTTGGTGACCCTGGTGCAGGCCGTCGAAGCTCCCAAGGGCGACGGCGGTGGGGGTCAGGGCATCCTGGGGAGATCGCAGCGGTATCAACTGTCCAGACGGTTCCCGCGGGGGTCCATCCTTCCACGCGGCGCCGGGCGCTGTGGCCCGGCGGTCAGGGCCTCGCAGCACGGGTGGCCGGCCATGCCAAGTTTGTTGCCATTCGCCCTTCCCCACGCAAGCGCCGCCGATGGCCGATCGCCTCGATCTCCAGCTGGTTTCCGCGGCGGTGCGTCGCATGGCCTGGATCCGTTTCTGGACCCAGGTGGTGCTGTCCGTGGTGGTGGTGGGGGTGCTGATCTTCAACAACATCGGCACCCGGCTGATGGCCAACACCCAGCGGGCCCTGGGGCTGGGCCCCGGGCTGTCGCTCACGACGCTGTCGTTTTTCGTGCTGCTCTGGAGCCTCTGGCAGGGCTGGCTGATGGTGCGCTGTGGCCGCGCCCTGGCCAGCCCGGTGCGGCCCAGCCGCGGCGAAACCGGCCGGCTGATCAAGCGCAGCGTGCTGGGCGATCTGCTTGGCCTCACCCTGGCGGCGGTGGGCTACCAGGCCCTGGCCGGCAGCCTGTTCGTGCAGGCCTCCATGCAGGTGCCCGGCTTCTTCGGCGCCCAGATCACGACCCCCGGCGGGGCCGGCGGCAACGTGATGGGTCTGCCGATCACCTCGATCGAGATGCTCTCGGTGCTGAGCAACACCCAGGTGCTGTTCGCCCATCTGGTGGGCCTGCTGCTCAGCCTGTGGCTGCTGCAGCGGGTCTACAGGCCGCTGCCGTCAGAGCGGCCCGGCTGAAAGGGACCCCCGCACCAGCAGGGGATCGAGTGCCGCCAGCTGCGACAGCGCCCCGCGCCAGAACAGTTCCGGCTGCAGCGGCGTGAGTGCCGCACCACCGCTGTGCACCTGCTCCACATCCGTGGGCCAGTCGCGCGGGCCGGCGGTGGCCGCCTCCAGATCGTTGACCACCTCACCAGCGAGCCAGTAATAGGTGCGGCCGCGGGGATCGGTGCGGCAATCGAACTGATCCACGTAGCGGCGCACCGCCGGGCGGCACCAGCGCACCGGGCCGATCGCAGCGGCGGGCTGGGCCGGCACGTTCAGGTTCAGCAGCAGGCCTTCGGGCCAGCCACCGGCGAGCATCTGCTCGGCCACCTCCAGCGCCAGCCCGGCCGCCGGGCCGAACTCGCGCCAGTCGAAGCAGGCGCTGCTCACCGCCAGCGCCTTGAGGCCCTCCAGGGTTCCCTCCATCGCCGCCGACACCGTGCCGGAATAGAAGACATCGCTGCCCAGGTTGGGGCCGTGGTTGATGCCGGAGAGCACCAGATCGGGCGGTTCCGCCAACAGGCGGCCCAGGGCCAGCTTCACGCAATCGGAAGGGGTGCCGCTGCAGGCCCAGGCCACCACCCCTTCGGCGAACAGGGCATCGGCCCGTTCCGCCCGCAGCGGGGTCTGCAGCGTGAGGCCGTGGCCGGTGGCGGAGCGTTCCTGGTCGGGGCAGACCACCGTGACCCGATGCCCCCGGGCGGCGGCGGCATTCGCCAGGGTACGGATGCCCTCGGCGAACACCCCGTCGTCGTTGCTGATCAGGATGCGGAGGGGATGCATCGGCGCGAGCACAGCGGCGGCAGAGGTGGAGGGATCCAGCCTGGCGGCAACCTAGGCGGCCCGGATCCGTACAGTCGAGCCGCTACGCCACCCCTCCGTGAGCGCCACGATCACCCTCCAGCAGCTCACCGATCAACTCGATGCCCTTGAGGCAGAAGCGGCCGCCGAGGTGCGGGCAGCTCCCGCCGCCGCCGACCTGGAGCAGTTGCGGGTGGCGCTGCTGGGCAAGAAGGGGCGGCTTTCGGCGGTGCTGGGTGCCATGGGCAAGCTCTCGGCCGAGGAGCGGCCGCTGGTGGGACAACGGGCCAACCGGCTCAAGGAGCAACTGCAGGCCCTGCTGGGCGAGCGGCTGGAGGCGCTGCGCGAGGCCGCCATGGCCGAGAAGTTGCGCGGCGAGAGCCTCGATGTGACCGCACCGAGCCGCTACGTGCCCGCCGGCCACCGCCATCCACTGATCACCACCACCGAGGAGATCGTCGACATCTTCGCCGGTCTCGGCTACCGGGTGGAGGAAGGCCCGGAGGTGGAGACCGACCACTACAACTTCACCGCGCTCAACATCCCGCCCCACCACCCGGCGCGGGACATGCAGGACACCTTTTATCTGACGGCCAGCACCCTGCTGCGCACCCACACCTCACCGGTGCAGATCCGCCATCTGGAGCAGAACCCACCGCCGGTGCGGATCGTGGCGCCGGGGCGCGTGTACCGACGGGATGCAGTGGATGCCACCCATTCGCCGGTGTTTCACCAGGTGGAGGTGCTGGCGATCGACGAAGGGCTGGATTTCAGCCACCTGCGCGGCACGGTCACCACCTTTCTGCAGGCCTTCTTCGGCGACCTGCCGGTGCGGTTCCGCGCCAGCTACTTCCCCTTCACCGAACCCTCCGCCGAGGTGGACGTGCAGTGGCGCGGCCGCTGGCTGGAGGTGATGGGCTGCGGGATGGTTGATCCGGCGGTGCTGGAGGGGCTGGGACTGGACCCCGAGCGCTGGAGTGGCTTCGCCGCCGGACTGGGGGTGGAGCGCTTCTGCATGGTGCGCCACGGCATCGATGACATCCGCCGCCTCTACACCAGCGATCTGCGCTTCCTCGAACAGTTCTGACCCTGCGGAGCGCCCGCCAGGATCCCCACACCAGCACCACCACTGAGAGCCGGACCCCCCTCATAAACTCTCGAAACCCCTGCGCGCGATCGGTGCCCTGCGTCGGACTGATCGTCAACGACGGCAAGGCTGTGGCCGTCCGCACCGCCGATGCGATTGAGGCGCGCTTCATCGCCGCCGGCAACAGCGTGGTGCGGGTGAGCAGTTCCGGCGGCATGGTGGGCTTCGCCAACCCCGACACGCACCTGCGCAGCCTCGGCTACGCCGCCTGCGTGCCGTCCAGTTTTCATGGGGCAATGGAACTGGCGGTGGTGCTCGGCGGGGATGGCACCGTGCTCTCCGCCGCCCGCCAGACGGCCCCGATCGGGGTGCCGATCCTGACGATCAACACCGGCCACATGGGCTTCCTGGCCGAGGCCTACCTCAACGAGCTCGATGCCGCCATCGACCAGCTGCTGCAGGGCAACTGGACGGTGGAGGAGCGCACCATGCTGGTGGTGAGTGTGATGCGGGGGGAGCATCGCCGCTGGGAGGTGCTCTGCCTCAACGAAATGGCCCTGCACCGGGAGCCGCTCACCAGCATGTGCCACTTCGAGATCGCCATCGGCCGCCACGTGCCGGTAGACATCTCCGCCGACGGGGTGATTCTCTCGACCCCCACGGGCTCCACCGCCTATGCCCTCTCCGCCGGCGGTCCGGTGATCACCCCCGACTGCCCGGTGCTGCAGCTCACCCCGATCGCGCCCCATTCATTGGCGTCCCGCGCCCTGGTCTTCAGCGACCGGGAGCCAGTGACCGTGTTCCCCGCAACGCCCGAGCGGCTGATGATGGTGGTGGACGGCAGTGCCGGCTGCTACGTGTGGCCGGAAGACCGGGTGCTGATCCGCCGCAGTGAACATACGGCCCGCTTCGTGCGGCTGCACGACCACGAGTTCTTCCAGGTGCTGCGCAACAAGCTGGGCTGGGGCCTGCCCCATGTGGCCAAACCCGACAGCCATGAGCACGGCGGCGGCGGCCCGCGCCCGGAGACCGGGGATGAGCGGGCGTGAGCCAGCCGTTGATCCTGCTGATCGGCCCGGAGGCCGAAGCGATGGCGCCGCGGCTGGAAGCCTCCGGTTACCGCACCGCCCTGGCGGGCTCCCTGCCCGAGCCCGCCGCCGCGGTGCTGCTGTCGGGGGAGATCGGCGCTCTCAGCATTCCTGCCCTGCGGCTCACGATGGAGCAGGTGCCCCTGCTGCTCGACATCGTCGAGGACAGCGTGGAGGGCCGCTCCGAGTGCCTCAGCGCCGGTGCCAATGATTTCTGGCTGTCGTCGGCCGGTGCCAGCGATCTGCTGACGCGGCTGCGGCTGATCCTGCAGCGGCGCGTGCAACCCCTGCCGATCAAGGCCGTGCTGGAGGTAGCCGATCTGCGGCTCGACCCCACCCTCAAACGCGTCCAGCGCGGCAACCGCGTGCTCACCCTCACGGGCCGTGAATACCGGCTGCTGGTGCTGCTGGTGCGCCAGGCGGGCGAGGTGCTGAGCCGCGAGCAGATCCTGCGGGAAGCCTGGGACGACCAGACCGAAGCTGCCAGCAACGTGGTGGAGGTGTATGTGCGCTACCTGCGCCAGAAGCTGGAGGAGGGTGGTGAGCGCCGCTTGATCCATACGGTGCGGGGGCGGGGCTACTGCCTCTGCGATCGTCAGCTTCCCAGCGGCAAGCCGGCGCCATGACACCCACCCCCCTGCGCACCAGCGGTCAGAGGCCCGCAGCCTTGCCGGCCCTCAGTGGTCCCGTACGAGTAGTCGGGCGGGGGGACTTGCTCCGGGTGATGGGGCTGGGCGTGCTGGCGGCGGTGGTCGGGCCGGTTGGGGCCATAGGGGCCGCTGCGGCCGGCGCGGCCTCCACTGCGCAGGGGCCCCCGCAGTTTCTGCCGCTGGAAGCGGAATGGTGTCTGGAGCATCCCGCCAGGCCTGCTGGCTGCATTCAGCTGGAGGTGCCGCGCAGCGTGCGCCAGATGGCCCTGGGGTTGATGGAGCGGCCCCCGCTCGGCCCGTTGCGGGGCATGTGGTTTCGCTTTGATCCGCCCACACCTGTGAGCTTCTGGATGCACCGTGTTCCCCAGCCACTCGACCTGATCTACCTGCGCCAGGGGCGGGTGATCGCCATCGATCCAGCCGTGCCGCCCTGTCCACGCCTGCCATGCCCCAGCTACGGGCCGGCGGAACCCGCCGATGGGGTGGTGGAGCTCCAGGCTCACGAAGCCCAGCGGCTCGGGATCGTGGTGGGCAGCCCGGCACCCCTGCGCTGGCTCCCCGGCAGGGGAGCTGGCCGCTGATCGGTGCGTGGCCAACCACAGACGGAAAACAGGAAGCACTGATCTCTGAGCACCGATTCTCTGAGCACGGAGCGCTTCGTCGCTGAACGCTGAACGCTGAGCGCTGAACAGTGCGTACCGAGCGCTAAGCACAGAGCGGCTACATCAGGGAAAGCTGGGGCAAGCAGCTCAGCGGATGCGCAGGATTGGATTGGCGGAAGTGGGCCCGTTGCCGCTGACAGCCCTGCCGACCGCCCTTGCCTGGAGCCGCCGCCTGCAGGCCGTACCGCCGCGCTCAGGCCCCGGCCACTGAGCGGCGCCCTTTCAGCACCAGCACCGGGTTGAGCGGCGCGAGGCGGGTGCCGTCGGCCAGGGGCGCACCGCGCCAGGCCTGGTGCTGGCTCACGCCCACCTCCAGCTGGCCCCGCTCCAGCACTGGCCGCAGCTCCGCCAGCGCCTCCACGGTGGCCAGCGGAATCACCACCACACCGCCGGGACGCAGGCGTTGCAGCACGGCCGCCAGCAGTGCGGCGCGGCCGTGGCCGCCACCGCCGATCAACACGCGGTCGGGGTCGGGCAGGGGGGACGGGTGCTCGCCAGGGGCGCAGGCTGCCAGCGCCTCCAGCTCCAGCACCCCGGCGGGCCGCACCCCCAGCCGCTCGGCATTGGCCTGGATCAGCGCCGCGGAGCCGCCGCGCCGCTCCACCGTCCACAGCTGCAACTGGGGCCGCAGGCGCAGGGCCTCCAGGCCGATCGAGCCCACCCCGGCGCCCAGATCCCAGAGCACGCCCTTGGCCGGCAGCTCCAGGTCAGCCAGCAGCTGGATCCGTACCTCCCGCTTGGTCATCAGACCGGGCCGATCGGGATGCTGCAGCCAGAGGCCGTCGTCGAGGCCGAACAGGGGCAGGCCGGCCGGTTCGGGAGCGGCCGGGGGCTCGGCGATCAGCAGCACCAGGTGCAGCGGATCGAGATCACTGGGCAGGGGTGCGGTGGGAGCCAGCCGCATCAGCCGCTCCTGCGGATGTCCCAGCCGCTCGGCCAGCCACAGGCTGTAGGCGGCCTCCAGGCCACTGGCCCGCAGGAGGTGGCGCACCTCCTCGGCACCGCCACGCGAGGGGTCGGTGAGCACCGCCAGCGCCGCCGGTCGCTGCTGCAGCCGCTGGGCCAGGGGTTCCGTCTCGCGACCATGCAGGCTCACCCAGCCGGCGTCCTGCCAGGGGCGGCCCAGGCGCGCGAAGGCCAGCTGCAGGCTGGTGGGCGCCGGATGGAAGCGCAGGCGCTCCGGCGGAATGTGCTGCAGCAGCAACCGGCCGATGCCGAACCAGAGCGGATCGCCGCTGGCCAGCAGTACCACCGACTCGCCAGCGGCAAGGGCCTGCTGCAGGGCCGCGAGCAGCGGCTCGGGCTTGTCGCTGGCCAGCAGACGTGGGGGCTTCCAGGCGAGGGCGGGGCGGGTGGTGGCCTCGATGGCCTCACTGGGCTCGACGGCCTCGACAGTTTCAGTGGCCGCAGCCGCCTGCGCTGCCCAGGCGGCCAGCTGGGCCTCAAGGCCGGAATGCTGCCGGGACGGTGCCGCCAGCAGGGACGCCCCCCGCACCAGCTCCAGCGCCGCCGCGGACAGGGAGGCGAGGCCGCCCGCGTCGGTGCCGATCACCTGCAAGGGCGGGCCTTGCTGCCGCCGGCCGGCCTGCGGGTCGCTGCTCATGCCGGCAGGGCGGCGAGGGAATCCGGCCATGATGACCGCCCCCCCGTTCCGCCATGGCCGAGCCGCCCGATGCCGCGATCCGCAGCCGTCGCCAGCGGATCCACGAACTGGTGCTGGCCCTGCTGGCGCAGCAGGGGGATCTGGAGCTGCTCGACGGCGATGGAGCCGCCCTCAGCGGCAACCCGGGCGAAGCCGGCCAGTGGCTGGAGCGCAACCGGCGGGTGGTGGCCCGCTACCAGGCCCTGGTGCGCTCGGCCGTTACCCTCGACGCCCTGATCGACCAGGACAGCAACGGCCAGCTCTGACAAGCTGGCCCCACCTTGTGCAGCACCATGGCGCGCTTCGGCTTCTCCGCTCTCCAGACGCTGCTGGGACGCGGGGGCGGCAAGGAGGGGTGGCAGGCGCCGCCGGCCAGCTGGCAGCGGCCCTTCGGCCTGGGCTGGGACTCGCCCTATACGGTGCGCTACGCCAGCAACCTGGACGACGGCCCCTGGCACGGCATGCCGCTGGGCGGCTTCGGCGCAGGCTGCATCGGCCGCAGCTCCGCCGGCCATGTGAATCTCTGGCACCTCGATGGCGGTGAGCACTGGTTCGGCACCCTGCCCGACTGCCAGTTCGCCCTGTTCGAAAGCGACGGCACCACACCGTTGGCCATGGCGCTGGCCACGGCGCCGGAGCAGGACGACTCCCGGCCGGGCTCCGGCGAGAACCCCTTGCCTGCCTGGCAGTGGTACCCGGCCAGCAGCGCCGAGCAGCAGACCGGCACCTACGCCGCCCGCTACCCGCTCAGCTGGTTCCAGCACAGCGGCGTGTTCCGTGCCGGTGTCTGCTGCGAAGCCTTCAGCCCGATCCTGCCGGGCGACTACGCGCGCAGCAGCTACCCGGTGGCCGTGTTCCGCTGGCAGCTCAGCAATCCCACCGAAGCGCCGCTGGACCTCTCGCTGCTGGTGAGCTGGCGCAACACCACCGGCTGGTTCACCAACACCGATCCCAGCGCTGCCGTCACCTTCCGTGATGACGGCAGCCCCGAGCACAGCTACGTGCCGGCGATCGGCCATGGCGCCGGCCAGCGCAACCGCCAGATCAACCAGCCCGGCCTGAAGGGGGTGCTGCTGGAGGGGCCGATCAGCACGCCGATCGCCGAAGGGGAAGGCCAGTGGTGCGTGGCGGTGCCCGACGACCTGCCCGGCGTGGAAGTGCTGCGCTGCAGCCGCTGGGATCCCACCGGCAGCGGCGCCGAGATCTGGGCCCCGTTCGCCCGCGACGGCTCCATTCCCGCCAGTGACAACGACCGCCGCAGCAGCGCCGGCGAGCAGGCCAGTGCCGCCATCGCCCTGCGGCTGCGGCTGGAGCCCGGGGCCACGATCGAGCTGCCGGTGGTGATCAGCTGGGACCTGCCGGTGACCGCCTTCGCCAGCGGCCAGCAGGCGCTGCGCCGCTACACCGATGTGTTCGGTGGGAGTGGCACCAATGCCACGGCGATCGCCGCCGAGGCCCTGCGCGACTGGCCCCAGTGGCGCGAGGCGATCGAGGCTTGGCAGCAGCCGGTGCTGGAGCGCAGCGACCTGCCCGAGCCGATCCGCATGGCGCTGTTCAACGAGCTCTACGACCTCGCCAGCGGCGGCAGCCTCTGGACCGCCGCCACAACCGCCGACCCGGTGGGCCGCTTCGGGGTGCTCGAGTGCCTGGATTACGCCTGGTACGAAAGCCTCGACGTGCGCCTCTACGGCTCCCTCGCCCTGCTGCAGCTGTGGCCCGAGCTCGACAAGGCGGTGCTGCGCAGCTTCGCGAGGGCCATCCCCGCCGCCGACGCCACGCCACGACCGATCGGTTGGTACTTCACCCAGGGCAAGGGGCGGGTGGAGGCGGCCCGCAAGCTGGCGGGGGCCACGCCCCACGATCTGGGCGCTCCGAACGAGCGGCCCTTTGATGCCACCAACTACACCGCCTACCAGGACTGCAACCTCTGGAAGGACCTGGCCAGTGATTTCGTGCTGCAGGTGTGGCGCACCTTCCAGCTGGCGCCCACCGGCAGTGACCTGCGCTTCCTGGCCGACTGCTGGCCCGCCGCGGTGCAGGCCCTGCAGTACCTCAAGACCTTCGACATCAACGACGACGGCCTGCCCGACAACGGCGGCGCCCCGGACCAGACCTTCGACGACTGGGCCCTGAAGGGGGTGAGCACCTATTGCGGCGCCCTCTGGATCGCGGCCCTGGAGGCGGCCCTGGCGATGGGGCAGCGGCTGCAGCTGGATCTGGGGCTCGACACCAGCGCGGAGCAGCGGCAGTTCAGCGACTGGCTGGAGCAGTCGCGGGCGAACTTCGACCGGCTGCTCTGGAACGGCGAGTACTACCGCATCGATGCCGGCAGCGGCACGCCGGTGGTGATGGCCGATCAGCTCTGCGGCGACTTCTACGCCCGCCTGCTGAACCTGCCGCCGGTGGTGAGCGACGCCAACGCGCTGTCCTCGCTCACGGCGATCCGCGAGGCCTGCTTCGAGCGCTTCGAGGGCGGCAAGCTCGGGGTGGCCAATGGCCTGCGCCGCGACGGCACGCCGCTCGACCCCAACGGCACCCACCCATTGGAAGTGTGGACCGGCATCAACTTCGGCCTGGCCGCCTACTACCGGCTCATGGGCCAGACCGGCACCGCTCTGGCGATCACCGGCGCCGTGGTGCAGCAGGTGTACGACGGGGGCCTGCAGTTCCGCACCCCCGAGGCCCTCACCGCCGCAGGCACCTTCCGCGCCTGCCACTATCTACGGGCGATGGCGATCTGGGCTCTGTGGGCCACACACACCCAGTGGCAACCGATTCCGGGCAGTGCCCGTCAGCCATGAGCAGCGGCTTGCCGTCCAGGGCGCTCACCCTCGCGCTCTCCCTGCTGCTGGCCCTGGGCGCACTGGCTGGCCTGATCGGCCTGGCGCCACCAGCCTTCGCCCAGATTCACAGCCACCCCGACGAAAACGGCACGCCGGTGGTGCGCAGCCTCGAGAGCCTGCGGGATCTCGACGACCAGAGCTGGCAGCTGGTGGGCTACCGGCAGGGGCCACCCGGCGGCCCGCTGCGCCTGCGCATCGTGGGCTATCCGGGCAAGTTGCGCCTCGATCACCCCACCCCGCTGGCGGTGCGCTCCGGGGTGTTCCAGTGGGAGCTCGCCGATCTCACCCTCGCCAATCCCCAGCTCACAGCCGATGCCCGGGCGGCCGCGGCCGAATTCGATCTGGCGCCGCTGCTGGCCGACCTTGACCGCGACCGGCCGCTGCGTCTGCGGCTGCGCGGCGGGTTCACCGATCTGCTGGTTCCTCCCTACGTGGTGGCTGAATGGCGGCAGCTGCCGGACGCGCCCCTTTGAGCGCTGCGCCGGCTGACTCCGGCCACCGCCCCTGGCTGGCCTGGATGGACCGGGCGCTGCAACTGGCCGCCCTCGGCCGGGGCCGCACCAGCCCGAACCCGATGGTGGGCGCCGTGGTGCTCAGCGCCGACGGCACCCTGGTGGGGGAGGGCTTCCATGCCGCCGCCGGGCAGCCGCATGCGGAGGTGGGGGCGCTGGCCCAGGCCGGGGCACGAGCCCGGGGGGGCACCCTGCTGGTGACCCTGGAGCCGTGCTGCCACCACGGCCGCACGCCACCGTGCAGCGAGGCCGTGATCGCCGCCGGCATCCGCCGGGTGGTGGTGGCGATGGAGGATCCCGATTCGCGCGTGGCGGGCGGTGGCCTCGCCCGGCTGCGGCAGGCGGGGGTGGAGGTGATCGGCGGGGTGCGTCAGGCGCAGGCCCTGGAACTCAATCGCGCCTTCGTGCACAGGGTGCTCAACGGCAGGCCGCTGGGCCTGCTCAAGTGGGGCATGAGCCTCGACGGGCGCACCGCCCTGCCCAGCGGGCAGAGCCAGTGGATCACCGGCCCCGCCGCCCGCGACTGGGTGCACCGTCTGCGGGCCCGCTGCGATGCCGTGATCGTGGGCGGCGGCACCGTGCGGGCCGACAACCCGTTGCTCACCAGCCGCGGCCGGCGCCAGCCCGAACCGCTGCGGGTGGTGCTCAGCCGCCAGCTGGAGCTGCCCGGCCTGCCAATGCAGCTCTGGAACCAGGCGCAGGCCCGCACCCTGGTGGCCCACGGTCCGGAGGCGCCGCCGCAGCGCCGTGACGCACTGGCGGCGCTCGGCGTGGAAACGCTGGAGCTGAGCGCCTGCGAACCACGGCCGCTGCTGGAGGCCCTGGCCGGACATGGCTGCAACCAGGTGCTGTGGGAATGCGGGCCCGACCTGGCGGCGGCCGCCCTGCGCCAGGGTTGTGTGCAACGGCTGGCGGCCGTGATCGCGCCGCGGCTGCTTGGTGGGGCGGCCGCCCGCACGCCGCTGGGTGATCTGGAGCTGGCGGATCTGGCCGAGGCCCGGCTGTGGACGGGCCAACAGCTGAGCCGCTGCGGGCCTGATCTGCTCTGGGAGCTGGTGGCGCCGGAGCCTGATCCGTAGAGCGCCGGAGCCAGATCCGTAGGGTGTCGGGCAGCCACCACGGCCGCCATGCCGGTGCCTGCCCTGCTGCCCCCCCGCTTCCCGATACCGATCGCCGGCCTGCTGCTGGCGGTGGCGGTGTGGGTGGCCTTGCAGCTGATCGGCACAAGCCTGCGGCGGGATTCCCTGGCCCGGGCCCTGCTGATGCGCAGCCGGCTCAGCCTCTGCCTGACGATCCTGCTGTCCAGCGTGGGCTGGTGGGTGGCCACGCTGATCGGCACCGAGCTGCTGCCGCTGCCCCGCGGCGGGCTGGAGGTGCGCGACGGGCTGATCGTGATCGGCCTGGTCTGGACGGTGCTGCGCTGCAAGGGGGAGCTGCTGCGCCGGGTGGACACCTACTCCAAGCAGGTGTTCCCGAACCTGCCCGAGCGCGACCGCCTGTTCCTGTTCGACCTGGCCGACAAGCTGATCGCGATTCTGGTGGCGGTGATCGTCACCCTGGAGCTGCTGCGGCTGCTCGGCACCCCCACGGCGTTGCTCGCCACCGCCGGCGGCTTCGGGGCGGCGGCCCTCGGCTTCGGCGCCAAGACGATCGTGGAGAACGCCCTCAGCGGCATCAGCCTTTACATCAACCGCCCCTTCGTGGTGGGGGATGTCATCCGCATCCCCTCCGAAGAGCTGACCGGCACCGTGGTTCAGATCGGCTGGTTCTACACCCAGCTGCGCGATCCCGAGCGGCAACCGGTGTTCATTCCCAATGGCCTGTTCACCACCCAGCCGGTGATCAACATCGCCCGCATCGATAACCGCAGGATCTGGATCGATTTCGGCGTGCGCTACGAGGATCGCCCTGTGCTGGAGGCGATCATCAACGCCCTGCAGCACCAGCTGGCCGCCGATCCCGCCATCGATCACGACAAGACCCTGGCGGTGCACTTCGTGGGCTACGGCGAGTCCAGCCTGCAGTTGCGGCTGCTCTGCCACGCCAGCGATGGCGACATGGCCACTGCCTGGGACCTGCAGCAACGGCTGCTGCTGCAGATCGGCCGGGTGGTGGAGGAGCACGGTGCCCAGATGCCAGCTCCGCTCCACTCCCTGCTCAAGACTTGAGCCGCTGCCCCCTCACCATGCCGCTCACCTTCGAGGAACTCCAACAGCAGCTGCGGCCCGCCTGGGGGGCACTGGATGTGGGCGCCAGCGATGGCCTCGATCCCGAGGGCTGCGATCTGCTGGTGGTGCCGTCGTTGAGCCTGGATCAGAACCAGATCGACCTGGTGGCCGGCGTTCACCACTACGAGGAGCGGCAGCTGTTCTCGCTGATCAGCCTGCGGCATCCGGCTGTGCAGGCCGTATACCTCACCAGCAAGCTGCTGCCCGATCTGGTGGTGGATGCGGTGCTGGAGCTGCTGCCGGGGGTGCCCGCCTCCCACGCCCGGCGCCGGTTGCAGCTGTTCGACACCGACGACGCCTCGCCGCGGCCCCTCACCCAGAAACTGCTGGAGCGGCCCGCCCTGCTGCAGCGCATCCGCGAGCGGCTGCGGCCAGGCCGCAGCTTCATGACCTGCTTCAACGTGACGCCACTGGAGAAGGAACTCTCGGTGCGGTTGCAGGTACCGCTGCTGGGCACCGATCCCGGCCTGGGGCGCTGGGGCAGCAAGGCGGGCAGCCGCGAGCTGTTCTGCCGCTGCGGGGTGCCCCATCCGGCCGGCAGCGCGCTGGTGCACGATCTCGACGCCCTCAGCGAAGCCACCGCTGCCCTGTGGGAGGCCCATCCGGATCTGGAGCGGGTGGTGGTGAAGCTGAACGAAGGCTTCAGTGGCGAAGGCAACGCCCCGCTGGAACTGGGGCCGCTGCAGCTGGCGGAACGCAGTGGCGGCGAACGGCGCCGGCTGCTGCGTCAGGTGCTGGAGGTGCTGCCGATGCCGCCGCCCCAGTGGCAGCAGTTGCTGGTGGAGCAGGGGGCCCTGGTGGAGGCCTGGCTGCAGGGGGGAGAGGCGCTCAGCTCACCCAGCGTGCAGGGCACGATCCACCCGGGCGGGCAGGTGGAGATGCTCTCCACCCACGAGCAGATCCTCGGCGGTCCGAACGGGCAGACCTATCAGGGCTGCCGCTTCCCCGCCGAGGCCGCCTACCGGGAGGCGCTGCTGCGCCATGGACGGGCGGTGGGGGAAGCGCTGGCGCAGGAGGGCGCGCTGGAGCGCTTCGCGGTGGATTTCATCGCCCGCCGCTTCGCGGAGCAGTGGGATGTGCAGGCGATCGAGGTGAACCTGCGCAAAGGGGGCACCACCCATCCGTTCATGGCCCTGCGCTACGCCACCAATGGCCGGATCGATCCGGTCAGTGGCGTGTTCCATTCGCCCACGGGCCAGGAGCTCTGCTACGTGGCCACCGACAACCTTTGCGATGCCCGCCTGCGCGGTCTGTTGCCGATCGACCTGATCGACATCGTGGCCGTGGCGGGGCTGCACTTCGATCCCGCGGAGCTGCGCGGCAGCCTGTTCCACCTGCTGGGTTGCCTGTCCCAGTACGGCAAGCTCGGCATGACTTGCATCGGCCATGACGCCGCCGAAGCCAGTCGCCTCTACCAGGCCACAGCCGAGCGGTTGATGCAGGGCGCGCAGGCGCTGCGGCGGGAGCCACACCCCGGCACACGCTGAGGTGGCCACATCAGCGGCAGCCTGGCCCGGCGCGACAACCCTCTGCGAAAGGCCCGAAAATGGAGGGCCCCTGTGCCCTTTCCATGGAAGCCCGCTGGAACGACTGCGTGATCGCCTCCAGTGACGACATCGTCAAGCTCGAAGGCAATGCCTACTTCCCGCCGCAGGCCCTGCGGCCGGAATGCTTCCGCCCCTCCACGCACCGCAGCGTCTGTGGCTGGAAGGGGGAAGCCCACTACTACGACGTGGTGGTGGGAGACCAGGTGAACGTCAATGCCGCCTGGTTCTACCCGTCGCCCAAGCCAGCCGCGGAGGAGATCGCCGGACGGGTGGCCTTCTGGAAAGGCGTCAGCGTGGCCTGAACGCTCAAGCCAACGCGGCCAGCTGCGACAGCGGCAGCCCGTGGGGTCCGTAGGCCCGCTGCAGGTGGTGGACCAGCCCTGGCTCCGGCGTCCAGCGCAGTTCCGTGATCAGCGGTTCACCCGGCAGGCGCGGGTTGGTGGTTTCCAGCTGCAGGTTCGCCTCCAGCTGCCAAAGCTCCCGGCTGCCGCCGGCGGGCTGGCGACGCACCCGATGGGGCGCTGCCGGCGCCGCCTCCTGGAGGCCGGGGCGGGCTTCCACCACCAGCACCACGGCTTCGAGGCGCTCGGCGCCGTGCCGCACCACCACCCGCCGGCGCCGCTCGCCGTGCACGAGGCAGAGCTCGGTGAGACAGCTCCAGGGACCAACCTTGTCGGGGCCGAGGCTCCAGTGCCCCTGCGGGGAGATCTCCATCTCGGCGGGAGGCTCCTGAAACCGCATCGTGGCCACCCGGCCGGTGTGGCGGTAGGTGAGGGCGGCCTCCACGTTGCCGTCCACCTCCCGCACCTCCAGTCCGGTGGGAAAGCGCTCAGCTTCGATCCCAGCCCCATCCAGCCGGATGAAGGTGCCCTCCCACAGCCCGGCGCTGGCATCGAGAAGGATCTGGCGCGGCGATCGGGGCATGGGGCGCTGATGAGGCCGCCCATGCTGGCAAGCGTGGCACTGGCCGCGCGAGCGGAGGCACTGAATGGCCTGCGCCATGGTGCGGCCGGAGCCCGGGCCGGGACAGGGGCCTTGGCAAGGACCGAGCCTTGGCCAAGGCTTGTGGCTGGGTCATCGCCGGTGGCTTCGTTCCGCAGCAGGCCTGCCTACCATCGGGGAATCATCGTGATTCCGAGGCCCGCGCCTGAGCCTTCAATTGCTGCTGACCTGCAGCCCCCTTCTCCGTCCACTCACGGCTTCGGCGGCAGCCGCCCCCCAACGATGATCCCGTCCGTCACCACTTCCACCCAACCTGGCGCCAATTCGCCGGGCCCGGCGTCACGCGCTGCGGCTGCGCAGAGCAGGCCTTCAGTTGCCGCCCAGCCGCAAGCAGGCCAGGCCCTGCCATCCCGCCGCGTGCGCCGCTCCGATTTCATCCTCACCCCCTATTGCCGCAGCGACGACCGCATCGCTAGCTGGCAGCTGGTCAACACCGTGGTGCCCTACCTGTTGCTGTGGGCGCTGGTGATGCGGCTGCTGGCAGCCGGTCACCCTTGGCTGTGCGCCCCGCTGCTGGTGGTGATGGTGCTGTTCTCCGGGCGGTGCTTTTCGCTGATGCACGATTGCGGCCACCGCTCGCTGTTCCGCACCGCCTGGATGAACCGGGGCGCGGGCTTCCTGCTGGGTGTGATCAATGCCATTCCGCAGCATCCCTGGTCGGAAGGGCACGCCTATCACCACCGCCACAACGGCAACTGGGAGCTCTACCGAGGCCCATCGGCGCTGATTTCGGTAGACGAATTCCTCAACCTCTCAGCCGGCCAGCAGCGTTTTTACCAGTTTCTGCGTCACCCGCTGATGCTGTTTCCCGGTGGCTTCTTCTATCTGGTGATCAAGCCCCGCGTGGCCCTGTTGCTTGGCAGTGTGGATGCGCTGCGCCATGCGGCGCGCACCTGGCGCCAGAACCCACGCACGCCCTTCAACAAACTGCTCAGCACCCACACCTCAAAGCACTGGTATTCCTCTTCCCAGTTTGTTGATCTGCTTCTGAACAACATCTGCGTGATCAGCGGCTGGGTGCTGCTCTCCCATTGGCTGGGGGCCGGACGTTTCTGGAGTGTGTATTCGATCGTGATGGCCTGCTCGGCGGCGCTGTTCATCTGCATCTTCTTCGTGCAGCACAACTTTGAAACCTCCTATGCCCATCGCACCGAGGGCTGGAGTGGCTTAACCGGCGCTCTCGATGGCACGAGCCTTTTGTTATTGCCGCCGATCCTGAACTGGTTCACCGCCGACATCGGCTTCCACAACATCCATCACCTCTGCGAAACGATCCCGAACTACCGCCTGCGGGCCTGCCACGAACGCAACGCAGAGCTCCTGAAACACGCCCAGGTTCTGCACATCCGCGACATACCGGATTGCTTCAAGTTCGTCCTGTGGGATCGCAACCGCGATCGCCTGCAGTCGGTGGCGGCCGCCCTCGCGGAAGCGTTGGCCGGCGCCGCCGGGCCACAGGCTCCTGTGGTTGAGGCACGGGCCTGAGGGGGGCACCTCCCTCAGGGTCAGGGCGTCAGCCCGAATGACGGCGTCGGCCTCAACCCCCGGGCCGGGCTTCAGACATTGATTGGTTAAGCAACCCGACGCTCTCAGGCTGACGTCATTGCTTGGGCGCCATTCGCGTTGATTGATCTAGGCACCAGGGTGTGGCTCCTTGATGCCTCTGGACGCCGATAACGGCGCCCGTTTCGGAGGATCTGCTCGGTGCTCAGCGCTCGCCGAGCAGCTCAGCCCAGCTGAGTGGCTGGTGGGCGCGCTCCTTGCTGCGACGCGCTTTCGAGGCCATGGAAGCCAGGCCGGCGAAGTGGCTGGCGCGATCGATGCTGCAGAACAGGGCGCTGGTGGCGGCCGGGGCCGGCAGCACCTGGCGGCGGGCCGATCGGGTGGTACGCGTCGCCGGGCTGGTGGTGGTGGGCAAGGTGGTGATGATGGTCATGGAAACAGTGGGCATGAAAAAACGGGTCAAGGAAAACGGGTCAAGAACGTTGGATGAAGTGAAAAAGCGGGGCATGGAAACGCCCAGGAGCAAGGAGCAAGCACGGCACGGACCCAGAAAGCCCGGGCTTGACGCAGAAACACCGGATCCGGCCACGAGGCGCCGTTGGATCCAGTCACCGAACAAGCCGCCTCACGCGCTGCGTGAGAAAGGGCCATCAAGGGAGGAAGGCCGGAGCCGGATTGACCACGAGCAGAGGAAGACCGGAATCCCGGAAAGCCATGCAGCTCTTGCCTGGCGCTGAAGCGATGCAGCCAGGCGATGAAACAGGTGGGTTGAGCCAGCTTGGAGGAAGCCGCTGAAACAAACCGTTGATTGAATCGGCCCCTCGCGGAGCTTCGGCCGACACTTCACGGTACACCCTCAAGGGAATTCCACGATGCTCCGGATCAGATCGGCTGCTGGTGGGGGGTCCGGGCAGATCAGATCCACTCAGATCAGCTCCGGGTGCCGTGGATCTCCCTTGAACGGGCCGCACACCTGCGAGGTGATCCAGCCACCGTAGAAGCCTCCGGGTTGCGGCGTCACCCGCTCACCATCGAGGAAACAGGCGTCCATCAAGGCCGGATAGAAGCTGAACCAGCCGGCCAGCTCACGGAACGCCGGCGTGGGGTCTGTGTAGGTCCAGCCGGCACGGCGCAGGCGCCGCTCGTCCAGCACCACATCCACGTAGGTGGCCAGCCCCTTCCACTCGCAGAAGCTGCGGCCCGGCACAGCCTCAAGCAGCTCCAGCTGCACGGCCTCCGGTGGTAGGTAGACCGTGGGGGGATGGAAGGTTTCCTTCACCAGCAGGGAGCGGTGGCTGTCGGCGAGCCGCCTGCCCAGGGCCTGCACTTCCACATGGGCTGTGCTCGCCACGAGGGCGGGGGGACGGGGATAGTCAGCGACGCGCTCCATGGTCCTGGCTGTGCTGCCGTCAGTGTGATGGCTCAGAACTTGCCCCGCAGCAGCAGCAGCGCGCCGAGGAAGAGCGGCACGTTGATCACCGCCGCGATCACCAGCACGGCACTGGCCCAGCCTGGCTGGTGAATGGCGGCGGCAGCCAGCAGGAAGCTGCCGTCCACCACCACCAGCGAGCCCATCCAGGCGAGCGGAAACCGAATCGACCCCTGACGCTGCTGGGGCTCGGCGCCCATTGGAGGGGGCGTGAGCGGGGACAAAGGTGGAGATGGGGATGGAGCCAGCGGATCCTTGAGCGAGGGGTTGTTGGAGGAAGCAGGAGCGGCCATGACGTTCCGGGGAAACTCCCAACTTCGAAAAAAACAATGGCAACGGTGGTCAGGTCTGGGAAGCCCGCCCAGCCAGCCAGCGAACGGGCTGGGGGCTCTCAGGCAGCCGGCCCGCCCCAGGCGCCCCCTACCCGATAGCGTCGGACGCGCCAAGGAGCGTTGGCTAACGATGCCGCTTCCAATCCTGCCGGGGCTGCAGCCGGCCCCAGGCCTTCGCCCGCCGTTTCTCCCGCGGCTGCCGCTGATGGCGAACGGCTCCGGTGTGATGGTCAAACTGAAGCAGACCTTCTGGCTGCCGCTGTTGGTGGTGGCGGTGCCCTGGGGCCAGGAGCTGATCGACCAGATCTTCTTCGGCGGCCAGTGGAACCTGCCGATGCAGCCCGGTGGCTCGTTTATGGGCGTGCTCACGGCGCCGTTCAGCCACGGCGGCTTCGGCCACCTGATCGGCAACACCCTCTGGTTCCTGCCGCTGTCCTGGCTGGTGCTGCTGAAGAGCTGGCGCGACTACCTGGCGGTGTGGCTCGGGGTGTACGCCACCGCCATTCCGGTGTGGCTGCTCTGGCCCAATGGCAGCCATGGCCTTTCGGGGGTGGTGTTCGGCTTGCTGGGCTATCTGCTGGTGATCGGTTTTCTGGAGAAGCGCCCGCTGGTGTTGGCCCTGTCGCTGTTCAGCCTGGTGAGCTACGGCGGCCTGCTGCCCAGCCTGATTCCCTTCTTCTCCCCACCGGGAGTGAGCTGGATCGGCCATGCGTCCGGATTCGCAGGCGGCATACTGGCGGCTGGGGCGATCTACCGGGAGCCCGCACCAGGACCGAGGCTTTAGGGCCTGTCCTTCGCAAGGCCCTTTCCCCTTCGACTCTGCGCTTGTTCTGATGTCCTGCCCCCGCTGCGGCAGTTGGAGTGTGCGAAGGGACCGCAGCCTGGCCGGACGCATGGTGTGCGGTAACTGCAGCCTGCCGCTGGGCCCGAACGCCAGTCGCGGCGGTGCTCCCCGTTCCGGTCTGCCACGCCTGGGCGGGCTCTCCCGGCTGCGGTCATGGCGCTGGACGCTGCCGCTCGGCCTGCTGCTGGTGAGTGCCTACCTGGCACAGGTGAGCGCCGATCGCCCCCAGGAGTGGCCACCCGCCACTCAGGTCCGCTGACCGTTCGTTGAACCGCTTAGCCGCCCCAACCCGGCGCAGCCGCGAACTGCGTGGGTGCCCTGCGCCGGCAGCTCTGCTTGAAGGCCTGCCGCTCAGCCAGGGATGAAACTGCGCAGGCGGCGGGCATCGGCGCCTGCCCGCTGCTGCAGCTCGGCGGCGCTGCACTGCGACTCATCCCGTTCGCGCGCGGCGAGCACGTCGCGCTCCTCCACCGCGTAACCCTCCTGAGAGGCCAGGGCGAGGAACGCCTCCAGCTCCAGCGGTTCAGCCAGGCGCGCCTGCAGGGCCGGAGTGCGGCGGGCGTGAGCCAGGAAGGCATCGAGTTGGGCGAGGCTCACGGTGTCCGGGCGGATCGGCTCTGTCCTAACGGATCGCTGCCAAAAGAACTCAGTCGAACGAGGCACTCGGGCCTCCGGCAACCGGCCAACCGGGAACCTTCGGTGCGATGGCGGGCGGTCAACCTGCAGGTGGGCGTCCGGCAGAAGGGCGTCCGGCGAAGGGCCAACTGGCGAGCGGCCAGCGTCAACCCTCAGGGCGATGGCGGACGACCGGCCTTGAGCTGCCTGAGCGCTTCCGCCACCTCCTGCGCCTCGGCGGAATTGGAGCGGTTGATCAGCAAGCCCAGCACCAGGGCCATGTAGGTGGGGCCGATCACGCAGAAGCTGATCGTGAGCATCTGCGCCTGCGGGGTCTGGGGGGCGATGTCCCCGAAGCCCACGGTGGTGAGGCAGACGAAGGCGAAATAGTTGAGCCGCACGAAATCGAGCTGCCAGATGAGCTTCTGCATCTCGGCCGAGGTGATCGGCCCGAGCAGCTGCGTCGAGGCATCCAGCGCCGTGAAGCTGCCGGGCACGATCGTCTCGAGGATCGTCATCAACAGCCCGGCGGTGAGGCCGAGCAGCAGATAGCCGGCCACGGCACCCATCAGCACCCGCCGCTCCACCGTGGGCTCCAGTGCCAGCAGCGCCAGCAGCCGCAGCACGCTCCAGGTGATGAATACCGTGACCATCACCAGCAGCGGCAGCCCGCTGCGCTGCGCGCCGGCGGGGGCAAACGACCACAGCCCTTGCACCATCAGGACCGAGAGGCCCAGCAGGCGGTAAAGGAGATTGCCGAGACAGGGCCGTCCCGCGAGCCGGATCGGTCCGCCCATGGCGACCACGAGCAGCAGCAGGGTGAGCCCGTAGCCGAGGGCGCCGAGCGGGCGCCATTCCATCGGCAGGGCGAAGCTCGCCATCACCAGCACGGTGAGCAGCAGCAGGGCGGGGTAGAAGCGCAGGCGACGTTCCAGGCGCAGCAGCGCGCTGGGGTCATGCCGGAAGGCCGGAGCGAACAAGGGCGCGACCGCAGCGGGCCACCCATTGTGTCGACGGCAGCACCGAAACCAGCAGCAGCAGCCCCGGCCAGCGCTCAGCCGAACAGATCCAGCTGCGCTGCCGCTCTGCCGGTCTCCCTGGTGTCAGTCCCGAGTGGATCCGCCTGCCAGGCCTCCGGCTCCCAGCCGCGCAGCAGCGGCTCCAGGGCCCGCAGCCCCGCGCCATCGCTGGGCGCCAGCCACGCTTCCTCCAGGCCGTCGGGAAGGATCACCGGCATGCGGTCGTGGATCGGCGCCATCAGCGCATTGGGCGCGGTGGTGAGCACGCAGCAGCTCTCCACCTCGCTGCCGTCAGGGCCGATCCAGCGGTCCCATACTCCCGCCAGCCAGAACAGCTGCTGATCGCGGCGGTGGATCCGCCAGGGCCGGCGCCGTCCCTTCGGGCCGCTCCATTCGTAGAAAGCGTCGGCGGGCAACAGGCAGCGGCGGTGGCGCCAGGCGCCACGGAAGGAGGCTTTCTCCGCCACCGTTTCGGCGCGGGCGTTGATCGGCCGCGGTGCCCCGAGCGGGTCCTTGGCCCATTCCGGCAGCAGGCCCCAGAGCAGCAGGGCGGCGCCGATCACGCCGTGCTCCTGGCGCAGGGCCAGCACCGGCTCGCCCGGGCGCACCTCGGGCCGGGCGGCGTGATGGGCCGCCAGATCCGCCGGCAGGCGACCGCCGAGCCGCGGCAGCAGGCGGTCGAGATCGCTGGTGAGGGAGTAGCGGCCACACATGGCGTTACACGTTCAGGCGGTTCAGGTCACGTTCGGTTGTCACCCCCCGGAGCAGGGGCCGCTGCCTCAGGAGGGCCGCTTAGCTTGGCTCCACTGCATCTTCAGGCGATGGCCCTCCGTCAGGACGAGAACAAGCCGAACCGCCGTTTCAGCATCATCAATCTGGTGCTGATCGGCTTCGGCGTGTTGCTGCTGTTCAGCAACTTCCTGCCGAACCCGGCCACCCAGGTGCCGCGCGTGCCCTATTCCCTGTTCATCGACCAGGTCAATGACGGCAATGTCAAACGTGCCTTCATCACCCAGGATCAGATCCGCTACGAGCTGAGCAACGCCCCTGAGGGATCGCCGTCGGTGCTGGCCACCACGCCGATCTTCGACATGGACCTGCCCCAGCGCCTGGAGCAGAAAGGGGTGGAATTCGCCGCTGCGCCACCGAAGCGCCCCAGCTTCTTCACCACCCTGTTGAGCTGGGTGGTGCCGCCATTGATCTTCATCGTGGTGCTGCAGTTCTTCGCCCGCCGTTCGATGGGCGGTGGCGGTGCCCAGGGCGCGCTCAGCTTCACAAAATCCAAGGCCCGCGTTTACGTGCCTGATGAGGAATCCCGCGTCACCTTCGCTGACGTGGCCGGCGTGGATGAAGCCAAGGCCGAGCTCTCCGAGATCGTCGACTTCCTCAAGACCCCTGAGCGCTATGTGGAGATCGGCGCCCGCATCCCCAAAGGCGTGCTGCTGGTGGGCCCTCCGGGCACCGGCAAAACCCTCCTGGCCAAGGCAGTGGCGGGTGAATCCGGCGTGCCGTTCTTCATCATCTCCGGCTCGGAATTCGTGGAGCTGTTCGTGGGTGCCGGTGCCGCCCGCGTGCGTGATCTGTTCGAGCAGGCCAAACAGAAGGCACCCTGCATCATCTTCATCGACGAACTCGATGCCATCGGCAAGAGCCGGGGCGGCTCGATGGGCGTGGTGGGCGGCAACGACGAACGGGAGCAGACCCTCAACCAGTTGCTCACCGAAATGGATGGCTTCACCTCCAAGGACAAGCCGGTGATCGTGGTGGGAGCCACCAACCAGCCGGAAACCCTCGATGCCGCCCTGCTGCGTCCTGGCCGTTTCGACCGCCAGGTGCTGGTCGACCGCCCCGACCTCTCCGGCCGCAAGACGATCCTGGAGATCTACGCCGACAAGGTGAAACTCGCCCCTGGCGTCGATCTCGACAAGATCGCCCAGGCCACCAGCGGCTTCGCCGGTGCCGACCTGGCCAACCTGGTGAATGAAGCGGCCCTGCTGGCGGCACGGGTCAAGCGCACCTCGGTGGAACAGGGCGACCTCAACGAAGCGATCGAACGGGTGGTGGCGGGCCTCGAGAAGCGCAGCCGCGTCCTGCAGGACGACGAGAAGCGGGTGGTGGCCTACCACGAAGTGGGCCACGCGATCGTGGGGCACCTGATGCCCGGCGGCGCCAAGGTGGCCAAGATCTCGATCGTGCCGCGCGGCATGTCGGCACTCGGCTACACCCTGCAGCTGCCGCAGGAAGAGCGCTTCCTCAATTCCAAGGAAGACCTCGAAGGCCAGATCGCCACCCTGCTGGGCGGCCGTTCCGCCGAAGAGGTGGTGTTCGGTGAAATCACCACCGGCGCCGCCAACGACCTGCAGCGCGCTACCGATATCGCCGAGCAGATGGTGGGCACCTACGGCATGAGCGACACGCTCGGCCCCCTGGCCTACGACAAGCAGGGCGGCAACCGCTTCCTCGGCAACGGCAGCAACCCCCGCCGGGTGGTGAGCGATTCCACGGCGGTGGCGATCGACCGCGAGGTGCGCAGCCTGGTGGACCGGGCCCATGAACGGGCGCTGGCGATCCTCAAGGGGAACCGCGGCCTGCTGGAGGACATCGCCGCCAAGATCCTCGAGAAAGAGGTGATCGAAGGCGACGAGCTCAAGCAGCTGCTCTCCTCCAGCGTGATGCCTGAGGACGCCGCCTTCGCCGAGCCGGTGCCGGTTCCCGCCTGAGCCCGGCCAGTAGCCGCACCAGCACCGGCGCGCCCACCACCAGCGGGATCTCCCCCCTTGACGTCAGGGGGGTTGATCTCGCATAAGTGTTGTTTGCCGTGGGCCGATGGCGTTCTCCTTCGCCGCCCTGAACCCGCTCCAAGGCCACGACCTGCTCTCCTCAGCCGATCTCAACGGGGACCAGACGCTGGAGCTGCTGCGGCTGGCGGCGGCGCTCAAGCGCGGTGAGCAACGCATCGATCTCGGCGGCAAAGTGCTGGGGCTGATCTTCCAGAAGGCCTCCACCCGCACGCGGGTGAGTTTTTCAGTGGCGATGGCCCGCCTCGGCGGCCAGACCCTCGACCTCAACCCGGCCGTCACCCAGGTGGGGCGCGGCGAACCGATCGCCGACACCGCCCGCGTGCTGAGCCGCTACGTGGACGTCCTGGCCATCCGCACCTTTGCCCAGAGCGAGCTGGAGGAGTACGCGCACTGGGCCTCGATTCCGGTGATCAATGCCCTCACCGATCTGGAGCACCCCTGCCAGGCCCTCGCCGACTACCTGACCCTGCAGGAGGCCTTCTGCGGCAGTGGCTCCAGCAGCCGTGCGGCGGCGGATGGCCTTGCCGGCCTCACATTGGCCTACGTGGGCGATGGCAACAATGTGGCTCACTCGCTGTTGCTCTGCGGCGCCTTACTGGGGGTGAATGTGAGGATCGGCTGCCCGCCGGGCTTCGAGCCGTCGGCGCAGGTGCTCGACCACGCCCGCCAGCTGGCGGGCAGCCGCAGCAGCATTGAGGTGAGCCACGATCCGGTGGCGGTGGTACGCGGCGCCCATGGCCTCTACACCGATGTGTGGGCCTCGATGGGGCAGGAGCAGGAGCAGCGCCAGCGCGAGCAGGCCTTCGCCGGCTTCTGCCTTGATGAAAACCTGCTGGCGGAAGCCGATCCGCGCGCGATCGTGCTCCACTGCCTGCCGGCCCACCGGGGCGAGGAGATCAGCGCCGGTGTGATCGAAGGCAGCGCCAGCCGCGTCTTCGACCAGGCGGAGAACCGCCTACATGTGCAGCAGGCGCTGCTGGCGGCCCTGCTGGGGGGTGTGGCGGGCTGAACCCAGGCCGGCGAACCGCACCGAAACCAGGCCAGGGACTGGACAAGTGCACCGATCGATGGCACAAATGTACTGACCGGCAACTGTGACCTTGCCCATGGTGCCCCGCTCTGCCCCGTCCCGTTCTGGCCCATCGCGATCTGCACCATCGCGCTCCAACCCCTCGCACGCCCCGTTCGGCGCCCCGCTGCCGCTGGCGCCTGCCGGCTCCGGCGGCGAGAACGGCCCCCAGGGCGAGCTCACCAGCGCCCAGCAGGAGCTGTTCGACTGGCTTGCCGGCTACATCGGTGAACACCGCCACAGCCCCTCGATCCGCCAGATGATGGAGGCCATGGGGCTGCGCTCCCCGGCGCCGATCCAGAGCCGCCTGCGCCACCTGCAGCAGAAAGGCTGGATCACCTGGCAGGAGGGTCAGGCCCGCACCCTGCAGCTGCTGGGCGGCCAGCGGCCGGGCATTCCGGTGCTTGGCACGGTGGCGGCGGGCGGGCTGGTGGAACCCTTCCACGACAACGAGGAGCGGCTCGATCTGCAGCCCGTGCTCGACACCCGCGGCCTGTTCGCCCTCACCGTGAACGGCGACAGCATGGTGGACGCCCACATCGACCACGGCGATGTGGTGCTGATGGAGCCGGTGGCCGACCCGGCCCGGCTGAAGCCGGGCACGATCGTGGCGGCGCTGGTGCCAGGCAGCGGCACCACCCTCAAGCACTTCCAGCGGGTCGGGCGCCAGGTGCGGCTGGAGGCCGCCAACCCGGCCTACGAACCGATCGTGCTGGACGCCGATCAGGTCACGGTGCAGGGCCGGCTGGTGGCCGTCTGGCGCCAGGTGTGAGGCCGCTGCCGGGGGCCAGTCAGCCTGCGGTGTAAGCTTTTCGAGGCAAAACGGCGGGGCTTTCGAGCATCGGCGTGAGCCCAATGGGGCCATAGCTCAGCTGGTAGAGCACCTGCATGGCATGCAGGGGGTCAGCGGTTCGAATCCGCTTGGCTCCATTCACTTTCTGGATCACCGCCAGACACCCTTGTTGCAGAAATGGGCGCACATCTGCTCCCCATCTCAGCACCATTTTTTTGTGCGCAGAATCCACGGGTGGGTGACCAGATCGTCCTCCTTTCGAGCGGTCGAAAGCCAACGATCGGAACCCATTGCAGCCGGGGGCTGACGACACCCACCAATTCGGACAGCAGCCAACAGGGGTGAGACCACCAGGGCGGGGCGCCACTACTCCTGCCAAGACCGCACACCGATCGCTGGTAGCTCCCCAATCAGCCTGCAGCGCCTGATGTGTCAGCGCCTCGTCGATGCCGTGCCGCTCCAGACCCTTGCAGAGGGAACCGGGCAGTGCTGCCGAGAAGCCTGCCGGCTCACGCCTGAGCAGCTCGTCCATGCGGTTGTGGTTGCGTAAGGCGGCGCTGGACCTGGGCTGGACCCGGGTTGGACGAGGGCCTGAGATCGGCGGCAGCCGCTCAGCGGTCTGTATTGAGGTGCTCTCCATTGACGAAGGTGTGGTGACGAAGGTGTGGGGGAGCGCAGGTGCCTCATCAGCCTGGAGGGTTCCCCTGGCAGTGGCTCGCCCAGCTGGGGTTTGAGCAAGCTGGTGGGTAAACACGAGGGACAGGTGCGTCCATCCCCCCATCCCCTCCTCCATCACCTCGCCCAGGGCTCGGCCATGCATCTGGACCGTCAGGGACCCATGCCGCTGTTGCAGGAGATCAGCGCGTGATCAACGTCTCCATGCTGCTGGTGGGCGTGCTGCTGCTGGTGGGCATCGGCTCCAGCAAATTCTCCGCCCGCCTCGGTGTGCCGGTGCTGGTGCTGTTTCTCGGCGTGGGCATGCTGGCGGGTTCGGAGGGCCTCGGGCGCATCCCCTTCGAGGACTACGCCTTGGCCAGCAACGCCGGCAGCGCGGCGCTGGCTTTGATCCTGTTCGACGGCGGCCTGCGCACGTCCCTGAGCGCGGTGCGATCCGTCTGGCGCCCGGCGTTGGCGCTCTCCACCGTGGGGGTGCTGATCACCTCGCTGCTCACGGGCCTGACAGCCGCCTGGGTGCTGCAACTGCCATTGCTGCAGGGGCTGCTGCTGGGAAGCATCGTCGGCTCCACGGATGCGGCGGCGGTGTTTTCGGTGCTGCGCACCAGCGGGCTGAAGTTGCCAGAGCGCCTCACCGACACCCTTGAAGTGGAAAGCGGGTCGAACGACCCAATGGCCATCTTCCTCACCGTTGGGCTGATCAGCCTGATCACCGGCAGCAGCGATTCCTTCCAGGGTCTGGTGGGGTTGTTTTTCAGTCAGTTCGGCGTGGGCAGCCTGGTGGGCATCGCCGTGGGCCGGCTGGCGGCCTGGGCGGTGAACCGGATCCATCTCCATTACCCGGGCCTCTATCCGCTGCTGGCACTGGCCTTTGGGCTGGTTGCCTTCGGGTTGGCGGCGGTGCTGGGGGGCAGCGGCTTTCTGGCGGTGTACGTCGCCGGCATCGTGCTCGGCAACAGTTCGATCGTGTTCCGGCGCGGCATCTTCTCCTTTCACGATGCGCTGGCCTGGCTGGGCCAGATCGTGCTGTTCGTGATGCTCGGCCTGCTCAGCTTTCCCAGTCGGCTGCTGGCCGTTGCCGGCGAGGGGCTGCTGATCGCCCTGGTGCTGATCCTGTTGGCGCGACCCTTGGCGGTGGTGGTGTCCCTGCTGCCGTTCCGTTTTCGACGGCGCGAGCTCACCTTTCTTTCCTGGGTGGGCCTGAAGGGGGCGGTGCCGATCACCCTGGCCACCTTTCCGCTGCTGGCCGGAGTTCCCCAGAGCCAGCTGATCTTTAATGCGGTGTTTTTTGTGGTGCTGATCTCGGCGATCACCCAGGGCTGGTCGTTGCCGTTGGTGGCGCGCTGGCTGCGCATCGGCCGCCCGGCGGATCCGGCACCGGCCCTGTCGGTGGAGATCCACGCCTTGCGCCATGTCGATGGCGAGATCGTTGATTACACCGTGAAGCCAGGCGCCCAGGTGGCCGGCCAGCACCTGCGCGATCTGGCCCTGCCCGATGGTGTCCTGGTCACGTTGATCCTGCGGGGCAAGCAGGTGGTGATGCCCCGGGGCTCCACGCCCCTGGAGCCAGGCGATCACGTGTTCGTGGCGTTGCGCACCCGGCTGCAACCCCTGATCGACCGGCTGTTCGATCCTCAGCCGGAGCCACCCTCACTGCCCGCGGATCTCTCGCTCAGCTTCAACGCTGCCACCACGGTGGAGCAGCTGCATCGCTTTTTCGGCTTCCCCCTGCCGGCTCCAGGGCCCGCCTCCAGCCCTGGTCAGAGCCTCGCGTCCTTGCTGCCAGAAGACACCCCCAAGGCAATGACTCGCCTTGGCGTCTTCCGCCTGGAGGCTGGAGCGGACGGTGACTACGTCTCTGTCCGGATGGCCCGCAGCGATCACGACTGACCAGGTGCCTGAAAGGCTTGAATCGGTGGCTGACTGCGCCCTGAAATGTCTACCGCTAGGCGAGAGAGGGCAGGAATTGTCTCTTTGTTGAGCCCTGTTGAGCCTCACGGGGCTGCGATGGAAGGCCCAAAACGTTGGCCAGCAGCCTCCTAAGCGTTGCAATCACAGGTAGGCGGTGATCGGCGGCCGGGGGGTCGCGTTCTCGGCAGGGCGGTTCATCTCTCGGCAGCGTTGTGCATCCCCAGGAACTGCTGCATCGCCACCGCCCCGGGCTGCGCCATGGCCGCCCGTGCCGGAACGCCTTCATCGTGGGAGCAGCCTCGTGGAGCTGCCGTGTCGCCCTTTCCGCTGCTGGTGATCGTTCATGCCCTGGCGGCCACGGTCTGGACCGGTGGCCATCTGGTGCTGGATCTGGGGGTGCTGCCCAAGGCGCTGCGGGAGCGGGAGGCAGCACAGATCCGCGCGTTTGAGGACACGTTCGAGCCGCTGGGGCTCAGCGCTCTGGCCATTCAGGTGGTCACCGGCGCCTGGATGGGCTGGATCTACCTGCCCGGCTTCCGCGGGCTGCTCAACCCGGCGAACCCGATCGGAATGCTCGTGGGGGTGAAACTGCTGCTGCTGGCCGGTACGGCCGCCCTGGCCCTGCACGCCCGGCTGCAGCTGATCCCCACCCTCAACGACGACAATCTCAACGGCCTGGCCTGGCACATCCGCGCCATCACCGCCCTGGCGATCGCTTTCGTGGTGGTGGGCGCCTTGATCCGTCTGGGCGGGCTGGGGTGATGAGTGGCTAGGCCGTTGCCGCAAGCTGGTCTTCTGGATTGGCTTGAGCGGCTGGCAAGGGGAGGGCTGGCGGAATTACAGCGTCCAACAGATCTGGTTGGCATAGCGCGGTGCTTTTTCCGCGCTGGATCGCATGCTCCAGCTCTTGTGATGCCTTCAGCATTGGGATAGCTCCTTGATCACCAACACGTAGCCATCACCTTGCCCTCGTGAGCCGTTGGGCATCACAGCAATGATTGACCCACAGCCCTGTGGTCTGGGATTCCAGTAGGCACGGCCTGCTGGTGCTGGTGCTCAACGCTGCTGAAAGCCCTGCAGATGCGCCGGCACCTGGCGGCTGAACAGCACGCCCAGTGGCGGGGCGGCGAGGCCGGCGTCGCTGAGCCGCTGCAGCGTCCACCAGTTGCAGTTGCGCGTCCAGAGATAGGCGCCGTGGGCGGGGAGGAAACGGGCGGTGCGGCCCGCGGGCAACGGCAGGGGATCGGGCCGGCCGCCGGCGGGGCTGCGGGGCAGCGAACGCTCCAGGCTGGTGAGCAGGGCGTGCAGGGTGGGGGCATCCACCCGGCGTTCATGCACGCGGACGGCTCCCTTCAGCAGCGGCGGATCGGGGTGGCCAGCGAGGAACAGCGCCGCCTCAGTGGGCAGGAACAGAGCGGCCGCCACCGCCTGGGGGCGGCGATCGCCGGCGGCGTAGTAGCGCCGGTCACCCCAGGCGATCTCCAGGAAGGGAGCCGCCTCAGCGCCGGGAGGACCAAGCCGCCAGCCCGGTGGCTGCTCCACCACGATCGCGGAGTGCAGCCCCCAGTCGGCCACCAGCACCGCATAGCTGCCGGGCGGCGGCAGGGGCAGCGGCGCCGCCAAGCGGGCGCGGGGTTCGGACTGCACCGCAGCGTGCAGCAGCGGCCAACCCACCAGTGCCAGCAGGATCAGGAGTTCGATGCCACCCCCACCGAAACGGACCCCGGCCGACAACGGAATGCAGCCCCGCCCCGCGCAGCGCAGCCGCAGCAGCAACAGTGGCGTCAGGGCAGCCGCCTGGAGGGACGGCGTCACGGACGTGCGCGGATGCTGTTCCTGAAACCTGGAGGCAGGCAGCGCTCAAGCTGGGGTGCTGAGGGGAAGCCTAGGCATCGGTTCCGGCGGAATGGTCAGGCCTGCAGGGGATGGATTGCACGCAACGGTGAGGCCATCCCGGCCGAATCGTGCGCCAGATCATGCTCGTGAACCACAGGGAAGGAAACGACAGGCCGTTGGCCCCAGCAGAGGAAAACACCAGTGAAAATGAAGGTCAATCGATGCCGGGCGATGGCCGATCTTTCCACCTTCACCCAGGCGGGACTGGCCGCCGGTGCCGCCGCCACCGAGAAGCTGCGTCATGGCCTGTCTCGCAGCAGCAAGGTGCTGGCCATGGCGAGCGGCGCGGTTGCTGCGTCATTGAGTGAGCTCCACAACATCGCCGTCGATCCCCAGCTGATCAGCCGGATCAGCTCCGCCACCACCAATCACGGCGTGGCAGCGGCGGATCTGCTGGCCAGGTTGCCAGGCGAACTGGAGCACTACGGCACCGCTGCTGTTGACGCGTTCCTCAAAGGTGGTGATGCCCTCGGCAAGCACTGGTCTCACCTGGAGAGCCAGGCCAATGCGCCCCACCGGGCGGCGGAGGCCGCCAATGCCATCTGGGAGGACGGCACGGTCAACATCGCCCGGGGCAGCGCCAACATGACCGGGCTGGAGCGCCTTCGCGCCAGCGGCGACAACCATCTCGATGGTCTGATCGCCGCAGCTCAGACGCCGGAGTTCTGGCAGCGCACCCTCGGCAATGCCGTCGAGGCAGGCGCCTATTCAGCGGCGATCGCCGCCGTGGATCAACTGCTGGTGCACCGCGATGAACTGATCAATGGCAGCGCAGCGGCGCGTCAGGAGCGGCTGCTGCAGATCCTGCAGAACAGCGGCCTGGTGGCGGCAGGCGCCCTGCCGATGTCGGTGGTGCTGGCGGTGGCGCTGATGCTGGTGCCAGGCCTGGCCGTGGTGATGGGCCCTCTGGGGGTGATCGGCAGCGCCGGTCTGGGCCTGCGGCTGCTCCATTCAGCCGTACGCCACCCCAGCCGCCAGGAGCAACAAGCTGTGCAGCAACTGCAGGGGCTGATGCAGCAACAGCTCTACGCCCTGCAACGCGACAGCGACGGCCATCTGACCATCACCGTGAAGGCTCAGCCCGCTGGCTGAACACTGCCCTCACTCTCACTGGGGGAGTCAGGGTGAGCCATACCAACTCCTGTACCACTGCCTCATCTGCTCAATCTCCTGGCTCTGGGCCTTCACCATGGCCTGCTGCAGCAGGCGCAGCTCTTGGTGCTGACTGTTGGCCTGGGCCATCGTTGCCATTCGCACGCCCATCTGGTGGTGGGGAATCATCTGCTCGATGAAGGCACGATCAAAGTCCGGGGCTGTGCTCAAGGCGGTGAGATCCGTGCCCCCGCCCATCTGCCCCATCCCCATGCCGCCGCCTGCGCCCCCGGTCCTGCCCAGGCGTGTGCCCTGGTTCCAGTTGGGCACGGGTTGGCCGAACCACTGCCGGTACCAGGCACGCATCTGAGCGTTTTCGCTCGTCTGGCTGTTCTTGATGCTCCGGGCCAGCTCTTTGATTTCGGGACGGGTGGCGCGGCTGAGGGCAAGATCGGCCATGGCGATCGCGCCGTCGTGGTGAGGAATCATCATCACGATGAAGTGTTGATCCATCGACCGGGCACCCATCCGGCCCATCCCCCCCGGACCTCCCATCCCTGCTCCCGGCCCTGGCCCCGGTGAGCTGGATGGCGCTGGGGGCTGGGAAAACGCTGGAACTCCCAGCATCAGAACGAACGCCCCCAGCCCTGCTGTGGCAGTGCATCGGAACACCACGGCCCATCGGAACGCCATCGGATGGAAGCGGCCGGTTACGAGTCGGTGCCTCTTCATCAACTCTTCTCCATCGCATCTGCCTCTGCTCAGCATGGAGACGCTGTGAAAAGTTGGCCGCGGCTGCGGGTCATTGCTTCATTGGATCGGTGCCCGTTGGATCGGTATCCGTTCGTTCGGTGTCTGTTTGATCCGTCGGGCTCCAGGTCGTCGGAATGACACTGGCAACCACTGCGACCCGCGAAGGCTTCAGTGTTCACGCCAACGGCTGCCACGGCCGGATGTGCACGGACGGCACGCACACCGATCAAGCCACCCGAAAACGTCGCAGCAAGGAGGAATTTACGATCACCGACAGCGAACTCAGGGCCATGGCCGCACCGGCGATCATCGGATTGAGCCAACCGAAGGCGGCGATCGGGATGCCGATCCCGTTATAGATAAATGCCCAGAACAGGTTCTGGCGGATCTTGCGCATCGTCGCCCGCGACAGTCCGATGGCCGTCACCACCTGCCGCACATCGTTGCCGATCAGGATGATGTCGCCAGCTTCTTTGGCCACATCCGAACCGGAGCCGATGGCGATGCCGACATCGGCAGTGGCCAGGGCCGGGGCGTCATTGACGCCATCCCCCACCATCGCCACCTTCTGCCCCGTGAGCTGCAGCGACTTGATCGTTCCAGCCTTCTCGGCGGGCCGCACTTCGGCGATCACCTCGCTGATGCCCAGCTGCGCGGCAATGGCCTCCGCGGTGGTGCGGGAATCGCCGCTCAGCAGGATCACCCGCACGCCATGGCGACGCAGCTGGGCCACAGCCTGCTCGGCCTCAGGCCTGACCGTATCGGCCACGGCCAGCAGACCGAGAAGGCGCGTCGCCCGGCCCAGCAGCATCGACGTGCGTCCACCGAGCTCAAGGTCGCCCAGTTGTTGCTGCAGGGCTTCCGGCAGGTCGCCGATGAAGCGAGCGGCCAGGTGCCGGTTCCCCAGCCAGACCGGCTCTCCCCCCTGCATGGCGGTGAGGCCTTCGCCGACCCGGGCCTCGAAGTGGTCGATCGGCAGCAGATCGACGCCGTGCGTTGCCACCGCGCGCCGATGGCCCCGGCCAAGGGATGCTCCGAGCCATGCTCCAGTGACCCTGCCAGTTGCAGCACGTCCCGCTCCGAACTGCCCGGCAGGGCGATCAGATCCGTGAGGATCGGCCGGCCCTGCGTGAGCGTGCCCGTCTTGTCGAAGACCACGGTGGTGAGCTGCTCGGCCCGCTCCAGCACGGCGCCGCTGCGGATCAGGATGCCCTGCTCGGCGGCCTTGCCCACTCCCACCATCAGCGCCGCCGGGGTGGCGATGCCGAGGGCACAGGGGCAGGAGATCACCAGCACGGCAATGAAGGCCAGCAGTCCGCTGCTGAACTGGCCGGCCAGTGTCCAGATCACGAATGCCGCGACGGCGATCAACACCACGGCAGGCACGAACCAGCCGGTGACCTGATCTGCCAGGCGCTGCACGCTGGCCGTGCTGGCCTGAGCCTCTTCCACCAGGTGCACGATCTGGGCCAGGGCGGTGGCGGATCCCACCCGGGTGGCACGAAAACGCAGCACCCCCCGGCCATTCACGGTGCCACCGATCAGCTCGGCGCCCACGGACTTGGCCACCGGCAGGGATTCACCGGTGAGCAACGACTCATCCACCGAGCTGCTGCCTGCGGTCACGACCCCATCGGCGGGAATCTTCTCGCCCGGGCGCACCAGCACCTGCTCATCGATGGCGACGGTGTCGGCAGGAACGGTCAGCTCCATGCCGTCCCGGATCACCGTGGCGGTGGCGGGCTGGAGATCGAGCAGCTTCCGCACCGCAGCCGAGGAGCGTTGCTTGATGCTTTCCTCCATGAACTTGCCCAGCAGCACGAAGGCAATCACCACCGCCGATACTTCGAAATAGACGTCGCGATCACTCACACCGACCGGCAGCCAGGTGGGCACGAACACCACCACCACGCTGTAGAAGTAGGCAACAGAGGTGCCGAGGGCGATCAGCACGTCCATGTTGAGGGCGCGGCGCTTCAGGGCCGCCCAGGCGCCGGCATAGAACGACCAGCCGCCGATGAATTGCACCGGGGTGGCGAGCACGAACAGCCACCTCCCCCAGCTCATCCAGGGCAGAGCCGGCAACGGCACCCACGCCATCAAACTGATGCCTGCCGCCAGAGCAAGGAACGCCCCGGCCCGCAACAACGCCAGCGCCAACACCCCGCCGATCACCAAGCCGACGCGGCGACGCAGGACGCGCAATTCGCGGTCGGGATTGCGGAACGTCTGCAGACAGCTCTGGCTGCAGAAGTAGTAGCTGCGGCCATTTCTCTGCGTCGAAAGAGCTGTGGCCTTCGGTACCACCATCCCGCAGATCGGATCTTTGGCCATTTCACCCGCTTCACCACCGATCGCGGGCAGGTGGCGGTTGTCTTGGTTGTGGTGCGGCCCGGGCGGATCGCTGGGTTGTGGCCTGAGCGTTGGCGAGTTCATCCTGGCCGCTTCAGATCCGTGGGGATGGCTATGGGTGGTCTAGGCAGGATGTCGCGCAACGACCAACCCCGGCATCGTTATGGCGGTGCGAAAAACTCAGCCGTTGCATAGCCACCTGCAGCGGATGTGCAGCAGCAGGATCAGGTGATTCCGCCCTCAATCGCAGCAGGGCTTGAGGCCCAACGGGTGTGGCCGCCCTGGAGCTGGCAGGCGTGATGGCGTCGCGCCGCTTTCAGCTGACTGCCAGCCTGGGCACCGCTTGGATCCGGTCGCTTGCTCCTCGATTCCGCCACCCTTCAGCCCCTGCCGTGCACGCCAGCCGTGAGCGGCGTGCTCGAAACCATCGCCTTTTTCCGTGATCCCGATTTCGCCCGTAAGCGCTTCGAGCGCTACGGGGATGTGTACGAAACCAGCCTGCTGGGACAGTGCACCGTGTTCATCCGCGGCGACCAGGCGATCAGCGATCTGTTCGCCCAGGGTGACGCGGTCCAGGGCTGGTGGCCGGACAGTGTGCGGGAGCTGCTGGGGCCGTTGTCGCTGGCCAATCGCAATGGTGCGGATCACAAGGCCCGCCGGCGGGTGGTGGGGCAGCTGTTCGCTGCCGCTGCCCTGAAGCGCTACAGCCCGGCGATCGTGGCGCAGGTGGAGGTGCTCCACCAGGACCTGCTGGGTGCCCAAGCGCCGCTGGCCCTGGTGCCGCAGCTGCGGCGCTTCGCCTTCAGCGTGATCGCCAGCACCGTGCTGGGGCTCGATGCGGTCGATCGCGAGGCCCTGTTCGTGGATTTCGAGATCTGGTGCCAGGGCCTCTTCTCCCTGCCGTTCGCCCTGCCCGGCAGCCCGTTCGCCCGCGCCCGTCAGGCCCGCAGGCGCCTGTTGCAACGCCTGGGCGCCGTGCTTCAGAGCGCCCAGGCCGCCGCCGCTCCCGGAGCCCCCCTCAGCGCCGGCGGTCTCGATCTGCTGGCTGGAGGCCTTGATGAAGCCGGCCTCCCCCTCGCCGACGACGATGTGGCAGAGCAGTTGCTGCTGCTGCTGTTCGCCGGCTACGAGACCACCGCCTCCGCGCTCAGCTGCCTGCTGCTCACCCTGCTGCAGCATCCCGCTGAGCTGGCCTGGCTGCGGGAGGAACTCGACGGCTTGCCCTGGCCACCGGCCGAAGGCGAGGCCGTGAACGCCTACGACGCCGTGCGGGCGCCGCGGCTGGAGGCGGTGGTGAAGGAGGTGATGCGGCTGACACCGCCGGTGGGTGGCTTCTTTCGCCGCACCCGGGAGCCCATCGCCCTGGCGGGTGTGCGGGTGCCGGCGGATCGGGTGGTGCAGGTGAGCATCAGCGCCAGTCAGCGCCACGGCGCTGACCCTGACGACCTGGCAACCTTTCGGCCCCAGCGGTATCTGGAAGGGGCGGAACCGGTGACCCTGCTTCCCTTCGGCGGCGGTGAACGGGTGTGCCTGGGCAAGGCGCTGGCGGAACTGGAGATCCGGCTGCTGGCGGTGGGGCTGCTCAAGCAGCTGAGCCTTGCGCTGGAGCCCGATCAGGACCTCACACTCGTGGTGATCCCCAGCCCCACCCCGAAGCAGGGCCTGCGGGTGCGCGCCAGCCGCCGGGGAGCGACAGGCCAAACCATGGCGAGGCCGTCATCCACTGCGGACGCGCCGTCCTGAGCGGCAACTCCCGTCTGAATGGGGCCGTTGCAGAGCAGGTGGGCGGAGAAAGTGGAGGAGGAAGGCGGAAGGGGTGAGCGCCGCAGGCTCTCGGCGGGCTGGGCACCCGCACTGGTTCCGCAAGGTCGCCCGGGTGCAACGAACCTGGCAGAGCACCTGCAGGCCCCATGCGGAGCAACCAGCAGCGCCCTGGAACCACAACGCGGCGCATTGGCGGTACAACCTGCAAGGCCCCATCGCCGCCCAGAAGCGACATCTGTTCAAAATCCGAAACAGTCTGTTACAGTTCTCTCATCCCAAGCGAGAGCCCCATGGCCCAAGCCACCGCCACCGCCCCCAGCGCCCTTGACTGCGCCACCATTCGCGGCGCCACCGTCACCACCGAAGACGGCGGCCGCCTCAATGCCTTCGCCACCGAGCCCCGCATGGAAGTGGTGAGCGCCGAGAGCGGCTGGGGCTTCCATGAGCGCGCCGAGAAGCTCAACGGCCGTATGGCCATGCTCGGCTTCATCGCCCTGCTCGCCACTGAATTCGCCCTCGGCGGTGAGGCCTTCACCCGCGGCCTGCTCGGCATCGGCTGAACCCATTGCCCCGATCAGCTCCTCCCCCTCCAACAGGCATCGCCATGAGCCAGTCCCTTTCGGTCAGCAGAGAGTTCTTCGTGGAAGCCCACTCCCGCGCCATCGACAACTGCACGGAGTTGGAAGACCTGCGCAAGGTGTCCAAAACGCTCCTGAGGGCCTGGCAGATCCAGGCCATGTTCAGCGAGCAGTACGGCGCCCAGGCGCTCGGCATCAAGCGGCCCTGAGCGTCCCACGTCACTGGGCTGGCACTCCTGTACCAAACGCTGTACAGGAGTGCCTTTGCCGTAGATCTCTCTGGCAAGGCGCTCCCTGGAACTGCAGAGGAGATGCTGACCCTTAAGGATCGACTTGCCTGCCTGTCCATTGCCGAACGAAGGACCTGCACCTTCGCCCTCTGGGTCTTGGTGGCTCGGGTCCAACCCGCCACCTAGCCAAGCTGGTCAGGGGCGCGTTGCGCCTGGAGTATCCAGCTGGTCGGTGTCTGCCCAGGCCCCCAGGCCTCGAAAGCGGTTGGCAAGGAAGGCGAGTAGGCCGGGCGGCTGGGTCAGCTCCTGCTCCGCCGCCCATTCGGCTTCGAGAATCTCTCGGTCGTCGATCTTCAGACCCTCAACCAGCCGCCGGTACGCCAACTTCTCATCGGTATTGATGCTCGAGGTGTCTTCCGGTCGCCGGCTGATGCGAAGCACCTGATACGCAAGCTTCACGGCCAGCTGCCGGTCATCGGCCGTGGTGATCCTTGGCAGAAGCGTCTCGAGTGCCTCCGGCCCCAGCGCCTCGGCCGCAAGGGCATCCACAGCGGTGGAAGCGGCTTCTGGGCCGGCATCTGCCGCTGCCGTGCGCTCCGCCAGCTTCTTGAGCAGCCTTCGCTCCTGCTCAGACATCTCCCCATCGGACCAGGCGACACAGCAGAGGATGCGTAGCAGATCGAGGTCGCCGGCCGGCTGTTCTGCGCTGAGATCCGGCATGGTCATGGCGCCCAGGATGAGTATCGATCCCATTGTGAGGCTCCGGCGCCCACTGCGGCCTACCGCTAACCCGTTACCCAAAGCCACGCCCAGCGCGGCGGCAAGCGCAGTCTCCGGGGAATCGGGAGAAGCGTCAGTGATGTCCAAGGCCTTTGGTCCAGGGCTCATGCCCGAGCGGGTCCTTCAGTGAGCTGCCGGATCTTGAACCTGAAGATCAATCAGCGGCACGCCTCCATACGGATTGACCCGTCGTGACTTCTTGCACCTTCTCCCAAGTGAATCAGGGCGTGCTGCTGACGATCCTTGATCCCACCGGGAACGGCCGCACCATCCATCATGTCGAGCGAAGCGGCTTAACACGGCAGCCTGATGCGTTCGTGGCCCTGCCCGATGCTGAGATGGCGCAAGGGATGTTTTGCCTGGATGAGTGTCAGCCCCAAGGTTTCTTCACAGCCTCTTCATCATCTCTTCGAAGCCGCACGTCGCCGCTTGCTGCTACTGCGCACCGCAAGTGCGTATCCTGCCCATGTTCCTGAAGATTGTCTTCGGGCCTTTCCCGGTGAGATTCCCGCATAAGTGGCATGCGCAACCTTCGTGGCTTGATTCGATTGACAGCTGTATTGATGATGACTGTGCCGATCGCCTCGCATGCGGCAGGTGGGCCGCCAGCTTCTCCGTTGACGATGAAGTTTGCTGATCAGACTTATCTCCTTCGATGGTCGTCAAAACATCAGCATGAGTTCACTCCATCTGATCAGACTGACCTCAGTCGCTGGACGGACATGATAACCATCAACACGTACCCAGATGTCAGCGATGGGGATGGGCTGGCCAATGTTGCCAATAGGGTGCTCGATAACTACAAGCAGAACAAGGCCGTGGTGGTTCGCACTTTATCGATTCCCCGCACTGCCGTGAAGCCCGCAGAACATCTGATCGTCGTTCTTTTCCCTGTTCGTAACTTTATCGAGGCTGTCTTTGCGCGATTCAGGCTGGCAGATGGTCGTGGCACTGCGGTGATCTACAGCCATCGCATCTATGGGCAAAAAGTGGGAGATACCACGGCGGCCTGGATGAAGGCCAATGGAGCCACCATTGAGCGTCGCTTGATGGCTCTCCATGAGGTTCCCTCCCACCGCATCCTGGAGCCGGCCAGCCGGTGACCGGGAGCCTCTCTGCACCATGGTGGGTGGAGATCAGCGACAACGGGCGTAGCGGGGTTGTCGTCTACCACGAAGGGATCAACACCATCTCCTGTTACTGGGAGTTCTGCGGTGGCGACACCGTTGCATCCATCTTGATCGGCGACATCAGTGAATGGAACACCTGCTATCCATGGGCGGTCGGGCGGAGAATGGACGTTCTCATGCGCATCGCCGCAGAGGTGGTGCGCCAGAAGGCTCCCACCTGCAGCGCCTTGATTGAGGATCAGCTGGGCTTCATCAGCATCAAGTAGCTCCCGGAGTGCAATGCAAGGCCTTGGTTGACGTCTGACCCGATGTCACCGCCGTGCGACACCGGCCAGGGAGAACGGCATGTTCAGACACATCGGCAGGCTCGTGTTGCGTCGATCGTCATGACGCGAATCAGGTCCCCCCTGATCAGTGCAGAACACTGTTGGGACGCGCACAATTGATCACCGCCTGCGCAGCATGGTGACGACGTCTTTCCCTGGCATCGGCTTTGCCGATGAAGTGAATGAACTGATGCATGCGGGCGCTTTAGCATTGTCAGCGAGTGGCGATCCGCTTGATGAGTGAGCACGACGCTGTGGATGGCACAGTGCTGGGAGTGGCTTCTGGCCCATCTGAGCCGAACTGCCCAAGTGTGCGTGCCCGCCGGGTGGCTTCCCTTCCCAACAGCGACATGATCACCTCCTGGCATGAACAACATGGTGGCGACTCAAAGCAGCCCCGATGCCATCTCCGGCGATGTGCTCGCCTGCAGCCCTTGCTAACAGTTCGATTCAGTAGCGACGGCTCTCCCTGGCTCAAGCAAAGAACATCCCGCCATCTTCGGCTTGGATGATGTGGCGCATCCAGATCCCATACCAATAACTGACCTTTGTGATCGGCCTCGGATTTTGACGGAAGAGTAGAGCTTAACAATACGATGACCCAACGAAGCAATAGCGGAGATAGCCATATGCAAGAGAAGCTGCCATGAAGATGTAAATGCCGCTCATCGTCCAGGCAAAGAATCTGGGTTTCATTCTCATCACCCACCGGTATCCAAATGTGCTTGCAGTCAGTCCGCCAATTAGCCCTCCCAAGGCAATGAAAGCCAGGCTTACCAGTGCTGACAATGATCCCAGCCCTCCCCCCGCTCCCCATGACTCCAGGGAGCCAGGGGTGCAAATCAGTGGGCTGCTGCAAGCCAGGATGCAGCCTAAAAAAGCGCCCCTTATGCTCACTGCGAATGTGCTTGGAATTGATCGCCGAAGTGCCCCAGTGACAACACCAATAGCAACACCCAAAATCGCTCCCAGGACACCACTGAGAAGCGTATGAGTGAATAGCCGCGACAAAACAAAGGCAAGCATTTCATTGCCCCCAGGACTTGCGAAGAGAATGGATGCTTGGAAATGAAAAATTAGCTGCAGCCGCAATCATCTCTGCCATGGAACCCAGTCGCACTTGTGACAATCGACATTTCTCGTTTCTGCCGAGATCTGCATCATGTCGCAACCAGCCCTCCGCCTGAAGCCAAAAAGTCGTGTCCTCAAATGATAATGGCTTCAGGCGCCTGACCTCGCCGGTGGGGGGCTTTCGCCGCACCCTGGAGCCCATTGCCTTGGAGCCCTTTGGCGGCAGTGAACGTGTGTGCGTGGGCAAGGCGCAGGTGGAGCTGGCACTCCGGCTGCTGGGATGCCCTGTGCAGACTGCTGAGCTTTGCGTTGGAGCCTGATCAAGACCCCATGCTCGTGGTTGTCCCAAGCCCCTCCCCGAAGCATGGGCTGCTGCTGCACCAAGCGGCTGCGAGCCTCAGCATTGATCGGTACCTGTTGTTCTGTTCGGCGGTGAGGCCTTCATCCGCGGCCTGCTGGGCATCAGTTGACTTCACTACCGAGAGTTGTTCATCGCACTCCAGCAGGTATTCCGGTTGGGCCATCCCTTTCGGTCAGCAGAGAGTTCTTTTTCGAATCCCCTCCTGCGCGATTGACAGCCGCACGTAGCTTGAGGACCTCCGCAACGTATCCAAATCGCTGCCCACCATGGCTTGTCAGATTCAGGTCATGTTCAGCGGCCAGTGCTGCGCTCGGGTCTCGCAATCAAGCGCCCCTAAGCGCCCCGAACAATGTGGTGCGTTCTTGTGCCAGCTCTGTGGTTGAGTGCCTTCGCTGCAGGCATCCCCGAAAAGGTGCTCCTTGGGTCTGTATGGGAGGTGTGGCTTGATGAGATCTGACTCATTCGGGTTGCACCAGGCGGATAGCTCTACTTCAGGCCTTCGATGGTGGTTCGAGTTCAACTTCGATTCGAGTTGAGATGATCTTCCTGGAAATGCACAAGATGAGTAAGCCCCTGAGTTGGTTGGTCTCCAGGCTTTGTGTCAAACAGCTGAGTTTGCCGCGCGAAACCAGATAAGGATTGGGAGAGAGGGCTGTCCAGTTCTTGGGGAGATCCAGTTAGGCGTTGAGGCTCACAACAAGCTCAAGTGGCTGATGAGGACGTTGACCAGCGCCCTCCGCAGTGGTCCGATCGTCATTGCCAAGCGTTCTGCAACAGTACTCTGATTCCAGCACGGCAGCTGAAGTTATACGCTGACTACTTCACCTGGGCAGGCGTGGCCTTAGGCCTTCTCTTGTTTGTTTCCGTCAGGAGGAAGGTGTTGATCTTGGTCGGCTCTGCGGGAGGTGAATTGTGGGCCTGGATCTACGAACATTGTTTACCGTCGGGCCACGGTGGATTGGTGCGGCCGAATTGCCAACGGATCGTCCTGCTACTACCAGCGGATGGCGAGCGACCAGGTCTCATCGACCGAGTTGACATGACCATCAAGCTCTCGGTGGAGTTTGCCGAATGGATTCATCAAGTGATCACGCCGTAGCTGTTGCTTCTGCTCATCGGCATGAATGGACTGATCGGTTCAAGACCTCAGCGCGATGGGCTGGATCACAGTGGGAGCTGGTGGCGATCACCACAGGGGGCGCAGGGCGCGGCGGCCGCCGGCTAGTCGTTGGTGCCGTGCGCCTTCGGGTGCCCAGCCCCCCTGGCATGCCAGGTCTGTGCTCCAACCCTGGCAGCGACGGATGAGCAGGGCGATGCAGTTCACTTCGGCGGGATGATGGAGAGCGTGGTTGATGATGCTGCCATGCTGTTGCGTACGGGCAGCAAGACTTCGACAGTCCATTGGGGCCCGGCCTCGATCGTCTGCTACTGATCGCCGTAGGCGCGAGGTCAAGTAGCTGCAAGCTCAAGAGTTCACTCGAGGTGGACCCAGTTGAGGCGCGTCCTAGAACCCTTTGGATGAGGATGCTGGTAACCACGGATGGAGCATCGTCGTGACACCGTCCCGCTGGTTCCGCGCATGGTTCAGTCATGCCTGGAGGGCCTGCTTGTTTCAGGCTGCCAGGCGAGAGGCTGCCTTTCTGAAGGGAAACTGTTGCCCTGCTGCCGCCGGTATTGCTTTCGCTCTGTGTCTGGTGCTTTCACCAGGTGAGGCTCCAGCCCGGCCCGACAAGGTCGTGGCGCTGCAGGGTCTCTGCTTCCGTTCCCCACGCGCCCTCTCTAGCCCCTTATCGGTGGGTCTCGATGCTGTGTCTGTGGTGCATCCGCCGGCAGCCGACGCGCAGAGCGAGCGCTTCAGCCTCACCGCTGTTCGCTTTCCGCTTGACGTCACCGATGCCAAGGCCGGCATGACCCCGGCCGAACTGCGTGCCTACGTGGCAACGGTGTTCCTCGCCGGCCAGGCCCATCAGGGAAGGCCGATTCAGCGCCACTTGCTGGAGCGCAGTGTTGAAGGGCTGGCCTTCTCCACCTCGATTCCCGCTCCTTCCTTCGCCGAGGTCTACGCCCTGCGGCTTCAGAATCGAGAAACGGTGGTGCTGGGCTTTAAGTTCCGCAGCGGCTGGCGCAATGAGGCTGGGAACCTGATCACTGCGATCGCTGGGAGCCTGCGGGAGTGCAACGTCAACCAGCCCTGAAGCTGACTCAGCGCGTCTCACACCGCACCCGAAGCACTTCACCCTCCACCCCCGTGCTGACCAGCCGCAGGCGGTCTCCGCCCGGATCCAGGCTCAGCAGGCCGAGGTACAGCCAGGTACTGCCTTCCCCGGAGAGCGCGATGATCACGCCGATCCGATCGGGCCCCTCTCCCGCCACCGCTAGCACCGGCCCACTGCTCTCGTAGAAGCTGAGGCGATCGGCCTCGATGCGAAGCCACGACTCGTCGCTCTGCGTGGCAGTGCAGTGCCGCGCCTCTGCCATCCAGAGGCCCCGGAAGACTGCGGGGATGGCCCCGAGCCGCTCGGCGGCTTGCGCCGGAGGAGCGAGGGTGAGCCCCGCAGCCAGTCCGGCGATGAGTCCATTGAGAAGGTGCTGGGCGGTGGTCGTCACGGCTGTAGCCGGTGATCGAGCTTCTCAACAATGGCTGGATCACACCGCTCCAATGGCTGGTGCTGCCAATCTCCACATCAAGGCTGTGGAGGGTGCCTCGACACAAGCCGGGTGCTCCGCAACCGATGCATCTCTGAGATCTCCGTGACTGGTTTGGTTGAGGCCGCAGGAGCTTCACGCCCAGGCACTTGAACGGATGCTCTGGGTGCGGCGTTTGCTCAACGCCTTCGGAAAAGCTCTGCCATCGCTGCCAGCCCTCGGTCAGCAGGGGTGCTGCCCTGCCGCACGGATCAACGAGGAACCCCGCACGACGCCCTCTGCCCACCCGGCGTCGCCATCATTCGTGCATGCCCTCTCAGGACAAGCCGAGGCGATGCCGAGCCTGAACGCCCTGAGCCGCAGGGAACGGATACCTGAAGTGATGGATCAGCCGGGCATCGACCCCGTCGATCACGCCCGGGCCTTGGCGGGTCTCCGCCGCATCAATGCCCTGAGCCGTTGTTCCGCCTCCCTGTTCGCGCCGATCGCGGCGCTGGCGGCGCGGCAGCCAGACCAGCCGCTGCGGGTGCTCGATCTGGCCTGCGGCGGCGGTGACACCGTGATTGATCTGGCCCTGCTGGCCCGGCGCAGCAAGCTGCCGCTGATCCTGGAGGGCTGCGACATCAGCGCCAGCGCTGTGGCGATCGCCCGCGCCAATGCGGAACGCCGCGGCGCCGCGGCGCGCTTCTTCCAGGCCGATGCCCTGGCGGATCCCTTGCCCTCCGGTCCGGACGGAGCCGCGCCCGCTGGCTATGACGTGGTGATCACCTCCCTGTTCCTGCACCACCTGGGCGACCACGACGCCGAGGTACTGCTGGCCCTGATGGCCCGCCGGGCCCGTCACCTCGTGCTCGTCAACGACCTGATTCGCAGCCCGCTCGGCTATGGCCTGGCCTGGGCCGGCACCCGGCTGCTCAGCCGCTCCTGGATCGTCCACACCGATGGACCGCTGTCGGTGCAAGGGGCCTTCCAGCCCGCTGAGGTGGCGGCCGTGGCTGATCGGGCCGGGCTGAGCGGCGCCAGGATCCAGCGCTGCTGGCCGGAGCGTTACCTGCTGAGCTGGTCCCGTGGTTGAACGCCAACCGGGCAAGCCCTGGGACGTGCTGGTGATCGGGGCCGGGCCCGCCGGCGCCCTGGCCAGCCTGGATCTGGCCCGTCACGGTCTGACGGTGCTGCTGGTGGAGAAGCGCAGCTTCCCGCGCTGGAAGGTGTGCGGCTCCTGCTTCAACGCCCAGGCCCAGGCGGCCCTCGCCTCCGTGGGCCAGGGCCACCTGCTCGAACACCTGGGCGGGCGACCCTTGCGGCGGCTGCGGCTCGGCCTGGGCGGACGGGAAACCACCTGCGCCCTGCCGCCGGGGCGGGCCCTCTCCCGCGGTCGCTTCGATCAGGCGCTGGTGGAGGCGGCCGTCAACGCCGGTGCCGTGTTCCGCCCCCACACCACCGCGCAGCTGGGTGGCGTCACCCCCCGCACCGGTACCCAAACCCGCAGCGTCTGCCTACGGCAGGGACAGCGGCAGGAGCTGGTGCAGGCGTCCGTGGTGCTGGTGGCGGCGGGGCTGGCCAACCGCAGCCTGGAGCACGAGCCCTCTGCCCACACCCGCATCAGCCCCCGCTCCCGGCTGGGGGCCGGCTGCGTGCTGGCGGGGAGCCACAGCCGCTGGGAGGAGGGCACCATTCACATGGCGGTGGGCCGCCAGGGATACGTGGGCCTGGTGCGGGTGGAGGACGGCAGCCTCAACCTGGCAGCGGCCTTCGATCGCGCCCTGCTGCAGGAGTGTGGAGGCGCCGCGGCGGCGGCCAGGCAGGTGCTGGCGGAGGCCGGTTTTCCCGCCATTCCCCAGTTGGCGGAGGCCGCCTGGCAGAGCACACCGGCGCTCAGTCGCCGCACCACCCCCCTGGCGGGCCATCGCTTCCTGGTGCTCGGCGATGCCGCCGGCTATGTGGAGCCTTTCACTGGAGAAGGCATGGGCTGGGCCCTCGCCGCCGCCATCGCCGCCACGCCGCTGGTGCTCGAGGGCACCGGCAGCTGGCAGCCGGAGATCGAGCGCCGCTGGCGTGAGCTGCACCGGCAACGGATCGGCCGCCGGCAGCTGCTCTGTCGTGGCCTGGCCCTGGCGCTGCGCCACCCCACCAGCAGCCGGGGCCTGTTCTGGGCAGCGTCTCGCCTGCCTTCCCTGCCGCAACGGCTGCTGCGATGCCCCTGACGATCCTCGGCGTCGGCACCAGCGTTCCCCGCCACCGGATCAGCCCGGCGGAATCGGCGGCGATGGCCGCGCGCATCTCTGCTTCCACACCGGAGAGGGCGGCCCTGCTGGCGCGCATCCAGCGGCGCTCCGGGGTGAACCTGCGCCACAGCGTGCTGCTGGAGTCGGCGGAGCACGAGGCGGGCATCGATGGCCGCATGCCCTTCTACGGCGAGAGCAGCCCCTCCACCGGCGCGCGGCTCCGGGCCTTCGAAACCCATGCTGAACCCCTGGCGCTGGAGGCGGCACGCCGGGCTCTGGCGGATGCCGACCTGGCTGCAGAGCGGATTACCCACCTGGTCACGGTGAGCTGCACGGGGTTCCAGGCGCCGGGCTTCGATCTGGCCCTGATGGCCCAGCTGCCCCTCCACCCCGATGTGGAACGCACCCATGTGGGCTTCATGGGCTGCCACGGCGCGCTCAACGGCCTGCGGGTGGCGCGGGCCTTCGTGGAAGCCGATCCGAACGCCTGCGTGCTGCTCTGCGCCGTGGAGCTCTGCAGCCTGCACATGCACTACGGCTGGGATACGGAGAAAGTGGTGGCCAACGCCCTCTTCGCCGACGGGGCCGGTGCGCTGGTGGCCACGGGGGCTGCCGGAGCGGCAGGGGCAGCCGCTGACGCCCCGCCGCTGCAGGTGCTGGCCTCCGGCTCCACCCTGATTCCGGGCAGCAGCGATCTGATGTCCTGGACCATCGCCGACCACGGCTTCGAGATGACCCTCTCCACCAAGGTGCCGGCGGCCGTGGCTACCCACCTGCGCCCCTGGCTGGAACGATGGCTCAGCTCCCGAGGGCAACCCCTCGCCGCCATCGGGTCCTGGGCCCTGCACCCTGGCGGGCCACGCATCCTTGCGGCGGTCGCCACGGCGGTGGAGCTGGAGCCCCACCAGATCGCGCCCTCGGCCGCCGTACTGCGCCAGTTCGGCAACATGTCGTCGGCCACGATCCTGTTCATCCTCGAGCGGCTGCGCCGCAGCAACGCTCCCCGCCCCTGGGTGGCCCTGGCCTTCGGGCCTGGCCTCACCGTGGAAGCCAGCCTGCTGGGCTGAGGCTGTGGCCGGGGGCCAAAGGCAGCTGGGGGGGCACAGGCGAGTCGTGCGGGTGCGCGAGCTGGGCGCGTCAGCGATCAGGACGGGTCAGCCATGTGGAGAAGGGACAGACGCAGCGCCGGGCATCGGGTCATGGGTAAGGAATTCACCCTTGGCACAACAAGGATGTGCCGCCCATCCACCGCTGAAAAAAAAGCAAACGAAGCCGATGAATACAGCAATGAGAGTAGAGAACCAAGCCAGATTCATCCTCTTCTCATTGACCTGGCCGCAGAGTGAAGTCGATCTCTCAGACGGCAATGCCGAATTCTTGCATTGGCCAGCGAATCTCTGAGCACCATTGGCATCACTGGCATGACGTGCTCCTGACTTCGGGAAGCACCACATTGGGCCACCATGCTCTGCTCATGGCTCACTCAGCGTTCGTTGACAGGTCTTTGCTTAGCAACATGGCTTCCTTGGCAGCCTGCATGGCCCCATCTGCGGAGAGGGAGGTCACGCCGCTGCGCCGTTCGCGGCTGAAGTCCCACGGGCGGCTGAGGCCCCCCGGCACCTGCCAGACGCCGCCACGGCGCCGGATGGCTTGCTGCTCCGCCGCCAGGTAGGCCTTGGCGTCGCACTGGTTGAGGAAACGGCGGAACACGAAGGCGTGGCCGCTCTCCACCAGCGCCAGGTCGATGTTGGTGCCGGCCTGCGGCCTGCTGCTGGGAATGGCTGCACCATGAACAGTGAGCCCACCCCCCTGCCATGGCGCCGCCTCGCCCCCACCTGTTCAAAGGCCGCGCCGGACCCGCCGCGGCCATTGAGCGCACAGCCCGCGCCCTGCTGGAGCGCATGAGCCCGGCGGAGAAGCTCGGCTGCCTCGATGGCGACACCCCGTTCTGGTCGGGGATGGCGGAGATCGCCACCCAGGACGCGTCTCACCGCCATCCATGGCCGGCTGGCGTGGTGCCCCGGCTGGGGATCGGCGGGCTGCACTTCGTCGATGGACCGCGTGGGGTGGTGCTCGAAGGCGGCGCCACCACCTTCCCGGTGCCGATCGCCCGTGGCGCCAGCTGGGATCCGGAGCTGGAGGAACGGATCGGCGTGGCGATCGGTCTTGAGGCCCGCTCGTTCGGCGCCAACTGGGTGGGAGCCGTGTGCGTGAACCTGTTGCGCCATCCCGGCTGGGGCCGCGCCCAGGAAACCTATGGCGAGGATCCGGTGCACGTGGGGGCCATGGGCGCCGCCCTGACCCGCGGACTGCAGCGCCACACCATCGCCTGCGTCAAACATTTCGCGCTCAACTCCATCGATGGCTGCCGCTTCCTGGTGGATGTGCAGGCCAGCCCGCGGGTGCTGCATGAGCTCTACCTGCCCCACTTCCGCGACTGCGTCGACGCTGGCGCCGGCTCGGTGATGAGCGCCTACAACAGCGTGAACGGCGAGTGGTGCGGCCAGCACCCGCTGCTACTGCAGGCCATCCTCAAAGACCGCTGGGGCTTCCGCGGGTTCGTGGTCACGGATTTCATCTTCGGCCTGCGCGATGGGCCGCGCGCCCTGCAGGCGGGCCTCGACCTGGAGATGCCCTTTCCGATGATCCTGGCGGGCAGCCTGGGGCCGGCAGCGGGTCACCCCCTCAGCGCCGCCCTGCAGGCGCGCATTGACGATGCGGTGCTGCGCCAGCTGCGGGTTCAATTTGCCGTGCCCGCCGGCCGCTACCCAGTCACACTGCGACGCTGCGCGGATCACCTGGCGCTGGCGCGGGAGGCGGCTACCAAGGCGATCGTGCTGCTGCGCAATGAGGGGCCGCTGCTGCCGCTGGCCGCCACTGGCTCGCTGGCGGTGATCGGCCGGCTGGCGGCGCAGCCCAACCTGGGCGACCGGGGCTCCTCCGACACCCGGCCCGCACCCGGCAGCGTCGTGACACCGCTGGCGGGTCTGCGGGCGGCGGCTCCCGCCATGGCCATCCGTCACGAGGAGGGGCGGAACCTGGCTGCCGCCGCCGCCCTGGCCGCCGCGAGCGACGCCGCCGTGGTGGTGGTGGGTCTGGATTGGCGCAACGAAGGCGAGCACATCCACCCGGGCGACATCGCCCCGGTGCTCGAGCAGGTGCCGCCTCCCGCCGCGCTGGTGCGCTGGCTGGGCTGGCGGCGGCTCACGCCGCTCTGGCGCCAGCTGACGCGGCTGATCGCGGCCCTGGCGCGGCAGGGCTCGGCCCGGCCCGGCAGTCACTTCGCCTCCGGCGACCGCACCTGCCTGGGTCTGCCTGCGGCGCAGCTGCGCCTGATCCGGGCCGTGGCCGCCGCCAACCCCCGCACCGTGGTGGTGCTGATGGGCGGCGGCGCCATCCTGTGTGAGGAGTGGCGGCAGCTGGTGCCGGCGCTGCTGCTGCTCTGGTATCCCGGCGAGCAGGGGGGCGCGGCCCTGGCCGATGTGATCTTCGGGCGGGTGTCCCCCTCAGGCCGGCTGCCGTTCGCCCTGCCCAGCAGCGAAGCGCACCTGCCGCCATTCGATCCCCGGGCCCGGCGCCTCACCTACGACCTCTGGCACGGCTACCGCCGCCTGCGCCGCCAGGGACACGTCGCCGCTTACCCCTTCGGCTGGGGTCTGTCCTACGCGGCCTTCACCCATGAAGGGCTGGCGGCCCGGCTCGTGCCGGAGGAGCAGGTGCCGCAGGCGCAAGGGCCCGACGAGCAGATGCTGGCCGTGTCGCTTGTGGTGCACAACACCGCGGCAGTGCCAGGCGACGAGGTGCTGCAGGTGTACGTGGAGCCCCCGGGCCTGCGGCTGCCGAGGGCGGCGCGGCAGCTGGTGGGCTTTCAGCGCCTGAGCCTGGCAGCGGGGAAGACGCTGCCGCTCACCCTGCGGATTCCGCTGCGGCGTCTGGCCTACTTCGATGAGGCCCGCGACGCGTTCGTGCTGGAGGCGGGCTGCCACCGCGTGCTGGTGGCGCCTCACGCGGAGGCACCCGGCCTGGCTGTGGAGCTCACCTTGCGCGAGCAGGTGCTGGAGGACTGAGACAGATCAGCCGCCACCGCCCACGTCGCGGGTCACCCCCACCCCTTTGGGAGCGAACAGGAACACCATCTCGCCAAGCCGCTCCTGGTGGCCATCGAGCGCGAACACGCCACCGGAGACGAAATCCGCCGACCGCTGCGCCTCCTCGGGCGCCATCGCGGTGAGGTTGAGCACCACCGTCTTACGCTCACGCACCGCCTGAACAGCGTCGAGCGACTCCTCGAAATGCCGGGGCTCCATCAGCAGCACCTCGGGTGGCAGGTCGGGGAACCGGTTCATGGTCACAACCTGACATGGTCAGCCGGCCGGTGCCAGCACGCTGGCGTGTGGCCCGGTCGGGTGGCGGGGGTCATGGGGCGGCGTCCGCCCGGTGGTCCAGGGCGCCCAGAAACATGTCGGGATCCAGATCGGGCCGGCGGCGCAGCGCAAACACGGTGCCGGCGTTGCCGCGGCTGAGGCGCAGCTGATCATCAAGAAACGTGACATCCAGCCAGGCGGGAAATCCCTGCTGAACGGCGCGGAACAGCTCCAGCCGACGGCCCGCCAGCTCGGGCCCGCGCCAACCACCCCGCTCGAAGGTCACGCTCACCCGCTGGGCGCCGGTGACGGCGATGCGGGCCTGCACGCCGATGGCTGCCAGTGGCCCCAGGGGACCCGCCAGTCGCAGCAGGTTCATCGCCTGGCCCCGTTGCGGCAGCAGCACCTGCAGGTTCTCCAGCCAGGGCGCCACTTTGAGATAAGGCAGTTGGCTGCTGCTCCAGCGCAGTTCCCACACGCCTGTCAGCTGCTCCAGCTGGCGGTCCAGATCGGCGGGCGCCTCCTGCTCCAACCCCTGGATCAGGGCCAGCAGTGCGTCGTCGGCCATGGATCCGGGCCGCTCCAGGGCGTCGAGAAGCTGCTGGCGTAGTGGCATGGAGGAGGGCTGGCAATGGGTAGAAAACACACCGCGACGACGGGGAGACTTGGACGGACGTACGGGGCGAGCTCCTGTACGATTTGGTTGATTCCTAGATCCCTGGCCAGTCCACAAGTCTGTTCAAGACGTCGACGGATCCGTTCAAGTTTTTTCTCAGCTCAATGACAATCTACGTAGGCAACCTCTCGTTCGATGCCGAACAGGAGGATCTCCGTGACCTCTTCAGTCAGTACGGGGAAGTTCGCCAGTGCAGCCTGCCTCTCGATCGGGAAACCGGCCGGAAGCGCGGTTTTGCCTTTGTCGAACTGGCCAATGATGCCGAAGAACAGAAAGCCATCGACGATCTCCAGAACGTCGAATGGATGAATCGCATGATCCGCGTCAACAAAGCTGAGCCGCGTGGCGGCGGCGGTGGCGGCGGCAATCGCGGTGGTGGCGGCGGCTACGGCGGTGGCGGTGGCGGTGGCTACGGCGGCGGTGGTGGCGGCGGCGGCTACGGCGGTGGTGGTGGCGGCCGCAGCCGTTACTGAGCCGGTACTGAATTCACTAGTTGCTGATTCAACGAAGCGGCCTTCGGTCTCTTCCTGATCAACCTTCAAGCCTCGCCCTGTGCGGGGCTTTTTTTATGGCTGCCGCCCGACAGACGCCGCCGACCAGCGCCAGCACCAGCAGGGGCAGTTCGCCCCAGCGCACGTAGGGGGTCCACGCCGTGCGGTGCTCCAGCGCGAACAGGCCGGTGGCGGCATGCCCGGCGGCCAGCCGCTGGCGAATCACTCCGTGGTGGTCCACCACCAGGCTCGGACCGGTGTTGGCGGCACTGGCCAGCCAGCGGCCCGTTTCGATCGCACGCAGCTGGCTGAGGGCCGCGAACTGGTGCTGCAAGAGCGGGGGATAGGGATCGAGGTTGGCTGTGGCCAGCAGCCAGCCGGCTCCGGCGCGGCTGGCGGCCGCCAGCCCCCGGCCGTCCGCCAGCTCGTAACAGATGGCCACAGCGAGCGCGCCCCCCGGCCGCTGCAACAGGCGCGAGGGCGCCCCGGGCTGCACCCCGCCCACTGCCGACAGGCCGGCCCAGCGCCACCAACGCGCCAGCGGCACCCATTCCCCAAGCGGCACCAGCCGGTGCTTGTCGAGGGCGGACACGGGCTGGAGGGAGCCCGGCGGGAAGCGCAGCACACTGCTGCGCAGCTCTTCTCCCACCTGCCGGAAGCCACCGCTGAGCACCTCCACCGGCCCCGTTGCCGGCAGGTGTTGCCCCAGGGCGAGAGCCCCCTCCGGCAGCACCAGCAGATCCACCTGCCGCTGCATCGCCTCCGCCTGAGCGGCGGCCAGACGGCGGCGTAGCAGGAGTTGCTGATCGGCGTCGAACTTGCGCCGCGTGGGAATCGCCGGCTGCAGCACCAGCACGAGCTCCCGCAGGTCTACGGCCTCGCTGTGCTGGATTGCAGTGTGCTTGGCCGGGATCTGGCTCAGTCGCTGGTCCGGTTTCTGACCAGTGCTCTGGCGCTGACCTTCCAAAACTCCCAGCTGGCTCCAGCCGATCAGGTGCAGCAGCAGGATCGAGGCCGCCAGGAGCACACCGCTGCGACGCCGCCGCTGCGGGCCGCCGGCCAGCACCCGCCAGAGACCCCAGCCGATCAACAGCTGGACCGCCGCCACCAGGCCACTGCCGCCCAGTGCCGCCAGCCCGGCCAGGGGCCGGTCGCCGGGCAGGGCCGAGGCCCCGAGCCCGATCCAGAACAGCGGCCCGGTGGCCAGCGTCACTTCCGCCAGACCCCAGAGCGCGGCCGCCAGCAAAGCCGTGCTCCAGCGACGCGGATCGAGGCGGCGCACCAGCAGGCTCCACAGCGCCACCAGGGCGGCACCGAGCACCGCCAGGGCACCCCACAGGGCAAGGCAGAGGGGCAGGCTCAGCGGTAGCGGCACCCCCACCCAGTCGAGCGGATGGAGCCAGAGCAGCCAGCGGTGGCTCACCAGCACCGCCGCCGCCCCCCACAGGGCAGCGCCAGCCGGCGTGGTCTGCCCCCACAGCGGCACCAACGCCAGCCACAGCAGGGGCGGAAAGCCCCATGGGGCGAACGTCACGCCCGCCAGCGCACCCGCCAAGACGGCGGTGAAGGGAGCCGTGAGCGGGCGCGTGGCCCAGGGCAGCGGCCGGTCATCGCCCATGGCTTGGGTCCAGGGCGGGAGACCAGGATGGGGCACCGAACGTTGTCGCCATGGAACGGGACAATCTGCTGCAACAGCTGCTGCTGCGTGGGCTCGGCACCAGTTCGATGGTGGCTGAGCGGCTGCGCAGCGTCACCCAGTCGTGGGTGACCAGCGGCCGGCTCGATCCCGGCCAGGCCACCGCCCTGGTGGATGACGTGCTGCGAGCCCTGCGGGGAGACAACCCCGAGCTGGAGAAACAGGCAGGCCGCACGGTGGAGCGCAACGTGGAGTCGTTTCTCCAGGACCTGGGGCTGGCGCGGCAGAGGGAGGTGGACGAGCTGCGTGGTCGCATCGACCGGCTCGAGCAGGCCCTGCGCGCCCGCCGGGAGACGGAGGACAGCAGCGACTGAATGCGACCTCGGCCGGAAACCGCAGTGCCCGCTGGCAGAATCGGGCCTGCCACCGTTTGTGCCTTGACCCGCCCGTCCGCCATGCGCGACATCCTGATCAGCTCGACCCTCTGCGTCGCCTTCCTGCTGGTGGCTCTTGTCAGCCAGCTGGTGGCCCCCAGCACGGTGGAGGCGGCAGGCACAAGTGCCGCGCTCACGACTGCGGCCCCCACCGCTAATGCTGCGGCAGCCGGCACCGCGCAGCCTGCTGCGGCCATGGCCGTGAACCGCTTCGAACTCGACCCCGACGACCCCAACCCCACACTTTTTTCCATGGCTTCTGACTCCAGCACCGATTCCTCCGTGGCCCAGGGAGGTGGCGCCGGCGCTCTCGGCGGTGAGATGGTGGCAGCCAAGGAACGGGTCACCCCCAGCGGGCTGCGCATCATTGACGTCAGCATCGGTGAAGGCGCTGAAGCGATCAGCGGCCAGAACGTGCTGGTGAACTACCGCGGCACCCTCGAGAATGGCAAGGAATTCGACAGCAGCTATTCCCGCAATCAGCCCTTCAGCTTCCCGCTCGGCGCTGGCCGGGTGATCAAGGGCTGGGATGAAGGGGTGGCCGGCATGAAGGTGGGCGGCAAGCGCAAGCTGGTGATCCCGCCTGATCTGGCCTACGGCGAGCGCGGCGCCGGCGGCGTCATCCCCCCCAACGCCACCCTCACCTTCGAAGTGGAGCTGCTGCGCGTCGGCGGCTGATTCGCCCCCCCGCCTTCAGGGCGTGATGATGGGTGTGATTGTTAAAATGATCACACCAGCGGGCGGGTTCACACCGGCGGAAGGGTTCGCTCCGCGGATCGCTCCACGCGTCAGCCCGTCTCCGCTCTTCATCTTCTTTCGGACCCACCAATGGCTCACCAGCTGCCCGCGCTTCCCTACGAACTCGACGCGCTCGAGCCGCACATCTCCCGCCAGACCCTGGAGTTCCACCACGGCAAGCACCACGCGGGCTACGTGGCCAATCTCAACAAGATGGTGGAAGGCACCGATCTGGAAGGAAAATCACTGGACGAGGTGATCCTGGCTGTGGCCGGCGACGCCAGCAAGGCGGGCATCTTCAACAACGCCGCCCAGGTTTGGAACCACACCTTCTACTGGCAGGGTCTCAAGCCCGGCGGCGGCGGTGCCCCAAGCGGCGCTCTGGCCGACAAGATCAATGCTGATTTCGGCGGTTTTGATGTGTTCACCGAGCAGTTCAAAGCTGCCGGCGCCACTCAGTTCGGCAGCGGCTGGGCCTGGCTGGTGCTGGATGGCGGCACCCTCAAGATCACCAAGACCGGCAATGCCGATCTGCCCCTGGCGCATGGCCAGAAGGCCCTGCTCACCATGGATGTGTGGGAGCACGCTTACTACCTCGATTACCAGAACCGCCGCCCGGATTACATCTCTACCTTCCTCGACAAGCTGGTGAACTGGGAGTTCGTGGCCGCCAATCTGGCTGCCGCCTGAACCCTCAGGGCCTCAGGGCCTGGCCCCCGGCAGCACCGCTGCCGGGGCAATCCACATGGCATCGCCATAGGAAAAGAAGCGGTAACCCTCGTTGATCGCCGTGGCGTAGAGCTCCAGCAGCCGGGGACGCCCGATCAGGGCACTCACCAGCAGCAGCAGCGAGCTCTGCGGCAGGTGGAAGTTTGTGATCAGCCCTTCCACCACCCGAAAGCGGAACCCGGGCTGAATCACTAGGGCCACCGGCCCTTGAAAAGGCTGCAGCACGCCATCCGCTGACGCGGCGGCAGCCCCTTCCAGCGCCCGCACGCTCGTGGTGCCCATCGCGATCACCCGCCCGCCAGCGGCGCGTGTGCTGGCCACCGCCTCCACCACCTCCGCCGACACCTCCACCCATTCGCTGTGGAGTTCGAGCGCGCTGAGATCTTCCGTTTCCACCGGCCGGAAGGTGCCCAGCCCCACGTGCAGCGTGATCGCCACGAGGCGCACCCCGCGGGCCTTCAGCGCCGCCAGCAGCTTGTCGCTGAGATGCAACCCCGCCGTCGGTGCTGCCACGGCACCGGGTTTGTCGGCGTAGCGCGTCTGGTAGCGCTCGTCGTCGCTGCTGTCCTGCTGGTGGATGTAGGGCGGCAGGGGCATGCTGCCGTAACGATCCAGGAGCGCCTCGATAGCTGCGGCATCAACGCAGTGGGGCGGGAACTGGATCACCCGGCCGCCGCTGGCCTGATCCACCTCCAGCACTGTGACCACCAGCGGTGGTCCATCAGTGGCCTGCGGCGACAGTCCCCCAGCAGCCTGCAGCTCAAGCTCCTCACCGGGGTGGAGGCGTTTGGCGGGCCGTGCCAGACACAACCAGCGCCCTTCCCCGCGGGGTTCCAGCACCAGCAGTTCCGCGGCCCCGCCGGTGCGGCGCCGTGCCGCCAGCCGCGCCTTGAGCACGCGGGTGTTGTTCACCACCAGCAGATCGCCGGGCTTGAGCTCCTCGGCCAGATCCCACACCGTTAAGTGCCGCGGCGGAGCCGGCTCCGGCTCCACGGCCAGCAGGCGGGCCGCATGGCGCGGTTCCGCCGGCCGCTGGGCGATGCGCTCCTCGGGCAGATGGAAGCTGTAGCTGGAGAGCAGCGTGTCCGGATGGCTCAGGGAGCCGGCGGCAGGGTTCGACACCGTCGGTTCAGAGCGCCAGGCTTTCGGGCCGGTGTTCGATCAGGTCGGCCAGATCCTTGAGGAACGCCGCCCCGTGGGCGCCATAGATCACCCGGTGGTCGGCGGTCAGGTTCACCTGCATCTGGCGCTTGACGGCGATCGAGCCATCGGCGTTGGCCACCACCGTGGGGAGGGAGGCCGCCACCGCCAGGATCGCGCCGGTGCCGGGCGGAAGGATCGCATCGAAACGGTCGACCCCGAACATGCCGAGATTGGAGAGGGTGAAGGTGCCGGTGCTGTATTCGTCGGGCTTGAGCTGCTTGGTGCGGGAGCGGGCCACCAGGTCCGCCCAGTTGCGCGACAGGCTGTAGAGATCGGTGCGATCGGCCTCCTTCAGCACCGGCGTCACCAGGCCGCCGTCATCCATGGCCACGGCGATCGCCACATTGACGGAGGCGGGGTACACCATGCCGGTTTCGCTCGCTGCGGCGTTCACCTGGGGATGGCGCGCGAGCACCACGCCCACCGCCTTGGCGAGCAGGGCCGTCATCGTGACGCCCTTGCTCTTCACCTGCTTGTAGAAGGCATCGAGCCGATCGGTGGTGATCGTGTAGCCCACGTGGAAACAGGGAACCGCGAGGCTGGCGAGCATGTTGCGGTTCACCGCCCCCTGCAGGGTGGTGAAGGCCACCGTCTCTCCCGGGCGGCCGAAGCTCTGGCCCGCGGGTGCGGCCGAGGCACCGCCACCGGCCGAAGCCCCAGCGGCAGCGGGAGCGGCGGCCGTGAAGGGGGCACTGCCTTCCGCCACCCGGGCCACCGAGGCGGGCTGGCCGGCAGCCCGCTCCACGTCCTCGGCCTGGATGCGGCCATGAGGGCCGCTGCCCTTGAGCGCTTCCAGCTTGACCCCGAGCTGGCTGGCCAGCTTGCGGGCGCGGGGAGTAGCCACCACCCGGCCGTTGCCCGCCGCCGGAGCAGCAGCCACAGGCAGGCTGGCAGCGGCAACAGCCGCTGGCGCCGGGGGAGCCGCAGCGACCGGAGCCGCCGGCGCAACCGGTGCGGCAACGGGTGAGGGCGAGGCAGGGGCGGCCACAGGAGCGGGGGCTGCAGCGGGCGCGCTGGGGGCACCGGCCTGGGCAGCGGCGATCTCCGCTTCGGTTTCCACAATCAGACCGATCGTTTCGCCCACCGGTGCCGTGCCACCGGCCTGCATCAACACGGCGGCCAGGAAGCCCTCCTGGAAGGCCTCCACGTCCATGTCGGCCTTGTCGGATTCGACGACCAGGACGGACTCACCGCGCTCGACGCGGTCGCCGGGCTGCTTCAGCCACTCCACGATCTTGCCCTCCGTCATCGTGGAGCTCAGGGCGGGCATGAAGATTTCGTAGGTCGCCAAAGTCCTGGTCCCGATGCAGCCGGCGACGGGATTTTACGCGCCACGCCGTCGCCACCCCGGAGCTCAGCCCCCCTCGATCGCCTCCACGACGCCATCGCGCACCAGCACCGCCACCTGGAGCTTCTGCACCAGGTTGTCGCCCACCTTGATCTTGCAGGCGCCTTCGATCTGGCCCTGATCCACGATCTGCTCGAACTCCAGTTCGCGTACCTGGCGCTGCTGTTCGAGCATGGCGCGCTTCTGCTCCTCCAGTTCACTGCGCTTGGCCGCCACCTGCTGCTGCACTGAGCCCACCTGCTCCTGCACCCGTGGATCGAGCGGATTCATGCTCTGGCGGCGGATCTCATCCACCAGTTGCTGGCCCTCCTGCTCCAGCTGAGCGAGCTGCTGATCGGTGTTGGCGACAGCGCCGCTGAGCTCTCGCTCGGCATCTTCCTTCCAGCGCGGTGTCACCACCGCCCGCACCGTGATGGTGCGCTTGATGGTCAGCGTTTGGCCGTCGGACATGGGGGGTTGGTAGCAGCTACCAGGCTGTCAGCCGGTGGAGCGGGGGTCAACCGGCGTAGATGGCCTCCACTGCCGCCTGGTCCCGCTGGGTGATGCGGTCACGCCGCTGTTTCAGCGTCTGGGTGAGCAGGCCGTTGTCGATCGTGAACGGCTCCACCAGTGCCACCCCGGCCAGGCGTTCGTCGGGGCGCGAACCGGGGCGGGCCGCCAGCAAGCGGTTGAACTCACCTTTGAGGGCACGCAGCAACAGGGCATCGGCCTCTACAGCGGCACCGGCACCAGCGGGCGCCGGCAGACCGGCCGCCGCCGCGAAGGCCGCCAGCGGCTCGGCGCGGGGCACCACCAGGGCGCCCAGCTGGCGGCGGTCCTGCCCCACCAGCATCACCTGCTCCACCAGCGGATGGGCCACCAGGGCCTCCTCCAGCGGGCCGGGCTCGATGTTCTCGCCACTGCTGAGCACGATCGTGTCCTTGGCGCGGCCGGTGAGCACCAGGGAGCCATCGGGCAGCAGGTGGCCGAGGTCGCCGGTGTCGAACCAGCCGTCGACATCGAGCACGGCAGCGGTGGCTTCCGGCTTGTTGAAGTAGCCGGCCATCACCTGCGGACCGCGCGCCAGCACCCGGCCCCGCTCGCCCCAGCCCAATGGCGCGCCGCTCTCCTGATCGACGATTTTCAAGTCGGTGTCCGGCAGGGGTTGGCCGGCGCTGCCGCGGCGGTTGCGCCAGGGCCGGCGGCAGGCAAGCACCGGGCTGGTTTCGGTGAGGCCGTAGCCCACCAGCAGCTCGATGCCGATCGCCTCGAAGAAGCTGTCCACGTGCAGGGAAAGGGCACCGCCGCCGCTGATCGCCGTGCGCAGCACCCCTCCCGACAACTGCTGCCTCACCTTCGGCCACAGCAGCGCAGCGGCCAGCGCATCCACTGGCCAGCTCACCGCACTGAGCAGCGCCGCCGTAAGCCGGGCCAGTGGCGGCTCCACCTGCAGGGTGAGGCCCCTGGCGCGGCGGCGCTGCAGCCCATGGAAGCGGCTCGCCGCCAGTGCCTTCTCGATCAGGCTGCGGCGCTTGGCGGGCATGGCCGCCAGCGCATCCTCGAAGCCCGCCAGAAGCGCTTCCCAGAGGCGGGGCACGCTGATCATGTAGTGCGGCTTGACCGCCTGCAGGTCACCGCGCAGGTGCTTGAGCGTGGTGTAGGTCTGGCGGCAGCCGGCCGCCAGCAGGAAGTATTCGGCCGTGCGCTCATAGGCATGCCAGATCGGCAGCACGCTCAGCGCCCGATCGCCGGGGCGGGGATTCACCGCCACCCCGAGGGTGCGGAGCTGATGCAGCAGGTTGGCGTGGCTGAGCGGCACGCCCTTGGGCCGGCCGGTGGTGCCGGAGGTATAGAGCAGCGTGGCCAGGCGCTCCGGCGCCACCGGTGGCAGCGGCGGTGGCGCCACGCCGGCCCCGCGGGCGCTGAAGTCGGGCCAGCTGAGGCCCATCACCTGCTCGGGCAGCGGCAGTGCGCCCGCGCCGGCCGGCTCCTCCAGCAGCACCACGAAACGCAGCCGGGCGAGCTGCTCGGGCGGCAGGGCCAGGCGCTGCAGCAGCGCGGCCGATTCCACCACCAGCCCCACTGCGCCGGAGTCCTCGAGGATGTAGCGCAGCTCCTCCACCGGCGCCGTGCTGCCCCGCACCGCATCGGCGGCGCCGGCCCGCATCAGCCCCTGGTCGGCGATCAGCCAGCGCGGCGAGTTCTCGGCAAACAGGGCCACCACATCGCCGGGGGCCACGCCCAGGGAGGCAAAGGCAGCGGCGGCCTCCAGGATCGCGGCGTTGAGGTCGCAGAAGCTGAGCTGCTCGGGCGGGGTGGTGTGGGGAGCCTCCAGGGCCACGGCTGTGCCGTAGCGCTGGGCCGCTTCCGGCCAGATCTGCTCCAGCCCGGTGATCTGGCTGAGGTCCTCGCGAGCGGCCAGCGCCTGACAGTCCTTCCGGTCACCCGACCAGGAAATCTCCGCCCGTGCTTTCACTGCCTTGCAGCCGATGGTGGCACAGGCTTAACACCCCCAGAGCCGTTCGGCGGGCTCCGGTGGTCGGAGCGTTAGTCCGAACGCCTCGGCACCCGCCCGGCTCAGCAGCGGTTGCACCTGGTCGGGGGTGATCCCGGGGCACCAGTCGCTCAGCCGGCCCACCGCCCGCCCTTCCAGACCGCAGGGCACGATCGCCTCGAATCCCCCCAGGTCACAGTTCACATTCAGGGCAAGGCCGTGCTGGCTGATCCAGCGGCGCGCCCCCACCCCGATCGCCGCCAGCTTGCGCCCCTCCAGCCACACACCGGTGAGCCCCTCGATCCGCTCCCCCACCAGGCCCAGCTCCGCCAGCACGCTGATCACCACCCCCTCCAAGGCGCGCAGATAGCAGTGGAGATCAGCGCCGTGCCGCTGCAGATCGAGCACGGGGTAGAGCACCAGCTGGCCAGGCAGATGGTGGGTCACCTCCCCGCCGCGATCGATGCGGTGCAGGGGCGCAGGCGGAGCCTGGGGATCGAAGCGCAGAAACCCTGAGCTGGCCCCGCGACCGAGCGTGTAGCAGGGCAGATGCTGGAGCAGCAGCAGCGCTTCCGGAGCCGCGGGGTTGGTCAGCAGGCGATCACGCAGCTGCTGCTGCCAGTGCCACGCCTGAGTGAACTCCACCGGCGCCGGGGGTTCAAAACGGATTGCATCGAGAAGTGGTTTCATGCGCCTGGCTTCCTAGGCTTATTGCAATCCGATCGCCAAAGGAGCGGTTCGATGAAGCTGTTGATCCACGGTCGCAATCTCGACGTCACCCCAGCCATCCGGGAGTACACGGAAGACAAACTGACCCGGGCGATCAATCATTTCGAGGGGCTGGTCAAGGAGGCGGATGTCCATCTGTCGGTGGCCCGCAACCCCCGGGTTCCCCAGCAGACGGCGGAGGTCACCGTGTTCGCCAACGGCCTCGTGATTCGCGCCCAGGAACGCAGCGAAAACCTTTACGCCAGCATCGATATGGTGGCGGGAAAACTCAGCCGCCAGCTGCGCCGCTACAAGGAGCGCCTCACCGATCACCACCAGAGCGACGTGCAGGAGGCGGTCGGCCTCGAAGACGGCACCACCGACACCACGGCGCTCACGGCCGATCTTCTGGCCGGCCGCGAACCGGAACTGCCGGTGCCCGCTGTGCGGCGCAAGTATTTCGCCATGCCGGAGATGAGCCTGGAAGCGGCGCTGCACCAGCTTGATCTGATCGATCACGATTTCTACGTGTTTCGTGATGAGAAGACGAGAGGAATTCAGGTGCTGTACCGCCGCAATCATGGTGGCTTCGGAGTGATTCAACCGCGGGATTCCTGAACTCTTGCGCCACGAACGCCCCGACCTGGCACCGCTCATTGATCACGCGCTTCTCGATCCCCATCATGGGATCGAAGCCGTGCATCGTTGCTGCGACGAGGCCCGCCACTTCGGCTTTGCCGGTGTCTGCCTCGCCTCGCGCTGGCTGGCCTGCGGCCGGGAGCGGCTGGGCAACGCCAGCCGCGTGCGGTTGATCGGGGTGGTGGCCTTCCCCTTCGGCGCGGTGCCGGCGGCGATCAAACGGGCCGAGGCGGAAGCCGCCGCTGCCGCCGGCGCCGACGAACTGGACATCGTGCCCGACTTCGGCGCCCTCGCCGATGGCAACGGCAGCGCCGTCTACGAGGAGATCGGTGCGATCGTGGAGCTGGGCCTGCCGGTGAAGGTGATTCTCGAGGCCGGCAGGTTGAGTGATCCCGCCCTGGCCCTGCTGGTGGAGGCGTCCATCGATGCCGGCGCCGCCTTCCTCAAGAGCGGCAGTGGCTTCGGTCCGCCGGTGAGCGTGGCCCAGGTGCAGCACCTGCGCGAGCTGGCCCGCGGCCGCGTGGCCGTGAAAGCCTCCGGTGGCATCACTGGGCTGGAACAGGCCTTCGAGCTGGTGGAGGCCGGCGCTAGCCGGCTCGGCACCAGCCGTGGAGTGGCACTGATGCAGGCGCTGCGCAGCCCCGCCACACCCCCTGCCTCGTGAGTGGCGGCGCGGCGCGCCTGGAGGGGCTCGTGCTCAAGAGCGGGCCCCTCGGCGAAAACGACCGTCTGCTTACCTTGCTCACCGACGCCGAGGGGCTGGTGCGGCTGGCGGTGCCGGGAGCGCGCCGGCCGCGCAGCAGCCTGGCGGCAGCGGTGCCGCTGGCCCTGCTCCAGCTGCAGGTGGGCGGTGGCCGCGGCCTGCGGCGGGTTCGGCAGTTGCAGGTGCAGCGCACCTACAGCCAGCTGGCGGAGCGGCTGGAAACGCTCGCTGCCGCTCAGGCGCTGGCGGAGCTGGCCCTGCTGCTGGTGCCGGGCGGCGATGGCGTCCACGGGGTGCTGGAGGATCTGCTGATGCAGCTGGGGCGTCTAGACACCGTGGTGCGCGAGCGGCAGGAGAGCGTTGAGGCCCTGGCGATCGCGGTGCAGGGCAGCGTGCATCTGCTGGCCCTGGGCGGCTATGGCCTGCCGCTGCAGTGCTGCGGCCGCAGCGGGCAGCCGCTGGAGCCACCGATCGGCAACTGGGACTGGCGCTGCAGCCTGGTGCCCAGCGAAGGGCTGTTGATCGGCGCGGTGCCTGGGGCGATGCTCGTGCTCAATGCCTCTGAACTGGCGCTGCTGCAACGGCTGACACGCCCGGCTCCACCGCGCCGCCGGGACGGGGAATTGATGGGGCCGCTGGCGGTGTGGCTGCGGCTCCTGCAGCTGGTGGAACTGTGGACCCAGGAGCACGGCGGACGCCGCTGCCGTGCGTTGCGTCTTCTGCGTGACTGCTTCGAGCCGGGTCACGCGCTGGAGGCACCATCCCCTGAGCCATCATTGCGGCGGAACGGATAGAACCTTGAGCGGATTGTCCCGAGCCACCCCCCCGCCTCCGCCGATGCCGGAGGCCGGCCCCAGCGGAGGCAGCGTCGGCGAAGATGCGTCCAGAGGTCCGGCAGCCTGCCCGGAGGCGGCCGCCAGCGAGGAGCTGGCCAGCACGGCCCGGGGCCAGGGCTTGCAGGCGGTGCTGGCCCTGCCCGACTTCCGGCGCCTGTGGCTGGGGCAGATCTTCTCCCAGCTGGCCGACAAGTTCTACATCGTGTTGATGGTGTTCCTGATCGCCCAGTACTGGGTGACGGACACCCCCCAGACCAACGCGCTGCTGGCTGAAGCGGCCGCCAGCCTGCGCTTCGATTTCGAGACCCGCGCCCAGATGATCACCCTGCTGGCCACGGGGATCTATGTGGCCAACACCGTGCCCGCCATGGCCCTCGGCACCGTGGCGGGGGTCTGGGCCGACCGCTGGCCGAAACGCAAGGTGATGGTGGCCTCCAACGCCCTGCGCGCGGGCCTGGTGCTGCTGGCCCCGCTGCTACTGATCCCCGGCCCCTTCTTCCTCGGCCTCAGCTGGGGCTACTGGGGCCTGGTGGCGATGACCTTCCTCGAGTCGGTGCTCACCCAGTTCTTTGCGCCCGCCGAGCAGGCGGCCATTCCCCTGCTCGTGCCGCGACCGCTTCTGCTCGCTGCCATCTCGCTCTACCAGGCCACCAGCATGGGCGCCACGATCGTGGGCTTCGCGCTCGGCGACCCGGTGCTGCGCCTGCTGCGCAACGGACTCGCCACGCTCGGCATCGAAGGCGGTGAGTTCGTGCTGCTCCCGCTTTGCTATGGGCTGGCGGCGCTGTCGATTGCCCGCATCCGCGTGGTGGAAGCCCCCTGGCAAGACCGCGGCACCTCGGTGTGGGGCGAGATCCTGGAAGGAATCCAGGTGCTTCGCGAGCGCTCCAGCGTGCGAAATGCCCTGGTGCATCTTGTGTTGCTGTACAGCATCCTGGCGGCGCTCTATGTCCTGGCCATCAGCCTGGCCTCGGCGATCAAGGGGCTCGGACCCACCCAGTTCGGCACCCTGCTGGCCATGAGCGGCCTGGGCATGGCCGTCGGTGCACTGGCGGTGGCCCAGCTCGGCCGCGGCTTCACCCGCCGCCTGCTCTCGGCCTCGGGCCTGGGCCTGATCGCCTTTGCGCTGGTGCTGCTGGGCCAGGTGCGCGGCAGCCTGTCGCTCACGCTCGGCTTGTGCGTGGCGCTGGGGGTGGGCGCCGCCCTGCTGGCCATCCCCGCCCAGACCACCATCCAGGAAGACACCCCGGAAGAACTGCGCGGCAAGGTGTTTGGCCTGCAGAACAACCTGATCAACATTGCCCTGAGCCTGCCGCTTGTGCTGGCGGGCACGGTGGTGAGCCGCTACGGGCTGCAGCCCGTGCTCTGGGTACTTGCGGGCATCACCCTGCTGGCGGCCCTGCTGGAGCGTCCCTGGCAGCGCTGCTAGCGTTTTGGCAGAAATGGGCGACAGCAGTTGGCGCATATCGCCTGGCTGGGCAAGAAATCACCCTTCTGCGGCAACGTCACCTACGGGCTCACCACCACGGAGCAGTTGCGGCAACGGGGCCACCGCATCAGCTTCATCCACTTCGACACACCCGCCACGGGCCCCGGGCTGCCCTGGGATCCCCCGAGCGTCAACGGCAAAGGCCTGACGCTCACCAAGGAGGCGCTGCGGGCCTCGCGCCGGGCCGCGCTGGCGGGCGATGAGAGCGAAGTAGCCCTGCCCTACCTGCTGAAGTCGCAGGTGTACACGGTCCCCGCGCCGGGCGCCCAGCGGGAGTTGCGGGAATCGCTGGAGCAGCTCAAACCGGATCTGGTGCACGCCAGCCTCACGCTCTCGCCGCTCGATTTCCTGCTGCCCGATCTCTGCCAGCAGCTGGGCGTGCCGCTTGTCGCCACCTTCCATCCCGCCTTCGACGCCGGCCTTCGCAACCTGGCGGGCGGTACCCAGCAGCTCACCTACCAGCTCTATGCCCCGGCTCTGGCCCGCTTCAACCGGGTGATCGTCTTCTCCGAGCTGCAGGCCGAGGTGCTGTCCCGGCTGGGGGTCAAGGATGACCGGTTGGCGGTGATCCCCAACGGCGTCGACACCGATGTGTGGAAGCCCGCGGACTCCGAGCGAGGAGGTTCAGAGCGGAGAGGCTCCGAGCGTGGCAGCAGCGCTCTGCGCCGTGAGGTGCAGGCGCGCTGCGAAGGCCGCCGCCCGTTTCTGTACATGGGCCGGCTGGCCACCGAGAAGAACGTGGAGGCCCTGCTGCGCGCCTGGCGGTTGGTGCGGCCAGCCGGCTGCGTGCTGGTGATCGTGGGCGATGGGCCGCTGCGGGGATCGCTGCAGGCCGCCCATGAAGACCCGGACATCCTCTGGTGGGGCTATGAACCTGCGCTGGAGCGACGGGTGGCGCTGCTGCAGGCCTCGGAGGTGTTCCTGCTGCCGTCGCTGGTGGAGGGGTTGTCGTTGTCGTTGCTGGAAGCTATGGCCAGCGGCACCGCCTGTGTGGCCACCGATGCTGGCGCCGATGGTGAGGTGCTGGAGGGAGGGGCCGGTATCGTGATCAGCACCCAGGGGGTCACCACCCAGCTGCGCACCCTGCTGCCGGTGCTGCGCGACCAGCCTGTGCTCACCGCCGAACTCGGGCGCCGTGCCAGGGAGCGGGCGCTGCAGCGCTACACGCTCACACGCAACATCGAGGCGTTGGAGCGTGTTTACGCCGAACTGGTCCCTCGTCCCGCCCTGGCGGCCTGAGAGCCAGGGCCGGCGGCCCCCTCCAGTTCCGCCAGCATGCGGGCGCGCAGGTCGGCCATCAGTTCCTCCACAGCCTCACGGCGACCGCTGAGGTAGCGGCCGTGCCGCTCGGTCACATCGATCGGCTCCCCCACCGACAGCCGGGCGAGCCGGGAGCCCAGCTCGGGTGGCTTGTCGTGGCTGGTGCCGTTGATCCAGGTGATCGCTCGCCACAGGATCTGCAGCACTTCGGTGTAGCGATCGAAGCTGGGCTTCTCAGCCACGTAGGAACCGCTGAGCGTGGAGAAGTATTCCACCAGGCGCATATGGTCCATGGCCAGGCGGGCCTCGGTGGCCTGCCAGTCGGCCAGGCTGCGCTCCAGGGGCGTCATCGCCTTCAGGTCGTCGCGGTAGATGCGGTCCCAGCCCGCCTGCTCCACGCGCCGGCAGCGCTCACCGAGGCTCCCCTTCGGACGCAAGAGCTGCAAACGGCTTTCAGCCACCCCCAGCGCCGCGTTGCGAATCCGCTCGAGCCTGGTGATGAAGCCGTTCTCGAGGCAGGACGGGTACGGCGCCGGGGCCGAAAGAGGAGGCAGGTCCAGGCCATGGGCCTCCCGGTAGAAGGCCTCCAGCAGGGTGATCACGTTGTCGCCCAGCTGGATCAGGCGGCGGTAGCGCAGCGCTTCCGCCACGCTGCCATCCCCCATGGGGCCGCCTGCTCCTGCAGGGTGTGCTGTGTTGTCTGATGCTTCTGAACCTTCCGCACCTTCTGAGCCTTCTGCACCATGCCGGCCCGGATGCCGGCGGAGCTGGGCTTCGAGGCGATCGAGCAGTGTATCGATCGCCGGCCAGTCGCGGCCCTGCGTCACGTACTTGAGGGCGATCGGCACGATCAGCACCCGCTCCTGACGGCCGGCGGCCGCCAGGTCGTCGCAGCACCAGAAGGCCATCTGGGCCAGCCCCGGCTCCAGGGGGCCAAGCAGCTCGCCGTGGTTGTTGGTGGCACCCTCCGGAGCGATCGCCAGCGGGAACGGGCCCTGGGCCAGCACCTCGCGGGCGGCCTTGAGCGCCACCCGGTCGAGCTTGCCGCGCTGAATCGGGATGCCCCCCAGCGCGCCCAGGATCCAGCCGGCAGCCTCTCCCGCCCACAGGGGAATGCCTCGGTCGTAGAGGAACTGGCTGTGCACCGGTCTGCGCAGGGTCAGCCCTGCCGCCCGGGCGGCCCGGGGCACCTCCTCCCAGATCAGCCGGGCCATCGTGAGCGGATCGGTGGTGGTGGGGTGGCGAAAGGCGATCAGCAGCCGCACGCGGCCCTGCTGGTGCTCCGAAAACAGCTGAGCCAGCCGCTCCGCCCCCTCCACCTGACAGTCCACAATCTCCCGCGTGCGCAACAGCAGCGGCAGCGCCCAGCGGCTGAGCCGGTGCACCCAGGGGCTGAAGTGGGCGGGGAGGAAGCGAAGGCCCGACTGGGCCGGCTGGATCCCGGCGCGGGGCATGGTCGGGGGGCAGAGCGTGCCTGCAGCATCCCCCGTGGCGGCCCGGCTGTCTGTGCGCCACGGGCCGGCGGGATCAGCGGCTGGCGGAGCAGGGGAAAACGGGACCCGCTCCTGGCGGGCTGGGCGGGTGGTCTGCGGGGCAGCCGGCGGCAGTGGGTCTGGTGTGGGCCGCTGGGCCAGGCCAAGCCTCAGACAGCGGGGCGGTGGCTCAGGGCGCTGCGGTCAGTTCGGCGCAACAGGCCGCGAACGCCGCCGCCGGATCGGCTGCTGCCGTGATCGGCCGGCCGATCACCAGCTGGCTGGCACCAGCGGCGATCGCCTGGGCCGGCGTGAGCACGCGGGCCTGGTCGCCCGTGGCGGCGCCGACGGGGCGGATGCCCGGGGTCACCAGGGCGAAGGGCAGTGGATGCCGCGCGCGTAGCTCGGCCACCTCCAGCGGTGAGCACACGGCACCGCGCAGCCCGGCGGCAGCAGCCAGGGCCGCCAGGTGGCTCACGTGGGCAGCCATCGCCACTGGAACCTGCAGTTCGGCGGCGAAGCGGTCGGCCTCCCAGCTGGTGAGCACAGTGACCGCCAGCAGGGTGGGCGGAGCCATGCCCTGGGCAGCAGCACCCTGCTCCGCCGCCGCCTGGGCCGCCGCCAGAGCCCGGCGACCGGCGCTGGCATGCACGGTGATCAGCTCGGCGCCGAGGGCGGCGGCGCTGTGGCAGGCGCCAGCCATGGTGGCGGGGATGTCGTGGAACTTCAGATCCAGAAACACGCGCAGGCCACACCGGCGCAGCTCGCGCACCACCTCCGGCCCGGCGGCGGTGAACAGCTCCAGGCCCACCTTCACCCAGCGCAGCTCCGGAATCGAGGCGGCCAATGCCAGGGCGCTGACGGCATCGGGCCGGTCAAGGGCCACGATGATCCGCTCTGCAGGATCGGCCAACGCCGTGGTGCCCACCGTGGTTCGCACTGTGGTGGCCATCAGGGCACCAGCCGCCGGAAGGTCTTCTTTCCGAGCTGCAGCACCTTGCCGTCCAGCTCCGCCGGGCTGCTGAATTCCAGGTTGGGATCGCTCAGCTTCTCGCCATCCAGCTTCACGCCGCCCCCCTGGATCTGGCGCCGTCCTTCACTGCTGCTGGCGCAGACCCCGATGGCACTGAGCAGGAAAAAGGCCTTGGCGGGAAAGCTCACCGCCGCCAGTGACGCCTCCAGCACGTCGACAGCCTCGGCACGGGGCGAGCCGCCTGCTTCACCATCGAGCCCGGGGTTCCGCCCTGCCCCCACTCCCACCAGTCCGGCGGCATCGGCCTGGGCCTGCAACGCCGCCTGCTGGCCATGGCGTGTGGCGGTCACCTCCAGGGCCATCGCCTTCTGGCGCTCCCGCGGATTGGCCGGCAGCGCCTCGAGCTCGAGATCCGTGAGCAGGGTGAGGTAGGCGTTCACCGCGGCGTCGGGCACCTTCTCCAGCTTTGAATACATCGAGAGCGGGTCGTCCTGGAGCCCCACGGTGTTGCCCAGGCTCTTGCTCATCTTCTGCACACCATCGAGCCCCGGCAGGATCGGCAGCAGCAGGCCGAACTGGGGCGGCTGGCCGAAGTGGCGCTGCAGATCCCGGCCCATGGCCACATTGAACTTCTGATCGGTGCCGCCCAGCTCCAGGTCGGAGCGCACCGCCACTGAGTCATAGCCCTGCAGCAGCGGGTACAGGAACTCATGCAGGGCGATCGGCGTGCCGCCGCCATAGCGCTTGGAGAAGTCGTCCTTGGCGAGCATCTGTCCCACGGTGCTGGTACCCAGCAGCTCGATCACCTGTGGCAGATCCAGGGCCGCCAACCACTCGCTGTTGCGGCGCACCTCCAGCCGGCCGGGGGTTTCGAAGTCGAGCAGGGCGCGCTGCCGCGACTGTCCCTGGCCCAGCTGCTCCAGATAGGTGGTGGCATGGGCGGCCACCGCCTCGGCGCTGAGCTGCACGCGGGTGGCGCTCTTGCCGGTGGGATCACCGATGCGGGCGGTGAAGTCGCCGATGATCAGCACGGCGGTGTGGCCGGCGTCCTGGAAGGCCCGCAGCTTGCGGAACAGCAGGCTGTGCCCCAGATGGATGTCGGAGCCGGTGGGATCGATGCCGAGCTTGATGCGCAGCGGCCTGCCCTCCCGCTCGGCTTCCGCCAGGCGCGCGGCCAGTGAGGTGGCGCTGCCGGCCAACGGACCCGCCTCGTGCGGAAAGAGATCCGCCAGGCCCCGGCTCAGCCATGCCGGCACGTCCGGCCACACCTGCGCCTGCCCCATCCGTTCACCCCACCCGTGCCACAACCCGTCGCGGCGGATCGTAGGCAGGCGTCAGCAGGACGAGCTCAGCTCGCTCTTCATGCGCTCGAGCGTGAGATGCATCTGGCTGAACATCTGCTCAGGCGTCATGCCGAACTGGCCCAGCTGCGTGCGCAGCTGCTCGACCGTGAGCTTGGCCTGGAAATCCTCAGAGAGCTCGAAGCGCTTCATGAACACCCGGTAGCGGTCCATCAGCTCCTCCATCCGCTCGATGAAGAGCTTCTTGCCCTCGCGGTCGAACTTGCCGTAGTCGGAGCCCAGCTGGGTGAGCTGCTGGTAATCGGTGAACAGGCGCCGGGCTTCGTCCTGCACGATCTCGGATTCAAAGAAGCCCATCAAGCTGCCGAACACAGAGCGATCGGAACGATTCTGCGGCGCCTGCCTGTCTGCCGGTGAGTACGGATTGACGTATCGACCGTCCCCTGCCGCTAACTTCGGCCAAGTCCGTCGTGGCTGAAGGGGGCCGCCATGGCCAGAGGGCACTGGTTGGATCCACTGGCGCGCCGCCTGCTGATCGCCACGGGGCAGATTGCGCCGCCGCCACCACCGCTTCGTCGTGAGCCGGCGTCATCGAACGCCGCAACAGATACAGCCGGGGCCGGTGGCGGCCCTGAGCCTGTCGGGGCCGACGTGGCCGTGGAACGGGAGCTGCTGGCCTTGAAGCTGAAGCAGAACCCTGGCCTGCGGCTGCGGGATGCCGCCCAGGTGCGCCACGCCGCCGCCCTGGGCTGGCGGTTGGATGTGAACCGCGCCACCCCCGCCGACTGGCTGCGGCTGCCCGGCTGTGAGCCGCACCAGGTGGATCTGCTCTTGCGTCTGCAGGCCGGCGGCGTGCAGCTCAGCGGTGAGGACGACCTGCAACGGTTGCTGGGCCTCAGCGACGCCCAGCTGCAGTGCTGGCTGCCACTGCTGGAGTTCCGCTGGTATGGGGAGCCCGCGCCGCTGCGGCCGGTGCCGCTGGATGTGAACCGCTGCAGCGTCGAACAGCTGCAGGCGCGGCTGCTGCTTGATCCCCCGCGTTGCCAGCGGCTGGTGCGCGAACGGGGGCGGGGGCCCTTTCAGGATCTCGCCGATCTGCAGCAACGGCTGCAACTGCCCCCCCACCTGGTGGAGGCCCTGATCGGCAAGGTGAGTTTCGGCCGGGGGCCGGTGGGGCCGGATCTGCCACGGCCGACACCGGCGCCACAGCGGCAGCGGCCCTGAGCATGGGCCTGCCGCGCCAGGGCCAGCTCGACCTGTTCGGCGCCGGGCCGGCGTCCGCCGCCGGCGACCACGTGCCCACGGCTCTGCCGTTGGCGCGCCATCAACTGCTGCGCTGGCAGCAGGGCCTGGCCGACTTTCAGCGTCCCCTGCACGGCAGCGGGGCCGGTGTGGCGCAGCGCTCGCTGTTCGGAGCCGGCGGGACCGATGCCGCCGCCGCGCAGGCTGCCGTCTTCGATCCACTGGCGCTGGCACCGCTCAACCTGCAGTTCTGGCGCTGGCCCGAGCCGCCGCAGCAGGGGGCGGCTCTGTATGTGGTGATGGACCGCCAACCCCAGCTGGAGCACCCCCTGCTGCTGTACGTGGGCGAAACCGGCTGCGCCGATCGTCGCTGGAAAGGCGACCACGACTGCAAGACCTACCTGGCGGCCTACGACGAAGCCCTGCGCCGCTGCGGGCTCGCCAGCGGGCTGAGCATCCGCTTCTGCAGCGACGTCCCCGGGGCAGTCAGGCCGCGCCGGGCCCTGGAGCAGGCGCTGATCCGCCGTTGGCAGCCCCCTTTCAACAAGGAAACGCGGCAGCGCTGGGCCACCCCCTTCACCGCCGATCCGGCCTGAGCGCCAGCGGGGAGTCCGGGGCGGCATGGCTACGATCGCGCCTCCAAGGTTGACGCTCCATGGAGTTCCGCACCAGCCCCACCGCCTTCACGCAGTGGGAAGGCGACACCCTGGCGGTGGGAGTGCTGCAGGGGGATCCCGCCGGTTGGCTGCCGCTCCTGTCAGCACGCTTCAGCCTCGACCTGCCCGCGCTGCTGGAGAAGCGACGCTTCAAGAGCAAACCCGGCGACTGCCTGGCCCTGCATCTGCCCGCCCACACCCCCAGCCTGCTGGTGCTGGTGGGGCTGGGGGAGGCTGGCAGCCTCGACGGCGCCGCCCTGCGCAGCGCCGCGGCCGCCAGCGCCAAGGCCGCCGCCGCCGCCGGTGGCGCGCTGGGGCTGGCCCTTCCCAGCGAGGGCCTTGATCCCGCCGCGGCCGCCACGGCCATCGCCGAAGCGGTGCGGCTGAGCCTCTACAAGGATCAACGCTTCAAGAGCGAGGCAGAGCCCCAGCCGCTGCCGGAGAGCGTCACCCTGCTGGGCCTGCCGGAAGCGGCCGGTGCTGGCCTGAGCGCCGTGGCCGCCACCTGCGCCGGTGTGGAGCTGGCCCGCGAGCTGGTGGCCGCCCCGCCCAATGCGGTCACCCCCCAGGCCCTGGCCGACACCGCCGCCAGCATCGCCACCGACTTCGGCCTGGAGCTGAAGGTGCTGGAGCGCGACGACTGCGAAGCGCTCGGCATGGGGGCCTACCTGGGCGTGGCACAGGGCTCGGATCTGCCGCCGAAGTTCATCCACCTCACCTATCGCCCCGCCGGGGGCTCCAGCCGACGGCTGGTGTTGATCGGCAAGGGGCTCACCTTCGATTCGGGCGGCTACAACCTCAAAACCGCCGGCTCCCAGATCGAGATGATGAAGTACGACATGGGCGGCAGCGCGGCGGTGCTGGGTGCGGCGCGGGCCATCGCCGAGCTCAAGCCGGCGGATGTGGAGGTGCACGTGATCGTGGCCGCCTGCGAAAACATGATCAGCGGCAACGCCATCCACCCCGGCGACATCCTCACCGCCTCCAACGGCAAGACCATCGAAATCAACAACACCGATGCAGAAGGGCGGCTCACCCTGGCCGATGCCCTGGTGTACGCCTGCAACCTCGAACCGGATGCGGTGGTGGATCTGGCCACGCTCACCGGTGCCTGCGTGATCGCCCTGGGCGAGGAGATCGCCGGGCTCTGGTCCGTCAGCGACACGCTGGCGGCGGCCCTGGTGGACGCCGGTCAGCAGGGCGGCGAGCTGTTCTGGCGCATGCCGCTGCATGCCGCCTACAAGCAGGGCCTGAAAAGCCCGGTGGCGGACCTCAAGAACACCGGGCCACGGCCGGGAGGGTCGATCACGGCGGCCCTGTTCCTCAAGGATTTCGTCACGCCCGATCTCCCCTGGGCCCATCTCGACATCGCCGGCACCGTGTGGAGCGACAAGGGCCGGGGGCTCGACCCCGCCGGTGCCACCGGCTTCGGCGTGCGCACCCTGGTGAACTGGGTGTGCCTCGGGGGGCCGGCTTAGGGTTGACCACTGACGCCGCTTGCCGACGCCATGGCCGCCAAGAAGATCCGCTGGTACATCCGCGCGCAACTGGGCGTGCTGCTGTTGCCGCTGGGCCTCTGCCTGGTGGGTGAAGCGATCAGCCGGCGCACGGTGCAGCAGGTGGCCCTGCTGGTGAAAGCGCCGGCCACCGGCCCCTGGTTCTGGTACGGCGCCCTGGGGCTGATCTGTGTGACCGCGGGTGTGGGCCTGATGGTGGAGAGCGGCCTGTTGAGCGGCTACCCCCGCCAGGCCCGGTAGGCCTGCCTGTCTGTTCATCAGGTCAGAGGCGGAGCGGCCATACAGAGGTTGAACAGCACGGACTGAGCAGCACGACGCAGGCGGTGTGTCCATGGACCCAACCCTGGGAGCCCTTTGAGGACTGGTCCGAACGGGTGCTGCATCGTTTCGGCGCGGAGCTGTTCCGGTTGCTCCCCTGCCAAGATCCGCTGGATCGCTGCAGTGCTGGAACCTCGTGGTGGTGGCGCCTCAGGCGGCCGCCACCGGTGCCACGCCGCTCAGCAGCATGGCTGGGGACTCCAACTCGTGGATCTGCCAGCGGGCCCGGTCGCCGAAGCTCATCAACAGGCGGTCGAGATCATCGACCGCCTGTTTCGGGCTTTCGTAGGGGCCGACGTGGCGGGTGGCCAGGCCGTCCTTGATCGTCAGCAGATACATACAGGCACCGACATGTCGCCTGCAGTCAACGTAAGCAGGCGGCCCGCTTCTGGGAAGGGCTGAAACCCCCACCGGGGTGTCAGGGGGAACGCCAGGGCGTGCCGCTGCGGGCGGCCTTGCCCCAACGCTCGTCGAGGCGCCGGTCACGGCCGCACGACCAGCGGTAATAGGAGTACTTCGCCTTGTTGCGTTCCGCGTAATTCTGGTGATAGCTCTCGGCGGGCCAGAAGCGCTGCAGCGGCCGCACCGGCACCCGCAGCTCAGCGGGCTTGCGCTTCAGTTCGCGGGCGGCCGCGTCCTGGCTGGCACGGGCCTGCTGTTCCTGACGGGCACCGCGCACGAAGATGGCCGGCTGATACGACGAGCCGCGATCGCAGAACTGGCCGCCCCCATCCAGCGGATCCACGTTGCGCCAGAAGGAGCGCAGCAGCGCCGGATAGCTGATCCGGTCGGCGTCGAAGCGCACCAGCACGGCTTCGAGGTGCCCAGTGCCACCGGCCGACACCTGCTTGTAGGTGGGGTTGGCCTGGGCACCGCCGCTGTAGCCGCTCACCGCATCGAGCACACCGGGGAGCTGCTCGAGGTCGTGCTCCAGGCACCAGAAGCAGCCACCGGCGAACACCGCCTCCTCCACCGCCGCCTGCGCGGGCGGAACGGCGGCGATCAGCAGGGTGACCACCAGCAGCAGCGGTGCCAGCCAGTGGTGCCAGGGGCGCTGCAGCGGGCTCCGCGAGGGCGGGGGGGAAGGGAGCGGGTTCATGCCGGTTCAGGAACGCTGCGGGCGGTGGCGGCGCCGTGGGTGGCCGCCGCGGCGATCTGATCCAGGATGGCCGCCGCCGCTCTGCGTGTGACGCCCGGCTCGCCCAGGATGCCGCGCAGGCGGCTGTAGCCGTCCAGCATCCGCTGCCGCTCGGGGCCCTGCTCCAGCAGCGGCAAGGCCTCCGCCACGATCGTGTCGGCGGTGAGGTCGTTCTGCAGCAGTTCCGGCAGCAGCCGTTCCCCCAGCAGGAGGTTCACCGGGGAGATGTGGGGCACGTTGAAGCCCAGCAGCCGCTTGGCGATGAAGGCGGTGGGCCGGCTGAGTCGGTAGCCCACCACCTGGGGGACCCCCCGCAGCGCCATCTCCAGGTTCACCGTTCCCGACTTGGTGAAGGCCAGGGTGGCGGCGGCACACAGGGTGGGCTTGAGCGCGTCGCAGCGGGCGGCCGGCACCACGGTGGCCTCCACGCCCGCAGCCGCCAGGCGGCTGGCCAGGGGTTGCTCGAAGCTGGGCAGGCCGGCCGGAACGATCACCTTGAGGCTGGGGCGCAACTGCTGCAGCCTTGCTGCGGCGGCGGCCAGGGGCGGCAGCAGGTAGCGCAACTCCTGGGGCCGGGAGGCCGGCATCAGCAGCAGCAGGGGCTGGTCCGGGGTGAGACCCAGCTCGCGCCTGGCCTCGGCCGGATCGGGCTGTTCGGTGAGCGTGTCCACCAGCGGATGGCCCACCCAGGTGACGTCCGCGCCGCGGGCGGCGTAGAAGCTGGCTTCCTGGGGAAAGATGGCCAGGATCCGGTCGGTGAAGCCGATCAGGCGCGTGGTGCCGCCATCGCCGAAGCGGAAGGCCCACTCCTGCGGCGCGATGTAGTAGGTGATCGGCACCCAGGGGTAGTCGCGGCGGATGCGCAGGCCCAGATTCACATTGGCGCCCATGTAATCGATCAGCACCAGCCCATCGGGCGGCGACTGGCGCAGCCATTGGCCCACCTTGCGCTGCAGGCGCAGGGTGGGGAGCACCAGGGGCAGGGCTTCCCAGAGTCCGATCGCCCCCATCGGCGCCGTGTTGGCGATCAGCCGGGCGCCGGCACGCTCCATCCGCTCGCCGCCCAAGGCCACGATCTCCAGCGGCAGGTGGCGGCGTTCCGCCTCCGCATGCAGCGCCTGGATCAACAGCCCCCCCTGCAGATCACCCGACACCTCGCCGGTGCTGATCAGCAACCGCGCCATCAGCGCTGCGGCGGCAATGGGCCGCGGCGCCCGGGCGCAATCGAGGCCTCGAGGAAGCTGCACAGCTCCTCGGCTGCCGGCAGCAGGTGCTGCTGACGCAATTGCCGCAGCGCCTCCATCAGCACCTCATCGCCGCGGTAGAGGCGGTCCCACACCTCCCGCAACTGGCGCAGCTCGGCGCCGTCCTCGCGGTCGGCAAGGCCGCTGCGGCGCAGGCCGATGCGGTTGAGGCCCCGTAGCCGCCCCGGGTGCCCTTCCACGATCGCGAAGGGGGGGACGTCGCGATCGATGCGGCTCATGCCACCCACCATCGCCAGCTTGCCGATGTGCACGAACTGGTGGATGCCCAGCACGCCACCGATCACGGCCCGATCACCGATCACCACATGGCCGGCGATCGCCACCCCATTCGCCACCACGATCCGGTCGCCCAGTTCGCAGTTGTGGCCCACGTGGCTGTAAGCCATCAACAGGTTGCCGCTGCCGATGCGGGTCTGCTCGCCGGCGGCGGTGGCCCGATTGATCGTGACGCATTCACGAAACGCGTTGTCGTCCCCGATCACTACCTCGGTGTCAGCGCCGTTGTACTTGAGATCCTGGGGCTCGAGGCCGATGCAGGCTCCCGGAAACACCCGGTTGCGCGCGCCCATCGTGACCCGGCCATCGATCACCACGTGTGGGCCGATGGTGCTGCCCGCACCGATCTGGACATCGGGACCGATCACGGCGAACGGGCCGATCGCCACCCCTTCGGCCAGCCGGGCGCGGGGATCCACCAGAGCACTGGGATGGATCTTGGTCGTCACGGCGGAGCTCGTCATTCCCTCAGTCCACCAAAGAGAACATGAGTTCCCCTGAACACACCAGGTCTCCATCGACGGTGACGGTCCCCTTCACTTTGCCGAAGCGCTTGCGTTTGAGGGCGATCAGCTCGCAGGTGATCCGCAACTGATCACCCGGCACCACCGGACGTCGGAAGCGCACACCATCGATGCCGGCGAACACGAACAGCCCCTTGGGAAGTTCAGGCATCTGGCTGATGATCAGCCCCCCCACCTGGGCCATCGCTTCAACGATCAGCACACCGGGCATCAGTGGGCGGCCGGGGAAATGCCCCTGGAACTGGGGCTCGTTGAGGGTGACGTTCTTGATCGCCACGGCGCGCACGCCCATCTCCTGCTCGATCACCCGATCGACGAGGGCGAAGGGGTAGCGATGCGGCAGCAGGTTAAGAATCTGCTCGCTCGTCAGCAGCGAGGTCTCGGGGGGAGAGAAGACGGACAAGGGAGCGTCAGGCAGTTCGGGGGAGGGAGGCCAGGGCGCCCGCCAGTGCCGTGTGCAGGCCGTGGGACCCGCGGAAGGCGAACACCTGGGCCATGGGCAAGCCCACCAGCGCCAGATCCCCCAGCAAGTCCAAGAGCTTATGGCGCACTGGTTCATCGCTGAAGCGCAGCGGAGGGTTCACCCAGCCCTCGCCATCGCAGACCAGGGCGTTGTCAAGGGCGCCTCCCTGGATCAGTCCGGCGGCGCGCAACTGTTCGATCTGCTCAAGGAAGCCGAAGGTGCGGGCGGGGGCGATCTCGGCCACGAACCGCGGTGGGGTGAGTTCAAGAGTGAACAATTGCTGGCCGATGGCCGCCTGGGGATAGGCCACAGCGGCGCTGAGGCGCGGCTGCTCGCTGGGCAGGGCCACAGCGAAGCTCACGCCCTGCTGGACGGTGAGCGGTGCTGCCAGGGTCTGCAGCGGCTCCCGCTCGCCGATCTCGTGCAGGCCCGCCGTCGCAATCGCCTCCACCCAGGGCAGGCCGGAGCCATCGAGTAGCGGGATTTCTTCCCCCTCAACCAGGATGTCCACGTGACTCAGTCCCGTGCCCACCAGCGCTGCCAGCAGGTGTTCCACGGTGGCCAGGCGGCCCTGATCGAAGCGCAGCGCCGTGCATAGACGTGTGTCGGCCACCTGGCGGGGGTGGAGAGGCACTGGAGGTTGGCTGGGCTGATCCAGCCAGCCCACCGCGAACCCCGGGCGCTCGGTGGGCTCCAAGCGCACCCGTGCCACCGCACCACTGTGCAGGCCCACACCGGTGATCTCGACCGGGGAAGCCAGCGTCCAGGCACGGGCATAGTCCGCCGGCCACGGGCTCATCAGAACTTCCAGCCCACGCCGAGGTTGAAACGCCACTCGCCGGTGAAATCACGGCTGGCAACCTCCAGGCGCAGGGGCCCCACCGGTGTGGTCACGATCAGGCCGGTGCCCACCGAGAAGCCACTGCCGGGTTTGCCCAGCAGCCCACCGGGGTTGCCCGGCACATTCGCCTGGGTACCGAAGGTGGTGCCGCCATCGATGAACAGCTCACCACTCACCACGCTGAACAGCGGGAAGCGGTACTCGATCGTGGCTTCACCAAAGCTGCGCCCCACCCCGAGGTCACAGTCGAAAAAGCCCCGCACCGAATTGGAGCCGCCCAGGCAGAAGGCTTCATAAGGGGGCAGCGAACCGATCGTGGAACCGGCGGACACCTGGAAGGCCAGAGCCTGCTTGCAGTCGAAGGGCTCACCTGGCCGGGGTCGGCAACCCTTGTAAAACCTCAGCCAGTTGACCGGGATGAAGTGGGAGTAGCTGCCCCGGACCCGGTTGAAGGTGGGGGAATCGGGGCCCACCGATACGAACTGTTCGGTGCTCAGAGAGAGAAAGTTGCCGTCGGTTGGGTTACGGGGATCGTTGAGGGTGTTGCGAGTGGCGGCGAAGCGGATACCCACCAGCTGGTTGGTGGTGGCACAGTTGAAGGCGATGCAGATAACGTCTTCGGTGGGGGCACTGCGGCCGTTGAAGTTGTTGGTACTCACGCCGAAAGGCATGGACGTACCGCCGAAGTTGATCGGCCGCACCTCCTGGACGCTGGCACCCACCACGACGCTCCAGGTGGCCCGCTTGAAGGGATCGCCGCCGTTGAGCGGACGGGCGAACTGGAAGTTGCCGCCGATGCGCTGCAACACCACCGAGTTGCCGTCAAAGTCGAACCAGCTCGTCTCGGGGAAGGCGTTCTCAGCGGAATCCACCGAGTTGAAGCTGCGGTCGGCGGGGTTATTGGAATCGTTGATGTTGAAGGCCACATCGGTGCCCGGCGCCTTGTAGAAGTCGGAGGCGGTGTTGATGTTGCCGCCGTCCTGCGACTGGAAGATCTGGGGCACGTCGCGGCTGACAAACAGTCGGGCGCGAAACGCGGTGCGGAACCGGTCGCCCTTGATCCAGGGATCGGTGAAGGAGAGATCGGTGAGGGCGCCGAACTGGCCGTAGGTGAAGTTCAGCGCCAGGTCCCAGGCACGGCCAAGCAGGTTGCTGTCCTGCAACTGCACCTGACCGAACACCCCCTGGCTCTGGCTGTAGCCGAGGCCGCCGGAGAGTGAACCGGTGGACTGCTCCACGATCCCGAGCACGATCACCACTTCGCCGGGCTGGGCCGGCACCGGCCGCAGGGTCACCTTGATGTCACCGAACAGGCCGGTGCCATAGAGGCGTTTGATGTCGTCTTCCAGCTGGCGGCGGTTGAAGATCTCGCCCTGCTCGATCGAGATCTCCCGGGTGATCACCCATGGCTTGGTCTTGCCACGGATCGGCTCGTTCTTGTCGTTGGTGGCGGAACCCTCCTTGTTGAGGAACTGCACCTCCACGCCCTGCACAGTGCCTTCCCGCACCGTGAGCTCCACCACGCCCTCGGGGCTGACGCGGTTGGGGCCGGTGATCCGGGCCAGGGAGTAGCCCTGGTCGGCGTACCACTTCTGGAGCTCGTCGATGCGGCCCTTGAGCACATTCAGATTCAGGGTCTTGCCGTAATCGGGGGCGAAGGTCTCCTGAATCACCTGAGGCGGCAGCTTGGCCTTGGGCGTGTCCAGCGCCACCTGGGAGAGCACGGGGTTGGCCGTGGTGATCACCACCACCTGCACGCCCAGGGGGCCGTCCTTGGGCTGGATGCGCACATCGGAGAACCAGCCGCTGGCATAGATGGCCGACAGGTCGGTCTGCAGCTCAGAGCGGGTGACCCGGCTGCCGGGACGCACCGTCATGGCGTCGTAGACGGCGAGTTCAAGCCGCTCCCGCTCCGGGTGGCCGTCCAGGCCCTCCACCACCACCTCGCTGATCAATACGCGCGGTTCGCTGGGGGAGGCCGGCGGAGCAATCTCCGCCGCCGGGGCCGGGGCCGGAGTGGCAGAGGGAGCCTCGGCGGGTGCGGGCTGGGCGGCAGGGTCGGGGCTGGCCGGGGCTCCGGAGGCCGGTGGGGTGGCCTGAGCCTGGAGAACACCGGACGGAGCCTGCGGGATCCCGGCCGTCGGTGCCAGAGCACCAGAGGTGGTTGCAGTTCTGGAAGTGGCCGGTGATGTGGCAGCAGCTGCAGCACCAGCAACCGGCTTGGCTTCAGTGCTGGCCGGTGCCAGCAAGGTGGCGCCGCCCAGCAGCGGCAGACTCAGGGCGAGGGCCACGGAGTTGGGCCGGCGCGCCAATACGGAGAGGAGATCGCCGGTGAGGGCGTTGCGGGGGACACCCATGGTTCTCCGGAAGAAGGCGGACGGGCCGCAAATTGGCGTGACCTTACCCGTAGACCCGGGGGGAAGGGCAAACCCCTTGGACCCGTTTGAGGACCTCCCCATAGGCCTCGATCACGCCGCCGAGGTCCTGGCGGAAGCGGTCCTTGTCCAGAATCCGGTCGCTGGCGTCCTCAGTGGCGAGGTCCCAGAGCCGGCAGGTGTCCGGGCTGATCTCATCGGCCACCACCAGCTGCTGGTCTGCCGTGAAGCCAAGCTCCAGCTTGAAATCCACCAGTTCGAGTCCTACGCCGGCGAACAACGGGCGGAGCACACCATTCACCCGGTGGGCGAGGGCCTCCAGATCGGCGCGCTGCTGCGCCGTGACCAGCGCCAGCCTCGCCAGCCGTGCCTCGCTCAGAAACGGATCGCCGTAGGTATCGTCCTTGTAATAAAGATCCAGCAGCGGTGGCTCCAGGGGGGTACCGGGCGCGATCGGCATCTCCCGGCAGAGGGAACCGGCCGCGCGGTTTCGGATCACCACCTCCAGGGGAATCACCGCCACGGGCCGCACCAGCATCCAGGAGCTGCCCTCCACACCCAGGTAGTGGGTGGGAACGCCGGCGGCCTCGAGCGCTTCGAACAGCAGCGCGGAGATGCGGCAGTTGAGGGCGCCCTTCCCCTGCAGCTGCGCTTTCTTCAGCGCATTGAAGGCAGTGGCGTCGTCCTTGTAGTCCACCGCCACCAGGTCGGGGTCCTGGGTGGCGAACACCCGCTTGGCCTTGCCCTCATACAGGAGCGCACCGATCGAAAAGGCCGTCATGGCAGGAGGGAGTTGGGTGGTGGGGTAGGGCCGGGTGCGGGGCTGGCGTGCCCACCGGCGGCCCGGGGGGAGCGCAGCTCACGTTCAAGAGCAGCGGCGCGTTGCTTCGCCTCGGGATTGGCGCGCTCCAGCAACCATTCGCCATAGGCGTCGTCGATGCGACGGGCGAGCCTCAGGCGCCGATCGGCGGCCGCGCGCGGATCGGCACCGGCTGCGCGCTGCACGAACTGCTGTAGATCCAGCAGCTGCGCCGCCAGCCCCCAGGCCCCATCCGCAGCCGCCTGGTTGAGGGCCAGCTCCAGCAGGGCATTGCGCTCAGTTAGCGGCACCGCCACCAGCAAGATCACCGCCCGCTCCAGCCGCTCGGCCGCCACCGTGCCGGGCAGCCGTCCGGCCAGCAGCACCTCCGCCGCCTCCCGCGAGCGGCCCAGCACCTCCAGGTGGCCGGCGAGCACATCAAGGGCCGAGCGGGTGTCGAGACTGCCGTCTTCGCGTAGCCGCAGGGGCAGGGGCATCGTTTCGAGCTGGGCGACGCGGCCCGCCGCCAGCCGCCGCAGCGCCTCGGCGGCCCGGCGGTGATCGAGGGCGGCGTTGGCGGCGCGCCACTGCTGCACCAGCCACTGCTCCCGCTCGCGGCCCTGCCCGGGGCCGTAGCGGTCGAGCACGGTGAGCGCCGACTCTGGTGCCAGGCAGCTGATCAGGGCATTGGCATTGACCAGGATCACGGCGAAGGGCTGGGGCGCCGGGCGCATCGTCACCAGGCGCTCACGCAGCAGGCGCAGCCGGTCGCTGCGATCGAACCGGGCGGAGTCCTGACAGGCCCGCTCGAGGGCCGCGAAATCCTCGGAGCGCAGCGCAGCATCGAAGTCCTCGTCGGGCATTCCCGGCAGTACCCCAGGCCCCGGGACCGCAGGCGTCACCGGGGCCTGGGGCGTGGCCAGTTCTGCAGCCATCGGCGGAGCCTGGGCCGCCGGGGCAGCAGAACTGGGCTGGCGCTGGGTTGGGAGCGCGGTCTGGGCCTGGACGGGAACGTTGCCGGCGATGACCAACCCGGCCATCAGCAGCAGGGCCAGCCTTCGGCGGGGACCCACCGGCATGTAAAGAGGAAGGGTCACGGCAGGCGGCCACCGGGCCACAACCTAAGGGAACCGCCCCCCATCACCCGCTCCGCTCCATGTCCGCACCCCTGACCGATGGCCTGCCGTCTCCGCGCCGGGTGCTGGTGGTGGGGGCGGGGGGCCGGGAGAACGCCCTGGGCTGGGCCCTGCGGCGCTGCCGCGGCGTGGAACGGGTGTGGGTGGCTCCGGGCAACGGCGGCACCGCCGGGCAGGAGGGCTGCGAGCCGCTGCCGATCGCCGAGAGCGACGGGCCTGCGCTGGTCGCCGCCTGCCAGGAGCGGCAGGTGGATCTGGTGGTGGTAGGCCCGGAGGCGCCCCTGGCCGCTGGCCTCGCCGACGAGCTGCGCGCCGCCGGGCTGGCGGTGTTCGGTCCAGGCGCCGGCGGCGCCCAACTGGAGGCCAGCAAGCAATGGGCGAAGGCGCTGATGCAGGAGGCCGGCGTGCCCACGGCGGGCTACTGGGCCGCCACCAGCCGCGAGCAGGCGCTGCAGGCCCTGGAGTCCCATGGCCGGCCCCTGGTGGTGAAGGCCGATGGGCTGGCGGCCGGCAAAGGGGTGACGGTGGCCGACAGCCTTGAGGAGGCCCGTGCCGCGATCGAGGAGATCTTTGCGGGGCGCTTTGGCAGTGCCGGCGACGCCCTGGTGCTGGAGGAGCGCCTGAGCGGACCGGAGGTGTCGGTGTTCGCGCTCACCGACGGGGAGCGCATGGTGCTGCTGCCTCCCGCTCAGGACCACAAGCGCATCGGCGAAGGGGACACCGGCGCAAACACGGGCGGCATGGGGGCCTATGCGCCGGCCCCCCTGCTGGACGCGGCCGGGCTCGAGCTGGTGCGTCAGCAGGTGCTGCTGCCGATCCTGGCCACCCTGCGGGGCCGGGGCATCGATTACCGCGGCGTGATCTACGCGGGCCTGATGCTCACCGACGACGGACCGAAGGTGATCGAATTCAACTGCCGCTTCGGTGATCCCGAGTGCCAGACGCTGATGCCCCTGCTGGGCGATGAACTGGCCGAGGTGCTGATGGCCTGTGCCAGCGGCCGCCTTGATGCCGCCCCGCCGCTCACGATCTCGGGCCGCTGCAGCGCCTGCGTCGTGGCTGCCGCCGCCGGCTACCCCGGCCCGGTGCGCAGCGGTGACGCGATCACCACCAGCCTTACGCCGGATCCGGATCTGCAGCTCTTCCATGCCGGTAGCCGGGCCGGCGCCGATGGTGTGTGCGTCACGGCAGGAGGTCGGGTGCTGGCGGTGGTGGCGCAGGCCGACGATTTCGATGCGGCCTTCGCCGCCGCTTACGGCGGCCTGGAGCAGGTGCACTTCGAAGGCCTCAGCTTCCGGCGTGACATCGGCCACCAGGTGCGCCGCCCCTAGGGTGCGTCTATCCGACGGTTCCGCGCGTGACCGCCGAGCTTCCGCCCTCTTCTGACCGGCCGGTGTCTGCCTCTCCAGCCTCCGCCCCGACCCCTCCGTCCCCTGCCCCCGCTCGCGGCGCCACCACTGGCGCGGCCGCCATCCCGCTCAGCTGGCAGCAGCGGCTCGGCCTGTGGTGGGCCGAATTCAGCCTGCAGACCAAGCTGCTGGCGGTGGCCACCCTGGTGGTGAGCCTGATGATGACCAGCATCACCTTCATCGCGCTCAACGGCATCCAACGCGATGCGCGTATGAGCGACACCCGCTTCGCCCGCGACCTGGGTCTGCTGCTGGCCGCGAACGTCACCCCGCTGGTGGCCGAAGCCAACGACCGCGAACTGGCGGCGGTGGCGGAGCGCTTCTGGCGCTCGAGCCGAAGCCTGCGTTACATCTTCTTCGCCGATCCCGATGGAGTGATCTACCTCGGCATCCCGATCGGCGGCAGCAACGGCAGCAGTGAACTGCTGCTCAGCCGCCGGCTTGAACTGCCCGCCGATCTGCAACGCCGTTCCCAGAATCCGCTGATCCGTCAGCACCTCAGCCCAGACGGCCAGGTGACCGATGTGTTCGTGCCGATGGTGAGCGAAGGGCGCTACCTCGGCGTGCTCGCGCTTGGTATCAATCCCAATGAAGCGGTGCTGGCCAGTGCGGCATTGACGAGGGAAGTCACCGTGGCGGTGTTCATCTCGATCTGGGTGCTGGTGATCCTCGGGGCAGTGTTCAACGCGCTCACGATCACCCGCCCGGTGAAGGAATTGCTGCGCGGTGAGCGGGCGATCGCCGGCGGTGATTTCCAGGCCCGCATCGCCCTGCCTGTGGGCGGCGAGCTGGGGGAACTGCTGAATGGTTTCAACGACATGGCCTCCCAGCTGGAGGTGTACGACGCCGCCAACATCGAGGAACTCACCGCCGCCCAGGTGAAACAGCAGACCCTGATCGCCAGCATGGCCGACGGCGCTGCCCTGCTCGATGGCGATGGTCAGATCGTGCTGGTGAATCCCACGGCCCGCCGCCTGTTCCGCTGGGAAGGCCGCAACCTGGAAGGCAGTGATCTCTGCAGCGAACTGCCCGATCTGCTGGCGATGGAACTGCAAGCCCCGCTTGATGGCTTGCTGGCCGGTGAGCGGGACAGCTGCGATGTGCGCTGCACGTTCGGCGAGCCGCCCCGCACCCTGCGCATCGTGCTGCAGAGCGTGCGTGATGCCAGCGGCGAAAGCCTGAAGGGGATTGCCATGACGATCCAGGACCTCACCCGGGAAGTGGAACTGAACGCCGCCCAGAGCCGCTTCATCAGCAATGTGTCGCATGAATTGCGCACGCCGCTGTTCAACATCAAGAGCTATGTGGAAACCCTCCACGACATGCGTGACCAGCTGAGTGAGGAGGAAACCCAGGAGTTCCTCGGCATCGCCAACGCTGAAACCGATCGTCTCACACGCCTCGTGAACGATGTTCTCGATCTGTCGAGGCTGGAATCCGACCGTACTTGGGTGCTGGAGCCGATTGAACTGCGCCCGGCGATCGAGCAGACCCTTCGCAATTACCGCCTCAATGCCGATGAGAAAGGGGTGACGCTGGCGATGGATGTGGACGCCCAGTTGCCCCGCGTACGTGGCAACTGGGACCTCCTGCTTCAGGTCTTCGACAACCTGGTGGGCAATGGGCTCAAGTTCACCCAGCCGGGTGGCTGCCTGAGGCTGCGCGCCTATCCGTGGCCTGATTCCTGCCACATCGACCTCTCCATCCCCGTCCATGACAAAGACAGCCTCAGCTGCGGTCTGTCCTCACCCCTGCCGCGGCTGCGGGTGGAGATCGCCGACACGGGAGCCGGCATCTCCCGCGAAGACCAGGCCCGGATCTTCGATCGCTTCTACCGGGTCGAGAATGCCGTGCACACCGAAGTGGGAACCGGTCTGGGGCTATCGATCGTGAGAGGCATCATTGAAAAGCACGGTAGCCGCATCCACATGGTGAGCGAACTGGGCGTTGGCACCACCTTCTGGTTCGATCTACCCCTGGAGCAAGCCGACAGCGATGAACTGGCGATTGCAGGCGAGCGAAGTAACGCAGCCGCCGCCACGTCTACATTCAGTGCTGCGTTCTCACAGCCATCACCACCCGCTGCCAGCGCTGTCTGAGATCTGGCTCAAAACGGAGATCCCGATTAGAAAGCGTCATCCTCCACACCGCGCACAATGCGGGAGAGTTCCACCCGTTCATCGGAGGTGACACGGTGGGGCACGCCGCTGATGATACGCTCGAAATTGGAGAAGGAATCGCGTATTTCTGGGCCGTTGCCTGTGATCACGAATTCACGGATGCCCTTGTCGTGCCAGGAGCCACGCATCTTGAACACGTTGATCGCGCGGGCCATCTCACCGCGGATCTCCACATACTGCAGCAGCAGAATCGTATCAGTGATCGTGGAGATGTGGGAATCCGTGATGGAGTGACTCCCCATGAATTCTTCGGAGGTGTTGGTGAAGAAGCCAGCAATCTCTTCCTGCTTCGCGTATCCCGTCACGCCGATCACAAACTGCCGGAAAGCGTTGTGGCTCACCCCACGGGAGAGGGCAGATAGCGAATCAATCGCCATTCTGGAGGGCTTGAACTCGGCAATCTCGGTTTTGATGATCTGGAGATGATCTTCCAGGCCGGTGGATTCTGGATAAGCACAGATGATCTTGAGCATGCCATCTTGCTCCATCTGCTCAAAGTCAATGCCCCAGCTGGTGGCATTGCGAAGCAATTGCGCCCTTGACTCTTCGTAGGCAAAGAGGATGGCCCGTTCTTTGTTTCTGTAGGCGTTTTCAATGAACTTGCTCACCAGCAGTGTCTTGCCAGTGCCGGTGGCACCGGTGGCGAGGATGATCGAATCCTTGAAGAAACCACCGCCACACATCTCATCGAGGCGCGGTACTCCCGAGCTCAGGCGCACATTTGAAGAGCGCTGCGTGAGGCGCATCGCGCCCAGCGGGAAAATCGCTACACCCTGTGGCCCCATGGTGAAGGGGAACTCTCCTTTCATGTGGGTGGTTCCCCTCAGCTTGAGGATCTCCACCGTGCGGCGGCGGCGCTCCACATCCAGGACATTGCGCAGAATGATCACGTTGTCGGAGACAAACTCTTCGACGCCGTATCTGGCGATTGGGCCGTACTCATCGATGCGTTCGGTGGTCATCACCGTGGTGACGCCGATTTCTTTGAGCCGGGCAATCAGGCGGAAAATCTCCCGACGCACCACCGACACAGCATCATATTGCTGGAAAACCGCCGTGATTGAATCGATGGCCACGCGCCGGGCCTTGTATTTTCTGATCGCATAGTTGATTCGCTCAATCAATCCCGAGAGATCGAAGCTTCCAGCCACATCCTGGCCATCGGGGTCTGGGGAAGCATCAAGGATGAACAACTTGCCTTGATCCACCAGCTCCTGCAGATTCCAACCAAAGCTGGAAGCATTGCGGATGATGTCCCGGGGCGATTCCTCAAAGGTAACGAAGATGCCTGGCTCATCAAAATGATGAATGCCGTTGTAGAGAAAGTGCAGCGAGAAAACGGTCTTGCCCGTGCCGGATGTGCCGCTGATCAGCGTGGAACGCCCAATCGGCAGGCCGCCCTGGCAGATGTCATCAAGGCCTTCCACCCCGGTCGGAAGCTTCTGAACCTGCATCTGCGAATGGGGATGGGAAGGAGAATCCGTCATGGCTGGTCTGGTGCCTGCATCAACCTAAGGCCCAGCTGAACAAAGCCCGGAAATTACTAGGAGGATCTACAGAATCTGGCCCGTGCCTCCGGCATCATCAGCCTGGGGTTCAGGATTGAAGAGATCATTTTCGGTGAGCTCGTCGTAAAGCAAATCAAGGCCGATCAGCACCCGCTCCCGATCAGAGAGATCGCCGATGATGCGTCGCACCGGCGGTGGGAGGATCTTGGCGAGCGTGGGGGTGGCCAGAATCTTGTCGTCTTCGGCCAGCTGGGGATTCTTGAGCACATCAATCACCTTCAGGGCATACACCCCCTTGAACTCCTGCTCCAGAATGTTGCGCAGGGTCTTGAGGGCGCGCATGGAATTGGGAGTGTTCCCCGCCACATAGAGCTTGAGGATGTAGGTCTTGCGAATGCTCAAGGGTGCACCTCAGAAGGTTGGTTGGATCGAAGGTCCTGAAGCGTGGCAGCAGCGATGGCGCGCGGCCCCGGGGCCGGCTCGGTGACGGGCAGGGATCGACGGTACATCTCGCAGAGATGGGCCATCACGTCAAGGAGGGCCAGGCGGTAATCACGAAGAAAATCGTCTTTCTGTCCTTTGAGCTTGAGCAATTTCCAGAATTCGTCGATCAGATTTGCATGGATGGCCACGGTCTTGGTGATGGAGAGATCACTGAAAAATGCGGTGTTCACGAAGCTTTCCAATGCCTGATTCGCTGCGGCCTCGTCCTTGAAGTAGCTCACCAGCAGATCTCTGTACGTGCGCTCCAGGGAGAGAAACAACTCCTTCTGCTCCAGGGGAGGCAGATTGCGGAGAAACCGCGAAGGGTCCCTCTTATAGAAAACCCCCAGATAGCCAAGCCGCTCCTGCAGGCGGCTTGACAGCCTCCAGGAGCCATCGCCGCCGGGCTCGCTCGGTAGACCCCCCTCCACGTTGCCACGTCGCAGGAAGCGGGAGATCGCCGCATCCAGGCTGTAGCTGAGCTGTTCCAGTTGGTCGGCGGGCAGATGCACCTCGGCATCGTGGTAATCCAGCTGCCCACTCACCGGGCCCACCACCACGGCGGGAAGCAGCAAACCCTGATGGCGTAACCCATCGAGTGCCTCAGGCAGGGCACCCTGTTCCAGCAGCACCGCGTCAAAGTTCTCCCAGCTCTCGGCCAGCAACGCGCAGGGGTCAGGGGCCAGGCCGAGCGCCACCACGTCGTAGCGCCCCTCCTGCAGCCACTGCCCGCAGGCAGCATCAAGGCCGGGATCGCGAATCAGCGAGGCGATCGTGAAGGCCGGCTGGGACATGCGGCGCGTGGAACCACGTTTGGGAGACCTTAAGGTTGACGGGCGGGGCTCTGGGAGTGGAGGATGGACACTTGTCCATTCTTCAGGTTGTGCGCCAGGCCTGAATGCCGAGCCGTCCGGTGATCCCCAACAGGGTCGCTGGCCAGGAGCGGGCAGCCTGTCCACGCCTTCGCACCCATGAGCACCACCCCCGCCACCGGCGCCTCAGCGCCGAGCACAGACTCTCCAGCGCCGGGCGCCGGCACCTATGTTATCGCCGAGGCCTCAGGCCAGCAGTTCTGGCTCCAGCCGAACCGCTACTACGACCTTGACCGCATCGCGGCAGAGGTCGACGAGAGCGTCACCCTGGAGAACGTGCTGCTCGTGCGTGACGCCAGCGGCGCCACCACACTGGGCCACCCTTATGTGAGCGGTGTCACCGTTCAGCTCAAGGTGCTTGAGCATCGCCGCGGCCCCAAGATCATCGTCTACAAAATGCGGCCCAAGAAGAAAACCCGCCGCAAAAACGGCCACCGCCAGGAGCTCACCCGTGTGCGGGTCGAGTCGATCACCGTGGCGGGCAAGGCGCTCGCCTAATCCCGGCTCCACTTCCTCCTTCTTTCGCCCACCCTTCGTTTTCTCGCCCCCATGGCCCACAAGAAAGGCACAGGCTCCACCCGCAACGGCCGCGATTCCAATTCCAAACGGCTGGGTGTCAAGCGCTATGGCGGTGAAACCGTGAGCGCCGGTTCGATCCTGATTCGTCAGCGCGGCACCTCCGTGCTGCCTGGCAACAACGTCGGCCGCGGCTCCGACGACACCCTCTTTGCCCTCATCGATGGCGTCGTGAACTTCGAGACCATCAAGCGCGGCCTCCGCAACCGCAAGCGCATCCACGTGGCCCTGGGCTGAACGCCAACGGCCAGCCTTGGCCTTGAACACACGCCAGGGCTGGCTCATCCTCTCAGGGCTGGGGCTGGGCTCAACGCTAAAGGCCCATCTTTCCTGAAAGCCACAGGACTGCAGCTCAAGACCGGGACTGCTGTTTCTCCAGCCTCCCGGTCTTTTCGTTTGGGTGCGGGTGCCAGCCTGTTGCGTGCGCACACCCGGGTGCGACAGGATCTGGCTCCGCTGTGGTGTCTAGCTTCGCTCCGGGGTCAGCCCTTCGCCTCCGCCTCCGCGCATGCGGCGGTCACCAGGCTGGTCAATCGGCGAGGCGATAGGCCCTGGTGGTGATCAGGAAGGGGTGGAACACCTCAAGGAAGCGGCTCTGGAGTTTGCGGAAGAAACACTCCACCAGTTGCGGGTCATCGAAGTGGAACGGATACTCGCCAGCGAAGCCCTTGAAGAAATACCAGTTGAGCAGGGCCACCGCCTCCTTCGACATGCGTGAGGCGAACACCTCCAGCTGATCGGCCGGATGGCTCAGGTGCTCCAGCACATCCAGGCAGACGATGGTGTCGAACGCGGCCGGCAGGGACGGATCGCTCAGATCGCGGCAGAAGCCGAGGCGATGGGCGAGGCCCAGGGCTTCCGCCCGCTGGCGCACGAACGCCCGGTTGTCGGGGTTGAGGTCCACGAACCACACCCGCTCCACCTGGGGCAGCGCCGCCGCCGCCAGGGCATGGGTGCCGATGCCGCCGCCGAAGTCGAGCACCTGGCCCCGGGCCAGATGCTGCTGCAGGCGCAGAGTGTCGGCGATGTAATCGCCGCTGCCCAGGTGCCAGGCCGAAAGCTCGAGCAAGTGGCCGTGGCCCACCGTTTCCTCGTAGAAGGCCTCCACCCGTTCCGGGTCGAAACCGTTGGCGCCGGGGTGCAGGGCCGCCAGGTCGCTGCGGCTGTGGGCCAGGCGCTGCTCCAGTTCACCGGGGCTCAGCTGCACGTAGGCCGCCAGCTGGTCGAACAGGCCGAAGCCGTCCCGCAGGAACCGCTCCACATCGAGGCTGGGCAGCACCGATGGGGCCGTCATGGTCTGGGTTGACTCGGACACTCCTGGTCCCCTTGGCAGACCGTCAGGGTAAGGGGCCGCCGCTCACGGCTGGCTCAGCGCCCCGGCCGGGGGAGCGGGAGTGGGCGGGGGTCTTCATGGCCCAGTTCCACCCCGTCGCCGGGCACCTCAAGCCAGCGCCGCAGCCAGCCCACCAGGAGGTAGAAGGGCAGGGTGTCGAGCAGGGCGGCCAGAAACTTGAACAGGTAGCCGCTGAGGATGAACGCCCATAGCTGGGGCAGCACCGGCTCACCAGAGCGGATCGGCAGCACATGGGCGGCGTAGTGGCTGATCAACACCACCGCTGTGGTGTCCACCAGCTGGCTGACCAGGGTGGAGCCGTTGTTGCGCAGCCAGAGGGCCTTGCCGCCGCTGAAGCGCTTCCAGAAATGGAAAAGGCGCACGTCGGTGAACTGGGCCGCCAGGTACGCCACCATGGAGGCCCCCACGGCGCCGAAGGCCAGGCGCCGCATCTCGAAGAAGGTGCTGGAGTCGGTGCCGGCCAGGCCAGGGAGCACCCCTCCAAGCCAGAGGATGAGCACGATCCATCCGTTGAGCAGCAGCCCCACCCACACCACCTGTCCCGCCTTCTGCTCGCCCCAGATCTCGCTGATCAGATCGGTGCAGAGGAAGGTGACCGGATAGGGCAGGGCACCCACCGCCACCACGATCGGCCAGCCGCCGATCGAGCCCAGGCTCAGGAAGCGGGTGAGGCCGAGGATGTTGAGCATGCCCATGGTGCCGAGGAAGAGGCCGGCCAGCACCAGGAAGGCCAGATCACGGCGGTGTTGCACAGGCACAGACGCGGTACCGGGGGAACAGGCACCCCAGCCTGAAGCCCCGCCTGGCTCCTGCCACCCCCTGGCGGCGATGATGCACCGCCGCCGGCCTTCCCTTTCCCGGCGTTTGCCATCTGCAGCGATGTCGCGGTGACCGCCTCCCCTTCGCCCTGCGGCTTCCTGGTGCTCGACAAGCCGGCAGGTCTCACCTCCCACGCCTGCGTGGCCAGGGTGCGCCGCTGCTACGGGCTCAAGCGGGTCGGCCACGGCGGCACCCTCGATCCTGCCGTCACCGGCGTGTTGCCTCTGGCACTGGGCGCCGCCACGCGCCTGCTGCCCTACCTGCCGAGTGGCAAGGCCTACCGCGGCGTGATCCAGCTCGGCTGGCGCACCAGCAGCGACGACCTCAGCGGTGAGTTGCTGGAGCGCCGTCCGGTGCCCGCCCTCAGCCACGACGACCTGGACGCCTGCCTGGAGCGCTTCCGCGGTTCGATCCTGCAGCAACCGCCCCAGGTGTCGGCGGTGCACGTGGATGGGGAGCGGGCGTATGTGCGGGCGCGGCGGGGCGAAACGATGGAGCTGGCGGCGCGGCCGGTGCAGATCGATGCGCTTGAGCTGCTGAGCTGGGAGCCCGCCAGCCAGCAGCTGGAGCTGGCGGTGCGCTGTTCCGCTGGCACCTACATCCGCTCCCTGGCGAGGGACCTGGGCAACGCCCTGGGTTGCGGTGGCACCCTGGCCAGCCTGCGTCGCACCGAAGCGCTCGGCTTTTCTCTGAGTGGCAGCGTCAGCCTGGAGGCGCTCGAGAGCGGGGCGCCCCTGCCGGCTCTCGACAATCCACTCCAGCCGCTCAGGCACCTGCCCTCGCGACAGCTGGATGCGGCGGATCTGGCAGGCTGGCGCTGCGGCCGCAGCCTCTGCGCCAGCGCCGTCTCCAGCCCCGATCGGCCCGGTTTCGATCCCAGCGTGCTCGACCAGCCCGTGGTGATCCTCGATCCGCAGGGCCACCTGGCCGGCATGGCCCGCACCGCCCCGGGCGGTCGCCTGCAACCGCGGCTGGTGTTCGACGCGGCCGGCTAAGGCCGCCGCGTCGGCGCTTCCCTCCCGATCCCGCACCCAGCACCCAGCCATGGCCGGCCACAGCAAATGGAGCCAGATCAAACGCCAGAAGGCGGTGGTCGATGCCAAACGCGGCGTGGTGTTCACCCGCCTGGCTCGGGAAATCAGCGTGGCCGCCCGCGCCGGGGCCGATCCGGCCGGCAACTTCCAGCTGCGGACGGCCCTGGAGAAGGCCAGAGCCGCCGGGCTGCCCAACACCAACATCGAGCGGGCAATCGCCAAGGGAGCTGGCCAGGGCAGCGGTGACGGCGATCAGTTTCAGGAGGTCCGCTACGAGGGCTATGGCCCCGGCGGGGTGGCCGTGCTGGTGGAGGCGCTCACCGACAACCGCAACCGCACGGCGGCGGACCTGCGCCTGGCCTTCAGCAAGCACGGGGGCAACCTGGGCGAGGTGGGCTGTGTGGGGTACCTGTTCGAGCACCGCGGCGTGGTGCGGATCGCGCAGCCCCACCTCGAGGAGAACGCCCTGCTGGAGAGCCTGCTGGCCTTGGAGATGGCAGGCGGTCCCGCCGCGCTCACCTACACGTTCGAGTCAGCGGCAGGGGGGACGGCAGCCGGCAAGGGCGAACCTGCTGGGGGGGGAGGTCGTGGTGGAGCTGGAGCTGGCGACGCCTCCGCGGAAGTGGTGTGCAGTTATGCCGACCTGGAGGGCCTGCAGGATGCCCTGCGGCACCAGGGCTGGAGCGTGCAGGGCTGGGAGCACCGCTGGATCCCATCCACCACCTGCCGCCTGGAGGAGTCCGAGGCGCTGCGCCACTGCCTGCGCATGCTCGATGCCCTCGACGACCTCGATGACGTCCGCAGCGTGACCGCCAACCTGGAGGCCGACGAGGCCCTGATCGAAGCGTTCCTGGCGTGATGGCTGGCCTGCCGTCGCTGGCGGGGAGGTGAGCCGGCAGGTGCTGGCTTCAGCCAGTGAGCGCAGCCCGGTCGACCATCAGCCGGAGCCGCGGGTGCTGCTGCAGCCAGCTGGCCGGCAGCTGGGCGTTGGGGGGCTCCTGCAGTAGCCGTCTCAGGATCGGCCCTTTGGAAGAGCCACTCACCACCAGCAGGATCCGCTGCGCCGCCAGGATCTCCGCCAGACCGAGCGTGATCGCCCACCGCGGCACGGCCTCTGGATCACCGCCGAACGCCGGGGCGTTCTGGGCGCGGGTGGCGGCATCGAGCTCCACCACATGACAGCGCTGGCTGGCCTCACAGGGGGGTTCGTTGAAGCCCACATGGCCGTTGTTGCCGAGCCCCAGCAGCTGGAGGCCGATGCCGCCGGCCTCCTCCAGCGCGGTGCTGTAGCGGACGGCTTCGGCCTGAGCGTCGGCGGCCAGGCCATCAGGCAGGGCCACCTGCTCCGGAGCGAGACCAAGCGGTGCGATCAGCCGGGCCTCCATCTCAGCAGCGAAGCTGCGGGGATCGTGCCGGGGCAGGCCCACGTAGGCATCGAGGTTGAAGCTGCGCCATCCGGCCAGCAGGCGGGCCCGCTCCGCAGGCGGCAGCGCCGCGATGCGCTGCCGCAGGGCGCCGTACACCGCCACCATCGTGCGGCCCGTGGCCAGCCCCAGCGGCAGGGCCTGAGGGCGCAGCAACTGGTCGAACAGGGCCTCTGCCACCGCCTCGCTCAGTTGCTCCCCATCCGGAAAGACCTCCAGCCGGTGGTGCCAACCGGGGATCGGAGCGATGGATTCAGGGCAAAGAGAGGGTAGGGCCGGCGCGCTCAGAGGCGAGCGGAACGCAGGGCCGCGTGGCGGGGACTCCATGGTGAGGAGCCTGATGCAGAGCCCGCATCCGCCGCCAGTCGTGGTGTGGCGATGTCACCATACGGACGCAGTTGGGCGCCGCGGTAGTAGTGGCGGAGAATCTCCTGGAAGCTGCTGCCTCGCTGGGCCATAGCCAGGGCCCCCCACTGGCTCATGCCCACCCCGTGGCCGAAGCCCCGTCCCACTGCCACCAGTGTGGGGTTGCGGGGAGGTAGCAGCGGCGGCGGCGCAGGCAGCGAGAGCAGCACGCCCGTGGCCGACAACCAGGTGGACGGCGGCACCTGAGGCTCAGTGAAGCTGAAGGGGGCTGCCTCGAAACGCACCAGCGTGCTCTTCAGGCCCAGCCGGCTGCGCAGCTCCGCCCCACTCACCAGAAGCTGGCCACTGGGGCCCACCACGCGGGCCTGCCGCACCCTGCCACTGGCGGTGGTGGAGAGGATGTCGATGCGCTGCACCCCGCCCAGTTCGGCGAAGGCGCGGGCCAGCAGCGGCGGCGGCAGTTCCTGGCGCCAGCGGCTCACCGGTGAGGCCTCATCAAAGTCGGCGACGCTCACCAGATAGGGCATCTGGCGCTGCCACAGATCGCCGCTGTTTTCGGTGGTGCCACCGGCACTGCTGTGGAACACCGCATTGATCAGGGCGTTCTGGTGGGTCAGCACCAATCCGCGGGTGCCGCGCACCGCCTCCCTGGTGGACGCGGTCTCCGCCTCCACCCCTTTGTAGACCTGGCTGCTGACGGTGGCCTTGAGGTCGAACGGCTGGTCGGGGCGGCGCTGGCGGAGGGCGTAGGTGCGCGCCGCCACGGCCTGGGCCCGCAAGGCCTCCAGGGGCCAGCTGGCGGGCATCTCGCTTCCCACCACGCTGGGAAGGTAGGTCTCGAGGGCGACCACATTGACCACCCGCAACGCGGAGGCGGCCGGGCGCACCACCAGCCGTCCCCGGTAGGCGCGGTTCTTCAGCTGCAGCACGGCGTCGCCACCGGGGGACTGGCCGGCATCGATCCACAGCTCCGCCAGGCTCAGCGATGCAGGCGCCGTGCCCAGCCCCAGGGGCGCCACCACCTCCACCCGCACGCCGCTGCCGGCAGGGCGCAGGGCAATGGCACCGCCTTCGGGGAGGCGCAGCCGTTCTCGGCCGCTGGCATCAAGCAGGCGCAGGCCGCTGGCGCCGCCCACCCGTACCTCCGCCGTCTCCAGCAGCAGCACCCGCAGGCTCGGATCGGGACTGGCGCTGGCCGTCTGGGGCACCGGCCGGATGGCCGGCTGCTGGGCATGGGCCGCTGGCAGGCCGGGCAGCATTGCCCAGGCCAGCGGCATTGCCAGGCCGGCAAGGCCAAGGCGTGGCGCCAGTGAAGGTGCAGCGGACCCACGGAAGGCCTTCGGCAGCGCCGAGCGGGCGAACATCCCAGCCATGGCGACCAGCAGCGGAGCTCACAAGGGGGTCATTGTCACGACGATCCGGGCACCGCGCCAGCCCTCCGCCGGCCAGTGATCGACGTGGCAGCATGCGGCAAAGCGCAACTGGCTTGCAGGTCACTTTCCTCGGAACGAGTTCGGGCGTTCCCACCCGGGCCCGCAACGTGTCGGCCGTGGCGCTGCGGCTGCCGCAACGCGCCGAGCTGTGGCTGTTCGACTGCGGCGAAGGTACCCAGCATCAATTCCTCCGCAGTGACCTGCGGGTGTCGCAGCTGCGGCGCATCTTCATCACCCACATGCACGGCGACCACATCTTCGGGTTGCCGGGTCTGCTCGCCAGCCTGGGCATGGCTGGCAGCTGCCAGGGCATCGATCTCTACGGCCCCGACCCCCTGCGCGATTACCTCGAAGGCGTGCTGCGAACCTCATCGACGCGCATCGGCTATCCCCTGGCCAGCCATCGGGTACGCGAGGCCGCCACTGCCGGCACGGTGCTGCTCGACGATGACGATCTGATCGTGCGCTGTGCCCCGCTCACCCATCGCATCCCCGCCTACGGCTACCGGGTGGAGCAGAAGCCCCGCCCCGGGCGCTTCGATGTGCAGCAGGCCCGTGCGCTGGGCATCCCGCCCGGCCCCATCTACGCCGAGCTCAAGGCGGGTCGGAGCGTCACGCTCGAGGACGGGCGGATCATCCATGGAGAGCGGCTGTGCGGCCCGGCGCGGCCCGGCAGCACCTTCGTGTACTGCACCGACACCGTGTTCTGCGAAGCGGCGGTGGAGCTGGCGCGCGGCGCCGATCTGCTCGTGCACGAATCCACCTTTGCTCACGGGGAAGCGGAGATGGCGTTCCAACGGCAGCACTCCACCAGCACCATGGCGGCCCAGACGGCGGCCCTCGCCGGGGTGAAAACCCTGGCGCTCACCCACCTGAGCCCCCGTTACGTGCAGGGCAACACGGTCACCCCCGATGATCTGCTCGACGAGGCAAGGGCGATCTTCCCGAACACGTTGGTGGCCAAGGATTTCCTCACCCTTGAGGTCAACCCCGACGAGGGTTGAGGCACAGGCTGCGGGTTGGCCGGGCCGCTTGTGCCTGCAACAGTTCTTGATCCCGCCCCGGAGTGCCCTTCGCCCGTGATACAAGGTCTCAGGTGCGGTGTCCACCGCCAATTCGCCAGCTCCCTCCATGGCCCTTTCCCTTCCCGCCGCCCTCCGGTCGATCGCCCGCCTTCTGCTGGTGCTGCCGCTGGGATTGCTGCTGACCTTCGGAGTCTGGGTGGCTCCTCTGCAGGCCGCCCAATGGGATGCAGAAACGCTCACGGTCAGCGGCACACCGGATGGTGGCCTGGTCACCTTCAGCGAATCGGAGATCAAGAGTGGTCGCAAGTTGTTCAACGACAGCTGCGGCACCTGTCACGCCGGCGGTGTCACCAAGACGAACTACAACGTGGGCCTCGACCCGGAAACCCTGGCCCTGGCCACCCCGCCGCGCAACTCGGTCGACTCCCTCGTTGACTACATCAAGGACCCCACCTCTTACGACGGTGAATACAGCATCGCCGACGTCCACCCGAGCATGCGCAGCAGCGATGTGTTCGTCAAAATGCGCGATCTCAGCGACGACGACCTCCGCCTGATCGCCGGCTACATCCTGGTGGCCCCCAAGGTGAGCGGCACCCAGTGGGGTGGCGGCAAGGTTTACTTCTGATCCAGGCCTCTATCCGTGCCAGGCGCACGTCTGAGCCTCGCCCACCGGCAGGCTCTACCCGCCAATCAACGCCACCGCCCCCTTGCCCAGGGGGCTTTTTTTTGGCAGCGGTGCAGCACTACTGCAGGCAGTTCATGCGCCGCTGCTCCCGCGGCTCATCTCAGAGGCCTGAGAGGGAGACGGGGGGCGAGGCTGCAGGGTCGTTGGGATCCGCACTACCGGCCGAGGCGGCAGGTGGTCGCTGGCAGGCGGGATCGAGCGAGGCGGGCTGCTTGCTGTACCACCACTCCTGGAGCGCCGGCGAGAGGCGCAGCGGAAACAGCGTGATCACGGTGCGGGTGGGGCGGGAGCCCGGCTCCAGCACCTCCACCGCATAGGAGGGGCAGCGCCGCGAGGCCAGATCGGCCACAAAGCGGCGGCCGATGCGACGCCAGCTGGGTTCCTTGCTGCGCCAGGCCAGGCGGCAGCAGGGCCAAGGCAACTCTTCCCGGTCGAACAGGCGGCAGCACGCTCCGATCACGCGGTAGCTGTACTGGCCCCCGGGGCTGCAATGTTCGCTGCCGTGGTCCTGGAGATTGTCGACCTGCACGGCCATCAAAAAGCCACCCCGAAGGGTGGCAGAGAAGGAGAAAGGAAACAAGCGGGGCGCCGGATAGGGATCAGTTCCGCCTGTTGGAAGTGGAGAGCGCCCGACAGTGCGCCTGGCTGGCGGCGGGTAAGGCCCGTCGGCTCAATAGAGCTCTTCTTCGGCGTGGGTGGTGATGGTGACGTCGGAGGTGGGGTAGGCCACGCAGGTGAGCACGAAGCCAGCTTCGATCTGGTCGTCGTCGAGGAAGCTCTGGTCCGACTGGTCAACGGTGCCGGAGGTCAGCTTGCCGGCGCAGGTGGAGCAGGCGCCAGCGCGGCAGGAATAGGGGAGGTCAATGCCCTGCTCTTCAGCAGCATCGAGGATGTACTGATCATCGGGAACCTCGATGGTCTTGTTGAGGCCCTCGCTCTCGTTGATGAGGGTGACCTTGTAGGAAGCCATGGAAGGGAAATTTGGGGCTCACAGGCTCCTGGAGGATCCGGGCCTGTAGGACCGCACCTTCCTACATCGGACAGGGGCGATGGCGGCGGTCTTGGGGTGGGAGCCCCGGAAGCGCAATCAAAGGGTGAGCACGGATAAGCGTGATTTATATGACAGGAGGCTGTTGCTGGATCCTTATCACCCCCCAGCCGCCCTCGTCGGCGATCAGCTCGGCCAACCAGCCCAGGGAGGTGAGGGTGCTCTCCAGCGCCGGCGCCTGATCCACCAGCAGGCCGCTCAGGAACCCCACGCCAGCGGGCGCAAGCACCGACGTGAATCCCACGGCCAGCTCCGCGATCACCGGCGCCAGGATGTTGCAGAGCAGGATGTCGGCCGGTTGCCCGGCCAACAGCTCGGCCAGCTCCTCCACCGAGCCCAGCGCCACCTGCATCAGCCCGTCAGGCCCTTCGCTGAAGCCGTTGAGACGGCCGTTCTCACGGGTGGCTCTCACCGCCAGCGGATCGTTGTCAGTGGCGGCCAGGGAGGCGGCATCCAGGCGCAGGGCGCCGAAGCCGAGGATGCCGCTGCCGCAGCCGAGATCAGCCACCCGCCGGCCCGTCAGAGCGCCGCCGGCCTGCTGCGCCAGCTGATCCAGGGCCTCCAGGCAGAGACGGGTGGTGGGGTGGCTGCCGGTGCCGAAAGCACTGCCGGGATCGATGCGGATCACCAGGCGGTGGGTCTGGTCGTCGGGCACCTCCAGCCAGGCGGGCAGGATCAGCAGCCGCTCCCCCACCGGATCAGCCTGCCAGTGCTGCTTCCAGCTGAGACTCCAGTCCTCGTCGTCCTGCAGGGCCCAGGCCAGCGGGGGCAGGGGCAGATCGAAGGTGGCCGCCAGTGGGGCCAGGGCCTCAGGTAGCCGGGCGCGTTCGCACTCAGGCCAGTCGATCGCCGGCAGCCAGGCCACGAGCTGGTGCTGGTCGGGGGTGCTGGGGTGATGGCGCACGGCCACCCGGGAGATCCCCAGACCCTGCAGCTTCCACAGCAGCGACTCCTCCAGCTCCGGCGGAGCCGCCATCTCCAGGCGCCACCAGCGGTGGTCGCTCAGCCGTGCGGCCGTCGGGTCGCCGGTCACAGCGTGACCGGGTGCGCCTCCTGGATGCCGTTGATCTTGCCGATCGAGGCGAGCAGGCTTGGCGGAATGGGGTCGTCGAGGCTGAGCACCATCACCGCATCGCCGCGCACGATCCGACGGCCCACCTGCATTGAGGCGATGTTCACGTTGTGCTCGCCGAGCAGGGAGCCGAGGTGGCCGATGATGCCGGGCATGTCCCGGTGGCGGGTGAACAGCATGTGGCGGCTGGGGGCCACGTTCACCGGGAACTCATCGATCGTGGTGATGCGCAGGTCGCCATCGGCGAACACCGCCCCGGTGACGGTGTGGCTGCCCTGGGAACCGCGCGAGGTGAGCTGCAGCGAACCACCGGCGAAATCACGGCTGGAGTCGTCTTTCACTTCCAGCACGTGCAGGCCACGCCCCTTCGCCTCGAGGGAGGCGTTCACGTAGTTGATGCGGTCGCCGAGGGCGCTGGAGAGCAGCCCCTTGAGCGCGGCCACCACCAGCGGCTGGGAGGGGTGGTTGGCGAATTCGCCCTGCAGCCGCACCTCCAGCTCCTGCACCGAGCCCCCGGCCATCTGACTGAGCAGCAGGCCCAGGGTTTCGGCCAGCTGCAGGTGGGGCTTGAGTCGCTCCATCACCTCCGGGGTCATGCCGGGGATGTTCACGGCGCTGCGGGCCGGCAGGCCCAGCAGCACATCGCGGATCTGCTCGGCCACATCGATCGCCACATTTTCCTGGGCCTCTTCGGTGGAGGCGCCTAGGTGGGGCGTAAGGATCAGGCGATCGCGCACGGCCAGCAGCGGCGAATCGGGCTTCAGCGGCTCGTTCGCGTACACATCCAGCGCCGCCCCGGCGATGGTGCCGGCTTCCAGCGCAGCTGCCAGGGCGGCCTCATCCACGATGCCGCCACGGGCACAGTTCACCAGCCGGGCGGTGGGTTTCATCGAACCCAGCAGTTCGGCGTTGACCAGATTCTCCGTGTCCGGGGTGCGGGGCAGGTGCAGGCTGATGTAATCGGCTTCGGCGAACAGGGGCGCGACCGCCATCAGCCGCACCTGGAGCATCTGGGCCCGCTCGGTGGAGATGAACGGGTCGTAGGCGAGCACCTCCATGCCGAGCGCCTTGGCCACCCGGGCCACGTGGGAGCCGATCTTGCCGAGGCCCACCACGCCGAGCTTCTTCTTGTAGAGCTCGTTGCCGACGTATTTCTTGCGGTCCCAGCCACCGGCCATGGTGCTGGCGTGGGCCTGGGGCACGTGCCGCGAGAGCGACAGCATCATGGCGAGCGCATGTTCTGCCGCGGCGATCGTGTTGCCTTCGGGCGAGTTCACCACCAGCACCCCCTGCCGGGTGGCGGCGGGCACATCCACGTTGTCGACACCGACACCGGCACGACCGATGATGCGGAGGCGTGGAGCTGCTGCGATCAGCTCGGCGGTCACCTGAGTGCCTGAGCGGATCATCAGAGCGTCGTAGTCGCCGATGATGCTGAGTAACTGGTCGGGCGGTAGGCCGGTGCGCACATCCACCTGGGCCACCTGGGAGAGGATGTCGATGCCCGTCTGATCGATGGGATCGGAAACCAGAACCTTTGTCATGACCCGCGACGTTGGGGAAGGAGCGGTCCGGAACGCGCCAGACACCGCAGGGGGTGAAGTGTAGTGATCCGCCGCCACAGCTCCTGCGCTCAGCAAAGAGAATCGTGCTTTGGGACACCGGGCCTTGGGATTGTGCGTGGTGGTGGTGCTGGCGGATCGCAAGAGCCTGCAACGCCTGAAGGACAAGCTGGATGGGGTCCGTCCGGCGCCAGCCACCCTGCTGACCATCGGTGAGGGGGAAACCTCGATCGACAGCGTGGAGCTGCTCAACCCGGGGCTGGCCCGCCAACGCCGTCAACGGGGGATGGTGCGCTGGCTGATGCCGTTCGGGTTCTTCGCCGGCCTCACCTTCACCTTCATGACCGATCTGCAGACCTTCGCCTTCGCCGGTCCTTACGGCGAGCCGCTGATCGGCGGCCTGCTGGGCATGGGCTCGGGCTGGATGGGAAGCTTCGCCGCCGCCGCCAGCGTCACCTCCGATCCCGACGACCGCATCCGCAGCCTGCGCAACCGCCTCGAGGAGGGCAACTGGCTGCTGCTGGTGGAGAGCGCCCCAGGCCAGGAGATTCCCTGGACCCTGATTCAGGAAACCCGGCCCAAGGCGGTGGTGCGCCTGGCGGAGCGTTGAGCGCCGTCACCCTCCCGCGCGGCGAGCTGCTGCAGGGCAGCCACGCCCCCGAACGGCTGGCAGAGCTGATTGATCACGCGGAAGAGGCCCTGCGCACCTGGCAGCCGGTGTGGAGCTCCTTCGTGACGCCACTCCTGCGTGAGGAGGCCGCGGCGCGCCTCGGCAGCCTCAGCGAGCTCACCCTTCACGCCGAAGGGGGGCACCCCGGCGCCGAGCGCTGCCGGCTGCAACTGACGCGCGCCGAGCTGGACGCCCCGCCACCAGGCACCAGCCAGGCGACGGACACCGCCCTGCCGCTGATCGGACTGACGCTGAGTGGCAACTTCCTGTTCGATTCCGCCAGCGCCGGCGATTTCCGCCGCGGGCTGCTGCAGGCGGGAGCGCAGGAGGCGGAGCTGGGGGATCTTTGGCTGCGCGGTGACCGCGGCGCCCAGCTGGTGGTCACCCCGGAACTGGCCGGGCGTTTTGATGGGGGCACCGCCCTGGTGCGCAGCGTGGAGGTGCAGCTGGAGACCACGCCCCTGGAGCGCCTCCAGCCTCCGGCCCGGCCCCAGCCCCGTCGCTTTTCCACCGTGGAGGCTTCGCTGCGGCTCGATGCGGTGGGCTCGGCCGGTTTTGGCATCCCGCGCAGCCGCATGGCCGAGCAGATCCGCAACGGGGCGGTCCGCGTCAACTGGGACGACGTGCGCAGCCCCAGCAGGGAGCTCAGGGCCGGCGATCGGGTGCGGCTGGAGAACCGGGGAGAGCTCACCGTGCTGGAGGTGGAGCTCACCAAGCGCGACCGCTGGCGGCTGGCCCTGCTGCGCAGCTGATGCGCCTGGCTGCGGTGAGGGGGGAGAGGCCGGCTGCTAAGTTTCGGCTCCGGGTGTCGTCTTCATGACTCCCGACCCGGGCGATTAGCTCAGAGGTAGAGCACTACCTTGACACGGTAGGAGTCACTGGTTCGATTCCAGTATCGCCCACTCCTTTACGTTCTCCCGTTGACCCAACCGCTGCCGCTGCGGGAAGTTTCACCGCCCTTCGGTGCCTTCACCGTGGTGATCGGCCTGGGTCGATCCGGCGCCGGGGCGGCACGCCTGCTGCAGGCACTTGGCAGCCAGGTGCTGGTGCTGGAAAGCTCCGGCACGCCGGCGCAGCATCTCCTGGCCAACGATCTGCAGGCCGGCGGCATTGAGGTGCAGCTCGACAGCCCCCTCTCGATCGAGCTGTTCGAGGCCCTTGAGCGGCTGCCGGCCACGGTGGTGGTCAGTCCGGGCGTCCGCTGGGACCACCCCACCCTGGTGGAGCTACGTAACCGGGGCGTGCGGCTCTGCGGCGAACCGTCGGTGGCCTGGGCCGCCAGTCGCGGCATTCCCTGGATCGGGATCACCGGCACCAACGGCAAGACCACCGTCACCCATCTGGTCAGCCATCTGCTTCAGGCCGCCGGCCTCGATGCGCCGATGGCCGGCAACATGGGCACCTCAGCAGCCGAGCTGCTGCTCGAGCGCCGCCTGCGGGGCGAGGCCAACCCTGACTGGGTGGTGATGGAGCTGAGCAGCTACCAGATCGAGGCCTCCCCCGAGCTGGCCCCCGCCTTCGGCCTGTGGACCACCCTCACCCCGGACCACCTGGAGCGGCACGGCACGCTCGGCAACTACCGCGCGATCAAGCGGCGGCTGCTGGAGAACGCCACCGTGCGGCTGCTCAACGCCGATGACGCCGATCTCAGGGCCCAGGCCCCCAGCTGGGACCGGGCCGACTGGGTATCGGCCGGCCCCCGCGCCGATCTTCCCGCCGGGATCGATCCGCTGATCTGGATCGAAAACGGCAGGCTCTTCAGCCGCGAAGGCGAGCTGTTCGACGCCGCCAGCCTGGCCCTGCCAGGGCAGCACAACCGACAGAACCTGGTGCTGGCCGCCGCCGTGGGGCTCAAGCTCGGCCTGAATGCTGCCGTGATGGCCGCTGCCTTTCGCAGCTTCCCCGGGGTTCCGCACCGCCTTGAGCGGATCTGCGACCGCGCCGGGATCACCTGGTACAACGACAGCAAAGCCACCAATTACGACGCCGCCGAGGTGGCACTCAAGGCCCTGCCGGGGCCGATGGTGGTGCTGGCGGGCGGGCAGGCGAAACAGGGTGATGCCTCCGCCTGGCTCGCGGCGCTGCAACGGCAGGCGGCGGCGGTAGTGGTTTACGGCGCCGCCCGCGACCACTTCGCCGGGCTGCTGCGCAACAGCGGCTTCAGCGGCGAGGTGCGCAATGTTGAAGATCTCGGAGCCGCGGTGCAGGAGGCCAACGCCCTGGCCACGGCCTCCGAATCACCGACCGTGCTGTTATCGCCGGCCTGCGCCAGCTTTGACCAGTACAGCAGTTTTGAAGCCCGTGGCGACCACTTCCGCGCGCTTGTCTCCGCGCTGAATGCCACACCTGCCGCCATAGAGTGAGCTCCTGTTCAGCTGAGCAAGGAGCCGGCGCTGCGATGGCCTTCTGGCTGATGAAGAGCGAGCCGGACGTCTACGGAATCGACCATCTCGCCAGCGAGGGCACCACCCTCTGGGATGGGATTCGCAATTACCAGGCGCGCAATTACATGCGCAGCATGCAGGTGGGCGATCAGGCCTTCTTCTATCACTCGAATACCAAGCCCCCCGGGATCATCGGCCTGATGGAGGTGGTCGCCACCGGGCTCACCGATCCCACCCAGTTCGATCCAACCTCCTCCTATTTCGACCCTGCCTCGAAGCCCGAGGCGCCGCGTTGGGATTGCGTACGGCTGGCTTATCGCCGCACCTTCGATCAGCTGCTGAGCCTGGATGCCCTGCGGGAATCGTTCACGCCCGAAGAGCTGATGGTGGTGCGGCGCGGCAACCGGCTTTCGATCCTGCCCGTTGCCGATGCCATCGCAGCGCGCCTGATGGCATTGCTGCTGCAGGCCCCATGACAACCGCCGGCGGGTCCATGGCCCCGCTGGCGATCGGTTCCTGCCTGCGGCGGGGCTGGCGCGCCTTTGGGCAGGCGCCGTTGCGGTTCATGGGTTTCACCTTGCTGGGCGGGGTGCTCAACCTGATCGGCCAGCTGGCGCAGAACCGTGGCAGTGACGGGCTCCAGCAGGGCGGGCCGGCGGGTTATCTGTTCCTGGCTTTGGCCGGCCTGGCCGCTGGGGGGGCCAGCAACATCTGGCTGAACGTGGGGCTCCTCCGCGGCAACCGGATCGCCCTGGCGGCAGGGCAACCAAGCTTCGCCGAGCTGGCTCGCTGGGAAGGTGCGGCCGTGCTACGCCTCCTGGGCATGGCGGTGCTGATGCTGCTGGTCAACGCGCTGGTGCTGATCACCTGCGGGCTGGTGGCAGGGGTGCTGAGTCTGCTCACTCCAGTCCTGGGCATGCTGGCGCTGGTGCCGGGGGGCGCCGCCCTGCTGATCCTCAATGCCAGCCAGGTGTTTCAGCTGCCATTGTTGGTGGTGGAAGGGCTGGGGCCGGTACGGGCCTTTCAGCGCGGCTGGTCGAGGAAGACACGCCGCTGGGCGCCGCTGTATTTGCTGACGCTGGCCCTCCATGGCCTCCAGGTGGTGATGGTGCTGCTGGTGCCCACCCCCTTCGCCGCTCTGGCGGTGCTGCTGGCGGTGGGGCTGCTGATCGGTTGGCCGGTGATGATCGGCACCCTCATGGCCGGCTACAGCGACCTGTTCGGCCAAGGCTTCGTGCAGGGCGGGATCACCCGGACGCTCAGCGAGCGCTGAAGCAGCCGTCCTCTGAGGCGTTCCAGTTGAACATGTTGCCGACGTAGCAACGGGTCACGGCGCGGCTGTTGACCCCGTTCTGCACCAGGAAGCCCGCCAGAGCGGCCTGGAACAGGCGGTACTGGTCCCAGTTGGGGTGAGCATCGATGAAGGTGCGCATCGAGCCCAGCAAGGCCTCCGGCACCTCTGCCCTGATGCTCACCACCCCGGCGGCACCATCGCTGCCCTCGGCAGCGTCAGACGGACGGACGCGGGACGGGCAACGCGGGTAGCTGTCGACAACGGAGGCAGGATCCATCGAGGCGCGGCAGGAGGGTGGTCGTCACCCAGTTCCCCACAAGCTTCCGATGGCGTCAAATCGAGGGCAGAGGGGCTGACATTGCCCATCCCAGCGTGAGATTGCGGGCCCAGCTGCGCTCCGGGGTGGTAACGAGCGCGTTAAGGCTTGCCCTTGAAGCGATCGACGCCGCGTGTCAAGGGGAGAACCTGCGGCGGGGCGGTTCTCCACAGGTGACTGCCAGGGCAGCCGGTCCGGGCAGTCCGGCCTGTGGAAAAGCTGGGCAAAACCCGCCGCGATCCGGGGGCTGGGCTGGGAACAGGTTGCTGATCAGCAGTGCTGATCAGCCGCCCAATCCCTCCGTGGTCTCACACCCTGCCGGCTCCAGCACCAGGGGTGCCAAGGCCTGCGCCAGAGCGGCGCTGGCGGCAGGCGTCCAGCTCCCTTCCAGGCCCCGCTGCCCATCGCTGGGCGCCAGCACGAAGCGCAGCGCCCAACAGCGGCGATCGCCACAGAGGCCGAGCCACCAAGGGCCACGCTCCAGCTCCAGCTCCAGGCTCTCTTCTGCCATCAGCTGGCCGGCAATGGCGGTGTGTTGCTCGATCAGCTCGAGCAGGCCCCGGCGCAGTTCGGCCGCTTCGGCCAGGCTCAGCTCCGCTGCCCAGCCATCACCGCCGATCAACACGCCAAAGGGATGGCGGCCAGCCTCAAGAGCCAGCCGCCATCCCTCCCCCTCAGTGGCAAATCCTGCCGGGTGCATCAGGTTGCAGGGGCCGCAATTGAGAGCACTGAACCAGCCGGCACGGCCAGCTCAGGTGCAACGACCCCAGCCGGCACTCCTGAGCCAGAAACAACGGCGCTGCCAGCGGCGGATCGATCAGCCGGGCAGCAGATCGGGCTGATCCTGCTCATCGGAGAGCTCCACGATGGCCCGCTGGACTGGCTTGATCATCGAATCCTCCAGGAGCCCGTCGAAATCATCGAAACGGCGCTGCTTGGCCCGAAAGGCGATCTTCACCGTGGTGAGGTAGCGGTTGCTCGACTGACGAATCAGGCTTTCGGCACGCTGGGCCAGTTCCTTCGGGTTCACCGTGGCGCCGGAATACATAGGTCATGTTGATTTCCCTGACCTTAGGCCAGCTCGGGCGGAAGGGTCAGCCGCCAAGCGGATGCCGGCGGCCATCCGCCAAGCTGCGCGGAGCCCTTCGCCCGCTCACGATGGCGACACCTGGCACCCTGGCGATTGACCTGGGCAGCACCACCACGGTGGTGGCCTTCCAGTCCGCCGAGGGCGGCGCGCCCCAGCTCGTGGAGATCCCCCCCTACAGCTGCGCTGACCCCTGCGTGGTCCCCAGCCTGCTGTGGCTTGCCAGCGCCACAGCGGAGCAGCCGTTGATCGGGCGCCAGGTGATCGAGGCCGGCCTCGCCGGCAGTGAAGGCCCTGAGCTCTGCCGCGATTTCAAGCGCGGCATCGGCGGCTGCGCCGATGCCGGCCGCGAAGAAGGAGCCGGTGGCGCCGCCGCTGCGTCTGTGCTGTCCCCGGAGCAGGCCGGAGCGATGCTGCTGCGCCAGCTCTGGCGCCACCTGCCAGCGCAGCTGGCCCCCACCCGTCTGGTGCTCACCGCGCCGATCGACGGCTACCGCGGCTATCGGGAATGGCTGCACGCCGTCAGCCAGGACCTGGCTGTTGAGGAGGTGGCCCTGGTGGATGAGCCCACCGCTGCGGCCATCGGCGCCGGACTGCCCCCCGGCAGCCGCGTGCTGGTGGTGGATCTTGGTGGCGGCACGATCGATCTTTCGCTGGTGGCGCTCGAAGGCGGCGAGGGGCGCGCCGCGCCGGTGGCCCAGCTGCTGCGCTTCGCCGGCCGCGACCTCAGAAACAGCAGCCAGAAACTGCGCTGCGCCAGGGTCGTGGGCAAGGCGGGCGTGGCCCTCGGCGGCCGGGACATCGACCGCTGGATCGCCGCGGCGCTCTGGGCGCAGGTAAACGGCCAGGGCCCGCCACCCGGCACCTTGCTGGAAGCTGCGGAATCCCTCAAGTGCCGGCTGAGCGACAGCGCCGCGGCGTCGGTGCTGACGATGCTGCCGGGGGGCACCAGCCGCCTGCTGCAGCTGAGCCGCCAGGAACTGGAAACCACTCTTCTGGAGCAGGGATTTCTCTCTCTGCTGGACGAGCTGCTGGAGCGGGTGCTCGCCGCCGCCAGGGCCGAGGGGCTGGCGTTGGCGGACGTGGAGGCCATCCTGCCGGTGGGGGGCAGCAGCCGGATTCCGCTCGTGCGCCGCTGGCTGCAGGAGCGATGCCCCGGTGTGCCCCTGCGCGACGAACGGCCGATCGAGGCGGTGGCCCTGGGGGCGCTGGCGCTCACCCCGGGCGTGCGGATCAAGGACGTGCTCGCCCGGGGCGTATCCCTGCGCTGCTGGGACCAGCGCAGCGGCAGCCATCGCTGGCATCCGCTGTTTGTCGAAGGGCAGAACTGGCCCACCACCCAGCCGCTGGAGCTGCTGCTCGCCTGCAGCGACGACGGCCAGGAGCAGATCGACCTGGTGCTGGGGGAGCCCCGCGACGACGAACGCTCCGAGGTGGTGTTTCGCGATGGACTGCCCCAGCTGCGGCGGCGGCCCGCAGGGGAGGCGGAGGTGCAGCCCTGGGGGCAGCAACCCGCGCCGATCAGTCTCGATACTCCCGGAAAACGTGGCAGCGATTGCCTGCGGCTCCACTTTCAGATCGATGGGCAGGGCCAGCTGGTGCTGGAAAGCGAAGACCTGAGCACGTCGCGGCGCTCACCCCCTCAGCCGCTTGGCCCCGTGCGTTGAGACCGCTCGCTTCCACTGAGACGAAGCGCTTCCGCTGGCCCCACCCGTGGTGATCAATCAGCCCACGCGTAGGCAGTGGACGACAGCGCGGCTGACCCCGCCAGGCTGAAAGCCGCGGGTCGTGTTCATAGAAAGGGAGGATTGCCTGTTCCTTGCCTTGGCCATCCGCCGCCACAGGCTTCCGCGTTTCTGGTTGGCGCTCACTCTCGGCCTGGTGGCCGCTGTGATCGGTGCGGCACGCTGGTGGGAAGGCCAACTGCCTGGCCGGCTCGAGCGGGCGGCCAGCGAGGGGCGCTACGAGGCCTGCCTCGCCTACAGCGACCAGCTGGCTTCACTCCGCTGGATGACAGGGCGCGCACCGCGCGAACAAGGCCGCTGCCGCCGTGCGCGCGCCGAGCGGCTCTGGCAGGGGCAGCGCTGGCAGGAGGCACTTCAGCTGCAACTGCTGCTGGCCAATTCCGAAGCAGGCATCCACGCTGACCGAGACCGGTTGCGCTCCTGGCAGGAAGAGCTGCGCACCAAGGCGATGGCCCGTTTCGAGGCCGGAGATCTGGAGGGGGCGATGGTGTTCCTCAAACCGATGGGCGAAGACCGCCACCCCGCGGGTGACGCGCTCGGTGACAACCTCAGGGAGTTCTGGAGCCGTAACCGCTTTCAGCAGGAGAGGGCCACCCAGTTGGTGGAGCAGAAACGCTGGTGGGAAGCGCTTGAAGCCCTCAACCGGATCGATCATCCCTGGTGGAAATCGCAGTCAGCCGTGCTGCGCAGGCAGGTGGAAACCGCCATCTCCGGTCTGAAAACCCAGGAGCAGGAGCATCACAGCCATGGCGCTACGGCAGCCAACTCCGTGCCCGTGGCCGAGCTGGATGCGGCCATCAAGGGTCTGCTCGCCCAGGGGATCGACGACTGGTCGGCCTTCACCCGGGCCTGCCGGCAACTCGGCGGGAAGGTGGTGGAGAGCGGCCCCGAAACCACCTGTCAACGCTGAAGGGATGCCGTGACAGGATTGCCGCCGTCCGCCACCGCATCCTTCATGAAGCCGGGAGAACAGGTCAGGGTCTGCCAGAGCGTCGTGGTGTACACCCATCCAGAGCACCGCGGTCAGCCCTTCGACCTCCAGGGACTGGAAGGTGAGGTGTTCCAGGTGCTTGACGACTGGAAAGGTCGTCCGATCAGCCCGACCCTGCCGGTGGTGGTGGCGTTCGGTCGCTATCGCGCCCATTTCCGCCCGGACGAGCTCGAGCCGGTGGCCTGAAGAGACTTGCCTCAGGGCTTGAGCAGCACCACACCATCGCGCCCATCCACGGCCGCCAGCCAGAGCTGAATCGACTCCTGGCGGCTGGTGGGCACCACCCGACCACAGAAATCAGGCTGGATCGGCAGCTCCCGGTGCCCCCGGTCCACCATCACCAGCAAACGCACCACCGCCGGCCGGCCCCAGGCGTGCAACGCCTCCAGAGCGGCGCGCACCGTCCGTCCGGTGAAGATCACATCGTCCACCAGCACCACATGGCGGCCTTCGAGCGCTGCAGGCAGCTGGGTGGCCTGCACCATGCGGGTGCCCACCCGGGCCAGGTCGTCGCGGTGGAAGGTGGGATCAAGGCTGCCCTGATCCACTGGATGACCGCAGCTGGCTTCGAGCTGGGCGGCCAGCACCCGTGCCAGTTCCACGCCGCGGGTGGGGATGCCGAGCAGCAACAGCTGGCGGCTGTCCGGCGCACTCTCCAGCACCTGGGAGGCAAGGCGATGAACCGTGCGGGTCAGATCCTGGGCGGAGAGAATCTCCACGCAATGGTCACCGATTGACGACACCATGTGGGGATCCCGGGGGTGAAATGGTAAGGGAGTCTCCTTGCGCTTATGCCCATTAGCTGACGCTTACCGGCCTGCTTTCTGTGACGAAGAGATCACACTGTAATTTTGAGGGCGATCAGCCTGTATCAGGGCTTTGCGGAAGAATCGGTGACCGACATTCCTTCCACGAGCTCCAGCTCTCGCCCGAGCGGCTCTCTCCCCCCTCCCCCCTCCGGCCCCGTGGATCACCGCTACGTGCCACCGGTGGTATTGGCCATTCTCGATGGCTGGGGATACCGCGAAGCCAGCGATAACAATGCGATCCGCGCGGCCAGCACCCCGGTGATGGATGCGCTGTGGGAGGCGTACCCCCACACGCTGATCCAGGCGAGCGGCGGCGACGTGGGCCTGCCCGACGGCCAGATGGGCAACTCGGAAGTGGGCCACCTCACCATCGGCTCCGGGCGGATCATCCGGCAGGAGCTGGTGCGGATCGGCAAAGCGGTGAAGGACGGCAGCCTTGCCGCCAATCCCGCCCTCAATGCCCTGGCCGACACCCTGCTGGTGAATGGCGGCGCACTCCACCTGATCGGCCTCTGCTCCGACGGCGGCGTGCACAGCCACATCGATCACCTGGGCGGGCTGTTGCAGTGGGCCGCAGGCCGCGGCCTCAGCGACGTCTGCATCCATGTGGTCACCGACGGGCGCGACACCCCGCCCCAGAGCGCGATCGCCTTCCTCGACCGCATCGATGCCCAGATCACAGCCGCCGGCGTGGGGCGGATCAGCACGATCTGCGGCCGTTACTGGAGCATGGACCGCGACAACCGCTGGGACCGCACCGAGAAGGCCTACCGATTGCTCACCGAGGCCAGACCGGCCGACGGCCCGCTCACGGCCCAGCAGGTGGTCCTGGCGGCCTACGAGAACGGCATCAACGATGAGTTCCTTGAGCCCTACCGCCTCAGCTCCGGCCACCTGAGCCCAGGCGATGGCCTGATCTGTTTCAACTTCCGCCCCGACCGGGTGCGTCAGTTGGTGCGCGCCCTTGTGCTCGAAGACTTCAGCGGTTTCTCCCGGGAGCGCATCGAGCCTCTGCACCTGGTCACTTTCACCCAGTACGAGCAAGCCCTCGACGTGGCGGTGGCCTTCCCCCCCGAGTCACTCGATGGTCTGCTCGGCCAGGTGGTCTCCGAACACGGGCTGCGCCAGTTGCGCACCGCCGAAACGGAGAAGTATCCGCACGTCACCTATTTCCTCAACGGCGGCATCGAGCAGCCCTTCAACGGCGAAGACCGCCACCTGGTGCCCTCCCCGCGGGTGGCCACCTACGACCAGGCTCCCGAGATGTCCGCCGCTGCCCTCACCGACAGCTGCATCGCCTCCATCAACAAAGGCATCTACTCCCTGGTGGTGATCAACTACGCCAATCCCGACATGGTGGGCCATACGGGGCAGATGGAGGCCACGGCCGCCGCCATCGCCACCGTGGATCATTGCGTGGGCCGACTGATGGAAGCCACCAATCGGCAGGGGGGCACCCTGCTGATCACCGCCGATCACGGCAATGCCGAAGTGATGAAAGGGGAGGACGGGCGGCCCTGGACGGCCCACACCACCAACCCGGTTCCGGTGATCCTGGTGGAAGGGGAACGGCGCAAGCTGGCTGGCCACGGCACGGATGTGCGCCTGAGGGAAGGGGGCGGCCTGGCGGACATCGCCCCCACCCTGCTGGAGATCCTTGAGCTGCCTGTGCCCGCCAACATGACGGGGACCTCCCTGATCGAGCCATCGCCACTGCTGCCCACTCCTGAGCCCTTGCGGCCACGGGCGCTGCAGGTCTGAGCCCGGCGGGCCGTCAGGGCCGTCAGCCTGCCCGCACTCTGAAGGGCCGATCGGCCTGGCGTTCGGGCCTGGTGTTTGGGTAGGGTCTGAAGATGATCACCACGGTTCTTTCCTGGATCTGGGCCGCTCTCGGCGTGCTCCTGATCGCCAGCGTGTTGCTGCACAGCCCCAAGGGCGATGGCATGGGAGGCCTGGCCAGCAGCGGCGGGTCGATGTTCAGCAGCGCCCGCAGCGCCGAAGCCACGCTCAACCGCGTCACCTGGACCCTGCTTGCCCTGTTTCTCGGCCTCGCCGTGGTGCTGAGCGCCGGCTGGCTGCGCTGACCCTGCCGTGACACCAATCAAACGCCGTGGCTTGCTGGCCTCGCTGGCCCTCCTGCTCTCTCCCCTGTTGGGAGGCCGAAAAGCTGAGGCTGCGAGCAAGGCGGGCGATCCTGCCTGGCAACTCAGTGAGGCTGCCTGGAAGGAGCGCCTGAGTCCTGCCGCCTTTGCAGTGCTGCGCCGTGAGGGCACGGAGCGGCCGTTCTCCAGCCCGCTCAACAACGAAAAGCGAGCCGGCACCTACGTGTGTGCTGGCTGCCGTTTGCCGCTGTTCTCCTCCACCACGAAATTCGACAGTGGCACCGGCTGGCCCAGCTTCTGGCAGCCCCTGCCGAATGCGGTGGTCACCCAGCTGGATTTCAAATTGATCGTGCCCCGCACGGAATACCACTGCCGCCGCTGCGGCGGGCATCAGGGCCATGTGTTCAACGATGGACCCAGGCCCACCGGCAAGCGTTACTGCAACAACGGCGTCGCGCTTGCCTTCGTGCCCGGCAAGTAGGAACTTACTGCGGCAGGGACGTTGAGCCCTTGCGCCGTTGCGGCATACCTCTGCGCATGCACCGTGGCGCCTCCCCGCCGGCCACATGGACAAAGGACAAAAAAAAGAGCAGGAATTTGGCCTGCTCCGGTGATGCACTGATCGCTCGCAACTGATCTGCTGCTGGTTGGCAGCTGATCGCTCGAAGTTGGCGGTTCGAAGCTGCTGGCTTGAAGCAGTGACGGTTGATCGGAGCTGGATCCGCAGGGTGACCCTGCGAATCCAGGGGCAGACGATCAGTAGTCGAAGTCGCCGCCCATGCCGCCACCGCCGCCGGCGGGAGCTGCTTCCTTCTTCTCGGGCAGATCGGCCACGATGCACTCGGTGGTGAGCACCATGCCGGCGATCGAGGCGGCGTTCTGCAGACCGGAGCGGGTCACCTTGGCGGGGTCCACGATGCCGGCGGCCAGCATGTCGACGTATTCACCGGTGGCGGCGTTGTAGCCCTCGTTGAACGGCATGCCCTTGACATGCTCAGCGACGACGGCGCCATTGACGCCGGCGTTCTGGGCGATCCGCATCAGCGGAGCGGTGAGGGCGGAGGCCACGATGGTGGCACCGATCAGCTCTTCGCCGGTGAGGTTGGCAGCCGCCCACTCCTCGAGGGCAGGGGCCAGGTGGGCCAGGGTGGTGCCGCCACCAGGAACGATGCCTTCCTCAACAGCCGCCTTGGTGGCGTTGATGGCGTCTTCCAGGCGCAGCTTTTTGTCCTTCATCTCGGTTTCGGTGGCTGCACCCACCTTCACCACGGCCACACCGCCGCTCAGCTTGGCCAGACGCTCCTGCAGCTTCTCCTTGTCGTAGGAGGAGTCGGTTTCGTCGATCTGCTTGCGGATCTGCTCCACACGGGCCTTGACGGCCACTTCGTTGCCTTCGGCGACGATGGTGGTGGTGTCCTTGTTGATGGTGATGCGGCGGGCGGTGCCCAGCATCTCCAGCTTGGTGTTCTCCAGCTTGAGGCCGGCGTCTTCGGTGATCAGCTGACCGTTGGTGAGAACAGCGATGTCCTCAAGCATGGCCTTGCGGCGGTCACCGAAACCAGGGGCCTTGACGGCGGCCACGTTGAGCACACCGCGCAGGCGGTTCACCACCAGGGTGGCGAGGGCTTCCTTCTCGATGTCCTCGGCGATGATCAGCAGGGGCTTGCCGGTGCGAGCGATCTGCTCAAGCACGGGCACCAGGTCTTGCACCAGGCCGATCTTCTTGTCGGTGAGCAGGATGTAGGGCTCGTCGAGCACCGCTTCCATCCGCTCGGTGTCGGTGGCGAAGTAAGGGGAGATGTAGCCCTTGTCGAAGCGCATGCCCTCGGTGACCTCCAGTTCGGTGGTCATCGACTTCCCTTCTTCCAGGGAGATCACGCCTTCTTTGCCGACCTTGTCCATAGCGTCGGCGATCATGCGGCCCACCTCTTCGTCGTTGCCGGCGGAGATGGTGCCCACCTGGGCGATGGCGTTGCTGTCGGCGATCGGCTTGGCGTGCTCCTCAATCTTCTTGACGAGGAAATCGGCAGCCTTGTCGATGCCCTTCTTGAGGGTGATGGCGTTGGCGCCCGCAGCCACGTTGCGAAGACCGGCCTTGACCATGGCGTGGGCCAGGACGGTGGCCGTGGTGGTGCCGTCGCCGGCGGCGTCGTTGGTTTTGGAGGCGGCCTGACGGATCAGGGCCACACCGGTGTTCTCGATGTGGTCTTCCAGTTCGATCTCTTTGGCGATCGTGACGCCATCATTGATGATCTGGGGAGCGCCGAATTTCTTTTCCAGCACCACGTTGCGGCCCTTGGGGCCGAGGGTGACGGCAACGGCCTCAGCGAGGATGTCGATGCCTTTTTCGAGGGCCCGGCGGGCGTTCTCGTTGTAAATAATGCGCTTGGCCATGGAAGGGATGCTCCTTGAAGTAGTTGGTAAAGGGTTGACCGTCCGACGAGTCGTCGGGGGTCAGGACGTGATCAGTGAGGGCAGTTGAGGCTCACAGGAACCTCATGTGCCGGAGCGATCAGTCGACGATGGCGAGAATGTCTTTTTCTGAGAGCAGCACGAACTCATCGGTGCCGAGCTTGATGTCAGTACCGGCGTACTTGCTGTAGAGCACCTTGTCGCCCACGCTCACTTCAGGAGCCTGGCGGGAGCCGTCCTCATTGCGCTTGCCGGGGCCCACTTGGACCACTTCGCCCACCTGGGGCTTCTCCTTTGCAGTGTCGGGGAGCAGGATGCCGCCCGCGGTTTTTTCCTCCGATTCGGACACCTTGATGAAAATGCGATCTCCAAGGGGTTTGACAGTGGAGACGCTGAGGGAGACAGCAGCCATGGATCGTTTCAAATGCGGTGGTGCGGCGCCGTGGGCGCCACAGGGGAGAGCGAATTAGCACTCGCCCTGCCTGAGTGCCAACCTATGGCGGTGGAAGGGTGCAGTGCAATCGGTACGGTGTGCGGTTGACCGAACCCAGCACGCGGCACGGGCCTCTGGCTCTGAAGACCAGGCCATTCGCGGTGGTAAGGTGGCGCGGCTTCAGGCGGGCGCGCGTCCCGCTGCGCGATCTTCCTTCCTTTCCTATGGCTGCTGCTGCTCCCGTCAACACCGGCTCCAAGGGTGTTGTCCGTCAGGTGATCGGCCCCGTTCTCGACATTGAATTTCCGGCCGGCAAGCTGCCCCGCATCTTCAATGCCATTCGCGTTGAAGGCCGCAATTCCTCGGGTCAGGACATCGCCCTCACCGCCGAAGTCCAGCAGCTCCTCGGCGATCACCGGGTGCGTGCGGTTGCGATGAGCGGCACCGACGGCGTCGTGCGTGGCATGTCTGCCCTCGACACGGGCGCCCCGATCAGCGTCCCCGTGGGAGAGGCCACTCTTGGCCGCATCTTCAACGTGCTCGGCGAGCCGGTTGATGAGCGTGGGCCGGTCACCTCCACCCTCACATCTCCCATCCACAGGGATGCGCCGAAGCTGATCGAGCTCGAAACCAAGCCCAAGGTGTTTGAAACCGGCATCAAGGTGATCGACCTCCTGGCTCCTTACCGCCAGGGTGGCAAGGTCGGCCTGTTCGGTGGCGCCGGCGTGGGCAAAACCGTGCTGATCCAGGAGCTCATCAACAACATTGCCAAGGAGCACGGCGGTGTTTCCGTGTTCGGTGGCGTTGGCGAGCGCACCCGTGAGGGCAACGACCTCTACGAAGAGTTCAAGGAATCTGGAGTGATCAACTCCGAAGACCTCCCGAAATCCAAGGTGGCGCTCTGCTTCGGTCAGATGAACGAGCCCCCCGGCGCCCGCATGCGCGTGGGTCTGTCGGCACTCACCATGGCCGAGCATTTCCGTGATGTGAACAAGCAGGATGTGCTGCTGTTCATCGACAACATCTTCCGCTTCGTCCAAGCCGGCTCCGAAGTGAGCGCCCTGCTCGGCCGCATGCCCTCCGCTGTGGGCTATCAGCCCACCCTCGGCACCGACGTTGGTGAGCTTCAGGAACGCATCACCTCCACGCTCGAAGGTTCAATCACCTCGATCCAGGCTGTGTACGTGCCGGCCGACGACCTCACCGACCCCGCTCCCGCCACCACCTTTGCCCACCTCGATGCCACCACGGTGCTGAGCCGCGGCCTGGCTTCGAAGGGCATCTACCCGGCCGTCGACCCGCTCGACTCCACCAGCACCATGCTCCAGCCGGCCGTTGTGGGCGACGAGCACTACCGCACCGCCCGTGCCGTGCAATCCACCCTCCAGCGCTATAAAGAGCTGCAGGACATCATCGCCATCCTCGGCCTCGACGAACTCTCCGAAGACGACCGTCGCACCGTCGACCGCGCCCGCAAGATCGAGAAGTTCCTGTCTCAGCCCTTCTTTGTGGCCGAAATCTTCACTGGCCAGTCCGGCGAATACGTGAAGCTCGAAGACACCATCAGCGGCTTCAACATGATCCTCGCTGGTGAGCTGGATGATCTTCCCGAGGCTGCTTTCTACCTCGTGGGCAACATCGATCAGGTGAAGGCCAAGGCCGCCAAGATCCTCGCTGACGCCAAGTCCTGATTTGCGACGGACTGCCTCTGATCTCCCTCTCACCTTCTCGCCATGACTCTCAATCTCCGTGTTCTGGCACCTGACCAGAGCGTTTTCGACGGCAGCGCGGATGAGGTGATCCTGCCCAGCACCACTGGGCAGCTGGGGATCCTCCCCGGACACGTCTCCTTGCTTACCGCTCTCGATGTGGGCGTGATGCGCCTGCGCAGCGGCAAAGACTGGACCTCCATTGCCTTGATGGGTGGTTTTGCCGAAGTCGAAGCCGACGAAGTCACTGTGCTTGTGAACACCGCAGAGCTCGGAGACAAAATTGATGCCGCCGCCGCCGAGCAGCAGGTGGAAGAAGCCCAGCTGCGTGCAGCCAGCTTCGAAGGCCAGCCGCCCAGCACGGAAAAGGTGAAAGCCGTCCAGAACCTGGCTCGGGCCCGGGCCCGGCTTCAGGCCACCCGCAAGGCCTGATCCATCAACGGGGTCGTCCTTTCCGGGTAGCCCCAATCTTCATGGCCGCAATGCCATCAACAGTCTTGGATCGGCTCTACAAGCCCGGTCCAAGATTTTTTTATGAGGGCCCTGGATGTTTGCCAGCTGGCCCTTGAGCTCTGCCAGCTGGCCCTGGTTCTCGGCCAAGAGGCCTTGGATCTCCGCCAGCAGGCCCTGCAACGCTCAGCGCCGGCTCACTAGCGCTGAATTCGGGCACTTCAACTTCCCACGAACGTCATTATCAACGTGGCGAAGTCAGAGTGGAGAATCGCTGTCAATCGATCCATACCATTCGGCGATCAAGCCTGGTGAACTTGATCATGAATGCAATCTGATGGTGGCTGGAACTTTGCTGCGAATGACAATCGATGAAGGATGCAGCTCGACCGCGGATGCAACCCGATAGCGGATTCAACTCGACCGTGGATGGAACTTGACCGTCGACCCAACTTGTTGACGAATTCGAGTTGGCCGAGGGCGAGTGTGGCAATCGAACGCTTGATCGACAGTATAAAGGCCCCTGCTCGGGGCCTTCAACGTGCAAGACGTTCTAGTGAGAGTCCGTCAGCGATCAGCAGAAGAGCGGCACCCATCGACGGTTCGCTTCAGCAGACGTTGAGACATGATTGAACCTGGCCAGTGAAGACAAGCCAGGTCAAACGACGCGTGAACGGTCGTGGACTGCGCTGTAGGCCGTAGGCCAATGCAGCCCGCCGCTGAGGATCAGGCGGTTCCGCAGAAAGTGACGTCGGGGAACTTGAGCTTGGCTTCGTCGAGCGACTTGCCTTTGCCTTCCTCTTGCCAGTAGTTGATCACCTCGGTGGCCTTGTTGAGGATCTCCACCCGCTCATTGTCGGTGATCCAGGATTTGGCTTCCAGTTCACCTTTGAGGGTTTCCCAGGCATCTTCCCGCGGCCAGAAGAAGTAGGAGGTGAGGGGGCTGGGACCACCGCCCACGATCTGATCAACGGCCAAAGCGACGTTGTCGGGCAGCCAGAGGATCTTGAGCAGGAAGCGGCCTTCATCCGCTTTCGGCGTGTGGCCGGAAGGAACGCCATCTTCGTCGAGGGTGGCCGTGGCCAGTGCGGCGCTGGCGCCACGCAGCACGGGACGCCCTTCGCGGGCGCCACTCGGATCCGCGGCGGCGGGAAGGATCTCAGGCATGGCGGACACGGCGGGCATCGCAGAAACCGCCGCGTTAGGGCTATCGCTGGCCGTCATAGGTTCGGCGCTCAAGGACAACAATCAAACGAGTAACCTACCAGCCCCGGCCTCCCTGCCCTGAAGCCCCGCGCTGTTCTGCTGTTCGACATCGACGGGGTCATTCGCGACGTGAGCGGCAGCTACCGCCGCGCCCTGGCTGAAACCGTTCACCACTACAGCGGTTGGCGGCCCGGACAGACCGAGGTGGACGCGCTCAAGAGCGAAGGTCTGTGGAACAACGACTGGGAGGCATCGCTGGAGCTGCTGCGGCGCCACGGGCATGACCCGCTACCCAGCTTTGGCGCCCTGGTGGAGGTGTTCAGCCAGCTCTATTTCGGAGGGGACCCGGAGGGCCCGCCAGAAGCGTGGCAGGGCTTCATCCGGGAAGAAACGCTGTTGGTACAGCCGCCTTTCTTCGAGCAGTTGAGCCAGCACGGCTTCGCCTGGGGGTTCGTGAGCGGCGCTGAACCGGCTTCCGCGCGCTTCGTGCTGCATCAGCGGCTCGGATTGCCGCAGCCTCCCCTGATCGCCATGGGCGACGCTCCGGACAAGCCCGATCCCACCGGCCTGCTCACGCTTGCCGCCCGCCTGGCCACCACCGACCTGGGCCATGAAGCCCCCTTGGTGGCCTATGTGGGCGACACCGTGGCGGATGTGGAAACGGTGCAGCGTGCTCGGGCGTGCCATCCCGATCAGGCCTTCGTCAGCCTGGCGGTGGCTCCGCCTCACCTGCAGGACGCGGGAGCCGTTGCGCAACGGCAGGTCTACGAACACCACCTGAGCCAGGCAGGCGCCGACCACATCCTGACCACCACGGCGGAGGCTCCCGCGCTGCTGAACCGCCTGCTCGGCTGAGCGAACGGCCCGGACCGTGCAGCCGGTTTCACCGCTCCATCGCGTCTGCTGATTTGAGAGCAGCGGCTGTGAGCACCTCGTGCCCGCTGGGGGTCACGGCCACGTCGTCCTCGATGCGGATGCCGATCCCCTTCCAGCGCGCGTCGATGGCGGGCTGGCCATCCGGCACGGGCAGCCGATCGCTCACATAGAGCCCAGGCTCCACTGTGAGCACCATGCCGGGCTCAAGCGGCACAGGATGCTCGCCGAGGCGGTAAGCACCCACGTCGTGGACATCGAGCCCCAGCCAGTGGCCGGTGCGGTGCATATAGAGGTGGCGGTAGGCGCCCTGCTCGATCAGGCCATCCACCTCCCCCTGCAGCAGACCCAGCTCCACCAGTCCCTCCACCAGCACCCGCACCGCGGCCGCATGCACCTGCTCGGCATCGGCCCCTGGCTTCACGCAGGCGATCGCCGCCTGCTGGGCAGCCAGCACCAGGTCGTAGAGGGCGCGCTGCTCCGCACTGAAGCGCCCGCCCACCGGGAAGGTGCGGGTGATGTCGCCGTTGTAGTAATCGCTGAGGCTGCAACCGGCGTCGATCAGCAGCAGATCGCCATCCAGCAAGGGTGCATTGTTGCTCGTGTAGTGCAGCACACAGGCGTTGTCGCCGCCGGCGACGATCGAGCCGTAGGCAGGACCACGGGCGCCCTGAAGCAGAAAGTGCTGCTCGATCGCAGCCTGCACCTGCCGCTCGTTCAGCCCGGGCCGCGCCACCTGCCGCGCCAGCTCATGGGCTTCGGCGGAGATCCGGGCGGCCTCGCGCAGGCGCTCCAGTTCGTCCTCGGTCTTGCGCAGGCGCAGCTGGTGCAGCAGCGGGCAGGGTGCCACCAGGCCAAGCGCCGCCTGACCGCTGCGCGGTGCCCGGTCGAGCTGGGCGGCCCAGGCGGAAAGCACCAGCGGCTCCACGCTCGGATGACGACCCACTCGGAACGCGATGCCTTCGGCCCCTTGGAGGTACTCCGCCAGCCGTTCGGCCAGTTCCGCCCGCGGATGGGCCAGGTCGGCGCCGAACTGGGACACCGCGCCTTCACACCCCCAGCGGAAGCCGTTCCAGACCTCGGCCGCAGGGTCCTTGGGTTCTACGAACAGCACGAACCTGTGCTCACTGCGGTGCGGCAGGAACAGGGCCACGGCCCCCGGCTCATCGAAACCCGTGAGGTACCAGAAATCGCTGTGCTGGCGGAAGCCATGTTCCACATCGGCGTGATGGGTGACCAGTGGAGCAGCGGGAATCACGGCGGCCACGGCACCGAGCCGTTCCAGGAAAAGCGCGCGACGCTGCTGGAAGGTGGCAGCGGAAATCACCATGGAGGAACCACGAAACGGCGGGACAGAGACTTAGACGATTAAATAAGGGCATGGAATGCCCTGCCTTGATGAAGGCGCCGACATGAGCGAGCTGGGAAGGGCGCGCCACCATGAATGAGCTGTTTGGCCTGGCAGCGCTGGTGGTGGTGATTCTGGCGGGATCAGCGCTGTGCTCAGGCGTCGAGGCGGCCATCCTCACGGTCAATCCCCTCAAGGTGCACGAACTGGCGGGCCGTCCGGTGCCGCCGCGCGGTGCCAGGGCCCTGCAACGGCTGAAAAACCGTCTGGGCCGTGCCCTGGCGGTGCTGGTGATTCTCAACAACGGCTTCAACATCTTCGGCAGCCTGATGATCGGCAGCTATGCCGGCTGGGTGTTCGCGCAGCTGGGCGTCTCCGGCATGGCCCTGCCCCTCTTTTCGTTCGGCCTCACCGTGCTGGTGATCCTGCTGGGGGAAATCCTGCCCAAATCGATCGGCAGCAGCATGGCCATGCCGGTGTCCCTGGCGAGCGCCGCCACGGTCAACGTGCTGCTGCGGCTGATGTTGCCGCTGGTGCTGGTGCTCGAACGGCTGATGCCGGCGATCACCGCCGAGAGCGAGCTCAGCACCGACGAGGAGGAGATCCGCCTGCTGGCCAGGCTTGGTTCCCGCACCGGCCAGATCGAAGCCGACGAAGCCGCCATGATCGGCAAGGTGTTCCAACTCAACGACCTGACAGCGCGGGATCTGATGGTGCCCCGCGTGGCAGCCCCCACCCTGCCTGGGATGGCAAGCCTCCAGAGCGTGAAGCCTCAATTGCTTGCCCAGCACGCTCCGTGGTGGGTGGTGCTGGGCGAAGAGGTGGACGAAGTGCTGGGGGTGGCCAGCCAGGAAAGCCTTCTGCAGGCCCTGGTGGAAGGGCGCGGTGAGACCACGATCGAGAACCTCATCAGCCCGGTGGAGTTCGTGCCGGAGATGATCCGCGCTGACCGTCTGCTCACCGCCTTCCGGCGCAGCAGCCATTCCGTGCGCGTGGTGGTGGATGAATTCGGTGGCTTCGTCGGTGTGATCGGTGCCGACGCCGTACTGGCGGTGCTGGCCGGCTGGTGGCGGCGGCCGCAGTCGCCTGTGGAGGTCCCCGGCGAATGAGGCCCACGCCCGACACCCACACCCGCTGCCGCCAGTTGCTCAGGCTTTGGCGCTCGGAGCTCAACCTCACCCCTCGCGAGTGTTCGGCCCTGGGTCCGGAGCTGGCGGCCCTGGATCGCCAGATTGAGCGGCTGGAGCAGGGGCGCCTGCGGCTGGCGGTGTTCGGCCGCGTGGGTGTGGGCAAATCCAGCCTGCTGAACGCCTTGCTCGGGCGTTCCCGCTTCGCCACCGACCTGGCCCACGGGAGCACCCGCCTGCAGGAACGAGAACGCTGGCAGCAGCCGATCGCGGGTCTGAACGGTGTGGAGCTGGTGGACACCCCCGGCATCGACGAGGTGGATGGCCCGGCCCGCCAGCGGCTGGCTGCCAGGGTGGCTCTTGGCGCCGACCTGCTGCTGTTTGTGCTCGACGGCGACCTCACCAGCCCGGAAGGCGAAGCCCTGGAGCAGGTGCTCGGCTGGGGCAAGCCCTTGCTGCTGGTGGTGAACCGGATCGACTGCTGGCCGGCCGGCGAACGCGTCCAGCTGCTCGACAGCATTCGCCGGCGGCTGCCGGCCGCCGCCGCCGGCCTGGATCTGGTGGCGGTGTCGGCGGCGCCAAGACAGGCCCAGCTGCTGGCTGACGGCCGTGTGCGCAGCGAAGCCCGGCCGCCCGCCATCGAGCCTCTGCAGGAGCGGCTGGTGGACCTGCTGACCAGTCACGGGGCCCTGTTCCTCGCCCTCAACAGCCTCAAGGCAGGGGATCGATTCGCTCAGCGTCTGCAGGCCCAGCGCCTGCACCAGCAGCAACGCCAGGCCCATGGGGTGATCGGGCGGTACGCCACCCTCAAAGCCGCCGGCGTTGCCGCCAATCCACTGGTGCTGCTGGATCTGGCTGGTTCGCTCGCCTGCGACACCGCCCTGGTGATGCAGCTCTGCCGGCTGTACGGACTCACGATCAATGGCGCTCAGGCGCGGCGGATGCTGGCCCGGCTGTCAGGCCACAGCGCCTTGCTGGGCGGCACCCAGATCGGCATCCAGCTGCTGCTGGGGGCCCTGCGCCAGGCGCTGCTGGTGGCAGCGCCATTCACCGGCGGGCTCTCGCTGGCCCCTGCCGCGCCCGTGGCCCTGGCCCAGGCGGCGCTGGCTGTTCACACCACCCGGCTCACCGGCCGGCTGACCGCCGCGGAACTGCTCAAAGCGGCCCATCAGGGCCCGGCCCGCCCCGGTGCCCTGCTGCGGCGCCTGGCCCGGCAGGATCCCCAGACCCAGGCCTGGCTGCAGCAATGGTCGCCGCGGGGCTGGGATCCGGCCCTGCAGGGGCTGCAGCCATGAGCGCGCCCGACCAGGTGGCCCTGTTCGGCACGAGCGCCGATCCGCCCACCCTCGGGCACCGCGCTCTGCTGCAGGCCCTGGGAGAGCGCTACCCGCTGGTGCGCACCTGGGCCAGCGACAACCCCTTCAAGCAGCATGGGGCCCCCATTGAGGTGCGCGCCGTACTGCTGCGGGCGCTGGTCGAGGGGATCGGCAATCCTCGTATTCAGGTGGACCAGAGCCTCAGTCACAGCCGCGCCCTCCACACCCTGGAGCAGGCCCGCCGGCTCTGGCCTGAAGCCGACCTGATCTTCGTGGTGGGCAGCGATCTGCTGCCGCAGATTCCCCGCTGGTACGCGGCGGATGCCCTGCTCGCCGCCTGCCGGCTGGCCGTGGTGCCTCGCCTGGGCTGGCCGCTCGACGCGCTGCACATCGATGGCCTGGTGCAACGGGGAGGCCGGGTGGAGGTGCTGCCGCTGCAGATCCCGGCCACGGCCAGTTCCCAGTTGCGCCTCCATCCCGATCCCCAGCTGATCCCGGCGGAACTGTGGCCGGAGCTGCGCAAGCGCAACCTCTACGGCCTGGGCGACGTGGCGGCCAGCAGGCGGCCGGCCACCCCGCCGCTGCGCTGATGCGGCTCGCCCTCGCCCAGATCGACCCGCTGGTGGGAGACCTGCGCGGCAACGGTGCCCTGCTTCTGGAACGTAGCCGTCAGGCCGCCGCTGCAGGGGCTGATCTGGTCGCCAGCCCCGAGCTGTCGCTGTGGGGGTACCCGCCACGGGATCTGCTGCTGCGGCCTGCGCTGCTGCGCCAGCAGGAGCAGGTGCTCGATGCGCTGGCCCATGAGCTGCCCGGCGGGCTGGCTCTGTTGGTGGGCGTCGCCGAGCCGGTGGCTGGCAACGGGCTGCCGGCGCTTCACAACGCCGTGGCCCTGGTGGAGCAGGGCGGCTGGAGCATCGTCGCCCGTAAGCGCCTGCTCCCCAGCTACGACGTCTTTGATGAACGCCGCTACTTTCAGCCGGCCGACGCGGCCTGCCTGATCGAACGCCAGTGGGGCGGGCGCCCGTGGCGCATCGGCCTGACCATCTGCGAGGACCTCTGGGTGGAGGAACGCCTGCAGGGGCATCGTCTGCGCGGGGCGGACCCGATCGCCGCCCTGATGCCGCTGCAGCCCGACCTGCTGCTCAACCTCTCGGCGTCCCCGTTCGTGCAGGGCAAAGGCGCAGTGCGCTGCCGGCTGGCCCAGGCGGCTGCCGCCCGGCTGCAGTGCCCGGTGGCGTACGTGAACCAGGTGGGCGGCAACGATGAGCTGGTGTTCGACGGCGGCAGCTTCGTGGTGGACGCAGCCGGTGCCATGCGGCTTCAGTTGCCCTGCGCCGCCGAGAGCCTGGCGGTGTGGGACAGCGACCCAGGGGCTGAACCCACGGGCCCCGTCGCCCCACCTCCGGATCCGATGGAGCAACTGTTCCGGGTGCTGGTGCTGGGGGTGCGCGACTACGCCGGCAAATGCGGCTTCCGGCAGGCGCTGCTCGGACTCAGCGGCGGCATCGATTCAGCGCTGGTGGCCGCCGTGGCCGTGGCGGCCCTGGGGGCTGACCAGCTGTTCGCGTTGCTGATGCCTTCCCCCTACAGCTCAGCAGGATCCCGCACCGATGCGATCGCGCTGGCGGATCGCCTCGGCGTCGCCCACGGCTGCGTGGCGATCGAGCCGCTGATGCGGGGATTTGATCAGGCCCTGGAAGCGCCGATCGGAGCCGCACCCACAGGGCTGACGGCCGAGAACCTGCAATCCCGCATCCGCGGCACTCTGCTGATGGCCATGGCCAATACCCAGGGCCGGCTGTTGCTCTCCACCGGCAACAAATCGGAGCTGGCCGTGGGCTATTGCACCCTCTATGGCGACATGAACGGCGGCCTGGCGGTGATCGGCGACCTCTACAAGACCACCGTGTTCCGCCTCTGCGCCTGGCTGGACAGCCCCGCCGCCGCCGACTGCCGCCGCAGTTGCGGGCTGCCGGCCAAGGGGGAGCTGATCGGCGCGGCGATCCGCGAGAAGCCACCAAGCGCTGAGTTGCGGCCTGATCAGCGCGACACCGATTCCCTGCCCGACTACGCCGTGCTGGACCCCCTGCTGCGGCAGTTCATCGAAGAGCTGCGCAGCCCGGAGGAACTGGTGGCCGCCGGCACGGATGCCCAGGTGGCCCAGCGTGTATACCGCCTGCTGCGCGGGGCCGAGTTCAAACGGCGCCAGGCCGCGCCGCTGATCAAGGTGAGCGGCCGGGCCTTCGGCAGTGGCTGGCGCATGCCGATTGCTGCCGCCATCGACTGAATCGTCTGCCGATGCGGACCAATTCCTGGCAGTGCGGCCCCGCCGCCGCCAGTGTGTAAGCAGATTGAGAGTTGCATGGCCAGCCCCGGTCCCACCGCGCCGATCGCGAGCATCGGCGTGCCCACGGAAATCAAGCGGGACGAACAACGCGTGGCCCTCACCCCCGATGGTGTCAGGGAGCTGGTGTCCCATGGCCTGGAGGTGCGGGTGCAGAGCGGCGCCGGCAATGGTGCGGGCATCGACGATTCCAGCTACGCCGAAGCCGGGGCGCAGCTGGTGAGCCAGGAAGAGGCCTGGGCGGCCCATCTGGTGGTGAAGGTGAAGGAGCCCCAGGCCGAAGAGTTCCGCTTTCTGCGCAGCGACCTGGTGCTGTTCACCTACCTACACCTGGCGGCTTACCCGGATGTGGGCAGGGCGCTGCTGGAGGCCGGCACCACCGGGGTGGCCTACGAAACCGTTCAGCTCGACAACGGCAACCTGCCGTTGCTGGCGCCGATGAGCGAAATCGCCGGCCGGCTCGCCGCCCAGGTGGGCGCGCACCTGCTCGAAAAGCCCCATGGCGGACGCGGGGTTCTGATCGGCGGTTGCACCGGCGTCAGGCCGGCGCGGGTCGTGGTGCTTGGGGCCGGCACGGTGGGGTGGAATGCGGCCCGCCTGGCGGCGGCGATGGATGCGGAGGTGTTCCTGCTCGATCACTCCCCTCAGCGTCTGCGCAGCCTGGAATCCGACCGAAGCGGCCGGCTGGTGAGCCTGGTGAGCAGCCGGGGCCTGATCGAGCGCATGGTGCCAGGCGCCGATCTGCTGATCGGAGCGGTGCTCACCCCCGGCGGCCGGGCGCCCACCCTCGTCGACGAAGATCTGGTCCGACGCATGAAGCCCGGCTCCGTGATCGTCGATGTGGCGATCGACCAGGGCGGCTGCATCGCCACCAGCCGCGAAACCACCCACACGGATCCAGTGGTCACGATCCATGGCGTGCAGCATTACGCCGTCGGCAACATGCCCGGCGCCGTGCCTTTCACCTCCACCGAAGCGCTGGTCAGCGTCACCCTGCCCTACATCGTCGGCATTGCCGGCCGGGGGCTGGTGGAGGCGGTCACCGAGCGGCCCGAACTGCTCTCGGGACTGAACACGGTGGATGGCGCGGTGTGCCATCCCGGGGTGGCCAAGGCGCTGGGTGTGCCCACCCGCCACCCGATGGCCTGCCTGCGCTGATCGGGATCACTGCCAGCGCTGATCCGGATCAATCCACCGCCGCGCCAACAGCCAGCGAGGGGAGAGGGCGTACCAGCGCTGACGGTGCGATCCCCTCGCGCAGAGCCAGCACCAAACCCGCCGCCTCGGCATAGGTGGCGGCCGGAAGCACCGGAATCCCGAGGGCGTCGCCGCTGACCTCGAGCACACAGGCATTGCTCTGAACGGCGATCACCGGCAGGCCGCGGGCGGCGCAGCGCAGCACCGCCTCCCCCCCCAGCGCGCCGGCGGGAGCCACCACGGCGCCAATCCGGGCGGGGTGGATCAGCTCGGCGGGCAGCGCCGCACCGACCAGGGGGGATGCCGGCTGCAGCGGCACCAGATCAGGGGCGCGGCTCAGGCCCACGAGCACGCAGGGCAGAAACGTGTGCCCCAGTTCTTCAGCTGCGGCGCGTGGATCAAGGCCCACCTCCAGCGGCAGTGGCGCCAGGGCGGGCGCGTGGGCGCAGGGGATCCCCAGGTGGCGTCCCAGCAGGTGACTGATCACCGCCTCGGCACCGGCCAGCCCGTCGACGCCAGCGCCGCCGCGGTAGGCCGCAAGCTCCTGCGGGCCGTTGTCGTCCGGGAAGCGGGTCACGATCGCAATGGCTGTGGCCCCCGCCTCTCGCAGGCGTTCCCCGGCCCGCAGCAGCTCGGCTGGATGCTCAAGCCCACCACCGCTCGCTCCGCTGCTGCTGCGGCTCAACGCCACCCCCAGGGGCCGCTCGGTGGTGAGCACCGGGCCAACGGCAAGGCCGAGCGTGGCCCTGCAGGCATCCGCCACCTGCAGGTGCCGCTGACGCAGTTCCGGCTCGATGCCGGCATCCAGCAACAGTCCCACCTGGCGCTGACGCACGGGTGCGAGCGCCAGATCCCCGGCGGCGAAGCGGTTCAACGCCCAGCCCTCCACGTAGTGGATCCTCGGGTCGCTCCAGTAGAGAGCGGCACCATTCATCACGTTCGGGTGGGTGATCAGGCAGCCGCTGGCCGCCGCCAGCAGGCGCGCGGCAGGCAGACCATCACCGGCATAGCCGCCGATGCAGCATCCGATCCCGGTCGGGATCACCAGCAGGAGCGGCAAAGGCGCCGCTGGGCCGATGGCAGGGGTCATGGCTCCACCAGCAGCACTGCTTCCAGCCGTGCGCGCCTGGCCCCGTGCTCCGCGCTCTCGACGGCCGTGATCGCCCAGCGCAGCGGCACGCCCTCTTCGCGATCGAGAGCCGCCAACACAGCGGCCAGTACCGAAGCGGAGGACGATGGCGCGACTGGTGCTGGGGTTGGCGACGACGCAGCGACTGGAAGCGGCACCCACACCTCCCTGGCGATCAACCGCACGGCATCTCTGGCTTCACGGGCCAGGCGCTCACTTCTGATACTGCCCGAACTGGGCTACGTACAACGCGTCTTCCTGGCCCGCCTTCAGCTGCAGATCACTGCGCGGATAGGCCACACAGAGCAGGGCATAGCCCTGAGTCTGCAGGTCGGCCTTGACACCCATGGCGTCGGGCTGATGCACCGTTCCCTCTGTGATCACAGCCGCACAGGTGGTGCAGACCCCCGAGCAGCAGGAACTGGGCAGTGGCACGCCAGCGGCTTCCGCCGCCGACAGCACCGTCTGATCGGCCGAGCAGGAAAAGGTATGGGTCGCGCCGTCGAGCGCAGCGACGATGGTGAAGGTTTCACTCATGGCAGAGGATGCAAGCAGCGGAGCAACTCCGCTCAGGGAGGGCAGCGGCCCCATCTTCCCGGACGGAGGGCCAGCACGGAGCTCTCAGTCATCACCGAAGGACCCGAAGCAGGGAGCGAAGCCCGTTGGCAAAGGAATCGGGGAAACGCCGCTGTTTGGCGCCGGGCGAAACCATACGGGGAGCGAGGCAGAGGGAGGGAAGCTGCTGGCTGAATGGTGCTTCCTGAAAGCTGCTTCCTGAAAGCTGCTGGCTGGAAGCTGTTGGTTCGGACGCTCAGGCCGTGCGCGCAAACGGTGTCCACGCGCCGGGGTGGGGAGCGAGAAACTCAGGGGGATGGCTGCTGGAGGACCGGGCCGAGAGGAAAAGGTCAAAGCTCACCGAGCAGCGCCGCTCGTCGTCCTCATTGGGCAGCACCGCGTGATCGGTGCTCGCAGGAAAAAGCACCAGAAGACCAGCCTGAGGAGCCACGTCCTGCCAGGGGGCGTTGAGGGGGTGATCAGGGGTGATCGGCCCGCTGTGACCGACGGCCAGGCCCGGCACCAGCTCGTTCATCTGACGGTGCGGGAAGAGCCGCAGGCAGCCGCAGCGACCACTGCCATCCCCCGTGATGTAGTACACCGCACTGAGATGGGCGTTGGGGTGATGGTGGCGGCCGACGGCTTGACCCGGCTCGCTCACCACGGGCCAGGCACGCTGCAGGTGCAAGTCAATCTGCTCGGTGTCAAAACCGAGCGCTCGGAGATAGGCCGGCGCAGCAAGTTCAAGCTGCGTCACGAGCCAGCCAAAAGCAGGGCGGCGATGCACCTGCCAGGCGTCATTCAGGTCGCCCGTCCAGGCGCAACCTTCGGACGGATTGCCATTGGCTGCACCGCGAAGCTGCAGGGCCTCCTGCAGCATCAAGGCTGAGTCGAGCGGGTCGGGGCGCAGTTGCTGGCGGCCGAGCGCCAGCGGGAACAGTGGCTGGATCTCGATGATGGCCTCAGCCCATCGCCGAGCCACCCACGATTTCCAGGATTTCCTGGGTGATCGCAGCCTGGCGGGCCTTGTTGTAATCGAGAGTGAGCGACTTGGCGAGCTCCTTGGCGTTGTCGCTGGCGCTGTTCATGGCCGTCATGCGGCTGGCCAGCTCACTCGCGGCGGCTTCCTGGAGGGAACGAAGCAGTTGGTTGTCGAGGTAAAGCGGCAGCAGGGCATTGAGCAGCTGATCCGGGCTCTGCTCAAACACGAACTCCGACTCCAAAGGCGGAACGCTGTTGCCGGAAGGCACGCCCCGTTCAACCGCCAGCCGACCTTCCCGTGTGGTGAGACGGAAAATCTCATCATCCTGGGCGGCAATGCCCTGGGGGTCGAGCGGCAGCAGGGTCTGGGAGACAGGGCCGCTGCTCACGAGGTTGATGAACTTGGTGTAGATCATCTCCACCCGGTCTGTGCTGCCGGAGAGGAAGGCCGCCAGCACTTCGTCGCCGATCTTGCCCGCCTCATCCGCTGTAGGCACCTGCTCAAGGCCGGTGAACGTGGTGAGGATCGGATAGGAACGGTTCTTGAAGTATCCGGCGGCCTTGCGTCCGATCAGCACCAGTTCCACCGTGAAACCCTGGCCCTTGAGCTCAGCGAAACGCTGTTCCGTGCGCTTGATGATGTTGGCGTTGTAGCCACCACAGAGGCCACGGTCAGCACTCACCACCACAAGGGTGATGTGACGCACAGGCCGGGTCTGTTCAAGCAGCGGGGTGTTGGCCACATCCTCGAAACGCAGACGGGTCTGCAGGTTTTCGAGCATCCGGGCCAGGCGGTCGGCAAACGGCCTCGACCGCAGCACCTGTTCCTGGGCACGCCGCACCTTGGCTGCCGCGACCATCCCCATGGCCTCGGTGATCTTGCGGGTGTTCTTAACCGAACTGATGCGGTCGCGGGTTTCCTTGAGGTTGGCCATGGTTCAGGTGCTTCGCTTCAGGGAGATCAGGCCGAAGCCAGAAGGGTGGAGGTGACTTCGCTGATGGCCGCCTTGAGCATGGCCTCGGAGGATTCGCTCAACTGCTTCTCGGTTTGCACCTGCTCGATATAGGCAGCCGCATTGGTCTTGAGGTATTCCCGCAGCTCGCGAACGAACTGGGTCACCTGGTCGATGGCCACGTCATCGATCAGGCCCTTGACCCCGGCATAGACCACGGCCACCTGTTCGGCCAGAATCAGCGGGCTGTACTGGGGCTGTTTGAGCAGTTCACGCAGGCGCTTGCCCCGGCCAAGCTGCTTCTGTGTGGCGGCATCCAGGTCAGAAGCGAACTGGGAGAAGGCAGCGAGTTCGTCGAACTGGGCCAGTTCCAGTTTGAGGGTGCCGGCGATCTTCTTGATGGCCTTGGTCTGAGCTGCACCGCCCACGCGGCTGACCGAAATGCCCACGTTGATGGCGGGCCGCAGGCCGGAGTTGAAGAGGTCGGACGTGAGGAAGATCTGGCCATCCGTGATCGAGATCACGTTGGTGGGGATGTAGGCGGAAACGTCTCCAGCCTGGGTTTCGATGATGGGCAGGGCTGTCATGCTGCCTTTGCCCATGGCATCGGACAGCTTGGCGGCCCGCTCCAGCAGACGGCTGTGGCAATAGAAGACGTCGCCGGGGTAGGCCTCACGGCCCGGCGGGCGGCGCAGCAGCAGGGACATCTGGCGGTAAGCCTGGGCCTGCTTGGTGAGGTCGTCGTAGATCACCAGGGTGGCCTGGCCTTTGTACATGAAGTACTCAGCAATAGCCGCGCCGGCATAAGGGGCGAGGTACTGAAGGGCCGCCGGCTCGGAGGCACAGGCTGCCACAACGATCGTGTAATCGAGGGCTCCCTTCTCACGCAGCACATCAATGACGTTGGCCACTGAAGCCTGCTTCTGGCCGATCGCTACATAGACGCAAACAACACCCTCACCCTTCTGGTTCAGGATGGTGTCGATGGCGATGGCCGTCTTGCCGGTCTGGCGGTCACCGATGATCAGTTCGCGCTGGCCGCGGCCGATCGGAATCATGGCGTCGATCGCGGTGATGCCCGTCTGCATCGGCTCATGCACCGACTTGCGCTGGATGATTCCAGGTGCGGGCGATTCGATCAGGCGGGTTTCCGAGGTGGCAATCTCACCTTTGCCGTCGATGGGCCGGGCCAGCGGATCCACAACCCGGCCGAGCATGGCGTCGCCCACCGGCACTTCAGCGATGCGTCCGGTGGCTTTGACCGTGCTGCCTTCCTGAATGCTGATGCCTTCGCCCATCAGCACCACGCCGACGTTGTCGTCTTCCAGATTGAGAGCAATGCCCTCGGTGCCGTCTTCGAACTCGAGCAGTTCGCCAGCCATCACCTGCTCAAGGCCATAGACCCTGGCGATGCCGTCGCCCACCTGGAGCACCGTGCCGACGTTGCTGACCGATACGGACTTGTCGTAGTCCTCGATCTGCTGCTTGAGGATGGCGCTGATCTCGTCGGGACGGATGGAAACCATGGGTTCAGTTCCCCGCGCGGGGAGGCGATGGAAGGAAAGGAGGGGAGGGGAAGAAGGAGAAAGCCGGGAACCTTGGGGTTCAGCCGCTCTTGGCGAGCGCCAGTCCAAGCCTCCGGACCTGGCCGGAGAGGCTGGCGTCGATCACCTTGGATCCGAATCTGACGATCAGCCCGCCAATCAACGAGGGATCGACGTCGAGCTTGAACTCGACGTTTTCGGTACCAGCCAGCGCCTGCACCTTGGTGCGCAGGGCCTGTTGCTGCTCGTCGCTCAAAGGCGTGGCGGAAACCACGCTGGCCAGAGCGATGTGGCGCTGCTCACGGAAGAGTGTGAGGAAGCGCTCCAGGATCGAATCAAGGATTGAGATCCTCTGACGATCAGCGAGGAGCTTGAGGAGGTTCAGGAACGACGGAGTGAGCTGATCCTGGAAGAGGGCCACCACAATGGCTTTCTTCGTTTCCGGCTCAATCACAGGGGAAACGAAGGATTGGCGCAACTCAGCGGATTGGTGCCAGAGATCAAGCAACTGCTTGGCCTGCTCGGCAACGAGTTCACTCTCACCGGATTGATCGGTGATCTGGAGAAGGGCTTCGGCGTAGGGCGAAGCGATGGTATTGAGCAAGGGCATCAGACTTCACCCAGCGATTCGATGGAACGGTCGATCAGTGCGAGCTGGGCACCGGCATCAAGCTTAGAGGGGAGAGCTGCAAGAGCCTTTTCAACCGCCAGCCTGGCCGCCTCGCGGCGGAGCTTTTCGCTCACCCTGTCGGCTTCTGATTGAAGATCGTTGCTTGAGCCCTGTTTCAGCAGCGCCATGGCTTCCACCGTGCGACGCTCGCTTTCGAGCCGGATGGACTCAGCGCGCACTTTGCCGTCGGCCCTGATCTGATCCGCCTTGATCTGAGCCTCGGCCAGATCCTTCTGGGCAGTGGCAAGGGCGGCTGTGGCTGCACCAAGCCGCTCCTCGGCGTCCTGGAGATCGCTCAGGATCACTTCGCGCCTTCGCTCCAAAGCGCTGCCGAGAACCTTGGGCAGAAACCACACCAGCGCGGCGATCACGATCGCCAGGTTGATGACGTTGGTTTCGAAAAGATTGAGATTGAGCCCGAAATGTCCCTCGCTGGCGAACAGCGGGGAATGGGGCGCCATCAGAAAGAGGGAAGGAGTCATTTCGCAGCCAGCAGACGGTTGACGATCAGTTCGCTGAGAAGATCGGATTCGCCTTCAAGGTGCTCCATGGCCTTCTGCCGTTCAGCCTCGATGGTGCGGCGTGCGCTTTCCATGCTGGCGTTGACATCGGCCTGTGCAGCAGCAAGGGCCGAGCGATACAGCCGGTCCATCTCCTCCTCGGCTTCCACGATCAGCGTCTGGGACTTCTGTCGAGCGTCCTTCAGCTGGGCGGTGAGATCGGCGGCGAGGCGCTCGGCTTGTGCAAGCTTCTGCTTGGCATCCGCACGGCTCAGAGTGATGTAGCTGTCGCGCTCTTCAACCGTGCGACCAATTGGCCGGAAGAACAGCAGGTTGAGAACGTAGGTGAGGAGCACCACCTGCACCGCCATGAGCGGCAGGGTGGCATCGAGGTCGAAGAGACCTCCCTCTGGAGCACCGGCTGCGGCGAGCAGAAGCCAGCTGGTCATGGGGCAGGGACGCTGGAAGGATCAGGTACGGCTGCCGTGCAAAGCACGGCAGATGGGTCTGGACGGTTCAAACGAAGCCAGGGTCTGGATCGGGGCCGCACCAAATGAATGGGCTGGTCTCCCGATCCCGACGGACGGCGATCAGCCTGCGAAAGGGTTCGCGAACAGGAGCACCAGGGCCACAACAAGGCCGTAGATGGTCAGAGCTTCCATGAAGGCCAGCGACAGCAGCAGGGTGCCGCGGATCTTGCCTTCGGCTTCGGGCTGGCGGGCGATGCCCTCAACAGCGCCGCCGGCAGCGGTGCCCTGACCGATGCCGGGGCCGATGGCGCCGAGGCCGACGGCAAGACCGGCAGCCACGACGGAGGCGGCGGAAGTGATGGAATCCATTTTGGAACGGGGGGGATGGAAGGCGCCGGTGAAGCGCGGGTTGGACCTGGCGCTTGGGACATCCCCGGATCGGAGATGGGCCCGGCAATGGCCGGACCTACGCGCAGGAGGTTTAGCAGATCGCTGGGACGTGCCTGGGCGGCAGAGGTTCAGTGAGCTTCTTCGTGAACAGCCTCGCCGATGTAGTAGGCAGCAAGGGTGGCGAAGATCAGGGCCTGAATGGCGCTGGTGAACAGGCCAAGAAACATGGCGGGCAGCGGCACAATCAGGGGCACCAGGAAGGCCAGAACGGCCACCACAAGTTCGTCAGCAAGAATGTTGCCGAACAGACGGAAAGAAAGGGAGAGAGGCTTGGTGAAATCCTCAACGATCTTGAACGGAAGCATGATCGGAGTGGGCTCCACGTAGTACTCGAAATACCGGAAACCTTTCCGGCTGAGACCTGCGTAGAAATAGGCGAGAGAAACAAGCAGCGCCAAGGCGATGGTTGTGTTGATGTCGGCGGTGGGAGCACCGAGCTCTCCACTCGGAAGGTGGATCAACTTCCAGGGAACCAGGGCGCCGCCCCAGTTGCTGACGAAGATGAACAGAAACAGGGTGCCGATGAACGGCAACCAATCGCGGTAGGCCTTTTCGCCGATCTGCTCACGAGCCAGATCACGGACGTAGGACCAGAGGAACTCCAGCAGGTTCTGAACACCCCTGGGATCTCGCTCCAGCTTGCGGGTGCCCACAACGACCAGTGCCAGCAGGGCGCCGATCACAACCCAGGAACTGATGAACACCTGACCGTGGATCACCAGACCACCAATCTTCCAGTAGAGGTGTTTTCCAACCTCCAGTTCGGCCAGGGGCAGCAAGAGAGACAACGGTGCCATCGGTGTGCTGGGGTGACGCAGAAGCGACGAGAAAGGACAGGAGGCCCGGATCGACGGGACGGTGGCCGGGAATCAGCGGTCGGTGAGAGCCTGAAGAATCAAGGCCGGCTTGTAGAGAAGAAACCCAACAAGCGAAGGCACGATCTCCAGATATGGCAACCGGGAGGCTGCCAGCACAAGCACGATCGGCACAAGCAACTGGGACTTGCCGACCGCGCGTTTGTCGCCGCCGATGCGAGCGACACTGCGGGCAAGCATCCGCATGTAGAGCATGCCGGCCAGTGCGCCTACAGCGAGGCTCAAAGCCGTGGAACGATCGAACAGGAGGGCAGCAAAAACAACGGCAAACGCGGAAAGAATCAGCGTGGCCAGCTGAATGCGGCGCTGCAACCTGGCGTAGTCGTCCATACCGTTGGCCAAGGGGGCCTCGGTTGGGAGCGTTGCGTCAGGTTGAACCGGTTGGATCAGAAGCGGAACTTCCGAGGAACGCCCGGAGAGATCGCGCAGGAGCGCTGCCCGCAGATCATTGATTTCCTGAGGAGGAAAAACGTCTGTGGTGGGCTCGAGGCTCAGGGCCTGACGGGAGCCGCCCGAAACACCCCCGGCAGGCATGCCGGATGTGATCTTGGACGCGTCGGGAAGAGCCTGCAAACGCTCCAAATCCATTGGAAAGGCGGCCGGAATCTATCACGGAGCCCGCACAGCTCCCTTGACGTTTCAGGCTGGCACTGGTGCGCTCAGCAACAGCAAACGGTGCTGCCAGAGCCAGCGGGCAGTACCGGCGATGCGGGCGGGCTCCCAGTCGAGCGGCAGTGCCCTGAGCGCTGTGTCCGGTGGCGCCTGCTCGATCTGAGTGAGCAGCTCCACGGCATCCGGGGTGAGATCGCGTGGCCGCAGATCGGGGTCCAGCAGGCTGGCACCGGGCCAGCCCCAGAGGCAGGGGTTGCGGCAGCCGTGCGCAGCCAGCAGCGTGGAGTCGTCCTCCCAGGTCTGCCTGGGCAGCTCGCCACGGCTGAGGAAGAACTCGAAATGGCTGATGTCCGGGTCGAGGGCCTCCACCAACGCCCAACGCTCCCGCTCGGGCAGGGCACGAGCGCGTTCGAGCAGTTCTCCTGACAACAGCCGGGCCGGATCCCAGACCTGGGGATTGGAGAAGCCAGCGAAACTCAGGTCGGCCTGATCGACGAAATCGAAGAGACGCTTGATGTCGTAACTGGTCTCCTGCGGGTGGAGATACATGTCCGCGAAGTTGACGTCGGCCGCCGTATCGAGCGCCCAACGCTGCTCATGGTGGAGACGCAGGCGGTTGGCTGGCGGCAGAGCATCGAACAGCTGGCGCCCCAGGCGCAGTCCTTCGCCATCGCCATTGACCCCCATCAGAGAGAGGGCGGCCTGAACACGGTGAATCTCCCAGCGCCCTCCATCGGCATAGAGGAAAAGGTGCAGGAGCCCGCCTGGGCGCAGCAACGCTGCCAGGGCCTTCAGGCCAGCTTCCGGTTGCCGCAGGTGGTGCAGCACTCCCACGGAATTGATCAGGTCGAAGGGGCCTTCGCCCTGGAGGTCCAGCAGGCTGCGTTGCTCGATCCGCAAGGAGCCGGCCACCCTGGTGCCGCCCGAGCGCTCCAACCGCCGGCGGGCCACCTCCAGCGTGCCAGGGCTGATGTCCACCGCGAGGATCTCGGCCCCAGGGTTGAGATGGGCGAGATAGTCGGTGCTCACGCCCGTACCGCAGCCGGCATCAAGCAGGCGCAGGGGCCCCGCCTGTTCCGGGAGCATCCCCGTGCAGGCGCTCACCACGCAGGGGTAGCACCAGCGCCAGTTGTACCCGGGCGGGGGGCCGTCCTGCAGGGGATCGCCGGGATAAGGGAAGCGGTCGTAGAAGGAGCGCACCGCCGGTGTGGCGGCATCGGCGACTGGCTCGGACACAGGCAAAGGAACGGAGAAGGGGAAAGGCGAGCTTTTCATGGCCGGGCCCAGCCTGTGCCCCTCGTGCCCTCAGGGCTGCAAACATTTGTCTATGGCGTTCAAAAGGGCCGGAAGCTGAGCCGTACCCTGGCCAGGCCTGGTACACGCCCCTCTCCATGACCGTGACCGCCAGCAGCGGCAGCAACAGGGTCAGCCCTCAGCGCTACGACACCCTGCCGCTCTCCAGCGTCCGTCAGGCGGAGCAGCAGGATCGCTTTCCCGAAAAGGGGGAGCTCGACACGCTCCTCACCTTCTTTCAGAGCGGCGCCACCCGCATGGAAGCGGCCCGCAGACTCTCGGCCAATGCGGATGCCATCGTCGCCAAGGCGGCCAACCGCATCTTCGCCGGCGGCACACCGCTCTCCTATCTCGATGAGCCGCTGACGCCCTTTGCGGTCACCGTGCCTGAAGAGGCCGTACTTGCCGCCGACCAGGCCGCCTTCAGCCGTTCGGTGCGCACCTTCGCCCAGGGAACCGGCGGAAGTGGCCTGCTCGGGCGGGTGCTCGAGGGTCTGCAAGCCGACGCCGACGTACGGGTGGTGCTGCCCACGGGCTTCACGCCGATCAGCGTGGCTCGCTACGGCACTGAGCGGATGCGCAAGTCCCTGCGGGACATGGGCTGGTTCCTGCGCTACGTGGGATACGCCGTCGTGGCGGGGGATCCCAGCATCCTGGCGGTGAACACCCGGGGCCTCCGCGATGTCCTGGAGAAAGCCTGTTCCCTGGCCGCCACCAATGTGGCGCTGCAGGAAATGCGTGCAGCAGCGGCCAATCTTTTCCGGCAGGAATCAGAGGCCCGTCAGCTGGTGATCGACTGCTTCAACGTCCTGCTCAAGGAACTGGACGTTCCCACGCCTTCACCGCGCCAGCGCCTCGGCAGCCCGGAGAACCAGGGCCTGCAGCTGCCGGCGATCTACGCCCTCGCAGCCGAATCCCCCCAGCGCTTCGTGATGAAGCCAGGCCTCTCCGGGCGTGAGAAGGCCGAGGTGATCCGTGCCGCCTACCGCCAGGTCTTCGAACGCGACATTGTCAAGGGCTACTCCCAGGTGGTGTGCCCGGTGGAAGCCACCCAGCTGCGACAGGGCCAGCTGGCGATGCGCGATTTCATCCGCGCCCTCGGTCGCAGCAAGGAATACCGCCGCCAGTTTTACGGCAGATTCTCCAACAGCCGGGTGGTGGAGCTGGCCTTCCGTCATTTCCTCGGACGCGGTGTCAGTTCGATTGAGGAGTTCCGCCGCTACTTCGCGATTGTCAGCGCCCAGGGCCTGGCCGGCCTGGTCGACTCCCTGATCAATTCCATGGAGTACGCCCAGGTGTTCGGGGAGGAAACGGTTCCTTACCTGCGCGATCTCGGTGAAGAAGCTCAGGAGAGTGCCGGCTGGGGTTCCAACCGCAAACTCTTCCGGTTCGGCGCCCCGTTCGAAGGCGCGCCTCAATACATCACCCTCTACGCCGCTTACAGGCAGCCTCTGCCCGACCAGCACGTCTACGGCGGCGGCAACGACCCTCTGGGCCTCACGTACGGGGCAATCTTTCCGTCGTCCACGGCCTCGGTGGCCACCCGGCCAGCGCCCTTCGGCTACGACACCCGCCGCATCCTGGTGGGCAACGGCATGAAGCAGCCGGGTCAGATGGACAGCCCCCAATTCCGCGCGTCCACTCCGCGACGGGTGGGGCCGAAGGTGGTTCGCCTCCAGCAGATTTCCACCGGTGGCGCCTCCGTGCCCCGCCGCGGTGGAGAACCCAGCATTCGTGGCACCGAATCCAGCACCCAGGCGGTGATTCGTGCCGTCTACGTCCAGGTGCTCGGCACCGCTGGCTACCAGGGCGAACGACTCACTGTCGAAGAGATCAAGCTGGAGAACGGTGACATCTCCCTGAGGGAGTTCATCCGTCTGGTGGCGCGTTCGAATCCCTTCCGCCGCCGCTACTGGTCGGGTCTGTACATCACCAAAGCGATTGAGGTGATCCATCGACGTCTGCTCGGCCGGCCTACCTTCGGCCGCTGGGAGATCAACAGCTACTTCGACACAGCTGCTCGCAAGGGCTTCTACGGCGTCATCGACGCGATCCTTGAAAGCGCCGAATACAGCCAGTCCTTCGGTGAGGACACCGTTCCCTACGAGCGGTTTGTCACGCCGGCCGATCTCAACGCCCGTCGGGTGCCGAAGCTGAAGGTGCCTTACAACGCGGCAGCGGTTGTGGAGCTCACCCCTGTGCGCCGCCCCGAAACTGCCCGTAACGAGTCGTTCCGCGGTAGCGGCGACCTCACCCAACGCAACCTGCCAGACCGTCGCCTGCAGCGCGTTGTGGGCGGCTGGAGCCCCAAGATCGCCGATGGCGAGCAGCCTGCTGCCCGTCCTTCGGTGGAGGGACCCCAGAGCATCAAGCAGCCGCCGGAGCCCACCCGGCGCTGGAGTGCTGCACGTCAGCGCTTTGGCTACGCGGCTCCTGCCTGGTCACCCGCTCCCGCCCAGACCACGCGCCAGCTTTCTTCCCCGCCGGTGGGGGGCTGGTCTGCCCGCCTGAGCGGCAATGGCGCCAGCTTCACCCAGGTTCGCGAACCCCAGGCCGCGATGGCGAACGCCCTCCAGGGTGCCCGTCCCCAGGGCTTCAGCCGCCGACGTGGCATCGGCGCGCCGATCACCTGGCGGCCCGGAGCCAGCGAGTCTTCACTTCAGGCTGTGATTGCAGCCACCTACCGGCAACTGCTGAATCGCATGCCATTGGCAGCTGAACGGCTCGGCGACGCCGAATCCCAACTGCGTGATGGGCAGATCTCCCTGTCCGAGTTTGTCGGGATCGTCGCGTCCAGTGACCTGTTCCAGCAGCGCCTCAACCGCATGGCCCCGCTTCGCGCCGCCTCTGCGGCCTATCTCGCCCTGATGGGGCGGGCCGGTCAACCCAAAGAGGTGAGTGATTTCCTGGCCGTGCGCGGCAAGCAGGGCCAGACGACCGCCCTGAGCGCTCTGCTCACCAGCGAGGAGTATGCCGCCCGCTTCGGCCGCGACACCGTTCCTTATCTCTGGGGCCTCAACACCGAGGACGGCATCCCATTGCCCACTGTGAACCGAACCGCTGCGCTCTACGCCGGCAACGCCGGACTCACCCCACCCACCCGGGGCGCCATCTGAGCATCAAGCCCAGACACTGATTCAATCGCATCTGCGCCACCCTGCACCTCCTGGATCTCAATCCAGGAGGTTTTTTGTGCTTGGGTATCAATCTGGCCCAACCAAGTGCGCAGATCGAAGTGAAACCTTGGTCAAACTTCAGGGGAGACCTCGCATGATCCTGACAAGTTGGGCGATCAACGTCCAACGGCAGCCAATGTTTTCCATGGAGTTTCCTGACAATGACCCCCAGGAACACGGCGTGATGGATCGGCGAAAATCGTTGCCCCACCTGGGATTTCGCGGTTCGCTCGCCGTGAAGAACTGTTACCGGGCCCAGGCCTGCGGTGGGTCTTGCCGCAGAATGATTCGGCGATCGGCAAGCACGATCGTCAGCCCACGCTTGCAACACCATTCGCTCTGGCCCTCAAAGCCATCGGACGTCGCAGGTCAGGGGGGCATCCCTTACCCACCGGATATCGGTCTCCATAACGGCGACCGCTTGTTTCGAGGCAGAACTGCATGAGCATCGTCTCCAACTCGATCATCAACGCGGACGCCGAAGCCCGCTATCTCAGCCCTGGCGAACTCGACCAGATCAAGTCTTTCGTAGCCGGCGGGCAGCGCCGTCTGCGGGTGGCTCAGGTCTTGAGCGAGAGCCGCGAGCGCATTGTGAAGCAGGCCGGCGGCGCCCTCTTTCAAAAGCGTCCCGACATCATCTCCCCGGGCGGCAACGCCTACGGAGAAGAGATGACAGCCACCTGTCTTCGGGACATCGACTACTACCTCCGTCTCGTGACCTACGGAATGGTCGCGGGAGACGTGACGCCCATCGAAGAGATCGGCATCATCGGTGCCCGCGAGATGTACAAGGCACTGGGCACACCGCTTGAGGCCATGGCCGAAGCCGTGCGGGAGCTCAAGAACGCCTCTCTCGGAATTCTCACGGGAGCCGATGCCGAAGAAGCTGGCTTCTACTTCGACTACGTCATCGGCGCCCTTTCCTGAGCGTTCGCCACACCCCCTGCCCACCGCCTCTTCCCCGGACACATGCAAGACGCGATCACCAACGTCATCAATCAGTCCGACGTTCAGGGCCTTTACCTGGACGATTCCTCCATCGGACGCCTTGAGCAGTATTTCGCCAGTGGCGAACTGCGTGTGAGGGCTGCTGCCACCATCAGCGCCAACGCCTCAGCGATCATCAAAGAAGCTGTGGCCAAGACGCTGCTGTATTCGGACATCACCCGTCCGGGCGGCAACATGTACACCACTCGGAGGTACGCCGCTTGCATCCGCGATCTCGACTACTACCTCCGTTACGCCACCTACGCCATGCTGGCTGGTGACACCTCCATCCTTGATGAGCGTGTCCTCAACGGCCTGAAGGAGACATACAACTCTCTGGGTGTGCCCATCGGTGCCACGGTGCAGTCGATCCAGGCGATGAAGGAAACGGCAGCTTCTCTGGTCGGCGCTGATGCCGGTCGCGAGCTCGGCACCTACCTCGACTACATCAGTTCCGGCCTGGGCAACTGATCACCTCCCAAGGAACTCAGCGAGGGCTTCTTCATGCGTCTGTTCAAAATCACGGCCTGCATTCCATGCCCAGAAAAGGTGCGGAGTCAGAGGGAGTTGCAAAACACTTTCTTCACCAAGTGGGTGCCGTATGAAAGCTGGTTTGCTGAACAACAGCGAATCATGAAGCAGGGAGGCAAGATCCTCAAAGTCGAACTGGCTACCGGCCGTCGTCAGGTCAACGTCGGCAACTAAGCCTGAGTTTTGCTTCATCTGTAGTGGTCTTCACTGATCATTACCGTCACGTCCCGGCCCAGCCGGGCTTTTTTTTGTCCCTGCTGCACTGAAAAAGTCGCAGCGACACGGCTGAATAGGGAATGGTTTTCCCTTTCCACCCGTGCCAGGTTCTCTGACACCTCGCGCTAGGTCTGGCGCCCATGCGGCGGGATCCAAGGAGGGGACCCAGCGAACCGCTGGTTTCACCTGGGAACAGTGGCCTGCCGAAGCCCGTCTGCTGCTCGGCATGGTGGCGATCTGGAGCCTGGCGGGCCTGGTGATCCTGTCGTCTGCCAGTTGGTGGGTGGCGGAGCGTGAGATGGGCGACCCGGCCTTCTACCTCAAACGCCAGGCACTGTGGATGCTGGCGAGCTGGGTTCTGCTCTGGTTGTCGATTCGCACCCAGCTGAGACGCTGGTTGAGGCTGGCTGCCCCGGCCGTACTGATCGGTGGTGTGTTGATTTTCGCCACGCTGGTGGCGGGCAGCACCGTCAATGGGGCTAGTCGATGGTTGGTGTTGGGTCCCGTTCAGATCCAGCCATCTGAACTGATCAAACCGTTCATCGTGCTGCAGGGGGCCTCACTCTTCGCTCACTGGAGCCGCATCGGCAACGACCAGAAGATGTTCTGGCTGGGCATTTTCAGCGTGATTCTGTTCCTGATCCTTCGGCAGCCCAACCTCAGCACCGCGGCACTCACTGGGTTGTTGCTCTGGCTGATGGCCCTGGCGGCGGGGCTCCCGTTGCTGGGATTGCTGGCCACCGCAGCAGCCGGCGGCATCACGGGTGTAGCGAGCATCCTGATCAACGAGTACCAGCGAGTCCGCGTGGTGTCGTTCCTGGACCCCTGGCGGGATGCTCAAGGCGATGGCTATCAATTGGTGCAGAGCCTGCTGGCCATCGGCTCTGGCGGTGTTCTCGGCGAAGGATTCGGTCTCTCCACCCAGAAGCTCCAATACCTTCCGATCCAGTCCACCGATTTCATCTTCGCCGTCTTTGCTGAGGAATTCGGCTATGTGGGGTCGGTGGTGATGCTGCTGTTCCTGTTGCTGTTCGGCTTCGTGGGGCTGAGGGTGGCCCTGGGCTGCCGCAGCAACCAGCAGCGCCTCGTGGCGATTGGTGCCACCACCTTGCTGGTCGGTCAATCCATCCTCAACATCGCCGTGGCCAGTGGCTCGATGCCCACCACCGGCCTGCCGTTGCCAATGATCAGCTACGGCGGCAACTCACTGCTGGCCAGCTTGTTGACAGCCGGATTGTTGATCCGCTGTTCCCTGGAATCAGCCGGCTTGGACCAACCCACTGGCCGGCGGCGACGCCAGGGGACGGACCGGTCGGCTGGCGACCTGGCCCACCATGCCCCGATAGGCTGACCATCCTTATCAGTGCCAGGCCAACCCCCTGGCCTTGCCAGCAAACGGATGGATGCGGTGGGGTTCCAAGTCGCAGATCTGGCCCGCTGGGCGGAGGATCTGATCATCGGTTCGCTCAACGCACCAGGCCCTTCCACCCTGGTTCTGATCTTCGCCGCTGGTTTGCTCACAAGCCTGGGGCCCTGCTCCCTTTCGTTGCTGCCGGTCACGGTCGCCTACATGGCGGGGTTTTCAAGCAAAACCTCCAAGCCATGGCTGCTGAGTGCCTGCTTTGCCGGGGGGATCGTGCTCTCCCTCGTGATGCTGGGTCTCGCCAGTGCCGTTCTGGGGCGTCTCTATGGGCAGGTGCCAGGCTTCATCCCCACCGTGGTGGCTGTGCTCGCGGTGGTGATGGGGCTCAACCTGCTGGGCCTGCTGCGCCTTCCCCTGCCGGCTGGTCCTGACCCGGAACGTTGGCGCGGGCGCGTCCCGGCGCCGCTTGGCCCGGTGGCGGCCGGTGCGGCCTTTGGTCTGGCGGCCAGCCCCTGCACCACCCCTGTGTTGGCGGTGTTGCTGGGCTGGATGGCCCAGCAGGGCCGTCCGTTGGTGGGGATGGTGCTGCTCACCTGTTTTGGTGCCGGCCAGGTGCTCCCGTTGGTGCTGGCCGGCAGTGCCGCCGCCTCAATGCAGCGCCTGCTGGCGCTGCGCGCGCTCAGCCGTTGGGTGCCTCCGATCAGCGGCGTGGTGTTGATCACCAGCGGTGGACTGGCATTGTTGGCGCAGCTCTCGTGACTCCTTCTCCCGTTCAAACCCGCACACCGACCTGGCGGCGACTGCTCGCGTGGCTCTCCGACCTTCGCCTCGCCATCGGGCTGCTGCTGGTGATCGCCGCCACCAGCGCCATCGGCACGCTGATTCCCCAGCGTGAGGCCAGTGAGGCCTATCACCAGCTCTACGACCGCAAGCCCTGGTTGGGCGTGGTCACCGGCGACTGGATCCTGAAGCTGCAGCTCGACCACGTCTACGCCAGCAGCTGGTTCCTCGCTCTCCTGGCCTTGCTGGGCCTCTCGCTTGTGCTGTGCAGTTGGCGGAGACAATGGCCCGCCCTGCAGGCAGCGCTGCGCTGGGTTGACTATCACTCCCCGCGGCAGCTCAGCAAGCTCAGCCTGGCGGAAACCATCCCCAGCGCAGACCCGGACACCGACCTGCAGAACCTGCAACACCTGTTGCATACCAAGGGCTGGCAGTTGCAGGCGGCCAACGGTCGCCTGGCCGCCCGCAAAGGGGTGCTGGGCCGGGTGGGGCCCCTTCTGGTGCACGCCGGCTTGGTGGTGCTGATGGTGGGTTCGGCCTGGGGCGCACTGGCGGGCCAGCGGCTGGAGCGCTATCTGGCGCCTGGCCGCGAGCTCGAGCTGCTCAACTCCAGAGGGGATAACCAGCTGACCGTGGCGCTCGAGCATTTCGAGATTGATCGTGATTCGGTCGGCCGCCCGGAGCAGTTCCGCTCCCAGCTCAAGCTGCTGGATTCCACCGGGGCGCCTGTGGAAGAAACCGAGATCAGCGTCAACCACCCGCTGCGCTTTCGGGGCATGACCGTCTATCAGGCCGACTGGTCACTGGCGGCGATCACGATTCAGCTGGGTCGCAGCCCCCTGCTGCAATTTCCGCTGCGCGCACTGCCCGAACTGGGCGAGCAGGTCTGGGGCCTGGCCGTCCCGACCCGCCCGGATGGCAGCGAACCGGTCCTGCTCACCCTCAGCAGCGAGCAGGGCCCCGTGGAGGTTTACGCAGCTAACGCTCAACCCATCGGCCGGCTGAGCCCCGGCGGCGCTCCGATCGACATCAACGGGTTATCCCTGCGCGTGGCCGAGGTGATGCCTGCAAGCGGCCTGTTGCTCAAGAAAGATCCAGGTGTGCCACTGGTCTACGGCGGTTTTGCGATTGCCCTCGCCGGCGGCGCGCTGAGCCTGATCGCCACACGCCAGCTTTGGGGCATCTCCGACCCGGCACACGATCAGTTGCACGTGGGTGGCCTCTGCAACCGCAATCTCACGGCGCTGGCCGGGGAGCTGCCTGCCTTGCTCCTGGAGATTCGTCAGCTGCGCCCTTCCACCGGCGAAGCCAAGGAGCAGGGGCAACCGCAAACGGTCTGAAACTCAGGGCCGGGGGACGCCCAGGAGCTGGCCCTCAGGGCCGGCTCCGGATGAGAGCAGCGCTTCCAGCCGTCGGGTCAGCAGGGCAGCCGAACGCCGTGGCTGACCCGGATCACAGTGTGGACATTGCCTCGGGGATTGAAATCGGCTTCCAGCTGCATCCAAAGCGGATCGCTGGCAGCCACGAGGTCGTCAAGGATGCGGTTGGCCACTTCCTCATGGGAAATGCTGCGGTCACGCCAGCTGTTGACGTAGAGCTTGAGCGCCTTGAGCTCCAGCACCTTGGCGCCCGGCTGGTACAGCAGGCGCAGCACAGCGAAGTCGGGGTACCCGGAAAAGGGGCACTTGCAGGTGAACTCGGGCAGCTCGATCGCCACTTCGTAGGCGCGACCGGGCCGGGGATTGTCAAAACCGATCAACTGGGACTCGGCGATCACCCGCTCGCCGTAATGCGGAGTGGTGGTGGCCGGTGGGGTGGGCAGGGTCACGGCAGCAGGGCTGGGGAAAGGCCTGTCCCGGCTTTGCTTTAGGCAGCGCGGGCCCACCGGTAGGGGAGCACAGGGCCTGCAGGCATGGGGGAGCGGGTTGTGGGGGAATGCTACAAAGACAGACCGTTCGCAACGATTTACGAAGATGAAAGGAAAATGTTCGTCACGAACAGCGCGAACTTGCTAGAAAGGCATCGAAGGACAAACCGTTGACCAGGTGAGGGGCGATCCGCTCTCCACCCCTGTCGGAAGTAGCCCCACCGCGAGGCGAAGCAACGCTCCTTCCCACGAAGCGGCACCAGCCAGCGGGCTGGTGATCCCCACCCTCTTCGAGGCCATCCATCATGACCAAGACCCAACTCGTCTACCGCGGCGTCGCCTACGACGGCACCCAACACGCTGAACTCCCGGCCCAGCCCGTTGAGCACGTCTATAGAGGCGTTCACTACCGCGAGGCCCTGCGTCACGAGCCCACCCAGCCCGACGAAGCACTTGAGCTTCACTACCGCGGCCATGCCTATCACCACAGGCGCGCCGAAGCCGCCCGCCAGGTGAACGCCGGCTGAACGCTGACACGGGGATCTCCCCGTAGCAACTGCTACACCGGAGCCCTGCAGGCTCGGGCCTAATGGCCTGAGTTGCAGGGTCTTTTCATGGATCTCGCTCTTACGTCCACCAGCGATGGGGGCTTCAGGCTGGGCCCTCAATCGGCCATCGGTATGTTGTGGTTGCAAACCCACTTCGAAATCGAGCACTGGTCGCTGTTGGCCGCTGGTCAAATCCAAGTGGACGGATCCTCTGCGGATCTTCTCTGCGAGGATGCCAGGGCCGCTGGGTTGCTTGTCTGTCGCACCCCTATCCTGCCTGTCTCGATCCAATCTTCAAACTAACCTTTTCGTTCTGAAATCTCAGGAGAATTCATGAAAAAAGTTGAGGCCATCATCCGTCCCTTCAAACTCGAGGATGTCAAAGTTGCGTTGGTGAATGCGGGCATCGTTGGCATGACCGTGAGTGAGGTCAGGGGTTTTGGCCGTCAGAAGGGCCAGGTGGAGCGCTACCGCGGCTCCGAGTTCACAGTCGAGTTCCTCCAGAAGTTGAAGCTGGAAGTGGTGGTTGAAGACGAAAATGTGGACACAGTGGTGACCGCCATTCAGGACGCCGCACGCACCGGAGAGATTGGCGATGGCAAGATCTTCATTAGCACCATTGGCACCGTGATCCGGATTCGCACCGGCGATCGCGACAGCACGGCAATCTGAAGCATCGCTTCAGCTGTTGGATTCAGCTGACCTGAAGCTCACCTTCAGGTCAGCACCGATGAAGGGCAAGCACTGAGTTCAGTGCAGTGTCGATTTCACGATCCTTTCAATAGCGGCAGCCTCAAGTGTTCCACCTGCCGCTGCGAGTTCCCTTTGCTGGCCAATCGCATCATCTGAGGGAGCATTCATCTGAGAGCTCTCACCATGGCGCGTAAGCCAGGCGTCTGATGTCCGCTCAGCGTCGGGTGATTGCTCATCAACGGATGACTGTTCACCGCCATGCGGCGCTTCAGCAGCGTTTGGAGACTCTGCCGTGGAAACAAGCTGAGTCTCCCATCCACTCGCAGCCGAATTTACACCCGCAGCCAGCTTTGCACTCTCAGCGAGCTCTGCAATCTCGGCGGCCCTTGCACGCTCAGCGGGCACTGCATTCCCAGCCTTGATCCTTGGCTCTCCGTGTTCTGAGCGCTCTGGGTGCTGTGGGTGACCACACTCTTCTGAGAGCACGCCCGTTTGTGAGCACTCGGCAGTTCCCATCAGCCCAGTGTTCCTGAGGGGTTCGTCCCCTGCAGCGCTGCTCCCGAGGGATTGAGGGCGAAGCCAGAGCAGGTATTCGTGATTGCCGGCGGGCCCCGTGAGCGGCGAGGCCACCAGCCCCGCTGCCCTCCACCCACAGGGGAGCGCCGCCGCAATCACCGCTGAAATTGCATCCACGTGGGCGCGGGGATCGCGTACCACCCCACCTTTGCCGACCCGCTCACGCCCCACTTCGAACTGGGGTTTCACCAGCACCACCGCTTCAGCCGCATCGCTGCGCAGCAAGCCGCGCAGTGCGGGCAGCACCCGCGCCAACGCAATAAAGGAAAGATCCGCCACACCCAGGTCGGGCCAGGGATCCTCCGGTCGATAGAGGTCGGCGGGATCGAGGTGCCTCAGGTTTGTGCGCTCCCGCAGCACCACGCGTTCATCGCTGCGCAGCGACCAGGCGGTCTGTCCGTAGCCCACATCGATGCCGTAGACCCTGGCGGCACCGTTCTGCAGCAAGCAATCGGTGAAACCACCTGTGGAGATGCCTGCATCGAGGCAGATGCGGCCACGCAATGCCAGCGGGAAAGCCTGGAGCGCCGCTGCCAGCTTCTCGCCGCCGCGGGACACAAAGCGGGGCGGGGCTTCGAGCTCAGGCACCAGCTCCTTGTCGACTTCCTGCCCCGGCTTGTCGAGCACGTGGCCCTGCAGCCGCACCCGGCCGGCGCGGATCAGCTGCTGGGCCTGATGGCGGCTGGTCACCAGACCCAGCTCGACCAGCAGCAGATCAAGGCGTTGTTTTCTGCCCATGACGCCTTGGCTCTGGGTATATCCGACTGGGATCCCCGGCGGATCTGAGGCCATCCAACCACGCCGGGACCAGCTGGCCAGCGCCCGCAAGTGTGTTGAAGCGCCACCGGACGCTGCGCCACGGAGGCCAGAGGACTGCCCCATAGATTGGCCAGGTGTGCCTGCGCCGTGGAGCCTTGATCGAGCGTTACACCCTGCCCGAAATGGGCGCTCTGTGGAGCGAAGAGGCCAAGTTCCAGGGATGGCTGGATGTGGAGCTGGCCGCCTGCGAAGCCAACTGCACCCTCGGCCGGGTGCCCGCTGAGGCCATGGCCGAAATCCGTGCCAAGGCCCGCTTTGAGGTGCCGCGCATCCTGGAGATCGAGGCAGAGGTGCGTCACGACGTGATCGCCTTTCTCACCAACGTGAATGAGCACGTGGGGCCTGCGGGGCGCTACATCCACGTGGGCATGACCAGCTCGGACGTGCTTGATACCGGGCTCGCCCTGCAGATGAAGCGCTCGGTACGCGTGCTGCTGCAAGAGATGGAGGCCTTGGTGGAAGCGCTGCGGCAGCTGGCGAGCGCTCATAAGGACACCGTGATGATCGGGCGCTCCCATGCCATCCACGGCGAACCGATCACCTTCGGCTTCAAGGTGGCGGGTTGGCTGGCCGAAAGCCTGCGCAACCGCCAGCGCCTGCAGCAGCTCGAGACCACGGTGTCCGTGGGCCAGGTGAGCGGGGCGATGGGCACTTACGCCAACACTGATCCCCAGGTGGAGGCTCTGGCCTGCGCCAGCCTGGGGCTGGAGCCGGATACGGCCAGCACGCAGGTGATCAGCCGGGATCGCCATGCGGAGTATGTGCAGACCCTGGCACTGGTGGGGGCTTCCCTGGAGCGCTTCAGCACCGAGATCAGGAATCTGCAGCGCACTGATGTGCTTGAGGTGGAAGAGAACTTCGCCAAGGGGCAGAAAGGCAGTTCAGCGATGCCCCATAAGCGCAACCCGATTCGCAGCGAACGCATCAGCGGGCTGGCCCGCGTGCTGAGGAGCTACACGGTGGCGGCGTTGGAAAACGTGGCGCTTTGGCATGAACGTGACATCAGTCATAGCTCTGTGGAGCGAATGATGCTGCCGGATTGTTCCTGCACCCTGCATTTCATGTTGCGTGAAATGACGGAGGTAGTCCAAGGGCTGGGTGTCTATCCCGACAACATGACCCGCAATCTTCACATCTACGGAGGTGTCGTGTTCAGCCAACGGGTGCTGCTGGCACTGGTGGAGCATGGGCTCAGCCGTGAGCAGGCCTATCAGCTGGTGCAGCGCCACGCCCACAGCGCCTGGAACACCGAGGGCGGGAATTTTCGCGCCAACCTGCTGGCCGACCCCGAGGTGACAGGCGTATTGAGCACTGCCGAACTGGACATGTGCTTCTCCACCGATCTGCACCGCGCCCAGCTTGGGGTGATCTGGGCCCGACTAGGCCTGGACGACTGAGGTGTGCGCCCGTTCTTGCAAGCGGGCCACACACGCAGAATTGCTCACGGAAACCGAAAAGGAGACGCCCGGACGTCGGTATCGTTGTATTGGCGTCGTAGTATTGCTCCCCTGACGACCAATCAACTACTATGTGTCAACGCTTTATCTCAATGACTTCGCTATTGCTGGTTTCCGCCAGCAATTTTGTTGACCGCGGGGATGCATTCAGCAACTGATCGGGCGACCAGTCGCCCGGGATTGAGGTGGAGACCACAGTCGCTCATGTTCATGACCTCATGCCAGCGCCTGAGTTGCGCCAAGCTAAGCCAGATGCTGCCGATACCGGCGATGGTAAGCAAGGCATTGAACATCGTCCTGATTTGAGGGCAGGTTCATCCCCTTCCGAGCACTCCTGAGACTAAGCAGGTGGCGCGGCCTGCCATTGCTGTGGATGGACCATTGGATGATCCAGGTTGGCTGCGCCAAGTCGTAGGCGCCTGCCTATAACCGTCTCACTTCCTGCTAAAGGGTGAACATCCTTTTCGCGCAATCAAGTAGTCGTTCGGCTTTGGGAGGATCTACGTGCGGTTGCTCAAAACCAGCTGCCAGTTGAGCGCGTTGGCCGCCTTGATCAATCTGCGTTTGGTGCGTCCCAGGTTTCTGGGCAGGTCATTCTCGGCCAAATGGTGTGTCCATCAGTGCTGATAATGGCAAGAAAAAAGGAGCATTCGTTCGAAGAGGCTGGCATCACTACAGTCAACTCTTGGCCTGCAACGTGAAGGGCCGCCGCGAGCATTGTTGGGTTACAAGCATTGCTTGCAGACTTGATTGCCTGGATTGTTCTTGGCAGGTGCCTTGATTGCCACTCTCAAAGCCGCGCGTGTCAGTCAGTATTTGCCTGCTGTGCCAGAACGAGCCCCAGAGCGATCCAGAGCAGCACAAGCACCAGGCAGAGGGAGGTCCAGGCCGGCAGTCCCCAGCCCACCACCACCAGCGGGGCCACCACGGTGATCACGCCGCCGGCCAGCAGGGGCTGCAGCAGCAACTGCTTGATCGAAAAGGCCGTCACCGCTTCGCTGCGATCGTCCGGGTCGGCCATGCGCAGCAGCAACAGGCCGCTGGCGGCCACGCCGGTGGCCTGGCCGAATTCCAGAATCGCCCGCTCGAACCAGTCGGCCGGCAGGATCCGCGGGGCCAGCAGCAGCACCACCGCCAGGTTCCAGAGCAGGCCCGCCAGCGCCAGCACCGTCAGCGGCAGCCAGTCGGCGGCCAGCAGCCGCAGGTCGAGGCAGGCCGTGGCCGCTGTGATCAGCAGATCTGCCGCCAGCGTGCCGGTCTGGCTCTGGATCGGTGTGGACACCCAGCGCTCCTGGCCGCTTTTCTCCAAAGCCAGCCGCACCAGCAGCGACCCCACCAGCGCCAGCGGGAACACCGGCAGCGCGTCGATCACCATGGCGAACACCCCACCGCTGCGATCGGCGCCCCAGCGCAGTGCTGCCAGCAGACCGCAGCCGATCGCCACGGCGATGCCCGCCAGGGCCATGTTCACCGCCCAGTCCGCCCCCTGCCGCCACCAGGCCGGCAGTTCCAACGTGCCTTCCTCAAGGGGTTGGTCGGCAGGGATCGCCTCCAGCGGTGGGGTCTGCTCCACCACGATCTCCATCGCCTCCTGCAACGGGATCGCGGCGCCGAAGCTGAGCCAGCCCCGTGCCCGCGCCAGCACCACCACCAGCCCGCCGACCACGGTGGAGGCCAGCAGCCCCACCGTGGCCATCGCCAGCCCCAAGGCCTGGCCGCCCTCCAGCCCCAGGCGCTCGTAGGTGGGGCCCATCGCCGCCGCCGAGCCATGCCCACCCTCGTAGGCCACTTCGATCAGCAGGGCCATCACCGGACTCGTGCCCAGCAGGGGCTGCAGCACCAGCAGCACCGCCAGCCCGCCCACCAGGAACTGGCCGAAGGCGAGCGTGAGGGCCATCAGCACCTGCCCGGAAAGCGGCCGCCACAGCCCACCCAGCTTTGGCAACGGCTTGCCCAGCAGCAGGCTGGCGAACACCAGCGTGAGCAGTGGCAGCGGCAACTGGTTCCAGAGGTCGATCACCGGCTGTGGCACCAGCGGCAGCAGCCCTGCCGGGGCCACCAGCAGCCCGAGGCCGCCGGCCAGCAGCGCCTCCGGCAGACCCCAGCGCTTCATCCCGAGCCGGTTGCCGATCAGGCGCCCCAGCAGCAGCAGCACCACCAGCACCACCAACGCCAGCAACGGCCAGTGCCAGCCCCGCAGCAGCGATTCCACAGCGTCCGGAAGCCTCACAGGCCGAACTGCCGGCGAAAGAAGGCCTCGGTGGCCTCCAGCACCTCGATGCGCACCTCCGGGCGGCGAAAGCCATGGCCTTCACCGGCGAACCGACGCACCTCCACCGCCAGGCCGTTGGCCGCGAGGGCCGCAGCCATGGCGTCGGTCTGCTCGGGTGGCACCACCTCGTCGTCGAGGCCCTGGAAAAAGATCACCGGGCAGCGCATCCGGCCGGCATGGTGCAACGGCGAGCGCTGCGCATAGAGCGCCTGGGCCGCCGGCCACGGGCCCACCAGGCCCTCGAGATAGCCGGCCTCGAAGCGATGGGTGCTGCGCACCAGCGCCGCCAGATCGGCCACCCCGTAGCGGCAGGCCCCGGCGCGGAACACGTCGGTGAAGCAGAGCGCCGCCAGGGTGGTGAATCCGCCGGCGCTGCCGCCCTCGATCGCGAGGCGCTCCGGGCTCGCCGCACCCGCCGCCACCAGCGCGGTGGCCGCCGCGGCGCAGTCGCTCACGTCCACCACACCCCATTGGCCGGCGAGACGATCGCGGTAGGCCCTGCCGAAGCCCGTGGACCCGCCGTAGTTCACGTCCACCACGCCCCAGCCGCGGCTGGTCCAGAACTGAACCGCCAGATTCAGCCCCGTGCCGGCCATGGCGGTGGGCCCGCTGTGACTCTTCACAAGCAAGGGGGCCAGCGGGTGGGCGCCGCCGATCGGCGGGTAGTACCAGGCGTGGGTGGGCAGGCCGCCGTGCCCCTTGAACCAGAGCGCCTGCGGGGTGCTGATCGCTTCCGCCGTCAGGGGTGTCGTCCTCGCCGGCGCTCCTGCTGATCCGGCCCCACCCGCCGGGGTGTGGCTCCAGCTGCCGTGGCGCAGATCGATCTCCAGCAGGCCCTGTGGGGTGACGGCATCGGCGGCCACGGCCACCACCCGGCCGCCGCCGGCACTCAGACCATCCAGGGCGTCAAAGGGCTGGGCGAGCGGCTGCCAGCGCCCCTCGGCGGCGCCTGGCTCCGGCAGAGCGATGGTGCCGAGTTCCCAGCGGCCGGCCCGGCAGACCGCCGCCACCAGTTGCTGGCCATCCCAGCCCGTGGTGTGCCGCCCGTACACCCAGGCCGGGAGACCGAATTCCGCCTCCATCGGCAACAGCGGCTGCCAGTGCAAGGCAGTGGTGGGGGGTAGGGAGGCCACTCTTAGGGGCAGCGGCCCGGCCGCCACCGAGGGCTCCACCGCCGCCAGGCGCTCCAGGTTCCACCAGCCGCTGCGGTCCGTGGCCACCACCAGGTCGCCAGTCGGCAGCCAGAGCGGTTGCACCACCGACACATCGGCGGCGGTGGGCCCGGTGGCGGCGCCCCCGGCCAGCGGCCTGCAGTCGTGCAACACCCCGCGGGCGTCAAAGCGGCCCAGCCACAGCTGACTGCGGTCCCAGGGCATGAACGGCTGCTGCCATTCCACCCAGGCCAGGTGGCTGCCATGGGGGCTGAGCACGGCGCTGCCGCAGAAGTCGGTGGGCTGGTGCAGGAGCACGGGCTCTCCGCCCGCCAGCGGCACGGCCACCAGTTGATCGACGCCATCGCACTCCATGACGCCGATCCAGCGCCGGCGCGGGCCGTCGATCAGGCCGTCGGCGAAAGCCCGGGCCGCTGGTGCGGTGAGCCGCCTCGGCTCCGGCAAGGGCGGCTGCGGCAGGGACGGCTCCGGCATCACGGGGGCCTCCGCCGGCAACTCCAGCGCCCACAGGCAGCGGTCGCCGTCATTGACGAACACCACGGTGGTGCCGCCGGCCACGCTTCCCACCGCCACCACGCCGCCGCCATAGGTGTGCACCCGGCTGCGCAGGTTCCAGGGGGCGGGGGTGAGCTCCTGGCTGGGGCCACCGGGCCGCTGGCGCCACAGCAGGGTGACGCGGCCCTGCTCCAGGGGCCGTTGCTCCAGCCAGAACAGCTCCTGTCCGTGCAGCAGCGGCTCCTTCACCGTGGGTGCCGCCTCCACCGCCACCCGGGCCGGCAACGCTGCGGGCTCGGCCGGGCTCCAGTTCCCCCCCACACGCACCTTCTAGAATTCACCCATCGTTTCAGGTGATGCCTTGGCCAGCAGCTTCGCCAAAATGGCCCGCCAGGCGGAGCTCACCAGCCGTGGGGTTCACGTCTCCAAGGAGGTGCTGGATCACCCCCCGCTGACCATTCACACCCTCGGCGATGCCGCGCTGCGCCAACCGGCCAAACGCATCAGCAAGGTGGATGAAGCGGTGCGGGATCTCGCCCGCGACATGCTCCGCAGCATGTATGCCGCCCATGGCATCGGCCTGGCCGCGCCCCAGGTGGGTGTCCACAAGCAGCTCGTGGTGATCGATCTCGATCCCGAGAACCCGGCCACCCCGCCCCAGGTGTTCATCAACCCCGAGATTGGCGCCACCAGCGGCTCGCTCACCACCTATGAAGAAGGTTGCCTGAGCATTCCCGGCGTGTATCTGCAGGTGGTTCGTCCCACCACCGCCGAGGTGAGCTTCCGTGACGAGCACGGCAGGCCCCGGCGGATCAAGGCCGATGGCCTGCTGGCCCGCTGCCTGCTCCATGAGATGGACCATCTCCATGGAGTGCTGTTCGTCGACCGCGTCACCGATGAACTGAGCCTCAACGATGGGCTCAAGGAGCATGGGTTCGAGCGCGCCGCCGTCCACTCCCTGCGCTGACGCCCAATGCCGATGAAACCGTTTGCCGGGGTGTTCCTGGCGCTCGCCTGCCTGCTGGGCATCGCCGCCACAGGCTCAGTGTTTGAGCTCTCCTATGGCGACCCAGATCTCGGGATCGCCACCACCCGTCTGATCCTGGCGGCCTGCCTGCCCGGCACGGTCCTCAGCCTGCTGGTCGCAATTCGTCTCAACAAGCCGGCCTAAGGGGGGCTGGCACCCTCGGGCCTCACTTCTACCATCGGCACCTCCTGCCGCTGGGCACCTCCGATGCGACATCTCCGGCCGATCCGCGCCCTGCCATTCCTGTCCGCGCTCGGCGTCGTTGCGGTGGGCGGGTCCCTTGCACCTCTCCATGCCCAAGGGGCGCTGTTCGGTGCCCGAGATGTGGCGCAGGAGCGCTTCGTGCTGGTGGCCGCGCCGATCGGGGACGGCAGTCGCGCCCAGCTCAACATCTATGAACAGGTCACCAACCGCCGTCCCTGCTTCGCTGTGTCCGGCGCCAATCCGGCCCGCGTCGATCCGTTGCTGGGCACCTTCGACTTCACCGGCATCTGCACCCGCTACATCGACGCCAACGGCTATTCGCTGCGGGTGGGTGACAACGATCTGGCCACCGTGTATCGGATCAGTGTGGTGCGCAGCGGCAACGACAACATCCTGCTGGCCACGCCGCACCGTGGCAAAACCGGCCCCGAGATGATCCTGGCTCGCACCAACGGCCAGGCCGCCGGCTTCCTTCAGTTCACACCGGAGCCGGGGTGGCGCCTGAAGCGCCGTCACTTCGGCACCCGTGCCCTCGGCCACGTCTACATCTATCGCGATAACTGGCCGGGCGAAACAACGGCCGCCCCGGCCGGATCGGGTGCACCAGGGGGCACAGCTCCTGGCAGCACCGCTCCCGCCCCTGCGGGCCGTGGAACACCAGGGGCCACAACACCACAGCCCACGACCCCAGCCGCCCGCCCCACTTCCGCGCCTGCGGTCCCCGGCAGCAGCACTCCTCGAAGCACTACCCCCAGCGCCACCGCTCCACGCACGGCGGTTCCCGGTGCAACGGCACCCGGTACCACGGCCCCTGCCACCACCGGGCCCAGCACCACAGCGCCCCGCACCACCGTCCCGCGTCCCTCATCGCCAGCGGGTGCTGCAGCACCGACCGGCTCAGCGCCCGCTACCGGTGCCACGCGCACCGCTGTTCCCCTGTCGCCGCCCCCGGTGGTTCCGCCGGCGCCAACCTCAGCACCGCGCACTCGGTGAAGCCAGGGCGGAGGCAGTTGCTACATTGAGCAATCTCCAGCCCCACTGCGTGGTTCATGACCCAGGTCACCGTCGGCGAAAATGAAGGCATCGAATCGGCGCTGCGCCGGTTCAAGCGTCAGGTGTCCAAGGCAGGGATCTTTGCCGACCTCAAGCGCCTGCGTCACCACGAAACCCCCACCGAGAAGTACAAGCGCAAGGCCCAGCAGCGCCGCCGCCGCCGCTGATCCAGCCGACCGCTCGGAACGCTCACTGCCGCATTCCCAGCACCACGCCGGCTCAACCCTGCGGAACCTCTGTTCCGTGGGGTTTTCGTGTTTCCAGGAAACCTGGCCATCGGCTCGGTAGGTCCGGCTTCGTCGGTCCCGCGTCCTCAGCCCTGTGTCGTCAGCCCGGCTTTGTCAGCCGTGTGTTGTCCGTTCGGCGGCAGGTCCTATCCGGTCTCCGTCCCATCCGCCCCGCGGCGGGGGCAGGGGTTCAGCCCGTTGGCCCGCTGAACCGGCTGGCCCGCTCCTCTCTGACTCGCCGCCTCATCCAGCCGATCGCCTGGCTGCCTGCGCTTGAGCGGGTAGTCCGCGGCGCTTTCCGACTGTCCATGGTTCAACCCGTGTCTCCCCGGACCTGCTGCTTGCCCCCACTCAGCAGCTGGTTGCCTCCACTCAGCAGCTGGTCGGCGCCGGTTTGTAGCTGATCGAAGGAGCGATAGGTGAGGGCTTCCGCCAGGTGGGAGGCCTGCACCTCGTTGCTGGCTTCGAGATCAGCGATCGTGCGCGCCACCCGCACCAGCCGTTCGGCTGAACGGGCCGAGAGCCGCCGCTGCCGGATCGCGCCGCGCCAGCGCTCCAGCGCCGCCGCCGACAACGCCAGATGCTGCCGAAGAGTCTCGCCCGTCAAGGCGCTGTTCGCTTGCCCTGCCGGGTTTCGCCGCGTCATCCGTTCGCGCGCCTGCCGCACCCGCTCCGCCACCGCCCCGCTGCTGGGCGGTGGGCTATGGCCGCCGCCCTCGCCGCTGGCGGCGGGGAGCCCCACCAGCTCATCAGCCTCCAGGCGCCGCATCACCACCTGAAGATCGATCCGATCCAGCAGTGGCCCCGACAGGCGCGCCCAGTAACGCTGGCGCACCCCTTCCGGGCATTGGCAGCTGCGCAGCGGATCGCCGAACCAGCCGCACGGGCAGGGATTGGTGGCCGCCACCAGCGCTATCCGGCAGGGGAAGCGGGTTCGCTGGCGCTGGCGGCTGATCCAGACCTCCCCCTCCTCCAGCGGCTCGCGCAGCTGATCGAGCACGGCCCGCTGGAATTCAGCCAGCTCGTCGAGAAACAGCACGCCGTGATGGGCCAGCGACAGTTCACCCGGCCGCGGCAACGCCCCGCCTCCCACCAGGGCCGTGGCGGTGCAGCTGTGGTGGGGGGCGCGGAAGGGCCGCTGGCGGATCAGGCCCGCCTCGCCGCTCAGCAGACCTGCCACGGAGACCACCTGGGTGAGCTCGAGTGCTTCCTCCGGCGGCAGCGGTGGCAGCAGTCCCGGCAGGCGGCGGGCCAGCATCGTCTTGCCGCTGCCCGGAGGGCCCACCAGCAGCAGGTGATGGTGTCCGGCTGCGGCGATCTCCAGCGCCCGCCGGCCGTGGTGCTGCCCCCGCACATCGGCCAGATCCGCCGCTGCCCCCTCGCCTGCCCCTACCGGCTTACCTGCGGCGGGCCGGCAGGGGCAGGCGAGGGCTGGATCCAAGAGCAGCTGGGCCACCTGCTGCAGCGTTTCGGCCGGCCACACCGTGAGCCCCTCCACCAGGGACGCCTCAGCGCCGTTGGCGGCCGGCACCACCAGGGCCCGCGCGCCGGCCTGCCTGGCGGCCAGGGCCAGGGCCAGCGTCCCGCGCCCAGGCCGCAGGGTGCCATCGAGGCCCAGCTCGCCGGTGCTCCAGACGCCGATCAGCCGCTGGGGATCAAGCTGGCCGCTGGCCAGCAGCACGCCCAGGGCGATCGGCAGATCGAAGGCGGGCCCCTCCTTGCGCAGGTCGGCTGGAGCCAGGCTCACGATCACCCGGGTGAGCGGGGGCCGGAAGCCGCTGTTGCGCAGCGCCGCCCGCACCCGCTCGCGGGATTCGCGGCCGGCGGTGTCGGAGAGGCCCACCAGCTGCAGGGCCGGCAGGCCCGGGGCGATGTCCACCTCCACCACCACCGGCGCCGCCTCCAGTCCCAGCAGGGCGGCGCTGTTGCAGCGTGCCAACATCGATCGGAAACCAGGGTCACCTCACCGGTTCCCGCCCTGTTCTGCCCTGTGGCGTCATGGCCTCCAGCACCCCACCTGCGGCCGACACGATCTTCGGGCGGATCCTGCGCGGTGAGATCCCCTGCGATCAGGTCCACGCCGACGACCTCTGCCTGGCCTTCCGCGATGTGAACCCCCAGGCGCCGGTGCACGTGCTGGTGATCCCACGTGAACCCCTGGTGAATCTCAATGCCGCAGGGGAGGAACACGAGGCCCTGCTGGGGCATCTGCTGCTGGTGGCCGCCAGGGTGGCCCGCCAGGAGGGGCTCACGGGGTGGCGCACCGTCATCAACAACGGCGCCGAAGCCGGCCAGACCGTCTTTCACCTGCATGTGCATGTGATCGGTGGGCGTCCATTGCACTGGCCACCGGGCTGACCGCCCCCTCCCACCGCTCCCTGCCAGCGGCGACAATGGGCGGACCTGTCACGGTCCATGAGCTTCTTCAAGGCGTTCCGCGAGCAGCTCGGCAAGCTGCAGCGCCTGGCCCAGCCTTACTTCCTCCCGCTGGAGGAGAGCAGTTCCTGGCAATTCCTGCTGCTGGTGCTGTCCCTGCTTGCGGTGGTGGTGGGCGTCACCCTGCTGCTGCTCACCGGCTCGGTGGCCGCCGCGGGTGTGCTCATTCCCGATCTGCGCAGCCGCTTCTTGCCAGGGGTGCCCGAGCAGGTGGCCGCGCTCTGGACCGGCCCGATCGGTCCGGTAGTGATGGCCCTGTTCGCCGGCGGCCTGGCGGTGTTCAGCAGCTTCCGGGCGAAGCTGCGCCAGGGCCGCTGGCTTCCCTGGCTGTTGATCGGCGTGATCACGCTGTTGATCCTGGTGATCAACGGCATCAACGTGGGCATCAGCTTTGTGGCCCGCAACGTTGATAACGCCCTGGTGGCCTACGACCAGGACGGCTTCTGGAAGATCGTGGCGATTTATGCCTTCTGCCTGGTGCTGGCTCTGCCGATCCGCGCCACGCAGAGCTACCTGATCCCCAAGCTTGGCCTGCTGTGGCGCGAGTGGTTGAGCGGTCGACTGCTCACCCGCTACCTCTCGAACCGCGCCTATTACATCCTCAATCCCAACGACGAATCCCTGCAGGAGATCGATAACCCTGACCAGCGGATTTCTCAGGACACTGCCAGCTTCACTGGCACCAGCTTGAGCGTCACGGTGGAGATCCTCTCCGCGCTGCTCACCTTCGTGAGCTTCATCATTGTGCTGTGGAGCATCAGCGTGAACCTCGCGCTGCTCCTGCTGGCCTATTCATTGGGGGGCACCGCACTGATCGTGTTCGCCAGCCGCAAGCTGGTGGCGTTGAACTATCAGCAGCTGAAGCTGGAGGCCGATTTCCGCTATGGCCTCGTTCACATCCGCGACAACGCCGAGTCGATTGCCTTCTATCGCGGTGAGCAGCAGGAAGGCAAAGAGGCGGAGCGCCGGCTGAGTGGCGCGATCGTGAACTACAACAAGCTGATCGTGTGGGAGGCGCTGATCCAGGTGATCCAGCGCTCCTACGACTACTTCTCGCGCTTTCTGCCCTGGCTGGTGATCGCTCCGGTCTATTTCGCAAAGGAAGTTGATTTCGGCGTGTTCGGGCAGGCGAGCATCGCCTTCAGTCAGGTGTTGTTCTCGGTCAGTTACATCGTCAACAACATCGATCGCCTGGCGGCCTTTTCCGCGAGCATCAGCCGCCTGGAGGGCTTCCAGCTCAAGGTGGATGAGATCGGCAGCCAGGCCCGCGAACGCAGCTACCAGGATTCACTGCTGGCAGATGCCTCACACCAGACCATCCTCGTGAAGCATGCGGATCTGGTGCCACCCCACACCGACCGCCGCCTGATTCACGACATCAGCCTGGAGGTGGGCCCTGCTCAGCGGTTGCTGGTGGTGGGCCCCAGCGGCTGCGGCAAAACCTCGTTTCTGCGCATGGTGAGTGGCCTGTGGCCGGCTGCGGCCGGCACGGTGGAGCGGCCACCGCTGGCGGAGTTGTTGTTCATTCCCCAGAAGCCCTACATGATCCTGGGCAGCCTGCGGGAACAGCTCTGCTACCCCCAGCAGCCTGAGCGCTTCAGCGACGACCACCTGCGCAGCGTCCTGGAAGAGGTGCGCCTGCCGGAGCTGGTGCGCCGCTACCCCGACCTTGACATCAAGCAGGACTGGCCCCGCCTCCTCTCCCTCGGCGAGCAGCAGCGCCTGGCCTTCGCCCGGTTGCTGCTCAACTCGCCGCGGTTCGTGGTGCTCGATGAGGCCACCAGCGCCCTCGATGTGAACACCGAGAAGCATCTCTACAAGTTGCTCACCGAGCGGGACATGGCCTTTGTGAGCGTGGGCCACCGCCCCACCCTGGCCGCCTTCCACGACACCGTGCTCGAACTGGATGGCCAGGGCGGCTGGCGCCTGCTGCCGGCCACCGGCTATGACTTCACTCGAACCTGAACGCCCCATGCCCACCGATCCGGAACCCGCCACCGACCAGGCCACTGCTCAAGCGGCAGATCCCGCCGTGCCAGCTCCCACAAGCGCCACCACGGCCGATGCCCCTGCCTTCGGCTGGAGCGGTTATGCCGAACGGGTCAATGGCCGCTTCGCGATGATCGGCTTTGCCTCCGTGCTGCTGATCGAAGCCCTCAGCGGTGACACCTTCCTGCACTGGGCTGGCCTGGTGCCCTGAGCCTGGCTTGGGGCAGGGTTCTCATGAGAACACATCCACCGATTTGAGCACCGATGGGGACCAGGGCAGGGGGTGATTGGTGCGAAAGAGCATGAAATCAGGAGATTGGTAGATCATGCGGAAGGATTGATCGGCCTTGAGTCGCCGTTGCAGCACGCGATCCTTCTTCGAATCGGAGCCATTCAGCAGAATGTAGTCGTAGTGCTGCAGGAACTTTGATGTCATGTATCGCTCGCCATCACTGTGCAGGCGCTTGCTGATCACTCTTCGATGGGAGAGGTGGGGAGCGATGTCGATGGGAGCCAGAACTGCCGAGTCTGGCTGAATCAACGACACAACGCGATGGGCCTCTTCAATCCGCTCAAAAGACGAATGGTTCGTCATGATCCTGATGAACTTCGTTAACCCGAACATGCACAGGACAGCCCACACAAGCAAAAGGCTGGATCGGATCTTCGGAAAGCCGTAGGTTCGCGAGGAAATCGCAAACAGAATGATGAACGGAACGATCGGCAAACTGTAATGGAGCATGAGCCCCTTGTGATTGGGGTGATCGCTCAGCAGATTCAGCAACAGCGCAGGAGTGGCACCCATCAGTTCGGGAAATGCCTTGATGTTGCTGGTGAAGATGACAGGGAGAATCAGCAGGAACAGGTAGAAGGCATTCTCAACGGAGAACAGATGGCGAATCAGAACCATCGGGTTGAACAGGATGGTTGTGACCACCTCTTGGTGGGAATTACCGAGATAGCTGAAAAACCGGCCAATCCAGTCGTGCTTTATCACCCCACCCCCGAATGATGGGGTAACGACCGAAATGATCAGGGCAAGGTAGAGGGTGGACAGGCCCATCACCAACAGGCCTGTCCTGCGGTCCCGCCTGATCAGGAAGTAGGCACCAAGCCCGATGCATGTGAGCGCCAGGGCCTGCTTGCAGGCCAACACCACTCCGATCGCCAGAAGGGTCATCCAGAGATGGCCTCTCCGCTGGCTGTAGATGGCCAAGAAGAGAAATGGAATGGCAATGATTTCGGGATGGAAGTCGGAAACACTTGCATTGATCACCACCGGATAGAGGAAGTAGATGAAGGCCATCAGCCTTGCGTCCTGATCGCTCAGTCGAAAATCTTTCGCGATCAGATAGACGATTGGCCCACTGATTGCCAGGCTGAATGCCTGAACGGCGAACAGCCACTGAACCGATGGATGAATCCTGTACAGCAAACTCAGGGGGTAGAAGATCCACGAGGCATGATCGCCAAGAATGTGAAAGCCCAGGTAAGAGGAGATCGGTGGCAATCCCTGGCTGATCAGGTACACAGCCTGATCAAAGATGCCGAGGTCGAAGGCACTGGAAGAAAGGGTGTAATGGCGGTAGGAGGCGCTCAGGAAGAACACCACGAAGAGGGCCAGAGAGGCCAGCCACAGGCCACGCGGAACCTTCCGATCGGCACCGTTGACGCCAGCGGTGGTTCCGGCCCTGTTGCCCGGCGAGGGCGTTGATTCCATTCTTCTTGATTCGGTCATGCCGTGCCCATCTCCTGCCTCAGCCATGCTTCCACAGCAGGTTGTGAGGGCCCCCACTCCGCCGTCGCACCTGCCTGATGACCCATGCCGGGGCCGGCCATCGCGCCGGGTTTTCGGTTCATGGCAGCTCCAGCAGGTCCACCTGCCAGATCCCGCCGCGGCTCACCTCCACCGCCAGCTGGCGCCCATCGCTGCTGAGGCTCACCTGGCGCGGCACCCCCGCTGGATCCAGCGGCAGAGGCTGAAACCCCTGGATCGAGCGCCGGTACAGCCCCAGCTCGGTGCGGCCGTCCCGCTGCCGCACCACCGCCAGCCGCTCACCGCTCCCATCCACGCTGGCGCTCACCGGTTGGGCATCGGGGCGGTTCAGTCCCGGCACGGGAACCGGCCGGTTGGTCCGCAGATCGACCAGAACCACCTGCTCCCGGCCCTGGCGGCCGCTGATCAGGGCCAGCCACCCGCTGGCCAGGGACGGCTCACGCCCAGTGGCGCCGGCTTGCTCCAGGGCCTGGTTGATCGGTACCAGCGGCCGCAGGGGGGAGGCACTGCAGCCGGCCAGACCGACCAGCAGCAATCCAACAACCAGGGTCGGCGGCTTCCTCATCGCCCCGGCACTGCCAGCCCGGGCGGCAGATCGGGTTCGAGCAGACCACTGAGATCGAACAGTTCCACCTGCCGCTGGCCGCCTCGCACCAACTGCATGGCGAGGCGCCGGCCGTCCGGGGCCAGGCTGAGTCGCTCGGGCTCCTGGCCTCCCGGCAGGGGCAGGGGAATGCCACGGCCGTTGGCACGGTCCTCGATCACCGCCAGGCGCCGCTCACCCCGCTGCACGATCACGGCCAGGTAGCGACCGTTCCAGCTCAACGACGGGGAGCTGTGGGGCTGCTGCCGCTGCAGGTGGCGCAGGGGAATCACTCTGCCGCTGAGCCGCTCCTGGAGCAGCACGGTGGTGCGCCCGCCGCGCTCCACCAGGCTGGCCAGCAGCCGGCCATCCCCGCTCAATGCCGGCTCCTGGCGCGCCTCGGGTCCGAGGCCGGTGGAGGGGGCCGGCCGGCTGCTCGGGCCCAGCCCGCAGCCTGAGAGCCAGACCACCAGCTGCAGGGCCAATAGCCAGGGCACCCAGCGCAGGGGGCATGGCTGGCCCCAGCCCAGAGCTCTCACCGGTGGCTGGAGGTCAGTCGTCGAAACGGGAGCTGTTGTCGCGGCTGGAGCCAGGGCGAGCGCTGCTGGAGGCACTGCGGGCACCGGCAGCACCGGACGCATTTCGAGCACTGGCGCTGCTGCTGGAGCGCAACGGTGTGTAATCCGCGTCGCTGGCCGGATCAGGGGTGCTGCCGGAGGCTGGTGCACCGCCAAGACCGCCGCGCAGCGGTGAACCCATGGGTACCCCGGCTGCGGGCCGTGACGAGGGCTCAGCGCCGCCGGGTAGTGGACCGGCACCCTGAACAGGGGCGTTGCCGGTGCGCCGGCTGGAGCGGGGAACAGACTCGCCGCTGGCGGTAGGGCGGGTGCCTCGGCGCGGCTCCGCAGCCACATCCCGATCACGACGGCGAGCGCCGAAGGCGGGGCCTGAGCTGGGGGCTGCAGTGCTGCGGGGGGATGAGCCTGCGCGGAAGCCGGGATCCACAGCGGCCGGGCGGTCGTCGACGCGGGGGGAGCGGGGGGCAGGATCCCAGTCGTCGGTGTCGGCGGGGCGGCGGCTGGCGGCCCGCTCGGGGATGGCAGGGCGGGCGGTGCGGCGCGGACGGTAGAAGTCGTCGTCTTCGGGTTCCGCTTCGCGTGAACGGATCCTGCGGCGCAGGGGCTGGGGTTCTTCCAGGCGGTCGACATCGGGGTTCCAGTCGCCGCCACCCATGCGGCCACGGGCGGGAGGTGGCAGGGGTTCGTCGTCGTCGAAGAAGGAGGAGCGCCGGGCCTGCTCGGTGGTGACGCCCCTCAGGCGCACGCTCTCGTAGGCGAAAAAGACGGTGGTGCCGGCCAGCAGAAACTGACCGAACTGGAGGATCGGATCGAGGCGCCAGCCCTGGAAGAAGAGGATCCCACCGCAGAGGAGGCCGATCGCCGCGAAGAAAACGTCGTAGTCGCGAGCGAGGGCGGGCTTGAAGCTCCTCATGAAATAGAGAAAGGCTCCGCCGACGGCCAACACGATGCCGACGATGCTCGCCCAGTTCAGGCTGGCATTAACCACGTCTGGAAGACCTCAGGCAGAACGGACGTCCGCATCCTCCGACTGGAGAACCCGTTCAAGCACTTTAGGGACATGTCCAGAGCGCGGCCGGGAAGACCCATTCACCGTTGCCGCACCAACGGTGAGCAGCAATCAAGCCAGTGACGGGAGCCTGCCGGTTGCGTTCTGCAGGCCGATCCTGCGGAGCTCTGCGGCGGATCTTTGCAACGCACTGCTACTGGAGACCGGCGTGGCCTCCAGTAGCTCAAGGCCGGGCTGCTTCTCGACGCTTGGGTCTGCCTGTGCGAGCGCTGGCCGTGTTGGTCAAGCGGATCAGAGCTTGCGGTCGACCTGGTCGGTTTGGCTGATCAGCACGAGCGCGATGCTGATGGGGATCACCACAATCACCGCTCCCCACACGAGGCTGCTCAGGAAGTTGGCGAGGGAAGGGGTCATGGTGGCGCTGGTGGAGGCTGGGATCCTAGTCAAGGGCCACCGCTTCCTACGATCAATGGCCTTTCTGCTTAGAGCTTTGTGACGGCTGCAACCTTGCTGCGTTCGCTGCCGGCGCTGAACCTGCTGCTGGGTCTGGTGCTGGGCGCCTGGACCCTGCTGTTTCTGTTCCGCATCGTGCTCACCTGGTACCCCCAGATCGATCTGCAGCGGGGCGCCATGCGGTTGATCGGCTGGCCCACGGAGTCGCTGCTGGCCACCACCCGCCGCGTGGTGCCGCCGATCGGTGGCGTCGACGTGACACCGGTGATCTGGGTGGGGTTGATCAGCCTGGTGCGCGAGTTGCTGCTGGGCCAGCAGGGCCTGCTCACCCTTGTGGCGCGGCATGGATCCACCCTGGGGGCAGGCTGAACCGGTTCGCCCGGGGCGAAAAGGAGACATCCTCAGAGTGCTGGCCGAACCACCACCGACAAGCCGCCCGTCACAGAGTGGTGGCTGAACGCCGCCGGCCCCGAACCAGCAGCCAGAACTGCCAGCCGGCAAACCACTGGCTGATCTGCCGGCATCAGCCTGGCAGCATCTCCTGCTCCACGAACTTGGTGTGGATGTCGCCGCGCTGAAACTCGGGCCGGTCCAGCAGGCTGAGGTGGAAGTCGATCGTGGTGGAGATGCCTGTGATGGCGCATTCCATCAACGCGCGCCGCATGCGCCGGATGGCGCCCTCACGATCGGGTGCCCACACGATCAGCTTGCCGATCAGGGAGTCGTAGAAAACCGGAATCTCGTAGCCCGTGTAGACGTGGCTGTCGACCCGCACTCCAGGCCCGCCCGGAGGCAGCCAGCCGGAGATGCGCCCCGGCGCTGGCCGGAAATTCTTCTGTGGATCTTCGGCGTTGATGCGGCATTCAATGGCGTGCCCGCGCAGCTGCACATCGGCCTGCCGCATGCGCAGGGGCTCACCACCGGCGATATGCAGCTGCTCGGCGATCAGGTCGATGCCGGTCACCATCTCCGTGACCGGGTGCTCCACCTGGATGCGGGTGTTCATCTCCATGAAGTAGAAGGCACCGCTCTTGTCAAGCAGGAACTCCACGGTGCCGGCGCCTTCGTAGGTGATGCTGCGGGCCGCTGCCACCGCCGCTTCCCCCATGCGCTGACGCAGGTCAGCATCAAGCGCCGGGCTGGGCGCTTCCTCCAGCAGCTTCTGGTGACGGCGTTGGATCGAGCAGTCGCGCTCCCCAAGATGCACCACGTTGCCGTGGCGGTCGGCCAGCACCTGCACTTCCACGTGCCGGGGCCGGTCGATGAACTTTTCCATGTAGAGGCCAGGATTGCCGAAAGCAGCCTCGGCCTCGCCCTGGGCCGCTTTGAACAGGCTCTCGAGCTGGTCGGCATCGGGCACCAGCCGCATGCCCCGCCCGCCGCCACCGGCGGTGGCTTTGATCATGACCGGATAGCCCATGGCCGCGGCAACTGCCGCTGCCGTCTCGGCATCGGCCAGCAGGCCCTCGCTGCCCGGCACGGTGGGAACACCCACCCGCTGCATGGTGGCCTTGGCGGTGGATTTGTCGCCCATCGCCCGGATCGCCTCCGCCGAAGGACCCACGAAGGTGAGGCCGTGTGCGGCGCAGATCTCAGCAAACCGGTCGTTTTCGGCCAGGAAGCCATAGCCGGGATGGATGGCGTCAGCGCCGCGGGAGATGGCCGCCGCGATGATGTTGGGAATGTTGAGATAGCTCTTTCGGCTGGGCGCCTCGCCCACGCACACCGCTTCATCGGCGAGTTGCACGTGCAGGGCGTTGCGATCCACAGTGCTGTAGATGGCCACTGTGGCAATGCCCAGTTCTCGGCAGGAACGCAGGATTCGCAGCGCGATTTCGCCCCGGTTGGCGATCAGCAGCTTGCCGATGGGCATCCCATATGCATCTAGGCGCAGCGGACTGTATCAGCGCTCAATCAAGCGCCTGCCGCCCGGTGCCATCCCGGCAGCCGGCCCGGTGGAAGCGGCCCACCAGTTAAGCGCTGATGGTTGGTGCTGACCCATCTGCGCTGTGCCATCGCGCGAGGTGTGGGGCGCAGCGGAAGGGTGGGCCGGGCGATCGGTATATTGACGAGTCGAAGGGGGTTCGCCCCTGACGGCCACGCGGATGTGGTGGAATTGGTAGACACGCACGTTTGAGGGGCGTGTGGCTTCGGCCTTGCGAGTTCAAGTCTCGCCATCCGCATTTCTCTTCCCCAACTTGACCGGCCCGCCGTCCGCCACAGCGATCGTGCTGGTCTGCAACGGCCCCGGTGAACTCACCACCTGGGTGCGGCCTCTGGCCGAACGGCTGCATGCGTCCCTGGCCTTGCGTCCCCGCCAGCCTCAGGCGGCCACCGAGCTGCGGCTGGTGCTGGTTCCCTGCCCGAATGCCACCGGCCATGAGCGCCAGGCCGCCGAAAGGCTTGGCCTGTTCAACTCGATAGTGCCAGCCGACAGGTTCTGGAAGCTGCTGCTGCGTCCCCGCCGCTATGGCCCTTGGCCGGCCAGGGGTGTGGTGGTGTTCCTGGGCGGCGACCAGTTCTGGACGGTGCTGCTCAAGGCCCGCCTCGGCTATCGCCACCTCACCTACGCGGAGTGGGTGGCGCGCTGGCCTCGCTGGAACGACCGGATTGCTGCGATGGGTACGGAGGCTGAGCGCCGCCTGCCCGCCCGCTGGCGCCACCGCTGCACCATCGTGGGCGATCTGATGGCTGACCTCTCCGAGACGGCCCGTGCTGAGGCGCCCTTGCCGGCCGGCCAGTGGGTGGCCCTGCTGCCAGGTTCGAAGCGCGCCAAGTTGCTGGTGGGGGTGCCCTTTCTGCTCGACACCGCCGACCGGCTCGCCGCTCTGCGGCCCGACTGCCGCTTTCTGTTACCCGTGGCACCCACCACCACCGTGGCCGAACTGCTCGCACTGGCCGGACCCGCCAATCCGCTGCAACGGCACTACGGCAGCAGCGAGCCCCGCTTGCTAGAGCCCTCCGCCGAGGCACCATCCCGCTGGCTGGAAACCGCCGCCGGCACGCGCATCCTGCTGGTGGAGCAGCATCCCGCCCACGGGGCGCTGAGCCAGTGCGCCCTTGCCCTCACCACCGTGGGCGCCAACACTGCCGAGCTCGGCGCCCTCGGGGTGCCGATGATCGTGCTGGTGCCCACCCAGCATCTTCAGGTGATGCAGGCCTGGGACGGATGGCTGGGGCTGGTGGCACGCCTGCCGCTGCTGCGCTGGTTGCTGGGGGTGGCGCTTACCGCCTGGCGGATGCGCCAGCGCGGCTTCCTTGCCTGGCCGAACATCTCCGCCGGGCGGGCTGTGGTGCCCGAGCGGGTGGGGCCGATCCTTCCCCAGGAGATCGCCGCTGAAGCCGCTGACTGGCTGTCCCATCCGGACCGTCTGGCGGGGCAGCGGGAGGACCTGCGCAGCTTGCGGGGGCAGCCCGGAGCTGTGGCCGCTCTGGCCGCGATGGTGACTGATCTGCTTCCCACTGCGTAGGTTGAGGGCTGCCTTCTCGCCGCTCGTCGCCTCCGGCCATGGCCCCTTCCGATTCAGCTGCCGCTTCCTCCCCCGCTCCCACCCCGGCGGAAGCGGATCAGATCTGGCAGCAGAAGCTCACGCCTGAGCAATACCAGGTGGCGCGCCTCGGGGGCACGGAGCGGGCCTTCACCGGTGCCTATTGGAACAACAAGCAGGCCGGGCACTACAACTGCGTCTGCTGTGGCACCCGGCTGTTCACCTCCGACGCCAAGTACGACTCCGGCTCCGGTTGGCCCAGCTTCTGGAGCGGCCTCGATCCCAAGGCGATCACCACCGTTGAAGACCGCAGCCACGGCATGGTGCGCACGGAAATCCGCTGTGCCAACTGTGAGGCGCACCTTGGACACCTGTTCACCGACGGTCCAGCGCCCACCGGTCTGCGGTACTGCGTGAACTCGGCTTCGCTCGACTTTGAACCGAAGGAAGGGGCAGGATGAAAATCGCTCCACGAGCGCTGTGATCAGCCCAGGCAATGATTAGCGACGGGCGCAATCAGTCTTGGCTGCCAAGCCTACAGTCCGCATCACTTCAGGCCGCGCTGTGACAGTGGATCTTCATCACAGAAGGCCGTGATCACCAGGGATCTTCAAAATCGTTACGGCGGCGCCGAGCGGCCTGATCGGTCACATCCTCATCTCTGTACGGCTCCACGTCCACATCGACGGGATCCTCGGCCATGGGTGGGCGCCGACGGCTGTCCGGGCGCGCCTGAAGAGGGCGCTCGCGCAGGGGCAGCGTGCGCTCTGAGCGTGGCGGGAGAGGGTCAAGGGGTTCCAGTGGTTCACGGCCGGGCTGGTCATTGCCGTAGCCGCTCTCCTCGCCGCGGATGAAGTCCCGGTCTTGAGGACGACCGAGGCCGCGGACCTCGTCGTTGCCATGGCCACGGCCCTCTTCCCGGTTGAAGCCCCGGTCGTCGTCGCGGTCGAAGCGGCGCGACTCGCCACGGCCATAAGACTCCCCCTCCTCGTCGTCGAGGTAGCGGCGCTGACGCAGCGGCTCCTGCCGCCGCCGCTCCAGCTCCACATATTCGAGCTCCTGATCGACGCTGGGCTCCACAGCCCGGTTGGTGGCGGGCTGGATCCGGCGCTGCTCCTGGACGCTGGGCTGCCCGGAAGCCAGTTGGTTCTCCACCGGCACCATCGTCTGGCGGAAGCGATCGCGCTCTTCCTGCTCCCAGCTGGGGCCGCCGATGCCGAGCTTCTCGAGCAGGCCCGTGCCCAGCTGCTTGAGTTTTTCTTCCGCCCCCTCGTACACAATGATGCGGTCGGGGCCGCTGCTGACGACCTCCTCCACCGCCAGTTCCCAGGTGCTCAGCACCCCCTCGCCCAGCAGGGGCACGCCGAGGGCCCCCAGCACCAGGGTGGTGAGCTCACCGGTCTCGATGTCGAAGCTGAAGCCGAGCACCCGGCCGAGCTGCTCGCCTGACTCGCTGATCACCTGGCAGTTGATCACCTTGCTATAGCGCTCGGGATTGAACCCCTGCGCCAGCGAATCGGCGGAATCCACCAGGATCACATCGCCCACCTGACGGATGCGGTCGAGCGGCATCCAGCGGGGCAGGCCCGGCAGGAAGCGGGTGAGGGGGTTGTCGCGCAGGCCGAGGGCCACCACCTCACGCCGGTCAATGTCCACCACCACCTCGCCCACCACCCCGAGGCGGCGCCCCGTGTCACGGGTGATCACCTGGGTGCCCATCAGCTCCGACCGCAGCCAGAGACGGTCGCTGGGTGCGGCGGCGGCGGGATCGGCGGAAGGAGGAATGGAAGAGGTCAACGGCCAGATCCCGCGGGGTGTCGGCGACATTGGGGCTGGGGGTCATTGTGACCCACGACCCCGGTGCTGGGGGTTCGGTCTAGGCGGCAGTGGGCAGACCCACCACCTGAGTGTGGGCGCCACGGGCCTGGGTGACGCCGATCGTGCGGGTGGCGGCCGCGATCATCGGGCGCCGGTGGCTGACCACCAGGAACTGGGCCTGGTCCGCCTGGCTGGCGATCAGGGCGGCCAGCCGCTCCACGTTCACCCCATCGAGGAAGCTGTCCACCTCGTCGAGGGCATAGAAGGGAGAAGGGCGAAAGCGCTGCAGGGCAAACAGGAAACTCAGCGCCGTGAGCGATTTCTCCCCCCCTGACATCGAGGCCAGCCGCCGCACCGCCTTGCCCTTGGGGTGGGCCACCAGGGTGAGTCCCCCTTCCAGCGGTTGCTCCGGGTTTTCCAGCTGCAGGTGTCCTTCGCCATCGGAGAGCCCGGCGAAGATCGTGCGGAAGTGCCCGTCCACAGCCTGGAAGGCCTCCAGGAAGGCCTCCTGACGCAGCGTGGCCACGGTTTCAATTCGCAGCAGCAGCTCCTCCCGTTCCTTGCTGAGCACCTCGAGGCGCTCCTCCAGTTCGGCAATCCGCCGCTCCAGCACCTCCAGCTCCTCAAGGGCAAGCATGTTCACCGGCTCCAGCGCTTCCATCCGCTGCTGCAGCCGCAGCTGCGACTGCTCCAGTGCCGCCAGCCCCGCCTCGCGCACGCCCGCCGGCAGCTCCGGCAGGGGATCAGGCAGCTCGCGCTGCATCGCCTCCAGCCGCAGCCCCAGCCCCCGCTCCTGCTCAGCCAGTGCAGCGAGCTCCTCCTGCAGCCGCTGCAGATCCCACTGCTGCTGCTGCAGGGCGAGGCGTGCGGCCGCGAGGCGGGCTTCGGCCTCATCGCGCGCGCGCCGCCGCTCCCCGAAACGTTCCTGCAGCGCACTTTGCTGGGCTTCCAGGGCGGCTCGGCGCTGTAGGGCCTCGCTCTGCCGCTCCCGCCACTGGCCATGGGCTTCAGACAAGGCGAGCACGGCCTGACGCAGTCGCTGCTCCTCGCTGGCCAGGGCGTCGAGCTGATGGCCGAGCCGCTCCGCCGCCAGGGTGCGTTCCCGGCGCGCCGTCAGCAGGGCGTCGCGGTGCTGGCGGGCCTCGTGCAAGGCGGCATCGGCGCTTTCGAGCTCCTGCTGCAGCCCCTGCCAGCGGTCGCTGTCACCGCTGCCCTGGGCGGCGGCCTCCTCCTGCTCCAGGGCCGCCAGCTGCTGCTGCGGAGCTTCCAGCAGCGCCACCACCTCACTGTGGCGTTGCTGATCGGCAGCTTCGGCGGCGCGGGTGTGCGCGAGGCGCTCGTTGAGCTGCCGCAGACGCTCCAGCTGGGGGCCGGTAGCCCGCTCAGTGGCAGCGCGCTCGGCTTCAAGGCCGGCCAGCCGTTGCTGATGTCCCTGCAGCAGCGGCCGCAACTGCTCCAGCTGGCGCCCCAGCTCAGCCTCCTGGCGGCGGCAGGCCACCAGGCTTTCGCCCAGTTCCAGCAGGCGCCGCCGCAACGGTTCGGCCTCGTCGTGCTCGCCGCTGCTGCCGAAGCTGAGCCTGTCGCTGCGTTGCTGCAGGCTGCCGCCGGTCATGGCGCCACTGCGCTCCAGCAGCTCGCCCTCCAGGGTGACGGCGCGGCAACGCCCCAGTTCCTGGCGGGCGCTGGAGAGGTCTTCGAACACCAGCGTGTCGCCGAACACGTAGCGGAACACCTCGCCGTAGACGGGCTCGTAGCGGATCAGATCCACCGCCCGCCCCACCAGCCCACCGGGGTTGCTCCAGCTGCTGGGCGCCGCCTGGCTGCTGCCGCCGCGGATGCGGTTCAGGGGCAGGAAGGTGAGCCGGCCGGCCCGGCGGCTCTTGAGCAGCTCGATCGCCCGGGCGGCGATGCGATCGTCGTCGACCACCACCTGGCCCAGGCGCGCCCCGGCCGCCACCTCCAGCGCCAGCCGTACCCGTTCCTCCACATCGCCCAGCTGGGCAACAGGGCCGTGGATGCCCTCCAGGCCGGATTCGAGCAGCAAGCGCAGCGCGCCGGTGCCCCGGCTTTCCTGCAGGGTTTCGCGGCGGCTTTCCAGGCGTGCGATGTCACGCTCCAGGCCGATCTGTTCCTGCTCCAGCCGGGCGCGGGTGCGTTGCTGCAGCGCCAGGGCTTCGGCCAGCTGCTGGGCCTGCTGCTGCTGCCCGGCCAGGGTGCGCTGCAGCGCGAGGGTTTCCGTCTCCAGACCGGCCCGCCGTTGCTGCAGCTCCTGGTCGTCGCCGCTGCCGCCCTCCAGCTCGGCGCCCAGTTCCAGCAGGCGCTCCTGCTGCTGGCGCAACCGCTCAGCCAACTGCTGCCGCTCCTCCAGCAACGGGGCAATCACGCTCTGCAGCTGGCTGCGCTGCTGGCTGCGTCGCTTCTGTGCCTCCAGCCAGCTGCCCGAACGCCCGGCCACCTCGCCCAGCCGACGCCGCGAGAGGTTGACGGCTGCTTCAGCGTTGTGGCAGGCCTGCTCGGCCGCCTCCAGCTCCTGGCGATCGTCGTCGCCCGTGAGGGCGTGCTGCTGCTGCCGCAGTTCCCCTTGCTGGCGGCTGAGCGCCTGGCGCTGCTGCTGCAATTGCTCGGCTTCCTGCTGATTCCGCTCGCCCTGACGGGCCAGTTCCCGGTTGCTGGAGTCGAGGCCGGCCAGTTCGGCCTGAACGCCGAGCAGCTGGTCTTCGCCGAGGGCCTTCACTTCCGCTTGCAGGGCTTCAAGCTGCTGCGCGTTCTGCTCCAGAGCCTCCTGGGCGGCAGCGATGGCCAGCCGGTCGGCGTCCTGCTGCGCCGTGAGCGCCGTTTGGCGGCGCGTCACGTCGGCGCGTTGCGCCTGGGCCTGCTCGAAGCGCAGCAGCTGTTCCTGCAGGCGGCCGTCGTGGTGCTGCTGGCGCAGGTCCTGGTACAAGCGGGCCTTGGCGCAATCGCGCTCGAGTTTCTGGCGGCTAGCCAGCAGCTCCTGCTCAACGATGCGGCAGCGTTCCTGTCGCTCCTGCACCTCGTCGAGCTTGGCGCGGGTCTGCTCGATGCGGCTGTCGAACAGGGCCACGCCCGCCAGTTCGTCGATCAGGCCCCGCCGCTCACGTGCGCTCATCGACACGATGCGGGTGACATCGCCCTGCATGACCACGTTGCTGCCCTCCGGATCCACCCGCAGGCGCCGCAGCTGGGTCTGCAGTTGCTGCAGGTTGCAGGGCACGCCATCGGCGCTGTAGCTGCTGCTGTAGGTGCCGCCTGGCGCCACCCTCAGGCGCCGGCTCACGGTCCATTCGCGCTGGCCGGCCTGGATCCAGGGGCCCTCTGCCGGGGCTTCAAGGCCCTCTTCGGTGCCATCCGGCTGCCAGTCGCCGAGATCAAAGCGCACACTCACCACCGTTTCGGCGGCCTTGCCCTGGCGCAACACGGCGCTGTTGATCAGATCCGGCAGGCGCTCGGCCCGCATGCCGCGGCTGGAAGCCAGGCCCAGGCAGAAGAGCACTGCATCCAGGATGTTGCTCTTGCCCGAACCGTTCGGCCCGGTGACCACGGTGAAATTGGGTTCGAGGCTGATCGCCAGCGATCCGCCGAACGACTTGAAATGTTTGAACTCGACCTGATTGATGTGAACCAACAGGCCCGCGCTTCGAGCAGGCCGAATCTATCGGACTCCGACACAATCTCAACCCCCACCCGCGAGGCGCTGCTTAGCCTGGAACCGCAAGCGTCACCCCCGGGCAGCCCCATGGATCAGCACACCCCGACGCTCAGCGCCGAACGGTTCCGCGAGCGGTTCGAGGCCCTGCTGCCCACCATCCAGCAGGAATGGCCCCAGGTGGCAAAGGAAACCCTAGAAGCCACCCGCGGCAGCTTCGACGAGGTGGCCTCCCTGATCGCCGAGCACACCGGCCGCACCGTCAGCGGAGTGCGTGGCCAGCTGCTGGATCTGCTTCATGGCGCCTCCGATCAGACCCGCCAGCTGGCCGATCGCATCGGTCCCCTGGAGGAGCAGCTGGAGAACCTGCTCGACGACCTGAACACCAGCCTGCGGCCCCGCCTTGAGAAGCCAGTACGTGAGCGCCCCCTGCTGGCCGTGAGCGTGGCGGCGGCCGTCGGGGTCGTGGTCGGCCTGCTGCTCTCCACCGGGCGGCGCTCCGAATGAGTGGCGACAACCACCGCCGCAACGACGAGGGCGCCGGCGTGGGCCGCATGGCAGCGGGACGCATCACCGCCCTGGTGGCTTCGGTGATGGACCTGCACGTGCGCATCGCCCTGCAGGAGGCCGACAAGGAGAAGCGCCGCCTGATCAGCGGCGGCCTGCTGCTCGGTGCGGGCATCAGCATGGTGATACTGGCCACGGTGGCCAGCCAGCTGGCCCTGGTGCTCTGGCTGCAGCTGGGGCTGGCCTGGGGCTGGATCCGGTCGGTGCTGGCCGTGATGGCCCTCGATCTGGTGCTGGCCGGGCTGTTCCTGCGCATCGGCGGGCAGCTCACCAAGGGGCCCTACCTGCCCCAGACCACCGCTGGCCTGACCAAGACCACGCGAGCGATTCTGGGCCGCTGAGGCACGCGCCAGGCGGTCGCGATCAGCGGAGGTGTTCAGCGGAAGAGTTCAGCGGAAGAGTTCAGCGGATCGTGTAATTCAGCCAGCGGCAATCGATTCCGCCGTTGCTCACCGGAACGCGCCGGTTGGCCTTCATGCGCAGGGCGCCGGTGTGGGCGGCGTTGCCGCTCAGCAGCCACAACGACCAGCCGGAGCAGCGCTCCTTGAGCAGGCGGCCGAGATCGCTGTAGAGCGCCTCCAGATCGTCGTCGGCGCCGAGGCGCTCGCCATAGGGAGGGTTGCAGACCAGCACGCCGGGGGTTTCCGGGGGCTGGAAGTCCCGCACATCACCGGCTTGCAGGTCGATCCAGGGGGCCACACCGGCCGCGGCGGCATTGTGGCGTGCCTGCTCCAGCACGTCCGCGTTCTGCTCGCGTCCCACGATCGGCGCCAACGGGCTGCCGTCGGCCAGACCGGTGCGGCGGCGGCAGGCGGCAGCAGCCACCGCCTGCCGCCACAGCTCCGGGTCGAAGTCGGGCCAGCCCTCGATCGCGAAACGGCGCGGCTGGGGCTGACCGTTGGCGTCATCCAGCAGCCCCGGAGCCCGCGCCAGCGCCAGACAGGCCGCCTCGATCAGCAGGGTGCCGGAACCGCACAGCGGATCCGCCAGCGGCACCTGGCCATCCCAGCCCGTGCAGGCGATCAGGCCGGCGGCCAGGTTCTCCTTGAGCGGCGCCAGGCCCATGGCCGCCCGCCAGCCGCGGCGGTGCAGGCTGCTGCCGGCGGCTTCCACGCTCAGTTGCGCCTGGCCGCCGCCCAGGTGCAGTTGCAGGCTGAGATCGGGATGGTCCAGGTCGATGCCGGAGCGGCGGCCGTGGCGTTGGCGCTGCAGATCCACAAGAGCGTTCTTCACCTGCAGGGCCGTGAAGTGGCTGTGGTTGAGGCCCGGGGCCGAGCCGGTCACATCGACGCGGAAGCTGGCGTCCGGCGGCAGCCAGTGGTCCCAGTCGGCTGCCCGTTGGATGCCGTCGTAGAGCGCATCGGCGCCCGCACAGGGAAAGACCGCCAGGCGCCGCAGCAGGCGAAAGGGCAGACGCGCCTCCAGCAGCACGCGATAGAAGCCCGCCGGCTCGATCCGAAAGCTGGCCGCCCGCCGTAAGGGCCGCACATCGCTGGCACCGAGCTGGGCCAGCTCCTCAGCGCCCTGCTGCTCCAGGCCCTGGGGCAGCACCGCCACGGCAGCGACAGGTTCGGTCATGCCCACCGGCTTTCCCCCATGCCCTGTGCCTTCACTGCTGCCACAATGACAAGGTCCGTCCTCGGGCGGACTAGGTGGCTCACACCGGTGCTTCGGACAGCGGTTCGATTCCGCTCAGCTCCATTCCCGCCTCTGCGGGCCTCCAGGGGCTGCAATGGTTTCGACGGGGTATGAGGAGGGTGACTGAAGCCTGCTCGGTAAGAGCAAACCCGTAACAGCGAACAACATCGTTCGTTTCTCCCGTCAGACCGCCCCTGTGGCTGCCTGACTCCTATAGGGAGATGGGGTAAGTCAGCCTTATCACCCAAATGACTCACGGGGGCTGGAAGGCCCCCATTTCATTGGCGCCTGCAGCGGACCTTCCTGAGCGGTTCTGTTGGTCTTCCGAGGGGAAGATCGCTGCACCCAACGCCTGCCTTGCGGTGGTGTCCATCACCGTCCGATCTGTGCGGCCAGGCCCGGCAGGATGAACAGCTGGCCTGGCATCATCATTCACCCGTGCCAGGTGGACGCACGTCAGGAAAAGCGCTCTTGATCGCGTTCATTTGCCCTGCTGCGCTGCTGCCCCATGGGTTGGGGTCCGGCATGTCTGTGTTCTGCGGCCTTGGCGCCATGAGCGCCAGTTCCTTGGCGGCGGCACTTACAGAAACGCTGGGGTGGCAAAGATCTGCTCAACACATACGAAGCAGCACGCTATCGATCCCTCCCAATCGATCACCTCACAGGGACCACTCTGATGTGGGCTGATCTCGATCGATGTTGAACCGGGTCGGCATGCCCGACCAATGACTGTGCTGAAGACGTTCGTCTGGCTTGAGCAGCAGCCGAGCAGATGCACGGCAAGGGTGCGGGCCATTGTTGGCGCGGCGATCTCGCGGTCGCCGCGGCTGCCATGGGCTCTGGGCCGCTGCCGCGGCCATCGGCGCATAGCTTCGCTGCCGCTCCGGCGGCCCCTTGGCAAGCCGATCAGCGCCGATACGTTGAGCCGGCTTGTGTGGCATGGCGGACATGAAGCGGGCAGCTGACACTGGCGTGCGGCGCAGCCGGCAGCGGCCTGGCCGGAGGCGCGCCGAAGCCGGTGGGGGCAAGGCGCTGGCCTTGCTGCTGGCGCTGTGTTGCCTGACCTGGGCAACCTGCGGTGCTGTGGCTGCCTACGAGAGCGCTCTGCCGCCGCGGCCGCTGGACGTGCCTGCCGAAACTCCGGTGGCGGACTTGGGCGCCAACGAGGCGTTGCCAGAGCACCTGCTGGCCGTGCTGCAGCCCGGCCCTCAGCCCCACCCGGAGCCGCTGCCCCTGGCCGCCGGCACTCTGCCGCTGCCACCACCCACACCGCCACCACTGCTGGTGCCGCTGGGGAACAGCCCCGTGCTGGCCTATCCCCTGGCCGTGCCGGCCACCGAGCTCGACCCTTACGGCTGGCGTTACTCAGAGTCGCGTGGTCGCTGGCGGATGCATGCCGGTGTGGACCTGATCGTCCCCGCTGAATCGGCCGTGCTGGCGGCCCTGCCCGGCACCACCAGGCTGGTGGATGACGTGAGCGGGTACGGCCTCACGGTGGTGATCGATCACGGCGATGGCTGGCTCACGCTTTATGCGCACCTGCTCGATGTGGCCGTGGTGCCCGGGCAGGGTGTGAGCAGCGGTGAACGCATCGGCCGGGTAGGCCAGACAGGCAGAGCAACCACGCCCCACCTGCACTTCGAGCTGCGGCGCCAACGGGACGGCCGCACCGTGGCCATGGATCCATGGCCGGTGATGGCGGCGCCGCTGCTGGCTGGCGCGGCGGCTGTAGGCCGCTGAACCGCGATGGCTGCAGAAGGCGGATGCCGCAGCCCCGGTCCTCAGGGCTGCAGTGGTTTCATGATGGCGTCTTCCCTTTGCGTCTCCAGCTGGGTTTGCTGGCGTGCCGCTTCCTGGGCGCGGCGCAGGCTGCCGTCCATCGCCGCAGGGCCGGTCGGAGCGGCACCTGTGGGTGGAGCGGGGGCGCCCATGCGTGTCCACCACAGGCCGCCCAGCAGCAGAGCGGCGATCAACAGCGTGAGGAGTCCCATGGCGGCGCAAGGGTGTGGACTGAGCATGGCGTGGCAGGGCGCTGGCGGCAGCAGCCGGGGCCGACCGGTGGCACGCTGGGACCCGCCGCCCCGGGGAGGGCCATGCCTGCCTTGAACCGCTGCGCTGTGAGCGTCGTGCCGCGCCAGCCCCTGCTCGACTGGGCCTTAGGGCTCGGCCTGGAGCTGCCGGGAGCAGCCGCGCGTGAAGCCGGGCTGTATCTGCTCCCCCCCTATGCCACCGATGCGGAGGCGGAAGGCTTGCTGCGCCGCGCCCACGCTGTGATCTTTGAAACGGAACTGGCGGTGTGGTGCCCCGTGCAGCACCTCTGGCCCCAGGACCGCAGCTACGGAGTGTTCCGCCGTTGGTTCGAGCCCCGTTTCCATCCACTGGTGCAGGATCTCGTCGCAGGCGGCAGCCTCACCGCCGACTCCTCCAAGGCGGCCGTCCTGGCCGCCGCTGCTGCCCGTGCTCCGCTGGCGGGCGATGACGCAATGCCAGAGCGGACGGGCATGCCGCTGCCGCTGCGAATCCTGGCCGGGGTCGGTGCGCTGTCGTTTCTGCTGATTGGCCTCAACAGCCTGCTGCTGCCGCCGGCCGCCCCACCGGCCGCCCCGCCCCAGCCACCGGCCGGTCAGGCGACCTGAGCGCGATGGCGGCCGCTGCGTCAACAACCCTCTCTGCAGCAGCCGTGCTGGCGGCGGTGCTGCCACTGGCAGTGGGTGCGGCGATGAGTCCGCTGGTGCTGGTGCTGCAGGTGCGCCAGTTGCTGGCACCTGCTCTGGGGCTGGCGCGGGCCTGGGCGTTCCTGTTGGGCGCTGCCGTGATCACCCTCGTTTGGCTGGGGCTCGGCCTGGCCGTCGGCGATCTGCTGCCGCCCCGCCCCACGGGGCCGGATCCGGTGGCGGCGACCCTGCATCTGGCCGTGGCGGCGTTGCTGGTGTCGCTGGGCGCGGCCAATCTGCTGCGTGCACAGCCTGGTCTCGCGGTTGCCCCACCACCCCCGACACCTGCAAGGGCCGCCGCGCCGTGGTCGGCGTTTCGGCTCGGTCTGGGGGCGATGGCGGCCAACCTCAGTTCTCTGGCGCTGTTTCTTCCGGCGGTGCAGGATCTTGCCCGCGCCTCGCTCGACGCCGCTGAACGCGCCGGCCTGTCGGCATTGCTGGTGGGCTTCACCCTCCTGCCTGCCCTGTTGCCGCCGTGTCTGGTGCTGGCCAGTGGCCGCCGCGGTGAGCAGCTGCTGGAGCGGCTCGGGCGCTGGCTGAACAGCCATCAGCGCCAGGTGAGTGCCACGCTTTGCTTTGTGTTCGCCGCTCTGCTCACCGTCAACGGGCTGGCTCGGCTGTAGGGCTGCGGAAGCCGCTCCAGGCCTTGAGCTGCTCGAGGGTCTGCAGGCCTTCCCGCCGCTCCCCTTTGAGGGTCCAGGTGGGGTAGGCCCGCACGCCGGCGCTGCTGCAGCGCTGCCGCCCCGCGTCGTCCTTGTCGCATTCCACGTAGGGAAGGCGGCGGCCCGCCTCGGTGCCGAACAGGTTCTTCTGCTCGAAGCAGTAGGGGCACCACCAGGCGCCGTAGAACACCGCCCCCTGCTGGATCAGAAAGTCGACCAGTGCCAGTTGTTCGGCGTTGGAGGGCTTGAGGGCTTCACCGAGCGTGCCGGTGCTGGAGGTTGCTGGCCTGGAGCCGGAGGCCACAGCGGGCGCAGCTGCCAGCGCTGCCGGGCCTGGCTGGGCACCAAGGGCACTGAGGGCGAGAACCACGGCGAGCAAAGGCATCGGCAGCGCCAATCACGACCTGCAGCGTAGGCAAAGCCCCAACGGCGGCGTTCGGGCTTCCGCCCTCCGCCGGCCTTCCACCACGACGCTCCGGCTGGGAAACTGGAGAGGCTGAACGTTCTTGCTGACGTGCCGATGAGCCTGCCTCGATGAGCGCCAACGGCTATCGCGACTACTACAAAGTGCTGGGCCTTGAACGGGGAGCCGACGCGGACGCCATCAAGCGTTCCTTCCGCAAGCTGGCCCGTCAGCACCATCCGGATGTGAACCCCGGCGACGCGGCGGCAGAAGCACGCTTCAAGGAGATCAGTGAGGCCTATGAGGTGCTCTCCGATCCTGACAAGCGCCGCAAGTATGAACAGTTTGGCCAGTACTGGAGCCAGATGGGCGGTGGCGGCGCACCGGGTGTCGATGTGGATTTCAGCCGCTACGGCAACTTCGACGACTTCATCAACGACCTGCTCGGTCGCTTCGGCGGGGCCGCCGGCCCCGGTGGCTTCGCGGGTGCACCGGGCGGGTTCGGCTTCTCGGGAGGCTTTCCGGCCGGGTTCGGCGGCGGCTTCACTCCAGGCACCGGCCGCGCTAGCGGCGCCCAGCTGGACGCGGAAGCCACGATCACCATCACCTTTGCCGATGCCTTTCGCGGCTGCGAGCGCACCCTGGCCGTCAACGAAGAGCGGGTTCAGGTGCGCGTGCCCGCTGGGGTGAAGAACGGCAGCCGCCTGCGCCTCAAGGGCAAAGGCAACCTCCAGCCCGGCACCGGCCGGCGCGGCGACCTCTACCTCAACCTCACCCTGCAGGAGCATCCAGTCTGGAAGCTGGAGGGGGATCAGCTACGGGCCGATCTGCCACTCAGCCTCGACGAGCTCGCCCTTGGCGGGGATATCCGGGTGATCACCCCTGACGGCGATGCCACCGTTCAGGTACCCCCCGGTGTGCCCCTGGGGCGCAGCCTGCGCTTGAAGGGCAAGGGCTGGCCCCAGAAAGATGGCCGCGGCGATCTGTTGCTCACCCTCACCCTTGCCCTGCCTGACACCTACAGCCAGCAGGAGCGAAAGCTGCTCGAGCAGCTGCGCGATGCGCGCAGCACCGACCCAAGGCGGGAGTGGTGCAAAGCCGCCATTCTCTGAACCCCTGCCACAGGAGGGCCTCCGAGGCGGGGAGCGCTGATCCGTAGGATCCGGCCAGCAGGTTTGCCCGTATGGAACTCACCTATCGACCCCGTCGGTTGCGCCGCACCCCGGCTCTTCGAGCGATGGTGCGCGAGTTTCACCTCGACCCCGCCGATTTCATCTACCCCCTGTTCGTGCACGAAGGGGCCAGCAATGAGCCGATTGAGGCCATGCCCGGCTGCCAGCGCTGGAGCCTGGAAGGGCTCGTGGAAGAAGTGGGCCGCGCCTGGGATCTGGGCATCCGCTGCGTGGTGCTCTTCCCCAAGGTGGCCGATGGCCTCAAAACGGAAGACGGCGCTGAATGCTTCAACGAGGGCGGGCTGATTCCTCGTGCCATTCGCCGCCTGAAACAGGAACACCCGGCCATGGCGATCATGACCGACGTCGCTCTTGATCCCTATTCCTGCGATGGCCATGACGGCATCGTCAACAGCGAAGGTGTGGTGCTGAACGATGAAACCGTGGCCCAGCTGTGCCGTCAGGCGGTGGCTCAGGCCCGCGCCGGCGCCGATCTGCTCGGCCCCAGCGACATGATGGATGGCCGGGTGGGAGCGATCCGGGAGGCGCTCGATGAAGAAGGCTTTGAGCACATCGGCATCATCAGCTACACCGCTAAGTACGCCTCCGCTTACTACGGCCCCTTCCGGGAGGCACTCGATTCCGCCCCGCGTCCGGTGGGGAACAAGCCGATCCCCAAAGACAAGTCCACGTATCAGATGGATCCGGGCAACGGCCGCGAGGCGCTCACCGAAGCCTTGCTGGATGAGCAGGAAGGGGCCGACATCCTGATGGTCAAGCCGGGCCTGGCTTATCTCGACATCATCCATCGCCTGCGCGAGGAATCGGAACTGCCGATTGCGGCTTACAACGTGAGTGGTGAGTACGCCATGGTGAAGGCAGCTGCCCAGCGCGGCTGGATCGACGAGCGCGCCGTGGTGCTCGAAACGCTGCTCTGTTTCAAGCGCGCCGGTGCCGATCTGATCCTCACCTACCACGCCTGCGATGCGGCCCGATGGCTGAGCGAACGGTGACCTCCTCCGAGCCGGCGGCACCTCGCCCCACTGGTCAGGGCCGGCGGCGCCCCTCCCCATTGATGGTGTGGGTGCTGGCCCCCTGGCTGGTGGCTCTGTTGCTCGTGCTGCTCGCCCTGCGCCTGCTCGCCCTTGAGGATTTCAATCTTCAGGCCTCCGGCTGGGGCCTGCTGGGCAGCGCCGCCATCTGCTTCTCGATCGGCTGCGTCTGCCGGGTGTCGCTGCTGCTGGCCGACCGGCGCTGAGCTCCGCCTCACCACAGGTCCTGTGGCGGCTCAGAATGGACTCAAGACCAGGACACTGTCGATGCCGGTGCGAAGACTGGGCCACGTGGCCCTGCGGGTGCAGGACATGGCCCGCGCCAAGGCGTTTTATCAGGCCCTCGGCCTGCGCCTCACCTGGGAAGCCGACGATTGGTCCTATCTGCAGGCCCCCGACGGCGGTGACGGGGTGGCCCTGCTGAGCCCGGCCTATACCGCCGCCGGGCCCCACTTCGCCTTTCACTTCAGCGAGCGCGCCGAGGTGGATGTTGTTCACGGCGAGCTGCGCGCCGCTGGCCATCCGGTGGGCCCGCTGCATGATCACCGCGACGGCACCGCTTCCTTTTACCTCCAGGATTCGGAAGGAAACTGGCTGGAGATGCTCTACGAGCCGCCCGAAGGCATCCCCTCCAACCAGGGCGAGGAGCCGATCGCTGCGGCTCTGCCTGATGGCTCCTCAGCCGCCATGGCCGGCGCCGGAGCCACCGGAGCCGCTGCCCTAGCCGGACAGGTGCAGGGGCTGGCTTGAACCCGATCGAGGCGGAAGCCCTTGACCTGTTGGAGTGGCCTCGCCTGGCGGAGCACCTGGCCAGCTTCGCCAGCACGCGCGCCGGTGCCCGCCACTGCCGCTCCCTGCTGCCCGCCGCCAGCTGCGCCGAGAGCGAGCGCCTGCTCTGTGAAACCACGGAGTTGCTGGGCCTCGATGGCGTGCTGGAGGGGGGGCTGAGCTTTCAAGGCGTCGCCGATCTCGGTGGCACCCTCCAGCACTGCAGCAAGGGGGGCACCGCCTCCGGTGAGGCCCTGCTGGAGGTGGCCACCACACTGGCGGCCGGCCGCCGCCTGCGCCGCCAGATCGAGGACGAGGACCTGCGGCCCGTCACCAGTGGCCTGGTGCAGAACCTGCGCACCCTGCCGGAGCTGGAGCAGCGTCTGCGCTTCTGTATCGAGGAAGGCGGGCGTGTGGCCGACCGCGCCAGCCCGGCGCTGGCCGCGCTGCGGCTGCAGCTCTCGGCTCTGCGCCAGCAGCGGCGTGAGCGGCTCCAGGAGCTGATTCGGCGTTGCGCGCCCCTGCTGCAGGACAACGTGATCGCCGAACGCAACGGCCGGCCAGTGCTGGCGGTGAAGGCGGGGGCGGCCTCCCAGCTCAGCGGCCTGGTGCACGACAGTTCGGCCTCCGGCAGCACCGTGTTCATCGAGCCCCAGGCGGTGATCACCCTGGGCAACCGGCTGCGGGAGCTGGAAGGAAAGGAGCGCGAGCTCGAGCAACAGGTGCTGGCGGAGCTCAGCAGCCTGGTGGCGGCGGACACAGACGCCCTCCACACCCTGCAGACGGTGCTGGTGCAGCTCGATGGCGCCGTGGCCCGCGCTCGCTACGGCCAGGACCTTGGCGGGGTGCGCCCCGAGCTGTCCGCCACTGCCGAGGCCCCCTTCCAGCTCGTGGATCTCTGCCATCCGCTGCTGCTCTGGCAGGAGCGGCGCGAGGGCGGCAGGGCGGTGGTGCCGGTCACGGTCACCGTGGGCAGCGACCTGCGGGTGGTGGCGATCACCGGCCCGAACACCGGCGGCAAGACAGTCACGCTCAAAAGTGTGGGGTTGGCGGCCCTGATGGCGCGCGCTGGCTTGTTCCTGCCTTGCCGCGGCACGCCGCGGCTGCCCTGGTGCGGCTCTGTCCTGGCCGACATCGGCGATGAGCAGTCGCTGCAGCAGAACCTCTCCACCTTCAGCGGCCACGTGCGACGCATCGCGCGCATCCTCGAAGCGCTGCCGCCGCCGGGAACGCACGGTGGCGCCTCCCTGGTGCTGCTCGATGAGGTGGGTGCCGGCACCGACCCCACCGAAGGCACCTCCCTGGCGATCGCCCTGCTGCGCCATCTCGCCGCCCGCGCCCGCCTCACCATTGCCACCACCCACTTCGGTGAGCTGAAGGCGCTCAAGTACGAGGATGCCCGCTTCGAGAATGCCTCGGTGGGCTTTGACGTCGAAACCCTCTCGCCCACCTATCAACTGCAGTGGGGCATTCCGGGCCGCAGCAACGCCCTGGCCATTGCCAGCCGCCTCGGCCTGGAGCCGGCCGTGATCGCGGGCGCCACCGCCCTGCTGGCGCCGAAGGGGGAAGGGGAGCTGAACCAGGTGATCCGTGGCCTGGAGGATCAGCGGCGCCGCCAGCAGGAGGCTGCCGAAGAGGCGGCTGTGCTGCTGGTGCGCACCGAGCTGTTGCACGAGGAGCTGCTGCAGCGCTGGCAGCACCAACAGGAGCAATCGGCGGAACTGCAGGAGCAGCGGCGCCGCCAGCTGGAGCACTCGATCCGCGATGGCCAACGGGAAGTGCGCCGCATCATCCGCCGTCTTCGCCAGGGCGACACCGATGGGGAGGAGGCGCGTCAGGCGGGCCAACGGCTCAAGCGCCTGCAGCAGGAACATCAGCCTCAGCCGGAACGCCGACAGCACCGCGGCTGGCGGCCCTCTTTGGGGGAGCGGATTCGCGTGCTCTCGCTCGGCAAGGCGGCGGAAGTGCTGGAGATTGCCACCGACGGCCAGGAGCTCACGGTGCGCTGCGGCGTGCTGCGGCTCACCGTGCCGCTCGACGGGGTGGAATCCCTCAGTGGCGAGAAGCCGGCGCCACCGGAGCCGCCTGTGGTGCAGGTGCGCCGCCAGCCCGGCCGCAGCGGCGGCAGCGCCCAGGTGCGCACCGAACGCAACACCGTGGACGTGCGCGGCCTGCGGGTGCACGAAGCGGAGGCAGCCGTGGAGGAACGGCTACGCGCGGCGGAAGGGCCGGTGTGGGTGATCCACGGCATCGGCAGCGGCAAGCTCAAGCGTGGCCTGCGCCAGTGGCTTGACACCGTGCCCTACGTGGAGCGGGTGAGCGATGCGGAGCAGGGTGACGGTGGCCCAGGCTGCAGTGTGGTCTGGGTGGCATGAAGCCTCAGATCACTACAACACCGGTGATGGTGAGTGCCAGACCGGGGCTGAGAGTGTGCAGGGTGGGAACGACCCGGGGGCATTTCACTCTTGAAATGGCTGACCCGTTAACGAGGTGGTCTTCCCCTTATGCACCTCCGCCCTGCTGGGCTCAGAGATCGAGCACGGGCAGTTGAGGTTCCGGCCCCGTGCGCTCGGGGCCGGCGGTGGTGGTCGGTGGCAGTGCCAGTGCCTCCCCGGCGGCATCGAACAGCCGCCAGCCGCTGGGGTCCACGTCGATGTGGATCCGCTGCCCCGGCACCACCCGCTGGGAGGGGTCGGCCCGCAGCTGCACCAGATGGCCGCCCTCCAGCAGCCGGGCGCTGATCAGCAGTTCATTGCCGAGCGCCTCCACATGGGTGACGTCGCCCGGCAGATTCCGGTTGGTGGCCGGTGCCAGCTTCAGATGCTCCGGCCGGAGCCCGCCTGTAAGGGGCGTGGAAACTCCACGGGCGGCATGGGAGGCCAGGGCGGCGGCCATCGGGCCTTCCACCAGGAAGCGACGGGCATCGAGCTGAATCTGATCGCCACCTGCGGCCTGCACCGGCAGCAGATTCATCGGTGGGCTGCCGATGAACTGGGCCACGAACAGATTCGAAGGCCAGGTGTAGAGCTCCATCGGCGTGCCCAGCTGCTGCAGCCGGCCTTGGTTGAGCACGGCGATGCGATGCCCCATCGTCATCGCCTCCACCTGGTCGTGTGTCACGTAGAGCGTGGTGGTGCCCAGCCGCTTCTGAAGCGCCACGATCTGGGCGCGGGTGCCCGTGCGCAACTTGGCGTCGAGGTTGCTGAGCGGCTCATCCATCAGGAAGACGGCGGGCTCCCGGGCGATCGCCCGCCCCAGGGCCACCCGCTGCTTCTGGCCGCCGGACAACTCCTTGGGACGCCGGTCGAGCAGGGGCGTGAGGCCCAACTCCTCGGCCACCCCGGCGATGCGTGCCTCAATGCGCTGCTCCCGCTTCGAGGGCAGGCGCAGGGGGGCGGGCAGCCCGCGGCTGCAGCGATGCAGGCTGTCCTGCAGCTGCTGGGCCACGCTGCGGGGACGGCTGCGCCGCAGCCCGAAGCCGATGTTGTCGGCCACGCTCAGGTGTGGGTAAAGCGCGTAGCTCTGAAACACCATCGCCACGTCCCGCTGGGCCGGGCGCAGGCCACTCACGGGCCTCCCGCCCACCAGCACTTCGCCATCGGTGGGGGTTTCCAGGCCCGCCAGGATGCGCAACAGAGTGCTCTTGCCGCAGCCGGAGGGACCCACCAGCACCAGGAATTCACCATCGGGCACGTCGAGGTCGAGCTGGCGAAGCACCTCCACAGGCTGGCTGCCCCGCCGTGGTGGAAATGTTTTGCTGACCTGCTGGAAGCGAACCTCTGCCAAGACGGAGCCTCTGACCGGCCGATCCTAGGGTTGGCCTCAGGTTCGGCCTTCGTTAAGGGATTCCTTGCAGTTCATCGATCAAGCCCGCATAGCGGTCCAGGGCGGCCGGGGCGGCGACGGCATCGTCGCGTTTCGTCGGGAAAAATATGTGCCGGCCGGTGGTCCTTCCGGCGGTGATGGCGGCCATGGTGGGGCCGTATGGCTGCAGGCCGATGCCAACCTGCAGACCCTGCTGGATTTCAAATACAAGCGGCTGTTTGCCGCCCCGGAAGGCCGCCGCGGCGGCCCGAACCGCTGCTCCGGCGCCGGCGGGGAGGATCTCGTGGTGCGGGTGCCCTGCGGCACCGAGGTGCGCGACCCTGACACCGAAGCCCTGCTCGGCGATCTGATCGAGCCAGGGGATCGCTTGCGGGTGGCGGCTGGAGGCCGCGGCGGGCTGGGCAACGCCCACTACCTGAGCAATCGCAACCGGGCCCCCGAGAAGTTCACCGAAGGCAAGGACGGGGAAGAGCGGCAACTGCAGCTCGAACTCAAGCTGCTGGCGGAGGTCGGCATCATCGGCCTGCCGAATGCCGGTAAGAGCACCCTCATCAGTGTGCTGTCGGCCGCCAAGCCGAAGATCGCCGATTACCCCTTCACCACCTTGATCCCGAATCTCGGTGTGGTGCGAAAACCCAGTGGGGATGGCACGGTGTTCGCCGACATCCCCGGTCTGATCGCCGGCGCCGCCCAGGGCGCGGGGCTGGGCCACGACTTTCTCCGCCACATTGAGCGCACCCGACTGCTGGTGCACCTCGTGGATGGCTCCAGCGCGGATGTGGCCCACGACCTGGCGGTGGTGGAAGCGGAGCTGGTGGCCTACGGCCATGGGCTGGCCGATCGCCCCCGGCTGCTGGCCATTAACAAAGTGGAACTGCTGGATGAAGATGCCCTGGCAGCGGCTTCAAACGCACTGAAGGAGCGTTGGCCCCGGGAGGTGCTGGCCATCTCCGGGGCAACGCGTCAGGGGCTCGATCGATTGCTGGAAGCGGTCTGGAAGGAACTCGACCGCAGCGAACAGGCCCTGGTGGCTCAGTCGTCGTAGACGCGGCACTCAGGGGCTTCCGGGTTCAGGTCGCAATAGACCTCAAGCGAATTGGGATCGTGATTGTCCTCGGGGTGATGGGTCTTGTATTCCTGCAAAGACTTGAGCTCTTCCTCAAGGTGACGCACCTTGGCCTCGTTGCCCGTGGCCTTGGCGGTTTCGATTTCGATCTGGTCCTTGAGGATGTGCTCGTCGATGGAAGTCATAAGACGGCCGACCTGCGGCAACCGAATTTTTCCAGTCCACCCTACGGGTCGTGCGCCAGCTTCGCCGGGCCGTGTGGGCTCCAGCTCATCAACCCCCCGCCAACATGGGGTAGATCCCTGTGCCAGCGGGTGGTTTTGCCCTGGTCTCAGGCCGGCAGATCACTCAGTTCCAGCCATCGCTCCTCGCCGGCATGGATGCGTTCCACCAGGGCGGCCAGTTCCTGGGTGAGGCTCTCCAGCCGGGCGTAGTCGCCCTGCCCGCCGCCGGCCAGCTCTGCTTCGAGCCGGCTGCGGCGCTCCTCCCAGCCCGGCAACTGCTGCTCCAGATCCGCCAGCTCGCGGCTTTCCCGGTAGCTGCGGCGCCGGGGCCGCTCGGTGCGTTCGCCCGTTCCCCTGGCCGGCGGGGCGGACGCTTCAGGCGTGGGCGGCGCTGCAGTGGGCGCCGGTGAGGGTTTGGCCGCGGCCTGGGCGGACTGGGCCAGGTAGGCGCTGTAGTTGCCCTCGAAGCGCCGCAGCACCCCGCCCTCGAAGCAGAACAGCCGGTCCACGGTGCGATCGAGGAAGTAGCGGTCGTGGGACACCACCACAACGCAGCCGCGGAAATCCTCGAGGAAGTCTTCCAGCACCGTGAGCGTGTGCACGTCCAGGTCGTTGGTGGGTTCGTCGAGCAGCAGCACGTTGGGCGCCTGAATCAGCAGCCGGCACAGGCAGAGCCGCCGCCGCTCGCCCCCGGAGAGCTTGCCGATCGGGCTGTGCTGCTGGGCGGGGGGAAACAGGAAGCGCTCCAGAAGCTGGGACGCACTCACCTGCACACCGCCCAGATCGATCCGGCTGGCTGCCTCCTGCACAAAATCGATCACCTTGCGCTCCATGCCCTTGCCGGCGAACAGATCGTCGGTCTGCTGGTCGAAGTAGGCCAGCTGCACGGTGCTGCCCAGCTCCAGGCGGCCCTGCTGGGCCTGGCGCCGCCCGGCGATCAGGTCGAGCAGGGTGGACTTGCCGGAGCCGTTCGGGCCGATGATGCCCACCCGGTCTTCCGGGCTGAAGTCGTAGCTGAAGTCGCGCAGCAACGGCGTGCCGCTCGGGGTGGTGGGCGTGGTGGCCGCCTCTCCCCCGGCCGGGCCCTGCGGCGCCCACACGCTGAGATGCTCCGCCGTGATCGCCCGCTTGCCCAGCCGCCGACTGGTGGTGGCCAGGCTGAGCTGGTCCTTGCCGGCGCGCACCGGCGCCTCCCGCATCGCCTCGATCCGCTGGATGCGGGCCTTCTGCTTGGTGCTGCGGGCCTGCGGTCCGCGTTGCAGCCATTCCAGTTCGCGCCTCAGCACTCCCTTGAACTTGGCCGCACTGGCTGCTTCGGCGGCCTCCTCACCCGCCTTGATCTGCAGGTAGCTGGCGTAGTTGCCCTCATAGGTGCGGGCTTCGCCCCGGTCCACCTCCACGATGCGGCGGGTGACCCGGTCGAGCACGTAGCGGTCGTGGGTGACCAGCACCAGGGCGCCGCGGAAGCGGTCCAGGTGGTTCTGCAGCCATTCGATGCAGTCGGCATCCAGGTGGTTGGTGGGTTCATCCAGCAGCAGCACGTCCGGCTCAGCCACCAGTGCGGAGGCCAGGGCCAGGCGCTTGCGGAAGCCACCGGAGAGCTCCCCCACCTTGCGCTGGGTGTCGCGGATGCCGAGCCGGTCGAGCACCTCGCGGCACTGCTGCTCCAGATCCCAGGCCTGGCAGTGGTCCATGCGGCTCTGCAGATCGCCCAGCTCCGCCAGCAGGGCGTCGTGCCTGGCCCCCGACGACCCGGCCAGCGCCTCACTCACCGCCGTGAAGCGCCGCAGCAGCTCCGTTTTCTCTCCACTGCCGGCGAACACCTGCTCCAGCACGGTGCGCTGGGGGTCGAGCGTGGGGTCCTGGTCGACCAGCACCACGTTCAGGCGGGGCGAGCAGCGGCGTTCCCCTTCCCCCGCCGGCTCCACCCCGGCGAGCACCTTGAGCAGGGTCGATTTGCCGGCGCCGTTCGGGCCGATCAGCCCGAGCCGATCGCGCTCGCCCACGTGCAGGGTGAGGTCGCGGAAGAGGGTCTTGATGCCGAAGTCCTTGGCGACCCCCACCAGGCTGATCAGGCTCATCGGCTGACGCCCTGCGCCTGGGCCTCGAGATGGGCGAACACGCTTTTGTCACCCACATCAGCCTGCGCCGCCATCGGGAATTTGCGCAGGCACAGCACCAGCAACAGGGCCGCCTGCAGCAGCAGCAACCCGAACGTCTGGCGGGGATCCAGCAGCCCGCTGAGCCGGCCCAGCAGGGCCACGGGCAGCACGAGGGTCACGCCGATCGCCTCCGGCCGCTGAAAGCAGAAGAACTCCTTGAAGCCGATGCCGGCCTGGGCGGCGAAGAAGGGGCCGATCGCCCAGATCCAGCGGGGATCGGCCGCCAGCGTGTCGAGCATGGCGTCGGGGCCCACCCGCAGCGCCAGTCCCACAGCACCGGCGCAGCCCAGCAGCCAGAACAGCTGCAGCGCCCGGTGCAGAGGCCGCAGGTAGATGTGAATCCACTGCAGCGCCAGCCCCAGCCCTGCCGCCATCACGACCAGCCACGGCCACGACCAGACCCCGCCGAAGCGTTGCCACTGCCACAGCAGGGCCAGCTCCGCGATCGCGAGCGCAAGCAGAGCGAGGCGATAGCCGAGCACCTCACGCCGGTCCTCGGCCGTGATCGTGAACAGTCCGTAGACACCCTCGAACACCGGATCGGTGCTGGCGCTGGGATCGATCGATCGGGCGTTCATCGCATCATCTCGAGGGGAGAAGCCTTCACCAGTGTGGTCAGGTCGGGGCCGGCCGGAATGATCCCGGAGGGGTGCAGTGGAAACAGAGCACCGAAGTAATCCTGCCGCCACGCCATGGGGAAGCAGGTCTTGGCGACTCCTTCGATCGCATGGAAGCGGCTCCGCCAGCCCCATAGGGCGGGGAATTGCCAGAGCGGCCGGCGGCTGCAGCCGAACAGGGGGGCATAGACCAGTTCCAGGCGAATCAAGGTGGGGAACAGCACCACGTCGGCGAGGCTGGGGGCGGTGCCGCACAGCCAGGGCCCAGCGGCCTGCAGCTCCGCCTCGGCGGCCTCGAGGGCCTCGAACAGGGCTGACTCGGCGCGGTTGTAAGCCGCCTGGTTGCGGGCGAAGCCGCAGCGGTACACGCCGTCATTGACGTCTCCCTGCAGGCGCTGGCGCCAGGCATCGCGGCGCTCGCTCTGATCAGCAGGTTCAAGATCGGGCACCCCCTCGGGTGCCGGCCAGCGGTTGAGCAGCTCGATCAGCCGCGCGCTCTCATTCACCACGATGCGGCGCTCGGCGCGGTCGTAGAGCACCGGCACCGAAGCCGGCGCGGTCGCTGGAGCTCCGCAGCTGCTGTAGAGGTCGGCCAGAGCCTGGGCCCCCTCGAAGGGCGCTGAGAACTGCCAGCGGCCGGCGCCGGGGTCCGGTTCCACAACCACCAGATCAATCGTCGATTGCAGCTGGCGCAGGGTCCATACCAGCCAGGCGCGATGGGCCCATGGGCAGCTGCGGCCCACGATCAGCACATGGCCCGCGCTGGTGCCGGCTGTGGCCGGCAGGGGCGGCAGCACGGCGAAGGCCCCGGCGGGACGGCAGTAGTTGCCCTCGGCGTCGGCGGGGCCCAATCCACCCATCAGCTGTTGCCATTGCCAGCGCCAGGCCGCGCGAACGCAGGCCACCACGGGCGGAGGAACGGCCATTTCCACTACGGGCGAGTGCTCCGACTCTGGCCTGGCCGGGATCCCCTGCCAGCCTGTGGCGCAGGTGTTCGCAGGGACGGGCGCAAATGGCCGCAGACAAGGTGCTGGTGGTGGGCGGAACCCACGGCAACGAACGCAATGCCCCCTGGCTGCTGGAGCACTGGGGCCGCCACCCCGCCCACCTCGACCGCGCCGGGCTGGCGGTGGAGCTGGCGGTGGGCAATCCCGCGGCTCTGGCGGCAGGGGTGCGGTACCTCGATCACGATCTCAATCGTTCCTTTGGCCTGGAGGCTCTGGCGGATTCCGAGCGCAGCTCCCTGGAGCTGCTGCGGGCGCGCCAGCTGCTCGCCGATTTCGGGCCCACAGGCGCCACTCCCTGCGGGGTGGTTCTCGATTTGCACAGCACCACGGCGGCGATGGGCAGCTCCCTGGTGCTCTACGGGCGCCGCCCCACCGACCTGGCCCTGGCCGCCGGCATTCAGGCGCAGCTGGGGCTGCCGATCTACCTGCACGAGGGCGACCCCGCCCAGAGCGGCTTTCTGGTGGAGCGTTGGCCCTGCGGTGTGGTGATCGAGGTGGGTCCGGTGCCGCAGGGGGTGATCACCGCCACCATCTGCCACCAGACGGCCCTGGCCGTGGAGGCGGCGCTGGCCACCCTGGCAGCTGCACGCGCCGGGTCGCTACGGCTGCCGGTGGCTCTCACCGTCCACCGCCACCTTTGCAGCCTCGATCTGCCGCGCCATCCGGATGGCCGTCCGGCCTGCTGCCTGCATCCCAGTCGTCAGCACCGCGATTGGCAGCCCTTGCAGCTCGGCGATCCCCTGTTTCAAGGCGCCGATGGGGCCACCGTGCCGTTCGAGGCGGAAGCGGCCGGCATGATCGGCACTGCCATGGCAGCAGGAGATTGCACCTGGCCGGTGTTCATCAACGAAGCGGCCTATGGCGAGAAGGGCATCGCTCTGAGCCTCACCAGGCGGGAGCGGTGGCCCAGCAGCCAGGAGTGGGTGGAGGCCCTCCAGCAGCTGGCCCGGGATCTCGCTTGTGCCCGTTGAAGGGTGAGGCGCTCAGCGAGGGGCCTGGCCACCATCGGGGCTGGCCTGATTCAGCGGAGCTGCCTGGGGGGCGGGGGTGGGCCGGGGAACGCCGTTGTAGACCACGCCAAGAACCTGGCGGCCATCGGCCGAAATCCTCAGCTCGGTTTCGGTGTTCGGCGGCAGGCCGAGCACCTGCCAGCCAGGAGGGCCTCCCAGAAAACGGAAGGTGTAACCCTCGGCATCGGCCTTGATCAGGCAGTTGCCGGCGGCACGGTTGTACATGCAGGCGTCAGGGCGGTAAACGCTGAGCCCGCCATTCAGTTTCTCGGCCTGCATGCGGGCCAGGTTGGTGGCCCGCTGGCGGGTGAAGGGGAAGGTGTTGTAGGGATCGGTGGTTTGGCCGATCACGGCGGAGGCCGACAGCAGCAGGCTGGCGCCCAGGAGAACGGGGGAGAGTCGCATCAAGGGAAAAGAGCGGCAGGGGCGCCGGAGATCAACCGCAGACCCAGGTGCCTTGCTCCTTGGTGCAGGGAAGGTCGGAGCTGGATCCATCTGCCCAGTAAATCCTGAGCCGGTCGTCCTGGCTACCCATACGGAAGGTGAGCGACTTGACGACGCCGGCAGGCGGTTTACCTGCGGGGTCGGCAGGGTTGGGGCGGGAGGGAGCAGCCAGCCGCTGCTCCAGCTGCTGGAGCCTGAGTTCGACCCGATCCAGCCGTTCAGGCGTCTGGTCCGCTGTTTTGAAACAGCCAGTGAGGCCGGCGGCACTGACCCCGAGTGCGAGCACCGTGAGGGTGAGTCTTGATGGTGCAGGCAACGACATCGCTGGAAGCGCGGTCAGGTCGATGCACTCCTAGCAATCGGACTAGCCGTTGGCCAGCCGCTCGCTCCAATAGACGACGGCGCCCTGCTGCTCGAGCTGCAGGCGGCGGTGGCGGGCTTGGTGGACAGGAACCGTTTCGGTGCAACGGTTTCCGTGCAGGTCCCAGCAAATCAGAACCATGGGGTGCGGGTGGCCGGGAATACAAAGAAAACCTTAAGCCCGCTGCCTGTGGCGCGGTCGCTATGTGGTCGATTCATGACCCCCACCCCGCGTCTGTTTTGGGGTGCAGCCTCCGCTGTGCTGCCCGGGCCCAGTGCTGGCGTGGCGTTTCGATCGCCTGCCAGGCACTGAAACCCTCGTGCCTGCCGGCCACAGCCGCCGTGCACCGCTCTCCTTGATCGCAGGCCAAGCCGCTGAAGTTTGCGTCTGCGAGCTGGGCCCCGTCGGTTCGCGCCGGAGCAGGGAGCCTTCGCGCCTTACAACAGGTTGGACCTGAACGCTTCGGGGCTTCAGACGGCTTGCCTGAGCGCTTCAGGTCTGAAGGCTTCGAACCCGAAAGCTTCGAGATTGAAAGCCTCCGGCCTGAACGCGTTGAACCGTCGAGACTGAAAACGAAGCCAAACCTTAAGCGCCCCACACATCCCGCAATGTGCTGTTACATTGCGTCAGGCGAAAGGCTCCGGCCTGCGGAGGGGACGTTCCCCCGACG